>NZ_JBIVIC010000003.1:421020-506456 GCF_044749545.1 Pseudomonas sp. NPDC089396 | reverse complement strand
CGCGTGGTGTTGAAGGCCCCGGATGGCATTGGCCTGACCTGGCATCTGCGCACCGAACTGGGGGGAGGGCCGTTGGCCTTGCTCGGACTGCGGGGGTTCCAGTTGCCACGGCAGATCTTTCTGGTGGAAGACGCAACAGCGCAGCGGGTTGCTCAGTGAGAGGCATGAGTGCTGATCATGCTCCAATCCTCGGCGATGCATCCGTGGAAGCGAAATTCACGCGCTTCACTGCCAAGGAAACTTGCGCTCCCAATTCCAGGCATGACCGACAATTTCTTCCAGCATTGCAAACCGTGGTTGCCATCCCAGCACACGTTTCGCCCGCTCGGCATCCGCCACCAACCGCGCCGGGTCACCCTCCCGGCGTGACGCTTCGATCACCGTGATCGGCCGGCCTGTGACCCGCCGCGCGGTATCGACCACTTCCTGCACCGAAAACCCCAACCCATTGCCCAGGTTGAACGCCGTACTGGCGCCACCCTCCAGCAGGTACTTCACGGCCAGCGCATGCGCCGACGCCAGGTCGGCGACGTGCACATAATCGCGGATACAGCTGCCGTCCGGCGTGTCGTAGTCATGGCCGAACACCGTGATCGCCTCACGCCGCCCAGAGGCTGCCTGCAGGATCAACGGAATCAAGTGGGTTTCCGGCTCATGACGCTCGCCCAGCAAACCCTCTGGATCAGCCCCCGCCGCATTGAAGTAACGCAGGCACACCGACTTCAAGCCATACGCCCGGTCGAAGTCTTCCAGGATCTGCTCCACCATCCATTTGCTGCGCCCATACGGATTGATCGGCGCCTTGGGGTGTTGTTCATCGATGGGTACGTACTGCGGGTCGCCATACACGGCAGCGCTGGAGGAGAACACGAGGTGCTTGATATCGGCGCGGACCATGGCCTCAACCAAGGTCAGCGTAGCCGCGACGTTGTTCTGGTAGTACTTGCCGGGCTCGCTGACCGACTCGCCCACCTGGATGAAGGATGCGAAATGAAACACCGCGCTGAAGTGGTAGTCGGCGAACAACCGGTCCAGTGCACCTGCGTCGGCGATATCCAGCTCGACCCATTCGACATCGGGTGCAGGTGGCTCGATATCTGCCACCACCACTTCATGCCCCTCGTTCACCAGGTGCTTGACCATGTGTGAACCGATATAGCCTGCACCGCCGACAACCAAGTACTTCATCCAATCCTCCTGGAACAGACGCAGCGTCGAATGCCTGGAATACAGGTCTGAATTGACTCTAGATGGCTATTTCAAGAACAGCCAGTTGGCCATGTGCTGGCCGTCGAAGGTGATCAGGTAGCGCCCATCCTTGTAGGTCGAAGCCAGTGCCTGCTCGCTGCCGTCGGCCTGGCGGGTATACAGTTTCAGGCCTTTGGGCGCCTGGATGCTCAAGGTGCCTTCAAGCGGTTCGACATGGAACGGGGTCATGTCATCGGGCCTTGGCACGGCACGGCTGCCAAGCGAAATCAGCAGGCTGTGCGACTGGTTCAACGGCTTGGCGTCCAGGCTTTGCACCACCACGCTGGCGTAGGCGGTTTTCAGCTGCACCGCGATATCGCCAAGGCGCAACGACTGGCCGCCGAGCCAGCCGGTTGCGGCCTGGGTCAGCGGGGTGTCGATGGTGTAGAGGCCTTGTTGCCAGTTGCGCTTGAGCTCGCCGGTGTCGCTGGTCGACTCGCTGGCATTGGCGTCCAGCAGCGACTGGTCAGGGTCGCGCAAGACCTGCGCATCACTGGGCAGAGCGCCCGCCTGCAACCAGGGCAGCTGCGGCGTTTGCGGCATGGCGATCTGCAGCCGGCCTTTTTCCATGGCGGTGCGCAGCAGCACCGAGTTGGCGGGTGTGATGGCCCGGTTGAACAAGGTTTCGGCGCTGGGCGCGAACACGTACCGCGTGGTGGCCGGGTGCACGTCTTCGCGGCGGTAGAGCAAGGCTGCGGCGGGGAGGGTGGCGATCATCGCCGGGTCGTTGTAGGCATTCCAGTTGTCGGCCCGGCGCCAGCCTTCGATGAACGCTTGCTGGCTGTAGGCATATTGCATGATCGCGTCCCAACCCTGATGGCTTGCGGTGCCGGCCACGTACAGCGGCAGCGAGTGGCGGTCGGGCAGGGGGAAGGGCTCGGCGTTCCATTCGGTGACGGTCATCGGCATGCCCAGCACCTGGGCGGCGCCCAGCCAGTTGATCATGCCGTCGCTGGTCAGCGGGTTCTTCTCCAGCTGGCCGATACCCCCGTAGCCGTGCGCATCGATCACGTTGCCTGCGGTCAGTGCCGGCAGCGCGGCAAGGCCGTTGCCACCCCAGGTGCTGGTGGTGACGATGGGCACTTTCACCCCCAGGGTGCGCAGGTGGTCGATCATGTCGACATTGAAGCGATGCTCCAGCTCGTTGAGAAACAGCTTGCCAGGCCCAGGCTCCCAGGCGCGCCAGGTCTTGTCGGCGGGCAGGTCGGCGCGCGCGGCGAAGGCTTTGGCCTGGTCCATGAACAGCTGGTTGTGCTTGGGCACGCCCTTGTCCGGCAGCAGGGCGTTGCCGAAGTGCTGGGTCACGTCGTTTTCATTGGTGATGAGCACGGCGGCAACCGCCGGGTCATCCTTGTAGGCCAGGCCGGTGAAGCTGTTCACATGGGTCAGGTACTGCTCGGCGAAGCGCTTCATCGCCTGTTGAATGGCCACGTTCACATAGGCATAGCCCTTGATCCCGGCGTACTGCTCGCCCTTGGCCAGCTCGTCGAAGGCATAGATGCCGTCATTGACGGTGACGATGCGCTCCACATGCAGGTCGAGCCACACGTAGATGCCTTCGTCTTTCAGGCATTTGATCCACCAGTCGATCTTCTTCAGCGATGCCGCGCTCAGCTGCTGGGTATCACGCAGGGTTTTGACGTCGCCAAAGATGTTCGGGCTGACCCAGGGCGAGTCATGGTGATGCAGCCGCACCAGGTTGAACCCCAGCGCGGACAGGCGCTTGGCCTGTTGCTTGATTTCATCGTCGGGGGTGTTGAACAGGGCGTAGGCCGAGAGGTTGGTGCCCCAGAAGCGCGCAGGCGTGTTGTCGGCGAACTGCAGCTGCTCGCCGGCGGCCTTGACGAAGCCGCGTTTGCCGGCGGGTTTGTCTGCCGCGTTGAGAAAGGACAGGTCCACCGGCGAGGTGCGCCAGCCCAACTGGTCGTCTGGCCAGCGCGTGGTGTCGGCCAGGCCGAAACGTTCGGTCGCGGTCGGGCGAAGCTCGATATCGCCGGTCAGGTTCAGCACCGCCTTCACTTGCTGTTGGCCGGGCACGATCGGGTCGGTGTAGAAAAACGCACGGATTTCCGAGGTGTCGCCGCGCTCGAAATACACCTTCGCCAGCGCGGGTTCGAAACGCAGCTCGATGCGCCTTGCCGCGTTGCCCCACGACCAGCCGCGGTTGCCGGGCAACAGCTGCGGTTCACCCATTTCTGCGCTGAACAGGGCAGGGTCGAAGCGGAACACCATGCCGCCGCCCATCACACCACGGCGCAGGCTTCGGGCGTTCAGGTCGAACGCCCAGCTCAGGGTCTGTGGCTGCGGCTTGCTGATGTCTGCCGCCAACTCGAAATCCAGCTGCGGGTTCTTGCCGTTGAGCGTATAGCGGTAGGGCGCATTGACCTTCAGCGCCGTGCCGAAGCCGGTCCAGCTCCAGTCGGCCCCCCAGAAATCGAAGCGTGCCTGCATGGCCGGGCCGCCACCGCGGGTCACGCTGGGCAGGCCGTTCTGTTCGTCGACGCTGACGGTCCATGCCGAGGACCAGGCGAGTGCCGGCAGCGACAACAGACCCACGAGTAGCGAAGCCCTGACCCTCTGGCGCAGACCAATCCTTGTCATGAAAGTACCTGGTTGGTGGGCTGGGCAGTGCCCAGCACGGTGGATTCACTGCTCCTGAGCCTGCGCACCATCTGCACGTAGGCCACGCTGAGCCCGCCCACCGACCAGTACACCACCGGGATGACGGTAATGCTGCTGACGGTGAAGATGATGACCAGAATCCCGAGCAAGGTTGCCAGCAACGTTCGGCCCAATCGTCGGTGTTCGTCCTCCTTGTCGGGAAACGCCCGCAAGGCTTTGTACAGCGCCAGCAGCACGCTGGCGAAGAACGCCACGAACAGCGCCAGCCCGACCAGGCCAAAGCGCAGCGCCAGGCTGATGTAGCTGTTGACGATGTCGATGATGCCTTCGCCCTGGATCATCGTTTGCATCTCAGGGGTGTTGCGGAAGTCGAACGAGCCAAACATCGGATTGCGCTGGATGGTGATCCAGGCGTTGTCGAGCAGGCGCTGGCGGTAGGTGATGTTCTCTTTTTCCAGGTTGCCGACGAACGGCAGCAGGTCGAGCACTTTCTCGCCGCCGGGCAGCAGGGTCAGCAGCGGCAACGCCAGCAGGCCGGCGCAGGCCAGCAGGGTCAGGCGCTTGACGGCGCCTTTGCCGGTGGCGATGAACACCGCAACGATTATCCCCGCGCCGATCCAGGGCCCACGCGACAACGGCACGACCAGCCCGGCGGCCAGCAGCAGGGCGCCCATGTAGCGCTGCAGGCGGTTGCGCACATAGCCTTGCACGAACAGGTACATGCCGATCGCCACGCTGATGACGTAGGCCAGGGCGATCGCCTGGCCGGTGGTGGCGCTGGCCCGCAGCGAGCCGCCGCGGCTGAGGTAGCTGGACATGCTCCACTGCATCCCCATGGCGCTGATCAGGCCGTTGTACAGCAGCCAGTGACGGGCGAACTCGGCCACCGCGATGATGGACAAAAGGAACGCGGCGAGGACGAACGCGAGCAGGGCGTCCTTGAAGTCCTGCACGGTCTTGAGCCCGCGGCTGGCGACGTAGTAGGGCAGGAACACATCGAGATACAGGGACACGGCCTGACGCAACGTGTCGGTGACCGTGGTTTCGCGCAAGTAAATCAAGGTCATCAGCACAAGGCTCGCGGTCAGCAGCTTGTCTGGCAAGAGCCGGCCGAAGCGCACCGTGTCGCTCTGCTTGCTCAGGGTCAACGCCGTCGGCAGCAGTACGCACAGGGTGAGGATACGAATATGGTTGAGTTCGATCACGTAATTGATCACGCCAAACCCGGGGATATTCATCGATGCCGGCGGAATGGCGAACACCAGCATGAAGAACAGCGCCATGGGGTTGTGTTCCCGGCGCCTGGCCAGCACCAGCGTGACGATGGCCGCCGCGGTGTAGACCCAGAAACTGAAGGAGAAGAACGCCAGCAGGGTAATCAGCAGCCACAGGTTGCGCCGCCGCTTGAAGTCGCGGTCGGGAATCAGGTCGCTGGCCGGTCGGCGGGCCAGGAAGAACACCACGCTCGCGACAAACAGAATGACGACTAGCGCACGAAATTGTTCAGGCATGGGCTACAGGCACCTATAAATTCTGTCGGTGGACGACGGCTAGCGTCATGGCTAATTGAAACTATAGTGAGTTCTAGCCATTCAGTCAGAGATTGAAGTCATGCCGTCGATTGAAGCGTCAGCAGCTGGGAGTCTGCGCAAGCGTGCAATGGGTGCCGGGGCATGGAACCTGGTGTCTTTGCTGGCCTCACAGGTCATGCGCCTGGGTGGCAACTTGATCATGGCACGTCTGTTACTGCCGGAAATGTTCGGGGTAATGGTCATCGCCACCACCGTTTCGGTGCTCCTGCATCTGCTTTCCGACGTCGGCTTGCGCCAGAACATCATCCAGAGCCCCCGTGGCGACGACCCGCTGTTCCTCAATACCGCCTGGACCGTGCAGATTGTCCGCGGCCTGGTGCTGTTCGGCCTGACGCTGGTGTTGGCGGTGGCGGCCTGGTTCGCCCAGCAGGCCAACCTGTGGCCCGCCGCGTCCACCTATGCCGCGCCGGAACTGCCCCTGGTGCTGGCGGTAACCGGCGTGCAGGCGGTCATCTGGGGGTTCCAGTCGACCAAGATGGATGTCGCCGTGCGAACCTTCCAACAGAAGCGCGTGGTCCTGATCGACCTGGCTTCGCAGGTCATTGGTCTGGTCGTGATGCTGGTGATCGGCTGGTTCACCCGCTCCATCTGGTCCTTGGTCGCGGCGGGCGTGGTGGCCGCCCTGGCTGGCACGGTACTTGGCCATACTGCCTTGCAGGGGCCGGGCAATCGCTTGCAGTGGGACCGCACTGCGCTGACCGAACTGGTCAATTTCGGGCGCTGGATCCTGCTGTCATCGGTGGTCGGCGTGCTGGCGATGTACGGTGACCGGATCTGGTTTGGCGCCAGCATGACGGTGGCGGAACTGGGCGTGTATTCGATTGCGGTGCTGATCCTCGGCTCCATCCAGACCGGCCTGATGAAGCTGTTCGGTGCGGTGGCCCTGCCGGCGTTCAGCGAGGCGACCCGCGACGGCGACAAAGACCGCCTGCGCACCCTGTACGATCGCTTCAAGCTGCTGGTCGACCTGGTCATGCTGTTCGTCTGCGGGGTGTTCCTCACGGGCAGCCCGCTGCTGATCAGCTGGATGTACGACGAACGTTATGCCGACGCAGGCCCCATGCTGGCGATCCTGTCGCTGTCGTTCCTGACCCTGCGCTATACCTTGACCCACCAGATCTGGATCGCCTTGGGGCACACCAAGTACCAGGCCATGGACAACATCATCCGCGTGGTCTCGCTGTGGGTGCTGCTGCCCCTGTTGCTGGCCATCGGCGGGCCGCGCCTGGCGATCTGGGGGGTGGCGCTGCATGCCTTGCCGACGCTGGTGCTGATCGTCTACGTCAATCGAAAACTGGACATTCTCAATATCAAACGCGAGCTGATGGTGCTGCCGATGGTGCTGATAGGCGCCCTCTGCGGCGAGCTGGTGGTGCGCTTCTTCGACTGGATCTAGCGGACCCGACGAAAAGGTTGACCCGAGCGATGGGCAGGGTAGCGCATCGCGGATAAGTGACTAGGATTCTTAAAAAAATGGCACGGGTCTGGGGATCATGGGGAAGCTTAAGTACTGCGCTGCGCCGGGTCGTAGGGGCTTTTTGCGCAATTGTGTCCTGTTGGGGGTAGGTGGTGCGTTGTTCGGCGTGGCGCCTGGCATTGCGCGCGCCGCTGCAGATAAATCCGTCGAGCCGAAGGGGTTTGTCGTGATCAACGGTTGGGTGTTGCCGTCCCAGTACTTCCGGAATCAGTAAACATGATCAACGACTACCAGACGCAGAAGACCCTGCGTGAAGACTACGACGTGTGCATCATCGGTGCCGGGCCTGCAGGCATCACCCTGGGCTTGCGCCTGGCACAGCGAGGCTGGCGCGTGGTGCTGATCGAAGGCGGTGGCCATGAGTACGCGCCACGCTCGCAGGATTTGTACAAATGCTCGTCCTCGGGGCTTGAGCTGTACGCCGAGGAAACCCGCCTGCGTTTTCTGGGCGGTACCTCCAATCACTGGGCCGGGCGTTGCCGGCCATTCACCCCCTCCGATTTCGCCGTGCAGCCCCCGGGCGAACTGCCGGGTTGGCCGATCCCCTATGCCGAAATCGAGCACTACCTGCCTGCCGCCATGGACATCGTCGACCTGCCCCAGGGCAAGGACTTCCAGGCGCTCAACGGCGGATTGAAAGGCGGCGACTTCGAAGGCGACCGTTTTCTGCTCAGCCCGCCCACACGCTTTGCGCAAAAATACGCGACCGCGCTCAACGAGACCGACGGGCTCGATGTGTTCATCAACTGCAACTGCGTGGACCTTGAGTTCGACAAGGCCTCGGGCAGCTTGACGTCGGTGCAGGTGTCCGACTACGACCGCCATCGCCAACGGCTGGTCGCCAAACACTTCATCCTCGCCACCGGCGCGATCGAGAACGCACGCCAGCTGCTCAACAGCCAGTCACTGTCAGAGGCTGGAGTGGTGAGCCGGGACGGCCTGGTGGGGCGCTGCTTCATGGAACACCTGAACATCGACATGGGCACTTTCATTCTCGGTGAGGGGCAGGACACCGGTACGCATCAGTACTACACCACAGACGCCTTCGTCGCCGAGTACCACGCAGGCAAAGGCAATGTCACCACGGCGGTGCTGGACGATGTCAGGACCTACGGCAGGACGGCCGAGGTGAAGTATTTTCTGGAAAACCTGGCCTGCGAAATGGGCGTGGCGAGCAAGATCGCCTTCATCGCCAACTTCAGCTGCCCAGGCGACGGCGTCATCGGCACCATGATCGAACAGTTCCCCAACCTGCACAGCCACCTCTCGCTGCTGGATGAAAAGGACGCGCTGGGCGTCGGCAAGGTCAATGTCAACTGGGAGCTTAGCGACAGTGACCGGCACACCATCAAATGCATCGGCAGCGAGCTGGCCAAGCAATTCGCCGAAATGGGCCTTGGCTTCGTCAAGTTGCACGACTTCGTCTACGACACCACCGTGCCCCTGAAAATCCAGCCGCATGCCCACCATATGGGCACCACGCGCATGGCGGCGACGCCGGAGTTCGGCGTGGTCGACCGCGACTGCAAGGTATTCGGCACCCAGAACCTGTATGTCGCCGGCAGCAGCATCTTTGCCACCAGTGGCGCGTCCAACCCGACGATGCCATTGCTGCAGTTCGCCCTGCGGCTGGCCGACCACCTCGACGAGAAGATGAAATCCACCCACAAGGCGGCGGTATGAGCCGCAAGGGAGCGTGCCCCGGCGTGACGTAACGGCAACAGTGTGGTTGACAAGGGTTGAGTGCGATGCGGTCAGCAACAAGAAGAACGAGACCGAGTTCGCCTCAGGAGCAGTCCAGGAAATACTTACGAGGCAAACAGCATGTTCGGATGGCTACGGAACGCCGTGTACCACTACGCCAACGCAACTGGGCGGGGCAGCTCGCTGTGGAGGAAATTCTGCAACCCCTCGCCCTTGCAATGGGGCACTTACCAGGCGCGGTGGGGCAAGTTTCATTCGATAGGCAACAACGTGCACATCAACTGCGGCGTTTGTGTCACGGACCCGACGCTGGTGCGCATCGGCAGCAACGTGGGCCTGTCGGACTGCACGTTGATCGGACACGACGGCGTGGTTGCGCTGATCGAGGTCTGTTATGGCAAGCAGCTCGATTCGGTGGGCTACATTGATATACGTGACAACTGCTTTGTCGGCCACGGCGCCATCGTCATGCCGCGTGTGACCATCGGGCCTGACTCGGTGGTCGCCGCCGGTGCCGTGGTGACCAAGGATGTGCCACCGGGCATGGTGGTGGGGGGCAACCCGGCCAAAGTGATCTGCTCCACCAAGGAGTTGATCGAACGGGTTGAGGAGCGGTGCAATTCGTATCCCTGGATTGATCTCGTCAAGCAGCGCAAGGGGGCCTTCGACCCGGCGCTGGAACCGACCTTGGCGGCAGTGAGGCGGCAGTATTTCTTTGGGGACGGCAACAATGGATAGAAAGCCCGTTGATGTGATGGTCGTCAATTTCAACACCGCGTCGCTGCTACAGCCGATGTTCGACGCGCTGCGCCAGGCCGACAGCGAGCGACTGGCGAGCTACCTGGTGGTGGACAATGCCTCGGCCGACGATTCGCTGGCGCGCATGGCCCAGGTCTGCCCCGAGGCGCTGCTGCTGAGCAACAAGCAGAACGTCGGCTTTGGTCGCGCCAACAACCAGTTGCTGGCGCACCTGCAGGGCAAGTACGCATTGCTGCTCAATACCGATGCCTTCGTCGCCAGCGACAGCCTGGAAAAAACCGTCGCCTACATGGACGCCCATCCCGAATGTGGCGTGCTGGGCGTGCGCCTGGAAGGGCGCGAGGGTGATCTGCAACCGTGTTGCCGGTATTTCCCGACGCCGTTGAACATCTTCGTCGCCCGCACCGGCCTGGGGCGTTTGTTCCCCGGGCTGAAGATGGTCGACGAGATGAGCTGGGACCACGGCTCGGTGCGTGAATGCGACTGGTTGCCGGGTTGTTTCTACCTGGTGCGCCGCGAGGTGCTCGACAAGGTCGGGCTGTTCGATCCGCGCTACTTCCTCTACTACGAGGAAGTCGACCACTGCAAGCGGGTCAAGGAGGCCGGCTGGAAGGTGGTGTTCTACCCGCATACCACGGTCGTGCACATTGGCGGCGAAAGCTCCAAGTCGGTCGCCGAACTGGAGGCCGCCAGCCGGCAGATCTCCGCCTACCAGATCGAAAGCGAATTGCTGTATTTGCGCAAGCACCATGGCGCGGCCGGGCTTGCCTTGCACATGTGCCTGGTCAGCCTGGGCGACCTGGTGCTGGCACTCAAGGCCCTGTTGAAGGGACGCGGCTGGGCAGCCATCAAGGCCTGCTGGCAGCACACCCACGCCACTTGGTCGTTGCTGTTCAAGACCCGCTACGCAACCCAGCCAACACGGTAGGTGAAGCCATGTTCGAGAATATCCGCGCGGACTTGCGGGCATACGGTGGTGATTGGGGTGCCCAGGGCTTCTGGGTGATGCTGGTGTACCGCTTTGGCCGCTGGCGCTACGGCGTGCGCCCGGCGTTGCTGCGCAAGTTCTTCTCGTTCGTCTACAAGGTGCTGTTCAAGTTCGTGCAGATCATCACCGGGGTCGAGCTGCCCTGCGAGGTGGTGGTGGGCCGCAACTTCGTCATCGATCATTTCGGCGGCATCGTCATCAGCGGCTACGCCCGCTTTGGCGACGACTGCAGGATCCGCAACGGCGTGGTGGTGGGCCTGAAGAATGTCAGCGAGCCGACTGCACCGGTGATCGGCAACAACGTCGATATCGGTGCCGGCGCCAAGGTGCTGGGCAACATCCGCATCGGCGACAACGTGGTAATCGGCTCCAACGCGGTGGTGCTGATCGATGTACCGGACAATTCGCTGGCAGTGGGAGTGCCGGCAACCGTCAAGGCCCGCAAGCATAGTGAGGCAGCGCAGTACTCATGAGCCGGCCTGCAGGGCGGTGATGATCGGCTAATGACGTGCAGGGGTGGCGAGTGAGGCGCATGGTGACAGGCATCGGAGTCGTAGTGATTGGTCGTAATGAGGGCATGCGCCTGGAGCGCTGCCTGGCTTCACTGGCACAGGGGGCGGATCAGGTTGTGTATGTCGACTCCGGTTCCACCGATGACTCGGTGCAAAGGGCACGCAATCATGGCGTCGAGGTACTGGCGCTGGACTTGAGCACACCGTTCACCGCAGCGCGGGCGCGCAACGAAGGCTTCACCTGTTTGCTGCAGTTGTGCCCGGACCTGCGTCATGTGCAATTCGTCGATGGTGACTGCGAAGTGGTGGCCGGCTGGCTGGCCCGTGCCCAGAAGTTCCTCGATGCGCACCCTGAGGTCGCGGTGGTCTGTGGCCGGCGCCGCGAGCGCTTTCCGGAGCGCTCGGTGTACAACCTGTTGTGCGACCTGGAGTGGGATACCCCGGTGGGCGAAGCCAAGGCCTGCGGCGGCGATGCGCTGATGCGGGTCGATGCGTTCATGGCCGTGTCGGGCTATCGCCCGGGGTTGATTGCCGGCGAAGAGCCGGAGCTCTGTGTACGTTTGCGCGCCCGTGGCTGGAAGATCTGGCGCCTGGGCGCCGAGATGACCCTGCACGATGCTGCCATGACCCGCTTCAGCCAGTGGTGGCGGCGCTGCGTACGCGGCGGTTATGCCTTCGCCGAGGGCACCTATCTGCACGGTTACCCGCCCGAGCGGCATTGGCGGCGTGAGTCGCGCCGGGCCTGGCTGTGGGGCCTGGGCATCCCGCTGGCAACGTTGTTGGCCTGTGGGGTGTTCGGCGGCTGGGGGCTGTTGCTGTTGTCGATCTATCCCTTGCAGGCCGTGCGCCTGGCACGCCGCGGCGGGCGTTCGCTACGCGAAAATGGACTGCAGGCGATATTCCTGGTGCTTGGGAAGTTCCCTGAAATGATCGGGCAAGTGAAGTTTCTGCTGGACAGGTTGACCGCCAGCAAATCGGCCTTGATCGAGTACAAGTGAGATGACCATGAACCTTGTATCACTCGCCAGGAGCCTGCCAGCGGTGCACCCTGGCTATTCGCCGCGAGCGCTGAAGAACAGGCTCACCCTGAGCCTGCTGATGGTTCGCCAGTGGCCGCAGCTCAGTGCCTTCATGCAGCGCCTGAACACGGCGCTGGGCGATGACGCCTTCGCAGCGCTCGGTGACGACTGCGTCGGCATCCTGCAGTGGCCCTACATCAGCAAAGGCTGGGATGCACCTGAGCGGCTGGCAGTGGTGGCTTCGCACTATGAGGTGGTGGCTGGGCGATTTCCCTCGCTGTTGCTGCGGGGGCGTGAACAACAGCGCACCCTCGCTGACCTGTCCGCGTATTCCCAAGGTTGCACCCTGGTGCTGGACCGACCGATCTGGTTCAAGCGCGAAGGGGAGCTGGTCCTCAATCTGTTCCAGGGCGAGTTGCGGGTAGCCTCCCTGGCCTTCAGCCTGCACCGGGCCGACGGCGAACTGAGCCTGTTGATCGGCGCCGTGCAGGGGATACACAAGGGCATCGACAGCGAAACGTCGCTGAACATCTACCGCGACCTGACCAAGGATTTCGAAGGCCTGCGCCCGCGCAGCCTGTTGATCGAAGCCATCAAGTGCGTTGCCCGGCTGGTGGGCGCGGCGCACATTCATGCCGTCAGCGATGCCTACCGGCATCATCGCCATCCCTATTTCGGTGCTGACACCGGGCGCGAGCTTGCCGCCAACTACGACACCATCTGGCAGGAGAGCGGTGCCGAGACGTTGTCGCGTGAAGGCTTTTTCGCCATTCCGTTGGCAGCAGCCAAGCGCTCGGCAGAAGACATCGCGCCAAAGAAACGCGCCATGTATCGGCGCCGGCATGCGCTGCTGGACGATCTGTTCGGCCAGCTTGAGACCGCGTTGCCCGATCACGATATTGCACAGCAGCTGAGCGTGCACCGCCAGCGCCTGGCCAGTGCGCTGGCGATGCAGCAGGAGGCAATCGCCAGTGCGCCTGTCAGTGTCCGGTCCAGGCTGGCCGGCTTGCTGCGTCAGATCAGGCGCGAGCCCCGCGCGGACCAGCGCTTCATTGCCTACCTGCGCAAGGCGGGCGTGTACCCGACCGCGAAGAAGGCCGTTCGCGAACTGCTCAAGCATGGGCCGGCACTCTTGTGGAAACCCGCCGACAGCAAGCGCAAGAGCTTGCCGCTGGACGACCCCAGCGTGCCGGCCAGCGAGCTCTTCCCGCGCGAGCTGCTGGTGATCTGCGAAGGCAACCTGGCGCGGCCGCCCAGTGGTCGGCCGGCCTGGTTGCAGCAGGCGCTCCAGTTCCTTGGCTACCATTGCCAGGTGCTCGACTGGCGCGACGGCGCAGCCTGTACCAATGCTTTGCAGACCGCCTCTGCGGTGATTTTCCATCGCCTGCCCGCCACGGCCGACATGCTCCAGCTGGTCGAGGAGGCCAAGCGGCTGAAGGTGAGCACGATCTGGGATGTCGATGCGCTGATTTTCGACCCGCAGGCGTATCGGTTGCACAACGACCTCAGCGCCTTCAACGAAGAATCGGTCAGCCAGTTGATCGCAGCGGTCACGCTGTTCCAGCGGGCCTTGCTGATGTGCGATCGGGCCATCGCGTCAACGCCGGCACTGGCCAAGGCCATGCTGGACATGGGCGCCGGCCACGTCACCCTGGTCGAGTGGGACAACGCTGCCCAAGCCCTGAACGACGAGCAGCTCGGTCAGTTATTCGCGCGGTTGCCGCGTGATCGTACGCGGCGCGTGCTGGCAGCCAACATCTTCTTCGCCCCGCGCAGTTTTGGCGGCGCCACGGTGGTGGCCGAACAGATGGCACGGTTGATGGTGGCGACCACCACGTACCAGCAGTTCATCTTCACCTCGTTGCCCGAAGCCGACGCCGAGCCCTACAGCCTGTACCGCTATGAGGCGCACGGCGCTGCGGTGATCGGCATGGGCCTGCCAGACAAACGCAGCGCCCAGGAGGATTTCGAAAACCCCGCGACCTTGCCCGTGTTCGACGCCGTGCTCAAACGTGTGGCCCCGGACCTGGTGCACATGCACTCGATTCAGGGGCTGGGTGCGTTGCTGGCCGACAGCTGCCGGCGCGCAGGCCTGCCTTTCGTGGTGACGCTGCACGATTGCTGGTGGATCTGCGGCCGCCAGTTCATGATCGACAATCAGGGCAAGTACTGCGGCCAAACCACCATTCGCGCCGAAGTCTGCGCACGCTGCGTGGACGACCCGGTGCTCAATGTCTATCGCCAATCGTTTCTGGCCAGCACGCTGAAGCAGGCCAACCTGCTGCTGGCGCCCAGCCACTTCGCGCGCAACCTGTACATCGCCAATGGCTTCGATGCCGCGAAGCTGCGCGTCAATCGCAACGGCATCCTGCCACCGGCGGCCGACTACCAGCGTCACCCCGGCAAGGCCATCCGCTTCGGCTTCGTCGGCGGCAATGCCACCATCAAGGGTATCGACGTGATCACCCGCGCCTTCGCCGGGCTTGCGCGTGCGGACTATGAATTGAAGGTGGTCGATAACCTGCTGCACCTGGGCTTTCGCTCCTTGAACCGGCACAGCATCAAGATACCGGGCACCGTCAGCATCGTGCCCGGCTACACCCAGGCCAACATGGACGAATTCTTTGCCGGTATCGATGTGCTGCTGTTCCCCACGCAGTCGAAGGAAACCTTCGGGCTGGCGGTACGCGAGGCGTTGGTGCGCGATGTCTGGGTGATCAGCACCCATGCCGGCGGCACCGTGGAAGACATCGTCGACGGGGTCAATGGCACGCTGATCCCGCTCAGTGCCGACGAAAAATACCTGCGCGAGGCGCTGGTCGAAATTCTTGAGCACCCCGAGCGCTATCGGCAGCACCGCAACACCTTCAAGCAAGGCATCACCTTGTGCAGCGACCAGGCCCTGGAACTGCAGGCCATGTACGACGACGTGCTCAAGGCGAGCGCGACGGCCAAGGGCCTGTGCCCGCAACGCTGATCATTCATTACGCAGGTAGAGATCTGGATTCCTATGCGCATTGCGTACTTCATCAATCAGTATCCGAAAGTCAGCCACAGCTTCATCCGCCGCGAAATCCTGGCGCTGGAGCGCCAGGGCGTGGTGATTCAGCGTATCGCCCTGCGCGGCTGGGACGGCGAATTGCAAGATGCCGAGGATCTGGCCGAGCGGGAAAAGACCCAGTACGTGCTGCAGGGCGGCATCAAGGGCTTGCTCAAACCGGTGTGGCAGGTGCTGCGGGCCGAGCCGCGGCGCTTCGGCTCGGCCCTGTGGCTGGCCCTGCGCCTGGGCCTGCGCGCGGATCGGCCGTTGCCCTACCATCTGGTCTACCTGGCCGAAGCGTGCTGTGTGGTGCAGTGGCTCGAGGCATTTGGCGCCGAGCACGTGCATGCCCACTTTGGCACCAACTCCGCCGAAGTGGTGATGCTGGCCAACGCGCTGGGGGGGCCGGCCTTCAGTTTCACCGTGCATGGACCGGAAGAGTTCGACAAACCGCAGTTCCTGCATGTAGGCGAAAAGGTGCGCAGAGCGGCCTTCGTCGCCTCGGTCAGCTCGTATGGCCGCAGCCAGCTGTATCGCTGGGTGGCGCATGAGCACTGGGACAAGGTCAAGGTTGTGCATTGTGGCCTGGAGCCCGGCTTTCACCAGGTGGCGGCGCAGGCGACTCCCGACGCGCCGCGGCTGGTCTGCGTGGGCCGCTTGTGCGAGCAGAAGGGCCAGCTGTTGCTGCTCGAGGCGGCGCATCGGTTGGCCGAGCAGGGCCTGGACTTCGAACTGGTGCTGGCCGGTGACGGCGAAATGCGCACGCAGATCGAAGCGTTGATCGCCCGATACGGGCTGCAGGCCCAGGTGCGGATCACCGGCTGGATCAGCAGCGCGCAGGTGCGCGAGGAAATCCTCGCCGCACGCGCCTTGGTGCTGCCGAGCTTCGCCGAAGGCTTGCCGGTGGTCATCATGGAGGCCATGGCCTTGCGCCGGCCGGTGCTGACCACGTATGTAGCGGGTATTCCCGAGCTGGTGCGGCCGGGGGAAAACGGTTGGCTGTTTCCCGCCGGCGCCGTCGACGAACTGGCCGCGGCGATGGCCGACTGCCTGGCGCAACCGGTCGAGGTGCTGCAGCGTATGGGCGAGGCAGCGCGCCAGCGCGTGTTGCAGCGCCATGATATCGACACCGAAGCGGCCAAGTTGGCCCACTACTTCAAGGCACCCGCATGAGCACACTCATCAGCTGGCTGTTGAGCGCCCTGGCGTTCCTGATCCTGGTGCCGGTGACGGTGCTGTTCGCGCAGGTGCTGCTGGCCTGCTTGCCTGCTCGGCCACGGCCACCGGCCACGACAGCACGGCCACGGGTGGCCGTGCTGGTGCCCGCGCACAACGAGGCGTCCGGCATTGTCGCGACGGTGCAGGGCATCCGCCGTCAGTTGCTGGAGGGTGACCGTGTGCTGGTGGTGGCGGACAACTGCAGCGACCAGACCGCCGCGCTGGCCCGAGCGGCTGGCGCGCAGGTGGTCGAACGCCAGCATGGGCGATTGCGCGGCAAAGGCTATGCACTCGATTGCGGCGTGCGGCACCTGGCCGAGGCTCCGCCGGAAGTTGTAGTGATCATCGATGCCGATTGCCAGGTGAACGCAGGCGCCATCGAGCATTTGGCACAACGCTGCATCGAGTCTGGGCGCCCGGTGCAGGGCCTGGACCTGATGTGCGCGCCGGCGGGGGCGGGGCTGAAAGTGCTGATCGCCGAGTTCGCCTGGCGCGTCAAGAATCTGGTGCGCCCGCAAGGCTGGGCGCGTGCGGGGCTGCCGTGCCAATTGATGGGCACGGGCATGGCGATTGGCTGGCAGGACATCGCTGCAGCCAACCTGGCGACCGGGCACCTGGTCGAAGACCTGAAGCTGGGGCTGGACTTCTGCCGTATCGGCAAACCGCCGTTGTTCTGCCCGCAGGCGCAGGTCACCAGCCTGTTTCCGACCAGTCAGGAAGGTCTCAGTGGCCAGCGCACACGGTGGGAGCATGGGCACCTGGGCGTGTTGCTGGCGGACGGGCCGAAGCTGGTGGTCAGCGCGTTGGCCAAGCGTAACTGGCCCTTGCTGGCCATGAGCCTTGACCTGATGGTGCCGCCGCTGGCGCTGCTGACCTTGGCGTTGGTGGGGCTGTTCGTCGTGGCATGGCTGGCGTTCCTGCTACTGGGCGTGGCGCTCCCGGCAACGCTGGCGACGCTTGCGCTGGCCATGTTGGGCAGCGCGGTATGGCTGGCCTGGAGCCGCTTTTCGCGGGAGGTGATCCCGTTTTCGGTGTTGATCTATGCGCCGCTCTACGCGTTGAAGAAGATCCCGCTCTACCTGGGGTTCCTGGTCAAGCGTCAGGTGGAGTGGGTGCGTTCCAAGCGGGATGACGGCTGATGAGCAATCCAGGTTGGCAGGGCCGCTGGAAGGCGGTGACCGAGAAGATGCGCAGGGTGGTCGACCCTGCCGATGAACAGCGCGTGCTCCGCGCGCTGACCGCCCCCGAGCGCCCGCTGGTACTGGGTTTCGTCAATGCTCACGCACTGAACCTGGTGGTCCGGGATGCCGCTTTCGTGCAAGCGCTCACCGCTGCCGATGTGCTGTTGCGCGACGGTTCAGGCATGGCAATGCTGTTTCGTCGCATGGGGCTGGACCCCGGGCTGAACATGAATGGCACCGACTTCATTCCCAAGTTGTTGGCGGCATACAAGGGCCGACGCGTGGCGTTCTGGGGCACCCAGGCACCGACATTGGCACAAGCGGCCAGGCGCAGCGAGGCGTTGTTCGGTGTCGCGCCGGTGTCGCTGCACGACGGATTTGCCGAAGTCCACACCTACCTTGAGCTGGCGCGGGACTTGCAGCCTGAACTCATCGTGCTGGGCATGGGCATGCCCAAACAGGAGCTTGTCGCGAGCCAGCTGGCCGCCAGCGGTGTGCCGTGCGTGATCGTCTGCGGTGGCGCGATTCTGGACTTTCTCGGCGGCAAAGTGGCCCGGGCGCCACAGTGGATGCGGCGGCTGGGCGGTGAGTGGATATTCCGACTGATGAAAGAACCCAAACGTCTGTTCATGCGCTATGTTGTGGGTAATCCAATGTTTATTTGGCGCACTCGGATGTTTACGGCGCAGCGTCAGAAAGACGTCACCGATTTACAGCAATAAAACCGACAGCATGAGGGAACCGGCATGATGGCAAGGTACTGCTACAGTCATATCAATTGACATGATTCGAATAACGATCATGGACGATTTAGTCATATGGGACAGGTGGTGCTTTTGTTGTTGTGACTTGGTGAATTTGTATTTGCTGCGCCTAATTTGATGAGGCCTGAGAATGGTTTTCGAACCCAGAAGCAGTCGTTCCTTGCTCCAGCGAAGAAGCAGCGTCAGCAACGCCATCCAGGCGGGCCTCGACGGCATTGCCGTGACCGGCGTCGCCTGGTACCTGATCTACGATCAGATCGGCTACATCACCTCCGACTACGTGATCATGCTGCTGCTGTTGATCGGCGCCCTGGCGGTGATCTACGACCACTACGCCATCTACCGCACCAATGTCGGCTTGTCCATCAAGGCGTTCAGGCTGTTCAAGGCCTGGTCGGCGACCTTCTGTTTTCTCGTGGTACTGGCATTTCTGACCAAGCAAAGCGAGACCTACTCGCGCCTGCTGGTGGGGCAGCTGTTCGTGATCGGCTATGTGGTGCAGCTGTTTCTGCACTATGCCGTGCGCGAGGTGCAAAAACGGTTTACCGCCCATGCCCGACTGGACAATGCCCTGATTATCGGGGCGGGTGACCTAGCCAACTTCCTTTATCAGAAAATCAGTAACAACCCGTGGTTCGGCGAGCGGGTAGTTGGCTGCGTATTGATTGATGAAATGATGGAGCCGGGCAAGGAAATTAATGACAATAAACAGCGCTTGCCGGTATTGGGGCATGTTGACGAGTTAGATGAACTTGTGGCACGGCATGGAATCAGAACTGTTTATCTGGTGACCCCGCTTGGCGGTTCGGAAGTTATTAACGAAGTGTATTTGAAGTTGCTCGACAAGTGCATTGCGGTCAACTGGGTGCCGGATATCTTCTCGCTGCGGCTGATCAACCACAGCGTGCGTGAAATTGCCGGCATTCCCGTGCTGACCTTGTCGGAAACCCCGTTGACCGGCATGAGCCTGTTCCTCAAGAACCTCGAGGACCGCGTGCTGGCGGCGCTGATTCTGTTGTGCGCATCGCCGGTATTGCTGGCCGTTGCCCTGGCGATCAAGTTGGATAGCCCGGGGCCGGTGTTCTTCCGTCAGGAACGTACCGGCTGGACAGGCGAATCTTTCCGCATCTGGAAGTTCAGGAGCATGCATGTGCATCAGCCCGAGCAGGGCGTCGTCAAACAGGCACAGAAGAACGATCCGCGTCTGACGCGCATAGGGGCGTTCATCCGGCGCACCAGCCTGGATGAACTGCCGCAACTGTTCAATGTGCTGACCGGGGAGATGTCTCTGGTCGGGCCGCGCCCCCATGCCTTGCAACATGACTCGCTGTATTCGCAGGACATCGTCGACTACTTTGCCCGCCACAACATCAAGCCGGGCATGACGGGGCTTGCCCAGGTGCGTGGGTTCCGTGGCGAAACCCGCGACATCGAGCAGATGATCCAGCGGGTCGATTCGGACATCGAGTACATCAACAACTGGTCGCTGTGGCTCGATTTCGTGATCCTGGTGCGCACGCTCAATGCGTTCACCGGCAAGCAGGCGTATTGACTCCTACGCGCGGGTTATCAGCCTAACGGGTGCAATGCCCTGAACCCGCGCGCTTCTTCTACCAGCCAATCGTGCACCGCCCGTGCGCCTGGCTGGTTCAGTCCACCCGGCGGGTAATGCACCACATAACGTTTGTAGTTGGCGATCGGCATCCCGAACGGCACGATCAGCGCCCCGCGTTCGAGCTCGTCATTGAGCAGCGTGCGCCGGGCGATGGCCACGCCGATGCCGGCAATTGCCGCCTCGATGGTCAGGTGGTTGCGGTTGAAGGTATGCCCGCGGCGCACATTCAGCCCGCCTGCGCCGATGCCATCCAGGTAGAACTCCCACTCGGCATATTCCGAACTGCCGCGCCAGGCGGTGATGTCGTGCAGCAGCGGGTAATGCACCAGGTCCGCCGGGCCATGCAAGGGCGGGCGGCCGCGCAGCAGGGCGGGCGAACAGACCGGGAATATCTGCTCGTCCAGTAGCGGTGTCGAAAGCATGCCCGGGTAGCTGCCATCGTTCAGGTCGATGGCCAGGTCGAAATCGCCAGGGTGCAGGGCCTGGGCGCTATCCTCGGCGACCAGGCGCAATTCGATGTCCGGGTAGCGTTGCTGGAAGCGTGGCAGGCGCGGTGTCAGCCATTTGGCCAGGAACGAGGGAATCGAGCGCAGGCGCAAGGTGCCACGGATTTCCCCGGCGTCCAGGCGCAGCAGTTCGGCCTCGATGCTGCCATAGGCCTCGGCCACCGTTTGCGCCAGGCGCTGCCCTTCGGCGCTCAGTTCCACGCCACGCGCCCGGCGCAGGAACAACCGATAGCCCAGGCGCTCTTCGAGCTGGCGCATCTGCTGGCTGACCGCGCCCGGGGTGATGTGCAGTTCTTCGGCGCAGCGGGTGAACGACAAGTGCCGCGCCGCACAGCTGAAAACATGCAGCCAGACAAACATCTGGCCATTGATTTGCCGTCGCATCGTTTAGTACCGCTAAAGGCATGCTTAGAAAGTTTCGTTGGTCATTCGCGGATGAGCGCGGCAGTATCGCTTAAATCAGCAGTACCGTTCAATTTTCCCAGAGAGCCGTGTAGCAGCGCACATGCGCTGGCGCGGTCAGGCATTAGCATGGCTATCAGTGTTTTCGACCTTTTCAAGATTGGCATCGGCCCGTCCAGTTCCCACACCGTGGGCCCGATGCGGGCGGCGGCGACCTTCGCCCAGGCCTTGCGTGAGCGTGGCCTGCTGGCGCAGGTAAGCCGCGTTCAGGTGCGCCTGTATGGCTCGCTGTCGGCGACCGGCGTCGGCCACGCCACCGACCGCGCCTGCCTGCTCGGGTTGATGGGCCAATGGCCGGACCGTATCGACCCGGCGACCATCGAATCACGCATCGGGCAGGTCATGCAGGAGCAGTGCCTGATGCTCGACGGCAGTCACCCGCTGGCGTTCGATTACGCCCACGACATGTTGCTGCTGGACGAAAGCCTGCCTTACCACCCCAACGCCATGACCCTCGAAGCGGTGGGCGGGCAGGGGGTGCTATTGAGCCAGACCTATTACTCCGTCGGCGGTGGCTTCATTGTCGAGCAGCAAGAGATCGATGCCCCGCAGGCGGCGCGCAGCGATATTTGCCTGCCTTATGAGTTTTCCAGTGCCGCCCAATTGCTGGCCCTGTGCAAGGCCCATAGCCTGAGCGTCAGCCAGCTGATGCTGGCCAATGAATGCGCCTGGCGCCCTGAAAGCGAAGTGCGTGAGGGGTTGTTGCGTATCTGGGCGGCCATGCGCGAGTGCGTTGACAACGGCTTGCGCCACGAGGGCGTCCTGCCTGGCGGGCTCAACGTCAAGCGCCGCGCCGCGCGCTTGCACCGCAGCCTGCAGGAGCTGGGCAAACCCAACGTGATCGGTTCGACCTTGAGCGCCATGGAATGGGTCAACCTGTTCGCCCTGGCGGTGAACGAAGAGAATGCCGCAGGCGGGCGCATGGTCACCGCGCCGACCAATGGCGCCGCCGGCATCATCCCGGCGGTATTGCACTACTACATGAAGTTCAACCCGGACGCTTGTGACGACGATGTGGTGGCCTTCCTGCTTGCGGCCGCTGCGGTCGGCATTTTGTGCAAGAAGAACGCCTCGATTTCCGGTGCCGAAGTGGGTTGCCAGGGCGAGGTCGGGTCGGCCTGCTCGATGGCCGCTGCGGGTCTGGCGGAAGTACTGGGCGCCACGCCACCGCAGCTGGAGAACGCCGCCGAGATTGCCTTGGAACACAACCTGGGGCTGACCTGCGACCCGGTGGGCGGGCTGGTCCAGGTGCCGTGCATCGAGCGCAACGCGATTGCTGCGGTCAAGGCGATCAATGCCGTGCAGATGGCCTTGCGCGGAGACGGGGAGCACTTCATCTCGCTCGACCGGGTGATCCGCACCATGCGCGACACCGGGGCTGACATGCACGCCAACTACAAGGAAACCTCGCGCGGCGGGTTGGCTGTGGCTTTTGTGGAGTGCTGAGGCACTGCACGTCACTGGCTTAGGAAACTTCCTACGATTCGACAGGCATGTGCTGTCTTTGCACTGGCCATGCCTGCTGGAAAACTATGCCCGTTACGGGTATGGTTTGGAGAATCCTCATGGAAGTTTTCAAGCACAAGGATTTCGCGCGCTGGCAAGTGGCTCAACGGCTCTCGTTGCAGTCGGGTGTGTTCATGGAGGTCTGTTGTGAGCAGCAAACTTGTTGAGTCGTTGCGTGAAGACCTGGTTGCCCTTCATGAAGCCGGGGCTATCGGCAAGGTCACCCTGCGCGATTTCGAAATGCTCTGTCCTGCGCCTGTGCAGGAATTTAGCGCGCTGGATATTCGTCGTTTGCGCGAAGCGCTGAACTTCAGCCAGCCGGTCTTTGCCTTGCACCTGCATACCAGTGCCTCGACCATTCGCAAGTGGGAGCAGGGCGAGACACGGCCGGCAGGCCCGGCGTTGAAGTTGCTGAATGTCATCGCCAGCAAAGGGTTGCAGGCGATTCTATAGCACTTAAAGGTGTTTCGAGATTAATTGTTTTATTTGTTTTAAAACAACTGCTTAGGTTTTAAACCTAAAGTCGGTTATCGATTAAGAAATCGCCTCGGCACGACGCTTCGGTGATACTCCCTCATTGAATGCAGTGGTTTTCTCCTGTGGGAGCCGGCTTGCCGGCGATAGGGCCCTGCACAAGGCGACAGGGTGGCGACTGGGATCATCCTTGATATCTCCCGCTTTCGCCTGTCTGGGCCTCATCGCCGGCAAGCCGGCTCCCACAGGGCCGGTACTAGCCCAACGCTTCACGCAACCGATACCACAACATCCCCATCGCCAGCAGCGGCGAGCGCAACGCCTTGCCCCCGGGGAAGGTCAGGTGCGGCACGGCGCTAAACACATCCAGCCCCTTGCTCTGGCCGAGCGCGATACCTTCTGCCAGCAGTTTCGCCGTCCAGTGGGTCACGTTCAGCCCATGCCCGGAATAGCCTTGGGCATAGTAGACATTCGGGTGCTGACTCAGCCTGCCCACTTGGGGGAAGCGGTTGGCGGTGATGCCGATCATGCCACCCCACTGGAAATCGATGCGTACATCCGCCAACTGTGGGAACACCTTGATCACCTTCGGCCGCATGTACGCCGCGATGTCCTTGGGGTCGCGCCCTGAATAGTGGCAGGCACCGCCGAACAGCAGACGGCGGTCGGCGGTCAGGCGGTAGTAGTCCAGGCCGACTTTCTGGTCGCACAGCGCCATGTTCTGCGGGATCAGCGTGCTGGCGAGCGCCTCGGGCAGGGGTTCGGTCGCCACCACGTAACTGCCGGCCGGCAGCACCTTGCCGCTCAGACGCGGTTCCAGGTCATCCAGGTGGGCGTTGCAGCCCAGTACCAGGCTTTGCGCTCGGACCTTGCCACGCGCGGTGTGCAGGGTAACCGTCGGGCCGTGCTCGATGCGCAGCACCGGGCTCTGCTCGAAGATGCGCACCCCCAACCCCTGCGCCGCCCGTGCTTCGCCCTGGACCAGATCCAGCGGGTGCAGATGGCCCGAGCCCATGTCCACCAAGCCTCCAGCATACTGGTCGCTGGCCACCACCTCTTGCATGCGCGTGGCCGGAATCAGGCGCGTTTCGTGGCGGTAACCCAGTGCGGCAAGGTCAGCCTGTTCCTCTTTGAAGGCGGCGAACTGGGCAGGCGTGTTGGCCAGCTCGCAGAAGCCCCAGCGCAGGTCGCAGGCGATGCCGTATCGCTCGATGCGGCTGGCCACCAAGGACACCGAATCGATGCCGGCCTGCTTCAGGTAGCGCACGCCGTCATCGCCGACGTAGCGGGCAAAGCCGCTGACGTCATGGCCGATGCCGCGGATCAGCTGGCCGCCGTTGCGCCCGCTGGCGCCCCAGCCGATGCGCCGGCCTTCCAGCAGGACCACCGAAAGGCCCCGCTCGGCCAGCTCCAGGGCCGTGTTGACGCCAGTCAGGCCGCCGCCGACCACGCACACGTCGGCCGCGAGTTCGCCGTCGAGGCTGGGGTAGGGCGCCGTGTTGCGCGCCGTGGCGGCATAGTACGACGCGGTGTGTTGGGTATCGAAAGGCATGGCGCGTTCTCGGCTCAGCGGTTGGACTTGATCTTGCTCCAGGAGCGGGTCATGACGCGCATGATCTTCGGGCTCGGGGTACTGGAGATGTACAGCTTGTCCAGCACCGCCTGGGGCGGGTAGATCTCGGGGTTGTCGACCAGCGCCTGGTCCATGTACGCGTTGGCGTCGGGGTTGGCGTTGGCGTAGCCGACGGTGGCGCTGACCTTGGCGATCACTTGCGGCTGCAGCAGGTAGTTGATGAAGGCCAGGGCCTGATCAGGGTTTTGCGCATCCTTGGGAATGGCCAGCAGGTCGAACCACAGGTTGCTGCCTTCCTTGGGGATGCTGTAGGCGACTTTCACGCCGTTGTTGGCTTCGATCGCGCGGTTGGCTGCCTGGAACACGTCGCCGGAGTAGCCGAAGGCCACGCAGATATCGCCGTTGGCCAAGTCGGAGACGTACTTGGAAGAGTGGAAGTAGGTGATGTAGGGACGCAGTTCGAGCAGGCGTGCTTCGGCCTTGGCGTAATCGCCTGCCTTCTCGCTGCGTGGGTCTATGCCCATGTAGTTGAGGATGGCGGGGAACAGTTCGTCGGGCGAGTCCATGAAGGCGACGCCGCATTGCTTGAGCTTTTTCAGGTTCTCGGGCTCGAACAGCACCGCCCAGGAATCGATATGGTCGATGCCCAGCGCGGCCTTGACCTTGTCGACGTTGTAACCGATGCCATTGGTGCCCCACAGGTAAGGGACGGCGTACTGGTTACCGGGGTCGTTCTGTTCAAGCTGCTTCAGCAGTTTCGGGTCCAGGTGCTTCCAGTTCGGCAGCTTGCTGCGGTCCAGCGGCAGGAAGGCGCCGGCCTGGGCCTGGCGGGCGAGGAAGTGGTTGGAGGGCACGACCACGTCGTAGCCGGTGCGGCCGGCGAGCAGCTTGCCCTCCAGGGTTTCGTTGGAGTCGAACACGTCATACACCACCTTGATCCCACTGCTGGCCTGGAAGTCGGCCAGCGTCGTGTCACCGATGTAGTCGGTCCAGTTGTACACGCTGACGGTGGGCGTGGCCTGCGCGGCGGCGCCGAACAGCAGGGTGAATGCTGCGGGTATCAGGGATTGCAGATGACGCATGTCGACACCTCGTTGGTCTTGTTATTTGAATTCGGTGTTTTGGGGCTGCTTTGCAGCCCAATCGCCGGCAAGCCGGCTCCCACAGGTACAGCGCTGGCAACACCGGCCCCTGTGGGCGCCGGCTTGCCGGCGATGCGTTACACGCTGAGCAGCAGGAACTCACGTTCCCAGGAACTGATCACGCGCTTGAAGTTTTCATGCTCGGCACGCTTGACCGCCACATAGCCCTGGACGAACTGCTTGCCCAGATACTGCTGCACGGTCTCGCAGTCCTCCATGTGCTGCAGGGCATCCTCGATGGTGATCGGCAGCCTCAGGTTGCGTCGCTCATAGGCGCGCCCTTGCACCGGTGCGCTCGGCTCGAGTTTCTCGACCATGCCCAGGTAGCCGCACAACAGGCTCGCGGCGATCGCCAGGTACGGGTTGGCGTCTGCGCCTGGAAGGCGGTTCTCCACCCGCATCGCGTCGGGGCTGGAGGTGGGCACACGCAGCCCGGCGGTGCGGTTCTCTTCGCCCCATTCGACGTTGACCGGCGCCGAAGTGTCCGGCAGGAAGCGGCGGAACGAGTTGACGTTCGGCGCGAACATCGGCAGCAGCTTGGGGATGTACTTCTGCAAGCCGCCAATGTGGTGCAGGAACAACTCGCTCATGCTGCCATCGTCATTGGCGAACACCGGCTTGCCGGTGGCGATGTCGACCACGCTCTGGTGCAGGTGCATGGCACTGCCGGGCTCGTCGGTGATCGGCTTGGCCATGAAGGTAGCGGCCACGTTGTGCTTGAGCGCGGCCTCGCGCATGGTGCGCTTGAACACCGTGATCTGGTCGGCCAGGTCCAGCGCGTCGCCGTGGCGGAAGTTGATCTCCATCTGCGCCGGGCCGTCTTCGTGGATCAGCGTGTCCAGGTCCAGGCCTTGCAGTTCGCACCAGTCGTAGACGTCCTCGAACAGCGGGTCGAATTCGTTGGCCGCATCGATGGAGAACGACTGGCGCCCGCTTTCGGCGCGGCCCGAGCGGCCCAGCGGTACTTGCAGGGGCAGGTCCGGGTCTTCGCAGCGCTGGGTCAGGTAGAACTCCATCTCGGGCGCGACGATCGGCTGCCAGCCCTTGTCGGCATACAGCTTGAGGACTTTCTTCAACACGTTGCGCGGCGACAGCTCGATGGGGTTGCCATGCTTGTCGAAGGTGTCGTGGATCACGATGGCAGTCGGCTCGATGGCCCACGGAATCTGGTACACCGCCGTCGGGTCGGGGCGGCAGACCATGTCGATGTCGGCGGCGTCGAGCAGGCTGTAATAGATGTCATCGTCGACATAGTCGCCGGTAACGGTTTGCAGCAGCACGCTTTCGGGCAGGCGCATTCCGCGCTCATGGAGGAATTTGGCGGTCGGCGCGATCTTGCCGCGGGCGATGCCGGTCAGGTCGCTGATCACGCATTCGACTTCGGTGATGCGGTGCTCTTTCAGCCAGGTGGACAGCTGATCGAAGGGGGCGTTCATACAGACCTCTTGGTTGGGTTTTTATGGCACTTGCGTGTAGGTACCTTCACACACGACGTGCTGGCGACTATCTTGGTCGCAGCCCCCACAGGCGATCTATCCACTTTATTCGGCAATGAATGCACCAAAAGAGTGCAAATAGGACCAAGCGTGAATACGCCCAATGCCTTGCAAGTCCAGGCTTTTCACACCACCGATGTCACCGAGCTGGTGCGTGCTACGCCGGGTTGGCAGCAACAGTACCGGCAGATGTCGCCGGGCCACTTCAGCGGCCAGTTGCGCTGCCTGGGGCTCGATGGCGTGGAGGTGTACGAAGAGCGCCTGAACACCCGCGTCGAGCAGTTCTTCCGCGCCCCGAGCGGCGCCCTGGCGTTCTGCTTCGACCGCAGCGAGAACAGCCTCTACCTGCTCAACGAGCAGAGCCGCAATATCTGGATCACGCCGGAGAACTACCAGGAAGTGGCGGTGGTGTTCGACCAGGCCTTCCTGGCCCGCCACGGGCTCGACCCGCAGCGCCTCGAAGGGTTGTTCATGGTGCCGTTGGGCAGTGGTCAGAACGCGCTGTTCGGCAGTTGGCTCAGCGCCACCCTGACGCGCCTGGGTGACGCAGATTGTCCGCTGGAAGGTCAGGCGCTGGCCGAGCAACTGCTCGAAGACTGCCTGTTCATTCTCGACAACGCGTGCCAGCGGCTACAGGGCGGTGCCCTGGGGCGGCGTGGGGTGGAGCGGGGGATCATGCAGCGGGTCAGCGAATGGGCAGCGGACTGCCCGGAGGAAACCCTCAACCTGGTGGAACTGGCGGCGGTTGCCGGCGTTTCCCTGCGCCAGCTACAGGAAGCTTTCAAGGCCTTTACCGGCATGCCGCCGGCGCAGTGGCTGCGCTTACGCCGCTTGAACGGCGCACGGCGCGACCTGCTGCGCGGCGGTGAGCTGACAGTGGCGGAAGTGGCGATGCGCTGGTCGTTCTGGCATTTGGGAAGATTTTCAGAGAGTTACAGGCAATTGTTCAAGGAGTTACCGAGCGAGACGCTCAGGCGCAGCAGGGCCTGAAACCTGCTATCGTGCGTGGCAGTTTCCACCCGAGGTTCCGATGTTCTACCTGCCTTTGCCCAGCGACCAGGCCGACCGCCTCGCCAGCGAACCCACCGACTTCTTCCGCACCGCCAGCCTGTTCGAGGCTGCCGCGGTGTTGTTCGTGCAGAACCTGCCACGGCAACCCGCCAGCGCCTCGGCCGATGCGCAGGAGCGGCGATTCGCCGAAATCGTGCGCATTGCCAATGAAGTCGAAGCGGCCGCCCCGGGCCGTTTCCAAGGCCAGGTTGCGCAGCATTTCGACCGCGAAGCCTTCGCCATGGGGCTTGGCATGCTGGGCGAGAATGGCGTCGGCCTGGTTTCGCCAGAGGTCGATTACCCGGTCGATGAGTTTCAGGACGACGAAGGCCAGTGGAGTTTCCGGTTCGCCGACAGCTACCGCCAGCGCGTGACGCCGCTGCACCCGGTCTATCTGCCGTCCCTGGCCAGCGACCTGCTGCTCAGTGACCAGCAGAACCGCCTGCTGCGCGAGTTCCTTTCCGGCGTTGACGAGTCGGTGGCGGTGCAGGGCTTCGCCGGCACCGGCAAGACCTTTCTGATCGAGCAGTTCGCACGCCTGCTCGATCCGCAACGTACCTTGCTGCTGGCCCTCACCGAAGGCCAGCTGCGGGCGTTGCAGGCACGGGTCAAGGACGCCGCCGCCTACACGGCGATGACCTTCGGCCAGCTGGCCGACGAGATCCTCAACCGTGACCTCACCAGCAACGGCTGGCGCCTGCGCGACCCGTACCGTACCAAGCTGTCATGGCGCCCGCAGGAGGCGCAGGTGGTGAGATGGCTGGCCATTCCCGACATCGGGCCGCTGGCCGCGCGTGACGTGGTGGCCTTGTGCATCAAGGCCGTGCGCAGTTTCTGCCGCAGCGGCGACAGCCAGCTGCAGTTGCATCACCTGCCCTGGGCCGGCCCGGGTACCTCGCCGCTGGATCAGGAAGTGCTGCTGGAGAAAGCCCGGCTGTACTGGCAAGAGTTGATTCGCCCCTCGACCCGCGAGATCCAGCTGCCGGTGCGCGATTACCACCGGGTCAAGCTGTTGTCGCTGACTGCCGAGGTAATCGACAGCCGCTACACCCACGTCATCGTCGACGAAGCCCACGAGCTGTCCGCACCGATGCTTGCCGTGCTCGACCGCAGCCCGCAGTCAGTCATCGCCCTGGGCGATGAGCTGCAGAACCTCAATGGCTTGAGCCCGCACCACGGCAGCTTCATCCGCCAGCGCTACATCGACCACTCGTTGCGCGCCGGGCCGGCCATGGACAACGTGCTCAACCCGCTGATCCAGGCGCACCCATCCGCCATCCAGGCCGCCTTCAGTGGCAGTGCCGAGCATTACACCCGGGTCAGCTTCTTCGACGCGGTGACAGTGCCCGAGCAGCCTACGGCGCTGATCGTCGACGATGAATGGGGGCTGTTCGGCTGGTTCCAGCGCCTGACACACCAAGGCGTGCCGTTCGTACTGTTGAAAAGCGCGCGCAAGGACTTCGAGCTGTTCGTCGAGGACTGCATCGAGCTGTACCGCTACGGCACCCGGGCGCGCCACCCGATGTTGTTCCGCTATCCCAGCTGGCAGGCGTTGGAGCAGGACAAGGGCGACGACAAGGCCTTTGCTGCCGTGGCCGGCATGCTGCGCAAGGGCTACACCCCCGAGCACTTCGCCAAGGCCAAGAGCCGTTATCGCTGGGACAAGGCGCCGAAGCTGTTCCTGGGGCGGGTTCGGGATGTGAAGAACATGGAGTTCGCGCGGGTGATGGTGTCGCCGGAATTGATGGTTGCGCCGACAACGGCGGGCAACCGCAATGAACGGGCGCGGATGTTGGCGGGGTTGTATACCGCGTGTTCGCGGGCGCGGCATGAACTGATCGTGCCGGGGGGGATGCTGGACTGGGTCAAGGACCAGGTCAGGGATTGAGGGGGGCCGCTGTGCGGCCCAATTGCCGGCAAGCCGGCTCCCACAAAGTTCTGCGCAACTTTCAGCCGCTGTGCTGTACCTGTGGGAGCCGGCTTGCCGGCGATTGGGCTGCACCGCAGCCCTAGTTCAGCGAATCAGTTCCGATCCAGCCAAACCGTCTGCGCATTGGTGAACTCACGCACGCCAAAGTGCGACAGCTCCCGCCCGAAACCACTCTTCTTCACGCCACCAAACGCCACACGGGGGTCAGAGGCGCAGTAGCCGTTGATGAACACGCCCCCAGTCTCCAGCGCCGCCGTCATGCGCTCGGCCAGGGCATAGTCGGCGGTGTAGATGGTCGACGCCAGACCGAACTCGCTGTCGTTGGCCAGCTCCACGGCGTGGTCGGCATCGCGGGCGGTGATGATCGCCGCCACCGGCCCGAACAGCTCCTGCTTGAACGCCGTCATTTCCGCGGTCACGTTGGCGAACACGGTCGGTGCATAGAAGTTGCCGACGCCTTCGACCTTGCTGCCACCCAGCAGCAGGGTGGCACCTTCGGCCAGGGTCGCCTGAACCTGGCCATCGAGCTCGTCGCGCAGGTCATAGCGGGCCATCGGGCCGATGTAGGTGTCGTCCTGCAGCGGGTTGCCGATTTTCAGCTGGCGCGTCGCCTCGACGAACTTGCGCGTGAATGCCTCGACGATGCTTTCTTCGACGATCAGACGCTTGGCGGCGGCGCAGACCTGGCCAGTGTTCTGGTAGCGGCCAATCACAGCAGCCTTGACCGCGGCGTCCAGGTCGGCGTCGGCCAGCACGATGAACGGATCGGAACCGCCCAGCTCGAGCACGCACTTCTTCAGCGCGGCACCAGCCTGGGCTCCGATGGCCATGCCGGCGCGCACGCTGCCGGTGAGGGTCACGGCGGCGATACGCGGGTCGTTGATGGCGCGGGTGACGCCCTCGGGCGTCACGTTCAGTACCTCGAACACGCCTTCAGGCACACCTGCGTCCTTGAACAGTTCACCCAGCAGGTAAGCGCTGCCCATCACGTTCGGGGCGTGCTTGAGCACGTAGGTGTTGCCGGCCAGAATCGCTGGCACCGCGCCGCGCAGCACCTGCCAGATCGGGAAGTTCCACGGCATCACGGCCAGGATCGGGCCCAGCGGGCGGTATTCGATACGCGCCTTTTCCACCTGGGTCGGTTCTGCGGCCAGCATGGCTGGGCCGTGCTCGGCGTACCAACGGCACAGGCCGACGCATTTGCTCACTTCACCGCGGGCCTGGCTGATCGGCTTGCCGATTTCGTGGCTGATCATCTGCGCGAAGGCTTCGGCCTTGGCTTCCAGGGTGCTGGCCAGGGCGAGCAGGTATTCGCTGCGCTGACCCAGCGACACTTGGCGCCACTGGCTATAGCCCGCCTTGGCGCGTTGCAGCGCCGCTTCCAGTGCGGCGTCGGTGTCGAAGGGGTAGGCGCCGATCTGTTCGCCGCTGAATGGGTCGACGGAGATGGCGTGGGTCAGGCTGCTGATCGCACTCATGGCGGGGCACTCTTTGTTGTTAATCAGTGACGCCAGACTAGTGGGCTATAGCTTTAATGAAAACTGAATAATAATGAGCGAAACATTCACGTTTGGAGAATGACTGTGGACCTGGTGCAACTGGAGATCTTCAAAGCCGTGGCCGAGCAGGGCAGCATCAGCGCCGCCGCCCAGCACATCCATCGGGTGCCGTCGAACCTGACCACCCGCATCAAGCAGTTGGAAGAAGACCTTGGCGTCGAGCTGTTCATTCGCGAAAAGAGCCGCCTGCGCCTGTCGCCAGCTGGCTGGAATTTCCTCGAATACACCCGGCGGATCCTCGACCTGGTGCACGAAGCACGGCTGACCGTGGCCGGCGAAGATCCGCAGGGCACCTTCGCCCTGGGATCGCTGGAGAGCACGGCGGCGGTGCGCATTCCGGCGCTGTTGGCGGCGTACAATCAGCGTTACCCCAAGGTCGACCTCGACCTGTCCACCGGGCCTTCGGGGACCATGCTCGAAGGCGTGCTGTCCGGACGTCTGGTGGCGGCGTTCGTCGATGGGCCGGTGCTGCACCCGACCCTCGAAGGCATGCCGGTGTTCGAAGAGGAGATGGTGATCATCTCGCCGCTCAACCATGCGCCGGTGAGCCGCGCCCAGGACGTCAATGGCGCGAGCATCTACGCCTTCCGTGCCAATTGCTCGTATCGCCACCACTTCGAGAACTGGTTCGTCCATGACCAGGCGGTGCCAGGCAAGATCCATGAAATGGAGTCGTACCACGGCATGCTCGCCTGCGTCAGCGCCGGCGCGGGCCTGGCCATGTTGCCGCGCAGCATGCTCGACAACATGCCCGGCTGCAGCACGGTCAGCGCCTGGCCGATGTCGGAGGATTTCCGCTACCTCAAGACCTGGCTGGTGTGGCGTCGGGGCACCGTGTCGCGCAGCCTGAGCATGTTCGTGAAACTGCTCGAAGAACGCCGCGCGGCATGAACCTCGCCGCTGGCCGGGCATCCAATGTAGGTGAGCCATCTCCACAAGGAGGAGCTAACCATGCGTACTCATCACTACGCCCTGGGTGCAGCACTGCTGGTCACCTTGGCATTGCCCTGGACCCTCGCCGCCGCCGCGGACCTGAATGCCCCGGTCGACATGCAAGCCGTGCAACTGCAACCGCAGGAGCAGAACGGCATTCGCTACCTGGAAGGCGGCATAGGCCAGGACGAAGCCAATGCCCTGCGCAAGACCCCAGGCTACGACCTTCACGTAGAACTCTCGACCGGGCCCGACGGCAAGTTCCAGAGCGGCGCTTCGGTGGACATCCAGAACGCCCAAGGCAGCTCGTTGCTCAGCCTGCAGGATGCGGGGCCATTGCTATACGTACAGCTGCCACCGGGCCAGTACCGCGTGATCGGGCAGGCTGACGGCACTACGGTGCAGCAGCACGTGACCGTGAACGGCAAGGCACCTGCCACGGTGAACCTCAACTGGCGTTAAGAGGGCAGAGATGGCGCGGAGTACAAATGTACTCCGCGCAGGGAGGAGCACATCGCCATGGGACTGGACGTTCAATTGAAGCAGTTGCAGGAGCAGGGCTACGTGCTGCTGCCCGGTGTGCTCGACCCCCTGCAGGTGGCGTTGCTGCGCTGCGCCATCGATGACCTGCAGCCCATCCACTGGGATTACCAAGGGCTGCTCGAACACTACAAATGTGTCTTCAATCGCCACCCGCTGTGGCTGCCGTTTCTCGACCTGCCCCCGCTGATCGCCCTGGCCGAGGCAGCGCTGGGTAGCGATTGTCACGTGATCGGCCAGACCGCCTGGCGCAGCCACCCCGGCTACCCGGGCATGGGCTTGCACCTGGATCATCTGCCCATGCAACTCCCGGCGTGGATCAGCGAGCGTGATGACTTCGTCCAGCCTATGAACATTCTTACGGCGCAGCTGTACCTCTGCGACATCGACCCCAGCATCGGGCCGACCTGTATCGTGCCCGGCAGCCACCGTGCGGCACGACCGCCGCAAGCTGGCGAGCTGCAATGGCAGGGGCGCGAGGCGCAATCGGTGTTGTGCCAGGCGGGCGATGCGCTGGTGTTTCGCAGTGACGTCTGGCACAGCGCGGGCGCCAACTGCAGCAACACCCGCGAGCGCGACATGCTGCAGGTGCACTACGGGCGGCGCATGGTGGCGCAAAAGTTTTCACCGTACCTGAGCTGGCAGTTCAACCCGCACGTGTTGCAGGCGGCCACGCCCCGGCAGCGCCGTTTGCTGGGTGAACATGAGGAGGCTGAGTACGATTGAAACCCGGCCGCCGAGGGCGAAAAAGAGATTAGCCATTAGTGGCAATTCACTTTCAACTTTCTGATTATCTGAACAATAATCAGAAAGGTATTACATCGTGTGACCAGTTGAATGTACTTGTCACCGAAAAAATCGAGGGGCCCAAGCCCCCGCTTGCCATGTCGACCATCAGGAGAAGTCATCAATGAATACCCGTCTAGCCGCTTCGCTGGCCGCCGCCGTATTGGCATTCACCGCGACCAACCTTGCTCAGGCTGCGCAGGTGTCCGGGGCCATTGGCGCCACCGGCCAGGGGGACATGACCTACCGTATCGGCATGTCCTTCGACTGGGACAAGAAATGGCTGGAAAGCAACACCGGTTACGTCACCGGCTACTGGGATGCGGCCTACACCTATTGGGAAGGGGGTGATTTCAGTGGTGCCCACTCGCTGTCGTTCAGCCCGGTGTTCACCTACGAGTTCAGCGGTTTCACCTACACCCCTTACATCGAGGCCGGTATCGGCCTGGCGGCGTTCTCCAAGACCGATGTGGGCAATCAGCAACTGGGCTCGTCGGTCAACTTCGAAGACCGTATCGGCTTTGGCCTGAAGCTGCCGGGGGAGCAGAAGATCGGCCTGCGTGTCATGCACTACTCCAATGCCGGTATCAACCAGCCGAACGACGGCATCGAGTCGTACTCGCTGTTCTACAGCAAAGGGTTCTGAGTAGCAGGGGGCCGCAGCGCGGCCCCAGCCCTTCAGAAGGTGTAAGACACTCCGGCCTGTACGGTGCGCGGTGCGCCTGGGTAGACGTAGGTATTGAACGCCCCTTCGTCATAGCCTTTGTTGAACAGGTTCTTCACATCCAGGTTCAGCCGCACGTGCTCGTTGACCTTGTAGAAGCTGAGCAGGTCGACCACGCTGTAGCGCTCCATGGTGTAGGTGGTCGCGGCAGTCTGCCCGGCGCGGTCATCGATGTACTTCACCCCAACCCCCAGGCCCAGGCCCTTGGCCAACCCATCCTGGAACTCGTAGGTGTTCAGCAGGCTGAAGCTGTTGCGCGGAATGTTCGCCAGGCGCGTGCCGGTGGGTACCGTGTTGTCCTCGGTCACTTCGGCATCGACGTAGGCATAGCCACCGATCACGCGCCATTCGGGCGTGAGGTTGCCGGCAATGTTGATGTCCAGGCCACGGCTGCGCACTTCGCCCGCGGCAATACTGTAGGTGCCGGTCGGGTCGTTCGGGTCGCGGGTCAGCACGTTCTCCTTGACGATGTGGTAGATCGCCGCGTCGATGCTCAGCTGGCGATCCAGCGCCTGCCATTTCACGCCCAGTTCGTATGACTTGCCTTTCTCCGGGTCGAAGCCACTGCCTTGCAGACTGGCACCGCTGTTGGGCTTGAACGAGCGCGCGGTGTTGGCATAGACCGCCACGCTGTCGGTGAGGTCATAGATCAGGCCAAAGCGTGGGGTCACGCCGTTTTCGCCCTTGCTGAAGTCACCGGCATTGTTGAGCTTGTTGTCGTAGTCATGCTCGTAGCGCTCGAAGCGCACGCCGGCGAGGGCCTTCAGGCGCTCGGTCAAGGCAACCTGATCCTGGACGAAGACGGCCCAGGTCTTGAGGTTCTCCTTGTCGAAGGTGGTGGTACGGGTCAGGGCAGGGCGGGGCTGGCCCAGCACCGGGTCGAAGATGTCGATCGGGTAGGCGCCGCTGCCGGCGGCCGAGCGCTGGATGATTGAGTTGTAGTCGTAGTCTTCGTATTCGATGCCGGTCAGCAGCGTATGGGCGAAGCCGCCGGTGTCGAAGTGGCCGGTGAGGTTGAGCTGATAGTCGCGGTCGGTCCACTCCAGCTTGCGGTAATTGAAGTTGCGCCCCAAGGTGCGGCCGTCCGCCTGCAGGCCATTGGCTTCGACGGCGTTGCCCTTGAGCGAGCCGTCCAGCCACTGCAGGCCGCCGCCGAGTGTCCAGTTGTCGTCGAGGGCGTGCTCGAAGCGCAGTTGCGCCATGTCGTTGTCGTTGTGCAGCAGGTTGTCGCTGCCTTTCTCCCAGATGTAGGTGTCGCGCGAGGCCGTGCCGCGCTGGCCAGGCAGGCGGGTCAGGCCACGGTCCAGGGGGTGGTTGTTGCGCATGAAGTCGCCCTCGAAGACCAGCCTGGTGGCGTCGTTCACCTGCCAGCTGATCACCGGCGCGACGTCGTAGCGTTCGCTCTCGACATCATCGCGGAAGCTCTCGCCACCTTCGCCCAGCACGTTCAGGCGATAGGCCAGCGAACCGTCCTGATTGAGCGGCCCGGTAGCGTCCAGGGTGGCGCGGTGCATGCCCTGGTCATCGAACTGGCTACCCAAGGTCACCTTGGGCTCGGCCAGCGGCTGTTTGCTGACTACATTGAAGGTCCCGCCAGGGTCGCCACGGCCATACAGGCTGGTGGCGGGGCCGCGAATCACTTCCAGGCGCTCGACGGTATTGGCGTCGGGCGCATTGGGGTAGCCGCGGTTGATCGGGAAGCCGTTACGGTAGAACTCGCCGGTGGTGAAGCCGCGCACGGTGAACGTGGTCAGGCCCTGGCCACCGAAGTTGTTGGCGCGACCGACGCCGCCGGCGTAGTCCAGGCCATCCTGCAGGCGCGTGGCGCCGATGTCTTCGAGCACATCCTTGGGCACCACGCTGATCGACTGCGGGGTTTCATGCAGGGCGGTGTCGGTACGCGTGGCGCTGGCCGAGCGGGTGGCCCGATAGCCCTCGACCGGGCCATCGGCGCGCTCGCTGTCGGCGCTGCTGGTGATGTTCAGGGCCTGCAGCTCGATGCTTGCAGGGTCGCTGGCAGGTGCAGGCTCGGCAAGGGCCAGGGGGGAGATGGCTTGAAGCACACAAAGCGAAACGAACGTGCGACGCATCGACGGTACGATCCTGAAGTAGGGCGCTGAGAGGGGTGGGGACGCGCCGCGAAACTACTACGAATCATTATCAAATGCATTATATTTAAGTGGTACTGGTGTACCACATACCATAGTCGTCGCCGCCCGGGCCTTTCCGCGTGCAAGCCTGCACCTGCACGAGAAAGGTGGGCGCCGATGAGCTGCTAAAACTTATTGCGCCCCCTTGATCGCCAGCACGTTGCACAGCGGATGCTCCAGCACATGGGCCGTGGTGCCGCCGAGGAACGTCTGCATGGCATCGTGCCGGTGGCTGCCCATCACGATCACATCCATCCGGCTGTGGCTGACGAACTGGGCGATCGCCCGTGTCGCGGCGCCTTCGAGGAAATGCCGGCGGTCGAGCGCGATCTGATGATGGTCGCCGAGCCGGTTGAACGCCGCGCGCTGGCCGCTGCGCACGCTGGCATCGAAGCCAGGCATGGTCACCGTGCCGGCGCCGAAATCGGCGATGTGGGTCTTGCTCGCATCGCACACATGCAGCAAGTGCAGTTCGGCGTTGCACTGCAGGGCCAGGGCATGGGCGCAGTGGATCACCTGCTCGTCCAGGTGTTCGCCGGCGCCATGGCTATTGAGGTCGACCGCCGCGGCGATCTGCCGGGGCAGCGGCAGGCGGATGTCGCTGACCAGGTGCACCGCCACCGGGCTGTTCTTGAGCAGTTGCCAGTCCAGTGGGGTCACCAGCAGGCGCTTGAGCACGGGTTCGTGCTGCACGTCCTTGACCAGCAGGTCGCAGCCCACTTGTTCCATGCGTTCGAGGACGCTGCCCAGCGGGTCGCGGGTCAGCAGCAGCTCGGTGGACACATCGAGCCCGGCATTGCCCAGTTGCTCGGCCTGGTCGATCAGCCACTGGCGGTTGTCGGTGAGCAGGCGCTCGCGCTCATGACCGTCGCCCATCAAGCCAAAGGTGTCGACGTCGTCGACGAATACGTTGATATCCAGCAGTGCACCGTTGGACTCCGCCAATGCCGCTGCACGTTGCAGGGCTGGCGTGTGGCGCATCTGCGGGCCGAGCATGACGAACAAACGCTTGAACTGGCTCATCGCACACCTCCTCGTGTGGGCAGCCCCCCGGTTCATGCCTCGTGGTCTGTTCAGTCTAGACCCAGCTGCGGCTGGCACGCAGGCGTTGGCCACTCGGGTATGATGCGAGCCCCAACTTCTACCTCGAGGTCCCGCCCCATGTCCCTGAATGCCGAACAGATCGCCGAATACCGCGCCTTCGCCGAGCAGTTGGCCGATGCCGCTGCAGCAGCGATCCAGCCGTACTTTCGCGCCAGCCTGGACGTCGAGGACAAGGGCGGGCGCTTGTACGACCCGGTGACCGTGGCTGACAAGGCGGCCGAAGACGCCATGCGCGCGCTGATCCAGGCGCGCTACCCCGAGCACGGCATTCTCGGTGAAGAGGCGGGCGTGGCAGTGGGCAGCAGCCCGCTGACCTGGGTGCTCGACCCTATCGACGGCACCCGTGCGTTCATCACCGGCCTGCCGTTGTGGGGCACGCTGATTGCGCTGAACGATGGCACGCGCCCGGTGCTTGGGGTGATGAACCAGCCGTTCACCGGTGAGCGCTTCGTGGGTACGCCCGAAGGCGCCTGGCGCAGTGGCACGCCGCTGAAAACCCGGGCCTGTGCGGACCTGGCGTCGGCCACCTTGATGTGCACCACGCCGGACATGTTCGACACGGCCGAGCGCAAGTCGGCCTTCGAAGCCGTGGCTGGCAAGGCGCGGCTGATGCGTTACGGTGGCGACTGCTACGCCTATTGCATGCTGGCTTCGGGCTTCGTCGATGTGATCGTCGAGGCGAGTCTGCAGCCCTATGACGTGCAGGCGTTGATGCCGATCATCGAAGGGGCGGGCGGGGTGATGACTGCCTGGGATGGCAGCTCGGCGCAGGAGGGTGGGTGCGTGGTGGCCTGTGGCGATCCGGCGCTGCATGCACAGATGGTGGAGATGTTGCGTCACGCCATGTAGGTGCAGGGGCTGTACCGGCCTCATCGCCGGCAAGCCGGCTCCCACAGGGTAAACACTGACCTGAAGGTGGGTGGTGTACCTGTGGGAGCCGGCTTGCCGGCGATGAGGCCATGACAGGCAGACATCGCACTTTTTCCCATTTCCGGGCTCTATGTCTTGGCCAGGCCACGCCGATCCCCGCGCGGCCGCCGATTTCGTCCCGGTGCCGATGGTTGCAAGCAAACCCGAATTCTTCCCCCGCCTGCTGTTGGCAGGCGCCCTGATCTGCCTGGGCGCCTGTACCCAGCAACAAGGCCATGACATCGTCAGCCAGTTCGGCAACGGCAAGCCCAGCGAGCTGTTCCAGACCAGCGTCGATCGCCTGGCCACGCTGTCGATGCGCGACAACCTGCAGAGCCTGTACCTGCTGATGAACAAGCTGTACCTGCGCAACCCCAACCAGTGGAAGATGTCCGGCTACCTCGATGCCGCCACCGCCGAGCGACAGATTCGCATCGCCATCGAACAGCGCCAGCCCTTGGCGCAGCTGGGCGACCGCCGCGACCTGGCTGCCCTGAGCTATGCCCTGAGCCCGGAGTTTCGCGGTGACCGGGTCGGCGCCTTCATCTACGCCATCGGCAGCATGCTGATCACCGCGCACGGCGGGCGTACCGATTTCTACATGACCGATACCATCGACCCGCTGTTCGTCAACAACGCCGCGCGCAACATCGAGAAGGCGACCTGGATGCTCAGCCAGCGCCAGGATGTCAACGGCGTGCTGCTGTTGTTTTCCAACGAAATCTCCGAAGAGGGCAGCAACCTGAGCTTTGCCGTCGAGTTCGGCAAGATCGTGGCACGCCTGGATCTGCTCGCCGAGCTACTGGATGAACGCTACCGGCGGATCGGGCTCAACTATGCCCAGAGCCTGTTGCTGATGAACTTCCTGCCGGTGCAGTGACGGGGGTCAGGCGCTGGCGTGCAACAGGGTGTGAGGTTGTGCTTCCGGGCCCCATCGCCACAAATTGCAAAACCGTTCGATTATCGCGCAACCCAACCCACGCCCCTGTCCGCTATCCGCCCACCCAATCCACAGGTCGCATTGCCCAACCCCCACCTTTTGCTTAGTGTATCGTTCAATGACCGTGACCGACCGCGACCACAGGCCCCCGAGCCTGTAGGAAGCGGCGCCCAGAACAATAACGACACCGAGTGCCTTGCCTATGGAAAGCCGCCTGCTGAGCGAGCGCAGTAGCGTGTTCCATCACGCCGACCCGTATGCCGTGTCCGACTACGTCAACCGGCACGTCGGCCAGCACTGCATCGGCTTGTCACGCACCACCCATCCTCAAGCCAGCCTCAGCCACCGCAAGTTCGCCGACCTCGACCTGTGCCGCATCAGCTACGGCGGCAGTGTGCGCGTCACCTCACCGGCACTGGAAACCATCTTCCACCTGCAGGTGCTGCTCAACGGCAACTGCCTGTGGCGCGGCCACCAGCGCGAGCACCACCTGGTGCCTGGCGAGCTGTTGCTGATCAACCCGGACGACCCGGTCGACCTGACCTACTCGGACGACTGCGAGAAGTTCATCCTCAAGGTGCCCACCCGGCTGCTCGACTCGATCTGCGAAGAACAACGCTGGCAACGGCCGGAGGGCGGGGTGCGGTTCTTGCGCAACCATTATCGACTGGACGAGCTGGACGGTTTCGTCAACCTGCTGGGCATGGTCTGCCATGAGGCCGAGGTCAGCGATTCGCTGCCGCGCGTGCAGGGGCACTACAGCGAGATCGTGGCAAGCAAGCTATTGACCTTGATGAGCACCAATATCCGGCGCGAGCACCTGGGCAACCCTGGGGCGGGGCTGGAGCGGATACTTGATTATGTCGATCGCAACCTGAAGCTGGAGCTGGCGGCCGAGACGTTGGCGGAGCAGGCGTGCATGAGTGTGCGGTCGTTGTATGCGCTGTTCGACCGGCAACTGGGCACCACGCCCAAGCAGTACGTGCGCCAGCGCAAGCTGGAACGGGTGCATGCGTGTCTTAGGGATGGCAGTTGCACGGTGCGCAGCGTGACCGAGTTGGCCATGGATTATGGCTTCATGCACCTGGGGCGGTTTTCGGAGATCTATCGGCAGCGGTTTGGCGAGCTGCCTTCGGAGACCTTCAGGCAGCGGCGCTGACTGTACCGGCCTCATCGCCGGCAAGCCGGCTCCCACATTATCAGCGGCGCTGCCGTACCTGTGGGAGCCGGCTTGCCGGCGATGAGGCCGGTAGCATCACAACGGATAGTGCTTCAACTCCCGCGCAATCAGCATCCGCTGAATCTCGCTGGACCCTTCATAGATCTGGGTAATCCGCGCATCCCGATAATGCCGCTCCACCGGGTAATCCTCCAGGTAGCCATACCCCCCATGCACCTGGATCGCCATCGAGCAGACCCGCTCAGCCATCTCCGAGGCGAACAGCTTCGCCTGTGAAGCCTCCGACAAGCACGGCTTGCCAGCCGTGCGCAGGCGCGCGGCGTGCAGAATCAGTAGCCGCGCGGCATTGACCTGAACCTGCATGTCGGCCAGCAGGTTGGCGATGCTCTGGTGCTCGTTGATCGGCTTGCCGAACTGCACCCGCTCACGCGAGTACACCAGCGCCGCCTCGAACGCCGCACGGGCAATCCCCAGCGCCTGGGCACCAATGCCGATACGCCCACCTTCGAGGTTGGACAGGGCAATGGCCAGGCCCTTGCCGCGCGCGCCCAGCAGGTTGGCGGCAGGGATACGGCAGTTGTCGAAGGTCACGGCGCAGGTGTCGGAGGCGCGAATGCCCATCTTGTGTTCGCTGCGGTCGACCTTGAAGCCTGGGTTGTCGGTCGGCACCAGGAAGGCCGACAGGCCTTTCTTGCCCAGGTCCGGGTCGGTCACCGCAAAGACGATCGCCAAGCCCGCACGGCGGGCGTTGCTGACGAACTGCTTGGCGCCGTTGATCACCCATTCACCGTCAACCAGTTCGGCCCGGGTACGCAGGTTGTGCGCCTCGGAGCCAGCCTGCGGCTCGGTCAGGCAGAAGCAGCCGATCACCTCGCCACTGGCCAGCCGTGGCAGCCACGTCTGCTGTTGCTCAGGCGTGCCGTAGGCCAGCAGCGGGCCGCAGCCCACCGAGTTGTGGATGCTCATCATCGCCCCGGTAGCGCCGCAGCCAGCGGCGATTTCCTCGACGGCCAGGGCATAGGCGACGTAGTCGGTGTAGCTGCCACCGAACTCCTCCGGCACCACCATGCCCAGCAGGCCCAGTTCGCCCATCTTGCGCACCACGCCGTCGTCGATCCAGCCAGCCTTTTCCCACGCCTGGGCGTGCGGGGCGATCTCGCCACGGGCGAAGTCCCGGGCCATGTCGCGGATCATGATCTGCTCTTCGCTCAGTTCCAGGTCTTGCATTGCTGTACTCCCGGGCTCACAGGCCTTCGAAGAATTGCTCGACCCGCTGGCGTTGCAGGCCGTCCAAGGTTGGCGGGTTCCAGCGCGGCTGCTTGTCCTTGTCGATGATCAGGGCGCGCACGCCCTCGATGATGTCGCCGTACTGGAACCACTGGCGGTCCAGGTGCAGCTCCAGGGCGAAGCAGTCGTCCAGCGACAGGTGACGGCCACGGCGCAGCATTTCCAGAGTAACCGCCATCGCCAGGGGCGAGCGGCTTTCCAGCTGGTCGGCGGTGGCCAGGGCCCATAGATGACTGTCGCCGATGCTGACGGCACGCAGTTGTTCGATGATCGCCGCCGGGTCGGGCAGGGCGAAGAAGTGGTCGATGGCCGGGCGCAGCTTCTCCAGCGGCGCGTCGTCCAGGGTCTGGCTGCCGAGCTTGGCCAGCAGGTTCTGCAGGTCCTTGAGCGGGTGCTCGGTGAAGGTCAGGCGGTCCAGGCCTTCATCCAGGGCCGCGAGCTTGTCGCTGGTCAGGTACCAGTCGGCAAGCCCGCAGTACAGCGCGTCGGCGGCCTGGATCTGGGCACCGCTGACGCCCAGGTAGGTGCCCAGCTCGCCCGGAATGCGCGACAGGAAGTAGCTGCCGCCGACATCCGGGAAGTAGCCGATGCCGACCTCGGGCATCCCTAAGCGGCTGCGCTCGGTGACGATACGCAGGTCGCAGCCCTGGGCCAGGCCCATGCCGCCACCGAGGGTGAAACCGTCCATCAGCACCAGCACCGGCTTGCGGTAGCGGTGGATCAGCAGGTCGAGGGCGTATTCCTCGACGAAGAAGTCTTCATGCAGCGTGTCGCCGGCCTTGTAGCTGTCGTACAGCGAGCGGATATCGCCACCGGCGCAGAAGCCCTTGGGGCCTTCGCCGCGCAGCACCACGGCCAGCACCTGCGGGTCTTCGGCCCAGGCGTCGAACTGCTGGCGCAGGCTGCGCACCATGTCGAGGGTCAAGGCATTGAGGCCGGTGGGGCGGTTGAGGGTGAGGTGGCCAATCTGGTTGCGGACCTCGGCCAGTACATGAGCCGTTGCCGAGGTATGAGCGTGCGCGGTCATCGCGTTCTCCCTGCTTTGTTATTGATTTTCCAAGTGAAGTTTGGAGGGCGCTGGAGTATCGCGAGATCGTGGCATGCGAATTTGCCGTCCACAATCGGCAAAAATGCAGGGGTGGCCTGCATTTTTGCCTTATATGCATGAGGGCGAGGTTTTCGGCGCTGTCATGATCGAGCGCCGCTCGCGCGGCGCATCGCGGATGAATCCGCTCCTACAAAACTTGTTGAAACGTACCATGGCCAATCAGACATAGGCACGTTGCAACCAATGTAGGAGCGGATTTATCTGCGATGCGCCGCGCGGGCGGCGCTCGATCTCAACCGCCCCGCCGAACCTCAGGCGGTCGCCAGTCCTGCAGGCACGTGCTCACGGCGAATGCTCGCCAAGGGGATAGCCACCAGCATCAACGTCAGCACCACGGTAACGCCAATACCCCAGGCCGCCAGACTGAACCCGCCCAGCGAGATCAACCCACCGGAAATCGCCGGCCCTACCGCCAGCCCCAGGCTCAGGAAGCTACTGGCAGCCGCCACCACACGCCCTTCGCGGTCCAGCGCCGCCGCCAGCCCGGTCAGGTAGCTCAGGGCATAGAAGTAGGTGATGCAGATGGTCATCACGCCAATGGTGTACATGGTCTTGGAGTGCTCGCCCAGCACGTAGCACAGGCTGGTCGCGCCGGTCAGCAGAATGGCCAGGATCACCGGAGTGCTCAGGCCGAAGCGCTTGCCGATCATCGCCGCCAGCAGCGGACCGATCAGGCCGACGAACGACTGGAACGACAGCAACACGCCCAGTTCGTCACCGTTGTAGCCGACCAGGGTGCCGATGCGTTCGACGAACGCCCAGCCCATGGTGTCGCGGGCCTGGAACACGAACATCGCCAGCATCATGCAGATGGCCGGCAGGCTCAGCAGCACATTGCCAGGGCCTTTGTGCGTCGCCACCGTCGCTTCGAGCACCGGTGCACGCTGCTCCATCACCGGGATCGCCAGCAGCATGACCGCCATGGTCGCGGCCATGGCGTTGTACAGCCCGGCCAGGCCGTACAGCGCCATGACCTTGGCGTAGCCGAGCATGACCACGATCATCAGCAGCACCGAGAGGATGTTCATGTGCCCGGCGATACGGTCGGGCTGCTTGGCGCTGGCCACGCAGGCGTTGCCGCACGCCAGCGCCAGGCCCGCGCCGACCCCGGCCACGCAGCGCACGGCGCCCAGGGCATAAAGGTCGGTCATGTGCGCACTGACCAGGTTGGCAGCGATCGCCAGCAGGGTGCCGCCCAGCGCCAGGGTGCGGCGCGGGGCGCGGCCCATGAGGGGTGCTACCAGCAGGGAGGCGAGCATGGTGAAGATGAATTCGGCCGACATCAGCAGCCCGGCCTGGGCTTCGTTGAGCTTGAGGTCATTGATGATCGCGCTGATCAGGAACGGTAGCGCCCAAAGGCCGAGCAGGCCCACACCATAAGCGGAGGCGGCGGCGGAGAACACCAGGCTCCAGCTTTCGGGCAAGGCATTGCGTATTGTTGTTTTCATCGGGGTAATCCCTGGTTGGCATGCACAGCGTTACTAAAAAGCGCGCCAGTATGGCGCGCTCGTGGGAAAAAAACTTACTGCTGCAGACTTTCGTCGACAGGCGTACCGTCGTCGTACTGCGACAGCCAAGTGACCATGGCGTCGCGGTAACGGGTGAAGCCCTTGTAGTCGACCAGTTCCTGGTCCAGGTCGCGGATCACCCGGTGCATGCGCTTGGCCCACTGCGGCGCGGCCTCGGCCAGCTCCTTGAGGCTCACCAGGTAGGTGCGCACCGGGAACAGCACGGCGTTGCTGCGCGGCAGGCGGTGCAGCGGTTGCAGTTCGATGCGCAGGTTGACCAGCTCGCCTGCGTTTTCCGCGGTCACGGTGGTGCGGTCCGGGGCCCAGTCCGGCAGGGTCTCGGCCGAGGTTTCCAGGCGCGGGTTGACGGTGATCGACCAGTTGGTGCGGCGCACCGGGTGGCCTGGGCGCAGGCGCAGCAGGAACTTCAAGGCGCGCTGCAGGATGCCCATCTCGTGCAGTTTCGGCACCGGGCCGTGGAACTCCATGAAGCTCATGCCCAGGTTGAAGCGCAGCGAATAGTCGGCGCGCTGGGTGGCCATGCCGGCGCCCATCACCAAGGTCTCGTCACGCTCTTCGAGGAGGATGAATTCGCCCTGGGCCTGGCGGGTGATGTATTCCATCGGCTCCATCGGCAGGGTGCTGGCGTCGCCGAAGGTGAAGGTCTGGTCGATCTGCAGCGGGCGGTTGATCCAGTGCCACTGGCTGCCGTTCTTCTCCAGGGTGAAGTGCTCGGGGAAGTCCCGCGAGTAGGACTCCATCAGCAGCTCCAGCAAGTCCCACTGCGCTTCCATCATGTGCGGCAGCGCGGCGTAGTGCACGCCCGGCTGGCTGTCGAGGGTCTGCGCGCGGTGGTGGCACTCGGAGATGTAGTGCTCGTCGATGTCGAACTGGGCGCGCAGGGCGCCGACCCCGAACGGCACATGCGGCTCGACGTTCATCGAGTACATGTACTGGTCTTCCGGGTAGGGGAAGGGCAGGCGCAGGATGGCGTCGCGGCTGTTGCTGTAGGAGTAGTCGTCGGAATAGGTTTCGATCGGCTTGAACACGGTCATGGTTTCTTGTTCTCGTCTCAGAGGTCTACGACCAGGCGGCTGCAGGAGGCCCGGGATACGCACGGCATGAATTTGCGTTGGCTCAGCTTGTCTTCGTCGCTCAGCCAGTCGTCGCGGTGATCCAGCTCACCGTCGAGGTCCAGCACTTCGGTCTCGCAGTAACCGCAGGCACCGCCACGGCACAGGTAGGGCACCTTGTAGCCAGCCTGTTCGGCGGCTTCGAGCAGCGACTGGTCCGGCGGCACGTCGATGGTCACGCCCTGGCGGGCCAGGGTGACGCTGAACGGCTGGCCGGTGGAGCCTTGCTCGGTGAAGCGCTCGAAGTGGATGTGGCTGTCGGTCCAGCCCAGGGCGTGGGCGCTGTCGACGGTGTCGTCGATCATGCTGTCCGGGCCGCAGACGTAGACGTGGCTGCCCAGCGGACGCTCGGCGAGGATGCCGCGGATGTCCATGCGCTCATCCTGGCCTTGCACATAAAGGTGCACACGGGCGCCATAGCGGGCTTGCAGTTCCAGGCCCAGCGCGGTGTGCTCCGGGCCGCGCACGGCCAGGTGCAGCTCGAAGCTGGCCTGCTTGGTGTGCAGTTCTTCCATCTGCGAGTAAACCGGGGTGATCCCCACGCCACCGGCGATGAACACGTGCTGGCGGGCATGCTTGGCCAGCGGGAACAGGTTGGCCGGCTGCAGAATCTGCAGCAGCGCACCTTCTGTCACGGCTTCATGCAGGTGGCGCGAGCCGCCGCGGCCGTCTTCGACTCGGCGCACGGCGATCTGGTAGGCGCTGGAATCGTAGGGCGAGCCCATCAGCGAATAGGCGTTGCGGTGGGTCTTGTCACCGTCCTGCATCACCACGACCACATGGCTGCCGCCAGAAAACGCCGGCAGGTGCTTGCCGTCCGGATCGACGAACGTGAAGCGCTTGATCTCCGGGGTGAGCGTCTCGATGCGGGTGACCCGCACGCTGAGGGTTCCGTTGTGGGTGTTCATGTGTCGAGCTCCTCGGCAGCTGGCATTTCGCCCGGGACTTCACCGTCGGCCTTGATGCCCTGGAAGGCAGCCAGGCGGCGGGAGTAGTGGTCGCGTACCACGAGGTCCAGCTTGCAGCCGGGGCAGGTGAAGACGCGGTGGGTGACGTTCTCGGTGTAGGTGTCGCAGTGGGCGCACCAGACGCGGCGTACCAGGGTGCCGCTGTGTTCGCGCAGCACTTCGTCACGGTTCAGGTCCACCGCGTTGGCGGCCTGCATGGTGGTGCCGATGAAGCTTTCCGAACCGCTCAGGTACAGGCGGGTGCCCATGTGCGCGCTTTCCAGCAGGCGGCGCAGGCCGTCGATCAGCGCCTGGTTGCTGTCGAACACCTGCAGGTCGCCCACCTGGGCCTGGCGCAGTTCTGCCAGGTGGTTGTGCCCGGAAAACGACTCGGTGGAGTAGAGCAGGGTGCTGGCCTGGCGCTGGCCGGGGGTCATGTCGCCGATCAGGCGCAGCATGGCCGCGCCGCCGCTGCCCTGGCCGGCGACCAGGTGGCGCAGGCCACCTGTCATCGGTTGCAGGCGGTCATAGACCGGGCGGCTCTTGATGCCGGTGATAAGCATGGGTGTCACACCTCGTTCAGGTCATGGCAGGGCGCACGGTCAGCGCTTAAAGCCATATTACCTATTGTGTTATATGTTTTATGACGAAAGCGAAAGCTGTTTCAGTGCTTGAACATCACGTGGCGCACGCAGGTGTAGTCTTCCAGCCCGTACATGGACATGTCCTTGCCGTAGCCGGACTGCTTCATCCCGCCATGGGGCATTTCGCTGACCAGCATGAAGTGCGTGTTGACCCAGGTGCAGCCGTACTGCAGGCGCGCGGCCAGGCGGTTGGCGCGGCCGACGTCACCGGTCCAGACCGACGAGGCGAGGCCGTAGTCGGAGTCGTTGGCAAAGGCCAGGGCCTGGGCTTCGTCGCTGAACGGGGTGACGCTGACCACCGGGCCGAAGACTTCGCGCTGGACGATCTCATCGTCCTGGCGGGCATCGGCCAGCACGGTCGGCTCGAAGAAGTAGCCGGGGCCCGGTACACGGTTGCCGCCGGTGATGACGCGAATGTGCGGCTGCGCCTTGGCGCGCTCGACAAAGCCTGCCACGCGCTCCAGGTGGTCGCGGGTGATCAGCGGGCCCAGCTCGGTTTGCGGGTCGTCCTGCAGGCCATGGCGAATGCTGCCGACCGCTTCGCCAAGCTTCTGCACGAAAGTCTCGTAGACGCCTTGCTGCACATACAGGCGGCAGGCGGCAGTGCAGTCCTGGCCGGCGTTGTAGAAGCCGAAGGCGCGGATGCCTTCGACCGCGGCGTCGATGTCGGCGTCGTCGAAGATCAGCACCGGGGCCTTGCCGCCCAGTTCCATGTGGGTGCGCTTCACGCTGCTGGCGGTATTGGCGACGATGCGCGCGCCGGTGGCCACGGAGCCGGTCAGCGATACCAGGCGCACTTTCGGGTGGGTCACCAGCGGCTCGCCCACGCTCGGGCCTTTGCCGAAGAGGATGTTGACCACCCCGGCCGGGAACAGCTCGTTGATGATCTCGGCCAGCTTCAGTGCGGTCAGCGGGGTCTGCTCGGAAGGCTTGAGCACCACGCAGTTACCGGCGGCCAGGGCAGGGGCGAGCTTCCAGGCGACCATCATCAGCGGGTAGTTCCACGGCGCGATGGAGGCGATCACGCCCAGCGGGTCGCGGCGAATCATCGAGGTGTGGCCGGGCAGGTACTCGCCACCGGCCGAGCCGTTCATGCAGCGGCTGGCACCGGCAAAAAAGCGGAACACGTCGGCAACGGCCGGAATTTCGTCGTTGAGAGCTGCCTGGTAAGGCTTGCCGCAGTTCTGCGACTCCAGGTAGGCAAACACCTCGGCCTGCGCTTCGATCCGGTCGGCAAGCTTGAGCAGCAGGGCGGCGCGGTCCTTGGGCGGGGTTTGCGACCAGGCATCGAACGCCTGATCGGCCGCCTGCACAGCGGCATCCACCTGTGCGCTGCTGGCTTCGTTGATTGTGACCATGACTTCACCCAGGGAGGGGTTGTACACAGCATGGCTGGCGCCGTCACCTGCGATCAGCTGGCCGTTGATCAGTAGTTTCGTTTGCATGGCGGTTCCCTTGAGGGGTTTTATCGTTGTGGTAAACCGTAAACATATGAAAACATATCTTAATGTTTGAAGTTTGCCAACTCCCCTGGTGATAATAGGTCGTGCGCCGCATTCAAGCGGTTGCAGCGGCGTTGCAGCGACCGTATCAGCCACCGCCCATTCGCTATAAGATACGGAACTGAACGTTTAACCCGTTGCCCCAGGGCCTGGTCGAACACACTGAATAGGGAGAGTCAATGAGTGCCCTGAATACTGCCCGCAGCACCGCGTTCATTCGCCTGCGCCAGGAAGGCCGTACCGACGAAGTGGCGCGGCGGCTGGTGGAGGCCATCGAGCTGGGGCTGTTCACCGAAGGCCAGCAACTGCCCAGCGAAAGCGAACTGGCGCTGCAGTTGGGGGTGGCCACCGTGACCTTGCGCGAAGCGTTGGTGGTCCTGCGCCAGCGCGGGCTGATCGAAACCCGTCGCGGGCGCAACGGCGGCAGCTTCGTCTGCGCGCCGGTGGAACTGCCCGAGCCGCTGTTGCTGAGCCGCCTGCGCGAAATGAGCGGCCCCGACCTGCGCGACCTGGGCGATGAGCAGATGGCGATTTCCGGCACCGCCGCGCGCCTGGCCGCCCAGCGCAGCTCCCGCGAGCAACAGGCGCGCATCGCCCAGCACATCGAGTCGCTGAAGCAGGCCACCACCCGCCTGGCCCGGCACCGCGCCGATGCGCGGTTCCATATCGAGGTGGCGGCAGCGGCCCAGTCGTTGCGCCTGACCCATGCCGAGATGCGCCTGCAGTCGGAAGTCGGCGAGTTGCTGTGGATGGAAGCCGCCGGCGGCGGCGAAGTCAGCGTGATCGAACATGAACACCGGGCGATTCTCGACGCCCTGGTCAACGGTGACGCGGTGCTCGCCGGCGCGCTGGCCGAGGCCCATGTCAGCCGCGGCATAAAGCGCCTGATGGCGCTGCGTCTGGAGTTGCTGGCCGGTAACGAAAGCCCGGCCTGATCCCTTGACCACAACACCCTACAAGAATAACTGCGTGAGGAAATGCCATGTCTACCGCGATCGATAGCGACCCAATGCTGTTGTGTGCCCAGCAGCTCAACAGCACGGTGGGTACCGTCTTTGGCCAGGTGCGGCAGTTGGTGGATGTGGCGGTCGAGCAGTGGACGCGGGTGCTCGCCGAAGGGCGCCAGCCGGCCTCCAAGGACCTGGCCTTGCTGCGCCCGGCCATCGACGAGCAGCTGCTGGCCACCGGCGCGTTCGGTTGCGGGGGCGGAGTGATCGTCGAGCCCGGCTGCCTGGCGGACCGCGAAATGCACCTTGAATGGTGGTACCTGGCCGATGGCGGCAAGACCCTGCCGCTGCGCCCGAACTTCGACCGGCGCCGGGAAAACTTCTACGACTACACCAACATGCCCTGGTACGCGCGCCCGCGCGACTCGCGCAACAGCAGCGTCGAAGGGCCCTACGTGGACCTCTACGGCACCAACATGTACGTGCTGACGTTCACCATGCCGATCCTCGTCGAGGGGCAATTCATTGGTGTCGCGGGGCTCGACCTGTCGCTGCACAACCTGGAGAAGATGCTGGTGTGCAGCCTCATGCGTCTTGAGCACGAGGCCGTATTGATCAGTGCCGATGGACGCATCATCGCCGCCAACACCGCCAACTGGATGGTCGGCGACCTGGCGCCCAAACTGCTCGATCCCACCCCGCTTGGCGGCGTGCGCCTGGTCCTGGAAGAGCCCGAGGCCGGCTGGTCGCTGATTCGCTTGCCATCCCCTCGGCGCTGAAAATGGCGCGATCGTTAACCTGAGCGTAACGATCGCGCACCCGGCTTGATTGATCGGGTCGGCAAGCCCGTCCTACTGTGCCTCCACGACAGCGAACCCGTGGAGTCACAAATGACCATAACGAAGAATCCACCGCCGCAATGGTCCAGGCGGCGCGCCGAGAAGCAGCGCCGCCTGGAACGCGTCCGCCACCTCGCCGACGGCGTGGTGCTACCGACCGAGCGCATCGTCGAAGCCCTGGAACTGCTGATCGCCCCCGGCGACCGGGTGGTGCTCGAAGGCAACAACCAGAAGCAGGCCGACTTCCTCTCACGTTCCCTGGCCAAGGCCGACCCCGAGCGCCTGCACGACCTGCACATGATCATGCCCAGCGTCAGCCGCGCCGAGCACCTGGACCTGTTCGAGCGTGGCATCGCGCGCAAACTCGACTTCTCATTCGCCGGCCCGCAGAGCCTGCGCATCGGCCAGTTGCTGGAAGACGGCCTGCTCGAAGTCGGCGCCATTCATACCTATATCGAGCTGTACTCGCGTCTGCTGGTCGACTTGATCCCCAATGTCACCCTGGTCGCCGGCTTCATGGCCGACCGCGAAGGCAACCTGTACACCGGCCCCAGCACCGAAGACACCCCGGCGCTGGTGGAGCCGGCCGCGTTCAGCGACGGCCTGGTGATTGCCCAGGTCAACCAGCTGGTGGACCGGGTCGACGACCTGCCACGGGTCGATATCCCGGCCTCGTGGGTGGATTTCGTGGTGGTCGCCGACCAGCCGTTCTACATCGAGCCGCTGTTCACCCGCGACCCGCGCCACATCAAGCCCGTGCACGTGCTGATGGCGATGATGGCGATCCGCGGCATCTACGAAAAACACCAGGTGCAGTCGCTCAACCATGGCATCGGCTTCAACACCGCTGCCATCGAGCTGATCCTGCCGACCTACGGCGAATCGCTGGGCCTGAAAGGCAAGATCTGCCGCAACTGGACCCTCAACCCGCACCCGACGCTGATTCCGGCCATCGAGACCGGCTGGGTCGAAAGCGTGCACTGCTTCGGCACCGAGCTGGGCATGGAAGACTACATCGCCCAGCGCCCGGACGTGTTCTTCACCGGCCGCGACGGCTCGATGCGCTCCAACCGCATGATGTGCCAGCTGGCCGGGCAGTACGCGGTCGACCTGTTCATCGGCGCCACCTTGCAGGTCGATGGCGATGGCCATTCCTCCACCGTCACCCGTGGCCGCCTGGCCGGTTTCGGCGGGGCCCCGAACATGGGCCACGACCCGCGCGGCCGCCGCCATGCGACCCCGGCCTGGCTGGACATGACCGTGCCCGACACGATGCTCGAACGCGGCCGCAAGCTGGTGGTGCAGATGGTCGAGACCTACCAGGAAGGCGGCAAGCCCACCTTCGTCGAGACGCTCGACGCGGTCGAGGTGGCGAAGAAGGCCGGCATGCCGCTGGCGCCGGTGATGATCTACGGCGACGACGTCACCCACCTGCTCACCGAAGAGGGCATCGCCTACCTGTACAAGGCACGCAGCCTGGAAGAGCGCCAGCAGATGATCGCCGCCGTGGCCGGCGTCACCGCCATCGGCCTGCGGCACGATCCCAAGGACACCCTGCGCCTGCGCCAGCAAGGCCTGGTGGCCTTGCCTGAAGACCTGGGCATCCGCCGCACCGACGCCAGCCGCGAATTGCTTGCCGCGCGCAGCATCGCCGACCTGGTCGAGTGGTCCGGCGGCCTCTACAACCCGCCCGCACGGTTCAGGAGCTGGTAATGAAAGCCCTCAACCTGCAACCGCTCACCCCCCCTCATCAACCCATCCCCCTCCCTGTGGGAGCCGGCTTGCCGGCGATAGGGCCAGCAAAAACAACCACAATCCCCTTGGTCGATCACCTGGCCGACCTAGCCGTCGAATCCCTGATCGACGAAGCCGAACTCTCCCCCAAACCCGGCCTGGTCGATCGCCGCAGCAGCGGCGCCCACAGCGACATGACCCTGGCCCTGATGCACGCTTCGGCCCTGTCCCTGTGGCCCTGCCTGCGCCAGATGGCCGAAGCCGCCGAGCAGCATGGCCAGATCGGCGCCCCCCTGCGCGCCGCCTTGGGCCGCATCGGTCGCGACGGCGAGGCGGTAATGCTGACCACCACCGGCGGCGTCAACACCCACCGCGGCGCCATCTGGGCCCTGGGCCTGCTGGTGGCAGCCCGCGCCCTGGACCCCCGCGCCGATGCCGCCACGGTGGCAGCCCGCGCCGGCCGTATCGCCCTGATCGATGACCCGCAAGCCATTGCCCCCGACAGCCACGGCAACCAGGTACGCCGTCGTTACGGCGCCAGCGGTGCCCGCGAACAGGCCCAGCAAGGCTTCCCGGCGGTCATCGAACACGGCCTGCCGCAACTGCGCCGCAGCCGCGCCGCCGGTGCCAGCGAAAACCACGCCCGGCTCGATGCCCTGCTGGCGATCATGGCCGCCCTGAGCGACACCTGCGTGCTCTGGCGCGCCGGCCCGCAAGGCCTGCAAGCGCTGCAGCAGGGCGCCCGCGCCGTACTCGCCGCCGGCGGTTGCGCCAGCCTTGACGGTCGCCGCCAGCTGCGCCTGCTCGACACCCAGTTGCTGCACATGAATGCCTCGCCAGGGGGCGCCGCCGATTTGCTGGCCGCCTGCCTGTTCCTCGACAAGACCGGGAGCCTGTGACATGGAAACCCTGACCTTTCAATACCCCGCCGCCGAACCCGGCCGTGGCCGCACCCTGGTCGGCTGCGTCAGCTCCGGCGACCTGGAAGTGCTGATCGAACCCGGCACCCCCGGCCAACTGGACATCCAGGTGGTGACCTCGGTCAACGGCAGTAGCGCCCGCTGGAGCCAGCTGTTCCAGCGCCTGTTCGACGGCCGCAGCGTGCCGGCGGTGAAGATCGACATCCATGACTTCGGCGCCACCCCCGGCGTGGTGCGCCTGCGTCTGGAGCAAGGTTTCGAGGAGATCGGCCATGACTGACATCGCACGCCTGCTGCAGAGCCGCAGCTTCGTCGAACTGGGTGCACGCCAGCGCGCCCGTGCCTTGCTCGACCCCGGCAGCTTCCGCGAACTGCTCGGGCCCTTCGAACGGCTGATGTCGCCCTGGTTGCCGCGCCAGGGCATCGTGCCCCAGGCCGACGATGGAGTGGTCATCGCCAAGGGCCTGCTCGATGGCCGCAACACCGTCATCGCCGCCATCGAAGGCGCCTTCCAGGGTGGCAGCATGGGGGAGGTGGGTGGAGCCAAGATTGCCGGCGCTCTGGAGCTGGCCATCGAAGACAACCGCAACGGCATCCCCACCTGCGCCGTGCTGCTGCTGGAAACCGGCGGTGTGCGCCTGCAGGAGGCCAACCTGGGCCTGGCGGCGATTGCCGAGATCCAGGCGGCCATCGTCGAGCTGCGTGCCTATCAGCCGGTGATCGGCTTGGTCGCAGGCTCGGTCGGCTGCTTCGGCGGCATGTCCATCGCCGCGGGTCTGTGCAGCCACCTGCTGGTCACCCGCGAAGCGCGCCTGGGCCTCAACGGCCCGCAGGTGATCGAACAGGAAGCCGGCATCGCCGAGTACGACGCCAAGGACCGCCCGTTCATCTGGAGCCTGACCGGCGGCGAGCAGCGCCATGCCAGCGGCCTGGTGGACGGCTACGTGGCCGACGACGTCGACAGCATTCGCCAGCAGTTGCTGCAGCTGCTGGACACCCCGCCCGCCGACCGCGCCGGCCAGCACGCCGGGTACCTGGAGCGGCTGGCAAGCCTGGGCGACGACTGCCCGCAACTGGATGCCGCCGCCGTGCGTGCCCTCTACCAAGGAGATGCCCCATGAACCGTGCCTTGAACTGGCTGCCGGGCCTGGCCGGTGGCGAAGCCCTGCCGGGCTATCCCGCCTCGGTGAAGGTCATCGACGGCGAGCTGGACCACCGCCTGGCGCGCTTCATCGCCGTGGTGCCGGATGCGCACAACCCGTTCCCCCGCGCCCGCTCAGGCGAAGTCGGCCTGCTCGAAGGCTGGGGCCTGGCCAAGGCGGTGAGCGAGGCGGTCGAGCTGGACCGCGATGGCGAGAAACGCGCCATCGTCGCGGTCATCGATGTGCCGAGCCAGGCCTATGGCCGCCGCGAGGAAGCCCTGGGCATCCACCAGGCCCTGGCCGCAGCCGTGCAGGCCTATGCCCAGGCGCGGCTGGCCGGGCACCCGGTCATCGGCCTGCTGGTGGGCAAGGCCATGTCTGGCGCCTTCCTTGCCCATGGTTATCAGGCACAACGGCTGATAGCCCTGGATGACAGTGGGGTGATGGTGCACGCGATGGGCAAGGCGGCAGCGGCGCGCATCACCTTGCGCAGCGTCGAACAGCTCGAAGCCCTGGCCGCCGAAGTGCCGCCCATGGCGTATGACGTGGCCAGCTATGCCTCGCTGGGCCTGCTGTGGCGGCGCCTTGGCGTTGATAACGCTGATGCGCCGAGTGCAGCCGACCTGGCGCAGGTTCGCGCCTGCCTGGCCGAGGCAGTGCGCGATATCGGCCGTTCGACCGACCTGTCTTCACGCCTGGCCGGTGAGCATCGCAGCGCCTCCCGTGAGGTGCGTGCACGCCTGCGCCGCCAATGGCAGGAGGCTTGAGATGAACGCCCCGCAGCCCCATGACCTGCTTTGGGGGATGACCCCGACGGCGTTGCCTGCCGATGCCCCGGCCTGGGCCGCGCAGGTGCTCGCGGCCGGGCAGCCCGTGGTGGTGCGGCGTGCCGTATGCGCCGCAGGCTGGGTGGCAGTGGGCGTGCGCGGGCAGGGGCGGGCGCAGCGCCTGGGCGTGGCAATGCGGCTGGCCGACATCGGTCGCCAGCTGAGCCCCGAAGCGCTGCGCTGGCAGGGCACCAGCCCGTGGGCTGCGTTGCAGGCACTGGCAAGCGTGGCGCCTGTACTCGACGCCTTCGGGCTGGAGTGGGGGCCAACGGGCGGGGTGGGTTACCAGCTGGCGACCGGCGTCGATGTGCTGCACGCGGCCAGCGACCTCGACCTGGTGATTCGCACTTCCAAGCCTTTGGCGCGGGCCAAGGCACGCGAGCTGCTGGATATCCTCGACTGCGGCCCGTGCCGCATCGATGTGCAACTGGAAACCCCGGCCGGTGCTGTCGCCCTGCGCGAATGGGCCGGGGGCGCGCGGCGCGTGCTGCTCAAGTCGGCGCTGGGGGCACGGCTGGTGGCCGACCCGTGGAACCTGCTGGAGTGCGCAGCGTGAGCAGCCTGTTCGCCTTCCCTGGCCAGGGCGCGCAGCAGGCGGGGATGCTGCAGCGCCTGCCCGAGGGCAGCGCAGCGCTGCTGGAGGAGGCCAGCGATGCGCTGGGCGAGCAGGTGCTCACCCTGGACAGCCCGCAGGCCCTGCGGGGCACCCGGGCCGTGCAGCTGTGCCTGCTGCTGACCGGGGTGGCCTGGGCGCGCTGGCTGATGCAGCGCAGCCCGGTGCCCGACTATGTGGCGGGGTTGTCGATTGGCGCCTATCCCGCTGCCGTCGCCGCCGGCGCCCTGGCGCTGTCGGACGCTGTGCGCCTGGTGGCGCTGCGGGGTGAGCTGATGCAACGCGCCTACCCCCAGGGTTACGGCATGACTGCCCTGAGCGGCATCGATCAGGCCAGCGTCGAGCGCTTGCTGGCAGAAGTGGGCGGCGAGGTCTACCTGGCCAACCTCAACAGCGACAACCAGATTGTCATCGCCGGCAGCGACAGCGCCATGGCCGAAGTCGCGGCCCGTGCCCGCAGCTTTGGCCAGGGTGTGGCCCGGCGTCTGTCGGTCAGCGTGCCATCCCATTGCGCCTTGCTCGACGGCCCGGCCGCCGAGCTGGCCGCGGCCTTCGCCACGGTCGAGCTGCGCCGGCCGCGCATCACCTACCTGAGCGGCAGCAGCGCCCGGCCGATCCACGACCCACAGCGCCTGCGCGACGACCTCGCCGGCAACATGGCGCGGTTGGTGGATTGGCGTGCTACGGTGCGCAACGCCTATGAACGCGGGGTGCGCCTGCACCTGGAGATGCCCCCTGGCAGCGTGCTCAGCGGCCTTGCCCGGCCGGTGTTCGAACAGGGCAGGGTGGTGGCGGTGGAACAGACCCGACCCGACAGCATCGACGCCCTGTTGCGTCAGGAGGGCCGCCAGCGCCAATAACTGCCGTGTTTTTCGAAGGACAACAACAAGCAACTTCGACCCAACGCGAGGACAACAACAATGATTATCTACGGTGTGGCCTTCTTGGCCCTGTGTACCCTTGTCGGCCTGTTCATCGGCGAACTCCTGGGCAAGCTCCTGGGGGTGCCGGCCAACGTCGGCGGCGTCGGCATCGCCATGCTCCTGCTGATCTTTATCGGCAGCTACCTCAGCAAGCGGGGCTTGATCAAGCCCAAGTCCGAGCAGGGCGTGGAGTTCTGGAGCGCCATCTATATCCCCATCGTGGTGGCCATGGCGGCCCAGCAGAACGTGCTCGGGGCACTCTCCGGCGGCCCCATGGCGATCCTCGCCGGCGTTGTGGCCGTGGTCGCGAGCTTCGCCATGGTCCCGCTGCTCGACCGCATCGGGCAAAAGAAGCCTGAGGCGGGCACCGACAAATCCCTGACTGCCCCGCAACGGTGACCGCCATGTACGAATCCATGATGAAAGTGATCAACGGCTATGGCCTGGTCAGCGGTTTTGCCGTCATCGGCGTGACCATGTGGTTGTCCTACTGGTTCTCCGACAAGATCACCCGGGGGCGCCTGCACGGCTCGGCCATCGCGATTTTCCTGGGCCTGGTGCTGTCCTATGTGGGCGGGGTGATGACCGGCGGGCAGAAAGGGCTGGTGGACATTCCGTTGCTGTCAGGCATCGGCCTGCTGGGCGGCGCGATGCTGCGTGATTTCGCCATCGTCGCCACGGCGTTCGGCGTCAATATCGAGGAACTCAAGCGGGCCGGGGTGTCTGGCGTGGTGTCGCTGTTCTTTGGGATCGGCACATCGTTCGTCGCCGGGGTCGGGGTGGCCATGGCCTTCGGCTACACCGATGCCGTCAGCCTGACTACCATTGGTGCCGGTGCCGTGACCTACATCGTCGGCCCGGTGACTGGTGCGGCGATCGGAGCGAGCTCCGAAGTGATGGCGCTGTCGATCGCCGCGGGGTTGGTCAAGGCGATCCTGGTGATGGTGGTGACGCCGTTCGTGGCACCGATGATCGGGCTGAACAACCCACGCACAGCGGTGATTTTTGGTGGTTTGATGGGCACATCCAGTGGCGTGGCCGGCGGCCTGGCGGCGACCGATCCGAAGCTGGTGCCCTACGGCTGCCTGACGGCGGCGTTCTATACCGCCCTGGGGTGCCTGCTGGGGCCATCGCTGTTGTTCTTCTGCATGCGCGGATTGGTGGGCTGACGAACCTGGGGCTGCTTTGCAGCCCATCGCCGGCAAGCCGGCTCCCACACGTACAGCACAAGGCCTGAGAGCGATGCTGTAACTGTGGGAGCTGGCTTGCCAGCGATGGCCGCACCTCAATTCTCCCGGCTGTACATCCGGCATTCAGCCAGCAACGCCAACAGATTCGGCTCCCGCTCCCGAGCTTTCAGAAACACCACCCCGATATGCTGCTGCAGCCGATACCGCGCCTGCAGCGCAATCAACTTCACCCGGTTCTCGTAAACCGCCGCAATCCTTCCTGGCAGCAAGGCAAACCCCACCCCCGAACTGACCATGCTGAGCAGGGTGAAGATATCGTTCACCTGCATCGCCACCTTCGGCTCGAACCCCGCCTGCTGGAACACGCGCGCACCATCACGGTGGGTGGCGAACCCCTGGGTCAGGGTGATGAAGGTGGAATCGGCCAGGTCCGCCAGGTCGACTTCCTGCTGCTCGGCGAACGGCGAGTCGGTGGGCACGGCCAGGAAGATGTCGTCGGAGAACAGCGGTAACTGCTCGCAGGCTGGGTCGGCCACGCTTTCGTCCAGCGACACCAGGATCGCCTCCAGTTCGTGGTTTTTCAGCCGCTGCAGCAAGTCGACGTTCGAGCCCAGGGTCAGGTCGATGTTCAGCTCGCTACGTCGCAGCTTCAGACCCATCACCAGCTTCGGCACGGTTTTCACAGTGAGTGAGTACAGCGCCCCCAGGCGAAAACGCTCGGCGTAGAAGCCGGCGGCCTCGCGGGTCTGGCGCACCATCTGTTCGGCGTCCTGGATCAGCAGGCGGGCCTTTTTCTCCAGCACGTAGGCGCTTTCCAGCGGGATCAGCTGCCGGCCTTCGTGCTTGAACAGTGGGCAGCGCAGGGCGCTTTCCAGGGAATGGATGGCCCGGTGCACGCTGACCGCACTGGTGGACAGCTCGGCGGCGGCGCGGCCGAGGTTGCCGCTGCGCATGAAGGCGAGGAAGGTCTCGAGCTTTTTCAGGGTCAGTTCTTCGTCGATCAGCATGGCAGGGCCCTGAATTGGAGGTGGCGCAGATGATGCCACAACCAGATGCTTGCGCGATCCTTGTGGGAGCCACAGCTTTCAAAAGCTCACCCCGAAGGGTGATGGCCGCTCCCCTCAACCCATGCAAGAATCCCAACCACAACAACCCCGACATGGGACCACGACAATGAGCAAAGACCGGCTGAAATCGCCCGATTGGTACGCGCAGATGGCGCGTGTCATCGACGCCCAGGGCACGCCGGGCTTCGTCGAGTCACTGTTCGCCGCGCTCAAGCTGCTCGCCCCGTGCCAGGCCATCACGGTATTCCTGTACCCGCGCAAGGGCCTGCCCTCGGCGCTGTTCGTCAAGGACGAGGAGGGCCCGTGGCTGCCCGAAGGCAACGTGCAGCGTTACCTTGAAGGCTATTACCTGCTATGCCCGTTCTACCGCGCCTGCATGGACGGCGTGGCGCCCGGTTGCTACCGCCTGAGCGATGTCGCACCCGACCACTTCAAGCGAAGCGAATACTACCTGGCGTTCTACCAGCACGCGCACCTGGAGGACGAGCTGAACTTCATCGTCCCGCTGGATGAGCACCTGACCATCGCCGTGGCCCTGGCCAGCACCCAGCGCCTGGACCGCCAGCAAGTCAACGACCTCAAGTGCGTGGCGCCGTGGGTGGTGGCGGTGGTGCGCCGGCAATGGGGCCACCTGGACATCGACGCCCTCGGCGGGCGCTTCGAGAGTGCCCTGGGCCGGCAGATCAACGCGGCGCTGAACAACTTCGGCTCGTCGTTGCTCACCGAGCGCGAATGCCGCATCGCCCAGTACCTGCTGCGCGGCCACTCGACCCGTTCGCTGGCCGAGCGCCTGGGGATCAGCGAAGACACGGTCAAGACTCACCGCAAGAACCTCTACACCAAGCTCGACATCGCCAAGCAATCCGAACTGTTCTCGCTGTTCATCGACTCCTTGGCCCAGGCCCAGGAAGGCCTGAGCAAGGACCCGCTGGAAAGCTACCTGCGAAGGCGCTGACGCCCGCGCGACACCTCATTCGAACGACAAACCGGCCGCCCGCGCGGCCGCAAGGGAGACCTGCGTGCATACGAAAAGCGATTGGCAGCAGCGCGCTGCTCGGCAAAGCTTCATCACCTCGGCGCTGATCGACGGCCGCCCGCTGTCGGCCCGCTCCGGGGAAACCTTTGCCGCCATCAACCCAGCCACCCAGCAGTTGCTGGCCCAGGTGGCTGCCTGCGGCGAGGCCGAAATCGACCAGGCGGTGCGTTCGGCGCGCCGCGCCTTCGAACAAGGCCCCTGGGCGCGCATGGCACCCTCGGCGCGCAAGCAAGTGCTGCTGCGCCTGGCCGAGCTGATGATGGCCCACCGCGAAGAACTGGCCTTGCTCGACTCGCTGAACATGGGCAAGCCGGTGATGGACGCCTACACCATCGACGTGCCCGGCGCCGCCAACGTGTTCGCCTGGTACGGCGAGGCGCTGGACAAGGTCTACGACCAGGTCGCACCGACAGCCGCCAATGCCCTGGCCACCATCACCCGTGAGGCACTGGGCGTGATCGGCGCCGTGGTGCCGTGGAACTTCCCGCTGGACATGGCCGCCTGGAAAGTCGCCCCGGCCTTGGCTGCCGGCAACAGCGTGGTGCTCAAGCCCGCCGAGCAGTCGCCGTTCTCGGCCTTGCGCCTGGCCGAACTGGCCCTGGAGGCGGGCGTGCCGGAAGGTGTGCTCAACGTGGTGCCTGGCCTGGGCGAAAGCGCTGGCCGCGCCCTGGGCCTGCACCCGGACGTGGACTGCCTGGTGTTCACTGGCTCCACCCAGGTCGGCAAGTACTTCATGCAGTACTCGGCGCAGTCCAACCTCAAGCAGGTGTGGCTGGAGTGCGGCGGCAAGAGCCCGAACCTGGTGTTCGACGACTGCCAGGACCTGGACCTGGCCGCCGAGAAGGCCGCGTTCGGCATCTTCTTCAACCAGGGCGAAGTGTGCTCGGCCAACTCGCGGTTGTACGTGCAGCGCTCGATCCACGACGAATTCGTCGAGCGCCTGCTGGGCAAGGCCCGTGACTGGCTGCCCGGCGACCCGCTGGACCCGGCCAGCCGCGCCGGCGCCATCGTCGACAGCGCCCAGAGCGCACGCATCATGGCCGCCATCGAGCAGGGCCAGGGCGACGGTGCACGCCTGCTGTGCGGCGGCCAGCGCCTGAGCTTCAACGGCTCGGACAACTACATCGCACCGACCGTGTTCAGCGACGTGCGCCCGGACTCGGCCCTGGCCCGCGAGGAAATCTTCGGCCCGGTGCTGGCGATCACCGCCTTCGACGACGAAGCCCAGGCCCTGCGCCTGGCCAACGACAGCGTCTACGGCCTGGCCGCCTCGGTCTGGAGCGACGACCTCAACCGCGCTCACCGCGTGGCTCGCCAGCTCAAGGCCGGCACCGTGTCGGTGAACACGGTCGATGCCCTGGATGTGGCGGTGCCGTTTGGCGGCGGTCGCCAGTCGGGCTTTGGCCGCGACCTGTCGCTGCACGCTTTCGACAAATACACCCAGCTCAAGACCACCTGGTTCCAGCTGCGCTGACCTACATCACGGAGAACAACAATGAATGCACCTTTCCAGCCGCAACGCGAAACCCGCGATTACCAGGCCAGCGACGCGGCCCACCACATCCACGCCTTCCTCGACCAGAAAGCGCTGAACGTCGAAGGCCCGCGCGTCATCACCCGGGGTGAAGGCCTGTACCTGTGGGACAACGACGGCCGCCGCTACCTGGACGGCATGTCCGGCCTGTGGTGCACCCAGCTCGGTTACGGCCGCAAGGACCTGACCGCCGCCGCTGCCACGCAGATGGACCAGTTGGCCTACTACAATATGTTCTTCCACACCACCCACCCGGCGGTGATCGAACTGTCCGAACTGCTGTTCAGCCTGCTGCCGGGCCACTACAGCCACGCGATCTACACCAACTCTGGCTCTGAAGCCAACGAGGTGCTGATCCGCACCGTGCGCCGCTACTGGCAGGTCGTCGGGCAGCCGAGCAAGAAGATCATGATCGGTCGCTGGAACGGCTACCACGGCTCGACCCTGGCCGCCACCGCACTGGGCGGCATGAAGTTCATGCACGAGATGGGCGGGATGATCCCCGATGTTGCGCACATCGACGAGCCGTACTGGTACGCCGAGGGCGGCGAGCTGACCCCGGCCGAGTTCGGCCGCCGCTGCGCGCTGCAGCTGGAAGAGAAGATCCTCGAACTGGGTGCCGAGAATGTCGCAGGCTTCGTCGCCGAGCCGTTCCAGGGCGCTGGCGGCATGATCTTCCCGCCGGAAAGCTACTGGCCGGAAATCCAGCGCATCTGCCGCCAGTACGACGTGCTGCTGTGCGCCGACGAAGTGATCGGTGGCTTTGGCCGCACCGGCGAATGGTTCGCCCATGAGTACTTCGGCTTCGAGCCTGACACCCTGTCCATCGCCAAGGGCCTGACCTCGGGCTATGTGCCCATGGGTGGCCTGGTGTTGAGCAAGCGCATCGCCGAGGCACTGGTGGAGCGCGGCGGGGTGTTCGCCCACGGGCTGACCTACTCCGGGCACCCGGTGGCGGCGGCGGTGGCGATTGCCAACCTCAAGGCGCTGCGTGACGAAGGCATCGTGCGCCAGGTGAAGGACGATACCGGGCCGTATCTGCAGCGCATTCTGCGCGAGGTGTTCGCCAACCATCCATTGATTGGCCAGGTGCAGGGGGCTGGGTTGGTGGCGGCGTTGCAGTTCGCCGAGGACAAGGGCAGTCGCAAGCGTTATGCCAACGAGAACGATCTGGCTTGGCAGTGCCGGACGTATGGCTTTGAGGAGGGGGTGATCATTCGTTCCACCCTGGGGCGGATGATCATGGCGCCGGCGCTGGTGGCCAAGCGTAGCGAGCTGGATGAGCTGGTGGAGAAGACCCGCATCGCCGTGGACCGCACAGCGCGGGGCTTGGGGATTCTCTGAGGCTGTAAAAGGGGCCGCTTTGCGGCCCATCGCTGTAGGAGCGGCCTTGTGTCGCGAAAGGGCCGCAAAGCGGCCCCCGGATTTCTGCAGCGCTGCTGATATCGCCAGGGGCTGCTTTGCGGCCCTTTCGCGACACAAGGCCGCTCCTACATGTCGGCGATCAATGCGGCGCGCGCGGGATGGTCTTGAGCAGGTCTTCCGGGCTGATGTGCCCCACCACCTGAGCCACCGCGCTGCCCGGTGTCGGCAGGTCGATGATGTGGCCTTTCATCTTGCCGATCACATGCATCTCGCACGGCTTGCAGTCGAACTTCAAGGTCAGCACTTCATCGCCCTGAATCAGCTGCATCGGCGCCACCTTGGTCCGCACGCCGGTCACGCCCTTGGCCTGTTTCGGGCACAAGTTGAACGAGAACCGCAGGCAATGCTTGGTGATCATCACCGGCACTTCGCCGTGTTCCTCGTGGGCTTCATACGCCGCATCGATCAGCTGCACACCATGGCGGTGGTAGAAGTCGCGGGCCTTCTGGTTGTAGACGTTGGCCAGGAACGACAGGTGCGACTCGGGGTACACCGGCGGTGGCGTGGTCTCGTCCTTGCGTGCACCGCGCGGGTGGGCCTTGATGCGGGCTTCGGTCAGCGCCTCGATGGCTTCGCGGCGCAGGGCCTTGAGCTGCGAGTTGGGGATGAAGTACGCCTGCGGCGCGTCCAGCTCGATGGCATTGGCGTGGTACATCGTGGTACCCAGCTGGCCGAGCAGGTCATGCAACTGGTCCAGCGCCTGCTGCGGTTTGTTGGCCGCACCGAACGGACCGTCCAGGGCGACCTGCACGCTGACGCCTTCCTCGCTGCTGACGCTGAGCATCAGGCGCTGCTCGGTCAGCACGGCGTGCCACTCGACGCCCACCCGGCGCTCGGCCGAGGTGCGCTGCAAAGCCTGTTGCCAGTTATGGTCGAGGTTGCGCGATAGCGGATGGTTCGGGCGCAGCTTGTGCAGGCCTTCGGGCATCTCGTTGGGCTCGACCCGGTAGCGGTAGCGCTTCTGGCCGTCTTCTTCGAACTCGCCACGGGGCTCGGCGATGTTGGCACGGAAGCCCACCACCTCACGCTTGACCAGCACGTTCAGGCCATCGCCGTTGGTCAGCGGCACTTCGGTGACCACCTGCATGTCGCGCTTGCCGACTTTCTCCACCACGCCCACCGGCAGGCCGGTGAAGGTCGGCGAGTCGAAGGCGCCAATGTCGACCTTGCGGTCGGTGACGAAGTAGTCGGTGCTGCCGCGGTGGAAGGTCTTGTCCGGGTCGGGCAGGAAGAAGTGCTCGGTACGGCCGCTGGAGGCGCGGGCCAGGTCCGGGCGGTCTTCGAGAATGGCGTCGAGCTCTTTGCGGTAGTGGGCGGTGATGTTCTTCACATAGCCCATGTCCTTGTAGCGGCCCTCGATCTTGAACGAGCGCACGCCAGCGTCGACCAGGTCGCGCAGGTTGGCGGTCTGGTTGTTGTCCTTCATCGACAGCAGGTGCTTCTCGAACGCCACCACACGGCCCTGGTCGTCTTTCAGGGTGTACGGCAGGCGGCAGGCCTGGGAGCAGTCACCGCGGTTGGCGCTGCGGCCGGTCTGGGCGTGGGAGATGTTGCACTGGCCGGAGAAGGCCACGCACAGCGCGCCATGGATGAAGAACTCGATGGCGGCATCGGTTTCGGCGGCAATGGCGCGAATCTGCTGCAGGTTCAGCTCGCGGGCCAGCACCAGCTGGGAGAAGCCGGCCTGGTCGAGGAACTTGGCCCGCTCCAGGGTGCGGATGTCGGTCTGAGTGCTGGCGTGCAGCTCGATCGGCGGGATATCCAGTTCCATCACCCCCAGGTCCTGCACGATCAGCGCATCGACGCCGGCATCGTAGAGCTGGTGGATCAGCTTGCGCGCCGGCTCCAGCTCGTTGTCGTGGAGGATGGTGTTGATGGTGGTGAACACGCGTGCATGGTAGCGGCGGGCGAACTCGACCAGCTCGGCGATTTCGCCGACCTCGTTGCAGGCGTTGTGGCGCGCGCCGAAGCTCGGGCCACCGATGTAGATGGCGTCGGCGCCGTGCAGGATCGCTTCGCGAGCGATGGCCACGTCACGGGCAGGGCTGAGCAGTTCCAGGTGATTCTTTGGAAGGGACATGTCGTTATAGGTTCGGGCTGTCACGGTTAGGGCGGCATTGTAACGGTGAAATGCCTTGCTGGCACCTTTGGCTGCCCGGAGGGCGCTTGTCATCAAATGTGACGGCGCTGTCGCGGGATGAGACGCACCCGGCAAGCCCCGCGCATACATTTCCTTCAACGCCATTGCCGCCTGTCGGCAGGTCAGAACAATAAAGGAGATGATCATGCAGTTTTTCGACGATTCCCTGCACCCGGACAACATGGACAAGGTGGTGATCACCGTCGCCCCTTACGCGCCGCAGTGGATGCCCGACGACTTCCCCGAGGACGTTCCGCTGACCATGGACCAGCACGTGCAGGCCGCAGTGGACTGCTATGAAGCCGGCGCCACGGTGCTCCACCTGCATGTGCGCGAACTGGATGGCAAGGGCTCCAAGCGTCTCTCCAAGTTCAACGAGTTGATCGCCGGTGTGCGCGAAGCCGTGCCGGACATGATCATCCAGGTCGGCGGTTCGATCTCCTTTGCCCCTGAAGGCGAGGGCGCCGAAGCCCTGTGGCTGTCCGACGATACCCGGCACATGCTCGCGGAGCTTTCGCCCAAGCCGGACCAGGTCACCGTGGCCATCAACACCATCCAGATGAACATCACCGAGCTGCTGTTCGCCGATGGCATCGAAGGCACTTCCTTGCTCGACCCGGCGATCCACGCCGCCTACAGCGAAATGACCGTGCCGGCCGGCCCGGCCTGGGTCGCCGAGCACCTCAAGCGCCTGCAGGCAAGCGGTATCCAGCCGCACTTCCAGCTGACCGGCATCCATGCCTATGAAACCCTCGAACGCCTGGTGCGCAAGGGCATTTACAAGGGCCCGCTGAACCTCACCTGGATCGGCATCGGCGGCGGCTTCGACGGCCCCAACCCGATGAACTTCATGAACTTCGTCAACCGCGTGCCGGATCGGTGTACCCTCACCGCCGAATCGCTGCTCAAGAACGTGCTGCCGCTCAACACCATCGCTCTGGCCATGGGCCTGCACCCACGTCTGGGTAACGAAGACACCATCATCGACCAGCACGGCAAGCGCTTCTCGTCGGTCGAGCAGGTCAAGCAGACGGTGCGTATCGCCCACGAGCTGGGCCGCGAAGTTGCCAGTGGCAAGGAAGCGCGGGCGATCTACCGCATTGGTGAGCAGTACGCGACTGTCGAGCAAACCCTGCAGGCCAACGGCATGGCGCCGAACCGCAAGCAGGGGCAGAAGGGCGTGCCACAGCGCGGCTGAGGCTCCACTGGCCTCATCGCCGGCAAGCCGGCTCCCACAGGTACTTCACAGTGCTCAAGGGCAGTGATCAACCTTGTGGGAGCCGGCTTGCCGGCGATGAGGCCAGTAAAGGCAGTACAGATTTTGGCAAGTGTTCATAACAACAAAAAGCAACTAAGCCAGAGACTCGAGGAGGCAGCATGGCCACCCCTTACGCCGGTGCGGCAGAAGCAGAAATCGATACTTCAATCGGCATTCCCCGGCGCTACGCCTGGGTCGTGTTCGCCCTGACCTTCGGCTTGCTGATTTCCGACTACATGTCACGGCAGGTGCTCAATGCCGTGTTCCCCATCCTCAAGGGCGAATGGGCCCTGAGCGATGGCCAGCTCGGCTTGCTCAGCGGCATCGTCGCGCTGATGGTGGGCCTGCTGACGATCCCCCTGTCGATGCTGGCCGACCGCTTCGGCCGGGTCAAAAGCCTGACCCTGATGGCGCTGCTGTGGAGCCTCGCCACCCTGGGCTGCGCCCTGGCCGACAACTACCAGGAAATGCTCATCGCCCGCTTCATGGTCGGTGTCGGCGAAGCGGCCTACGGCAGTGTCGGCATCGCGGTGGTGGTGTCGGTGTTTCCCCGCAGCATGCGCGCCACCCTGGCCAGCGCGTTCATGGCCGGTGCCATGTTCGGCTCGGTGCTGGGCATCTCGATTGGCGGGGCGATTGCGGTCAAGCTGGGGTGGCGCTGGTCGTTCGCCAGCATGGCGCTGTTCGGCCTGTTGCTGGCGGTGCTGTTCCCGCTGATCGTCAAGGAAGCGAAAATCGCCCCGCAGCGCATGGCCACGGCGGCGAACAAGGCCCAGGTGGCGGCCAGGCATCCGCTGCGCACGCTGTACAGTACCCGCTCGGTGCTCGCGGCGTACCTGGCCAGCGGCCTGCAGACCTTCGTCGCCGGCAGCATGATCGTGTGGATGCCCAGCTACTTCAACCGCTACTACGGCATGGGCGAGGGCAAGGCCGGTGCGCTGGCCGGCGTCATGGTGCTGTGTTGCGGCGGCGGGGCGATTCTCTGTGGCATGCTCAGTGACCGCCTGTGCCGCCAGTCGGCGCTGCGCAAGATCGAGATCTCCATGGTGTTCTGCCTGGGCAGTTGCCTGCTGATGTCGCTGGCGTTGATCCAGTCCACAGGGCCTTTGCAACTGACGCTGATCGGCCTGGCCATGCTGATGGTCACCGGGATCAATGGCCCGACCATCGCCACCATCGCCAACCTGACCCACTACAAGGTGCACGGCACCGCCTTCGCGGCGCTGACGTTGGTCAACAACATGGTCGGCCTGGCGCCGGGGCCTTTCGTCACCGGCCGGGTGTCCGACCTGATCGGCCTGCACGGGGCGTTCCAGCTGGTGCCGATGATGAGCATCGCGGCGGCGGGGGTGTTCTTCTACATCCGCTGCCATTACCTGGAAGACATTGCCCGCGTGCAGCGTGCACAGGACGAGACGGCGCCTGCACAAAACCTGATGGAAGCATCGTCATGACGTAGCTGGCACGTCATGCTCCCTTGCGGTCATCCGTCCACGCGGATGACCGATTTTTTTGCTCGCCCGGTTCAGCTGTCCTTGCGCGCCACGATCTTGCGCTCGCTGCGCCAGGCCGCAGGCGGCATGTCGAACTGGGAGATGAACCAGCGGGTGAACGAGTTGGGCATGGAATAGCCGAGCATGTCGGCGATCCGCCCCAGGGAATAACTCGGGTTTTCCAGGTAGCGCACTACCAGGTCACGGCGCACGCTGCTGATCAGTTCGCTGAAACTGACCCCTTCCTCATCCAGGCGACGCTGCAGCGTGCGCACGTTCATGCCCTGGCTCTGGGCGATCTGCGCCAGGGTGGCGCGGCCCATGGGCAGCAACAGGTAGATGGCCTTGCGCACTTCGCCCGCCACCGAATGGTCGCGCTTGCCGAGCAGCGAATCCATGTAGCGCTGCGCATGCCGGGCCATGGCCGCATTGGCCAGGGGGATGGCCGTGTCAAGGTGGGCGGCAGGGCAGACGATGCCGTTGAACTCGCAGCCGAACTCCACCTTGGAAGCGAAGATGCGCCGATGCACGCTCAGGTCCGCGGGCGCGTCATGGGTGAAGCACACCTTGATCGGTTGCCAGTGGCTGCCCAGCAGGGCAGCGCAGAAGCGGTGCATCACGGCGATCGCCAGCTCGATGGATTGGCGGTTGTCGGTGCCCCTGTCGGTCACCAGCTCTTCGCGGATGATCACCGTGTTGCCGACTTCCTCGATGTAGATCGCCAGCGATTCATTGATCTGCTGCCCGTAATGCACGATCACCTGCAGCGCATCGCGCAGGTTGTTCTGGTGGCTGAGCAGCAGGCTCACTTCACCGAAATCCGCCAGTTCACGCAGCTCGGCCATGCGCAGGCCGATGGTGTCGCAACCGCTCAGGCGCGCCGACTTCTCCAAAAGGATGATGCTGGCGGTGGCCGGTATGCGTTGGCTCGGGTCGCTGAGCAGGGCAGGGCTCAAGCCCACCTCGCCCAGCAGCGAGATCGTGTTCAGCTTCAGGTGGCGAGCGACATCCAGGTAGTTGGTCAGAACCGCAGTGCGTGCTTGTACGGGCATGGCGTGGCTACTTTTCCTGTGGTGACGAAAGACATCTCGGTGGCGCAGTCAGCCGCCAGTTATAGAGCCTTGATTGTCAAATGAAAAGTGGCTTGGCGGGGAAATCTGCCGGGTCGAGGTCACGCGCCTGTCATCGATAGGGAAGTGGCTGACGCTAAATGTAACCCGCTCCGATCAGGGCAATCCTACTGTGCTGCTGGCAGGGTCCGAAACGTCGGCAGGCGCCCAAACCTGCGTGCTCGCGGGCCCATGGCGCCTGAGACAAAAACAACAAGAAACGGAGACAACGTCATGCACAGCACCACAGGGCTGCGCCCTACACGTCGCGGCCTGCTGGCCACCGCCACGCTGCTGGCCTCGATGCCAGCTGCCCAGGCCTTCGAACTGAGCGACGGCCGTGAAGACTGGACGGTGCGTTTCGACAACACCCTCAAGTTCAGCTACGGGCAACGGGTGGAAGGTCAGAACGCAAAGATCGCCAACGCCGCCAACTACAACGACGGTGACCACAACTTCGGTGTCGGCAGCGCCGTGACCCAACGGGTCGACCTGCTGACCGAGCTGGATGTGCTCTACCAGCGGAAAATGGGGTTTCGCGTCAGCGCCGCAAGCTGGTACGACCACGCCTATGACAACGTCGGCTCCAACAGCAACCCGTTCCCCGGCCAGGAAGGCAACGCCGGCAATCTGGTGGCGGCGCGCCAGGCGGGCGCCATTGCCCCCGGCGACTCGCTCAACGGCCGCACGCCTCAACGCCATGGCCTGAGCCGCTACACCGACCGCTACTACAACGGCCCCTCCGGCGAAATCCTCGATGCCTTCGTGTTCTACAGCACCGAAGTGGGCGAGGAGTCGATGTTCAGCGCCAAGCTGGGCCGGCACAACCTGTTCTGGGGCGAGACGGTGTTCAACGCCGCCAACGGTATCAACTATGGTCAGTCGGGGCTGGACCTGGCCAAGCTGTACAACGTGCCCGGCACCGAGACCAAGGAGCTGTTCCTGCCGCGCAGCCAGCTCTCGATGTCCTACACCGTCAACCCCGAACTGACCCTGGGCGCCCAGTACTTCCTGGAGTTTCGCAATACCCGCCTGCCGGAAGGGGGCACCTACATGGGCGGCTACGACATGTTCGGCGAAGGCGGCGACGTGTTCTGGCTGCCGGTGCCCACCGCGCTGGACGGCGCCGGTGCGTTCTACGCCACCTCCCGTGGGCATGACCTCAAACCCCACAGCACGGGCGATTTCGGCCTGATGGCACGCTGGAGCCCTGCCTGGCTCGACGGCAACCTCGGCTTCTACTACCGCAAGACCTCCGACCCGATGCCGGTGGTGTTGATCAACGCCCCTAACCTGCACCAACCCGGCGTGGCCGGCCTTCCCGGCACCGAGTACCTGGCGGCCTACGCCGACGACATCGACATCTACGGCATCAGCCTGTCCAAGGGCGTGGGCCCGGTCAGTGTCGGGCTCGACCTGAACTACCGCGAGAACATGCCGCTGCTGAGCAACTTCACCACCATCAACGCGACCTTGAGCGAGCGGGCCGGGCAAGGCCAGGTCAACGGCGACAACCTGATTGCCAGCATGCCGGGCAGAGGGAATACCGGCACGGCGCGCGGCAAGACCTTTCACGTCGTGCTCAATGGCCTGGTGAGCTTTGGCAGCACACCGCTTTGGGACGCCTCGTCACTGGCGATGGAAGCGGCCATGACCCACCTGGTCAGCGTCGACAAGGGCAAGCAGTCGTTCAAGGGCAATTCCAGCTACCAGGGCGTCGACAAGGTCGACACCAATGCCTACAGCCTGGCCACCAACTTCACCGCGACCTGGTTCCAGGTATTCCCCGGCGTCGACCTGTCCATGCCGCTTTCCTACAACGTGGGCCTCAAGGGCAACTCGGCGGTGCAGCTGGGCGGCAGCGAGAACGCCGGCAGCTACTCGGTCGGCATCGCCGCGGACGTGAAGCAGAAGTACCGCTTCGACCTCAAGTACGTCGACTCCTTCGGCCCGTTCAACACCTGTGAAAGCGGCTTCGACAACAACACCCCCGGCAGCGGCGGGCAGTACCGCTGCATCCCCGGGCAGATCACCTCGCAGGCGGGCCTGGCGCCCCTGCTCAAGGACCGCGGGATGCTCACCGCCTCGTTCAAGACCACTTTCTGATTGACCCCCGAATGACAACAACAACGTGGAGAGTACTCAGATGAAACTGCGCTACAGCCTATTGGCATCGGCCCTGACGACGATCATTGCAGGCCAGGCACAGGCGGCCGTGTCAGCCCAGGAAGCCGCCAAGCTTGGCACCAGCCTGACCCGCGTCGGCGCCGAGCGGGCAGCCAACGCCGATGGCTCGATCCCCGCCTACGAAGGCGGCCTGACTTCAGCCCCAGCCGGCTTCAAGGCCGGCGACGGCATGCGCCCGGACCCGTTCGCCGACGAGAAGCCGCTGCTGGTCATCGACGGCAAGAACGTCGAGCAGTACCAGGGCCAGTTGACCGCCACCACGGTGGAGCTGGCCAAGCGTTACCCCAGCTTCCACGTCAACGTGTACCCGACCCACCGCACAGTGGCCTTGCCCGCCGCCGTGCTGGAAAACAGCGTGAAGAATGCCACCGGCACCCGCTCCATCGACGGCGGCGTGGCCATCGAGAACCTGCTGCCTGGCGTGCCGTTCCCGATCCCCACCACCGGCAGCGAGGCCATGTGGAACCACCTGCTGCGCGTCGGCGGCAACCGCAACGTCAAGTACGACTCGTGGATCGTCGACTCTGGCGGTGGGGCCAGCTTGTCGACCACGGCCATGTCGTTCTCCAGCTACCCGATCTACGAAGACATGAACAAGCCGTTCAACAGCACCGACGTGTTCTTCCAGATGAAGCTGTACTACACCGGCCCCGCGCGCCGCGCGGGCGAGGCGATCATGCTCAAGGACACCGCCAACCCGTTGGCCCAGCCACGTCGCAGCTGGCAGTACCTGCCAGGCCAGCGCCGGGTGAAACTGGCCCCGGACCTGTCCTACGACACGCCCAACCCAGGCACCGGCGGCGCCGGCACCTACGATGACGTGTTCGTCTTCAACGGCGCGCTGGACCGCTTTGAGTGGAAGCTGGTGGGCAAGCAGGAAATGTTCGTGCCCTACAACACCTACAAGCTGACCTACGCCCTGGACCCGAAGCAGTTGACCACCGCCAACCACCTCGCCCCGGACTTCGTGCGCTGGGAGAAACACCGTGTGTGGGTCGTGGAGGGCACGTTGAAATCGTCGGCGCGGCACATCTACCACAAGCGCCGCATGTACCTCGACGAGGACAGCTGGATCGCCCTGGCGTCCGACCAGTATGACGCCCGTGGCAAGCTCTACCGCGGCTCGTTCGCCTTCCTCAGCCAGAGTTACGACAAGAACATCCCGGATGTCACGCCGTTCATGATCTATGACCTGATAGGGGGTTCCTACAACATCAACGGTGTCACGGGTGCCTATGGCGGCATCCATTACACCGACACGCTGTCCAAGGCGCAGTGGGCGCCGGATGCGTTGGCGGGGGCGGGCATTCGCTGAGTGACATCGATGCTGCGGTGGTCGACACCGCAGCATCGGCAGCGGTTAGAGAGTCACGTCACGCAAGCTGTTCATGTCGATCACGAAGCGGTACTTCACATCATTGTTCTGCAGGCGCTCGAAGGCGCCGTTGATGTCCTGGATGGCGATCATTTCGCAGCTGGGCAACACCTGATGCTCGGCGCAGAAGTCCAGCAACTCCTGGATCCCCTGAATACCCCCGATCAGCGAACCGGCCAGGGTGCGATTGTTGCGGATCAGCAAGCCACCATGGATCGGCTCCAGCGGCTCGATCGCCCCTACCAGCACCATCACGCCCTCGCGCCCCAACAGCATCAGGTAGGGGTTGACGTTGTGCCGGCTGGGGATGGTGTCGATGATGAACGCGAAGGCATTGGCCGCGGCCGCCATGGCCGCCGCGTCGCTGGACAGCAGCACATGGTTGGCGCCCAGGGCGCGGGCATCCTCGGCCTTGCCCGGTGAACTGGTGATCACCGTCACCTCGGCACCCAGCGCCACGGCCAGTTTCACCGCCATGTGGCCAAGTCCGCCCAGGCCCACCACCGCCATCTTCGTACCCTTGCCGACGTTATAGCGGCGCATCGGGTTCCACACGGTGATGCCGGCACACAGCAGCGGTGCGGCGTAGCGGGGGTCGAGGTTCAGCGGCATGCGCAGCACGAACTGCTCGCGCACGACGATATGCTCGGCGTAGCCGCCGTAGGTGATCTCGCCGGTGTGGCGATCCTTGCCGTTGTAGGTCGGCGTCGGCCCCTGGGTGCAGAGTTGCTCTTGATGCTCATGGCACGGCGCGCAGTCCAGGCAGCTGTCCACCTGGCAGCCGACTGCCACCCGGTCGCCGACCTTGAAGCGGCTGACGCCACTGCCCACGGCGGTGACGTGGCCGACGATCTCGTGGCCGGGGACGATGGGGTAGACCGTGTTGTTCCAGTCGTTGTGCACCTGATGTGCATCGGAGTGGCAGACGCCGCAGAAGGCAATGGCGATCGCCACGTCATCGGCACGCAGCGCGCGCCGCTCGAATCGATACGGCGTCAGGGGCGAGTGGGCGTCGTGGGCGGCAAAACCGAGGCAAGTGGTCATGGTCGAATCCTTGTGCATGGAAAGAAGAACCCCCGGCAAGGGCCGGGGGAGAGGTTTAGATCGACGGGCGCAGCCAGGGCGCCGGGGAGGTTTCAGGCGAGGCGATCTGGTTGACGATCCACTTGCCCATGCGTCGCAGTGGCTCGATGGAGTCCTGGGGACCTGCCCACTTCAAGCCGGCCGCGTAGCCCAGCGACACGATGCGCTGGGCGCCATAGAGCGGCAGGATGTCCTTGAGCTCGTCCTTGATGCTTTCCGGGTACACGCCGACGGTCTGGGTGTAGGCGTCGACTGCATCCATCATCTCGGTCAGCGTGTCGACCGGCACCAGGTTGGCGGTGCGGTCGTCCAGGCGTGGCGCGAACGACACGGCGTCGGCGGTTTGCGAGCAGATCACCGCGCCTTCGCCGTCCTGGCCACCGATTACCTGGTACCACTCGTCATCCAGGCGCAGGGCATCGACTTCGGCCTTGAGTTCCGGGTCGTAGCGCTTGGGCACGGTGCTCAGGGTGTTGGGCAGGGTCTGCATAGCGTCGTAGACGTAGCGGCCGAAGGTGTTGAGCTTGGCCAGGCCTGCGTCGTCGGTGCCGCTCTGCACGTAGATCACCCGCGCGCAGACACAGGCCTTCTGGTTCAGCGCACCGATGTCGCTGGCCAGGCGCACGGCGGCTTCGCGCATGCTCGCTTCGCTGTCGAAGGCGGCCTTGCCGATGATGCTGGCGCTGCGCTTGGGGTCCAGGGAAATCAGCTCCAGGCCCGGCTGCACGTAGCGGGTGACGTGCTTCATGGCGTTGTAGCCGCCCCAGGCAACGATCTTTTCCAGGTTCTGCGGCTGGTACAGGCGCTCTTCGAAGGCCTGGTCGCCACCTTTCCAGTAGGCGACGCTGAGGTGCTTGGTCAACGGGTGGTCCGGCGCCATGTCGACCATGGTGCGGGCGATGGCCAGGGCGGTGAACGGGTCGTTGGACGGCGCCTTGATGATCGCGTCGCTGCGCAGCACCATGTTGCGCAGGATGGTCAGCAGCGACAGGCCCGTGGCGTTGCCGGCGACGATATGCAGGGTGCGCGCGCCGAAGCAGCGCACGTCCAGTTCGGTGCCGTCGAGCAGGCGCTGCTTGACCCAGCCCTCCAGGTACTTGATGCCCACCGAGTTCTCCACCTGCTCGGTGACCGAGGCGCGGGTGAGCATCTGGCGCAGCCCCATGTAGCTGCCCTTGACCATGCTCGGGGTCACCGGCGCGGTCAGGTACGACAGCTCGCAGGCTTCCTGCAGGAACGGGTTGTTGTCGAACTCCAGACGCTCACCGAGCGCTTCGGCGTAGTCGAGGATGTCGTTGAACGTCAGGGTGTACAGGTCGGCCAGCTTGGCCGGGTTGCCCAGCGGCAGCTGGTCGATGTACTTGTGCGCATCCGGGGTCTGGAAAATCAAGTCGCCGCCGCGGCCACCCACGTCGATCAGGTTGTCGGTGATGACCTTGCCACGGATGATCATCGGTGCAATCGGTTTGCTCATGGGGTTAGCCCTCTAGTGTGTTGAGGAAGTCCATCGCCTGGCGATGGGAGTCTTCGGTTGCCGCACAGGTGATCTTGTCGTCGCCGCCGTTGAGGTCGCTGTAGCGCTGGATCGGCCCGACCACGTAGCGGCTCGGCCGGCCGCAGCTGCACGGCTGGTCCCACTCGACGGTGATTTCATCGCCGGTGATGAAGCCGCCCCAGCGGATCTCGGCCCCCAGGTCGAAGAACGCCGCGCGCCCGGTGACGCGGCCCTTGCGCGGCAGCGGCTTGCTGGTTTCAGGGTCGAGCTGGAAGGGGATGACCGTGGGGGCGAAGTGGAAGTGACCGGCTTCGCAGCGCGCATGGGCGCCGCCGACGACTTCGGACATGGCGTAGGACTCGTTCAAGGTGCGCGCTCCGGTGAAGCGCAGCACATCCTCGCGCCAGCCTTCCGGCTGGACCACGCCCTTGCCGCCACCGGCGGTGTGCACAAAGGAGTCAGGGTGGAAGACGCCTTCCAGGCCACGCTCAAGGCCGGCCTTGGCCATGCTGTGCAGCAGGTTCCAGGTGGCGCCGATGTACACGCGCTGGCCCTTGAGCTGGGTGGACATGTGGTCGAAGAACGCCGCCAGGTGTTGCGGCATCTCGGTCTGCAGCTGGTCGAAGGCTTTCTTCTTTTCCAGCAGTTCCGGGCTGATCACCAGGCGGTCGAGGGTGCCTTTGGATTGCGCCGCGCGCAGCTTGGCGCCCAGGTGCAGCACGTCGGTGCTGAGGGTGGTCGGGTAGGCGGCATGGAAGTGCGATTCGCTCGGCAGCAGCGCCGGAATCATCGCCGCATGCACCCGCACATGGCTCAGGTAGCCCTTGCGGTAGTAGGGGTAGATAGTGTGCAGGTTGGGCTGCGGGGTGTCCGGGTTGTCCATGTTCCACACCACCATCTTGCGCAGCTGCGCGAACTTCTCCCATTCGTGCACGCCCTGGGGCAGGAACGACAGGGTGCCGGAGGTGCCCGAGGTGTGGCTGATGCGCAGCTGCGGCACGCCTTCGTCCATGGTCTCGAACCAGTCGTCCAGGCCCTGGCAGTCGCTGACATTGACGGCGGCGATGGCCTCGGCGACCTCAGGCGTCACCAGTTTGCCCAGCCACTTGTTGATCTGCGCATAGCTGCGCTTTTCCAGCAAGGACGGCGGGTAGGACTTGTACACGGTGTGTTCGAACAGCAGCGGCACCACGTCATCAAGCTGTTCGATCTGGTCCACGCCCTGGGCATCGGCGAGTTTCTTCAACACCGGTATGCGTTGGCGCAGGGCGTCGAAGCGCTGCTTGAGGCCATTGAGCTGCAGCGCGTCGATCTCGGCGCGGGGCAGGTGGTTCCAGGCGTGCTGGGAATAGTTGACCAATGCTGCCGGATCGTTCAGCAGCAGCTGGGTTTTTTGTTCTATCGACAGGGGGGCAGTGGGCATATTCGGGCTCGCTACTCGACGTGTTGAATCCGGCCAGGCCGGGGGGAGGGTGCGGCCCAAGTATGTCGACGGCGAGTGCCGATTTGTTCCGGATTCCAGGTATTAGTAGTTCGAGATAACACATTGAAAATAAAGGAATAAATGGATGATGCCGAAGCGCTTTCGAGGGATATTCCGGATTCGGTTTTAGCATGCCGGATCGACGCGAAAGGCGGCATACACTGGGCCTCGCCCACTCATTTAAATGAGTGCGGAGCAGTCAATTCGGACCGGTATTCGAGAGGCTTTCATGTTGAAAATGGTATTTCAGACCACGCCTTCATTGATCATCGAGCGTGGTGCTTCGGCCCGGCTTGCCGAGCATGTGCGTGACAAGGGTTGCAAGTCGGTATTGCTGGTCACCGATGCAGGGGTTGTCGCGGCGCGGCTGCTGGATGCGCTGCTCGCCGGCATGCAGAGCGAGGGGATTGCCGTGAGCGTGTTTGCCGAGGTGCAGGCCGACCCGCCTGAGTCGGTGATCCTCGCGGCGGTGGAGGCTGCCAAGGCCTGTAGCGCCGACTGCGTGGTCGGGGTGGGTGGCGGCAGTTCGCTGGATGCTGCCAAGCTGGCCGCACTGTTGGCCTGCAGCGGCGAGTCGTTGAGCAAGGTGTATGGCATCAACCAGGCCAAGGGCCCCCGCCTGCCGCTGATCCTGCTGCCGACCACCGCCGGCACGGGCTCGGAAGTGACCTCGGTATCGGTGGTGACCACCGCTGCCGGCGAAAAGAACGTGGTCTACTCGCCCTTGCTGTTCCCCGACCTTGCGGTGCTCGACGCCGAACTGACCCTCGGCCTGCCGGCCCACGTCACCGCCGCGACCGGTATCGATGCCATGGTCCATGCCATCGAGGCCTACACCACCCGCCACCTGAAGAACCCGATGTCCGATTGCCTGGCCCGTGAGGCGCTGCGGCTGTTGTCTGGCAGCCTGTTCAGAGCCTGCCGGCAGGGTGACGATGTCGAGGCCCGCGAGCAGATGCTGCTTGGCGCCTGCGTGGCGGGCATGGCCTTCGCCAACGCCCCAGTGGCAGCGGTGCATGCACTGGCTTATCCGCTCGGTGCCCGCTTCCACATCCCCCACGGCCTGTCCAATGCGCTGGTGCTAGGCCCTGTGATGCGTTTCAACCTGCCGGTGGTGGCGCCGCTGTATGCGCAACTGGCCGATATCGTCATGCCCGGCTTGCGCGGCAGTGACAGCGAAAAGGCCACGGCGCTGGCCGACTACCTGGGCGGTCTGGCCGGCGAGTTGGGCCTGGCCACGCGCCTGAGCGAACTGGGCATCGTCGAGGCCGACCTCGAAGCGCTGGCCAACGATGCCATCAAGCAGCAACGCCTGCTCGGCAACAACCCACGCGAACTGACGCTGGCGGATGTGCACGCGATCTATAAGGAAATCCTGTGAGCAAGCCCGAGCGGCCGAGCCGCCAGGCCTTTCGCCACTTCACCCAGGTGCCCACGCGTTTTGGCGACAACGATGCCTATGGGCATGTGAACAACGTGGCGTACTACGGCTACTGTGAAACGGCGATCACCACCTTCCTGGTCGAACAGGGCACCCTCGACATCGCCAGCAGCCCGGTGATCGGGCTGATCGTCAATTCCGGGTGCAGCTACTTTTCGCCCCTGGGGTTCCCCGATCGGGTCGAGGTCGGCATGAAGATCGCTCACCTGGGCAACAGCAGCGCGCGCTACGAGCTGGCGCTGTTCCGCAACGATGAACCGCTCGCGGCGGCAGCAGCCCATGTGGTCTACGTGTATGTGGACCGCTCCAGCAACACGTCGGTGCCGATCCCCGCCAGCGTGCGTGACAAGCTGGCCCTGCTGGTCGACTGATCGCATACTCCCGGGTGCTGCCCATCCGTTGGCCAAGGTGGCAGGGGGCAGCATTCTGGAGAGATGACAGATGATCAAGGCAAGTCCGGACAAGCCGGGTGTGCAAGTGGCGATACCGGCGCAACCGCGCAAGGAACCGCGCCAGGCACGGTCGGTTGCGCTGGTGACGGCGGTCAAGCAGGCCGGCAGGCAGATTCTCGAAAGCGAGGGGAGGGAAGCCCTGAGCGCGCTGCGCCTGGCCGAAGATTCAGGGGTGGCGATCAGTTCGATCTACGAGTATTTCCCGACCATGGAGTCGTTGATCGCCGCCGTGTTCGACGATTACCGCACCGAAGCGCGCCGTGGGCTGTACGCCGACATCATGGCGCTACCCGAAGGCACCACGCTGCTCGACGGCATCTTGCTGGCATTGCGGGCTGTGCTGGCCTCGCACCACAAGAAAACCCTCTACGACCCTGCATTCAGCGTGCGCTCGACCCACTATGACGAGCTGGTGCGGCTGGATGTGGTCAAGGCCAAGCAGCTGTGGAGCGCCACGGCCAGCTCGGCGCTGATGCAACGCTTCGCCGATGAAATAAGCGTCAAGGATCGGGACAAGGCGGAGTTTCTGGTGTACCAGACTTGGTCGGCGCTGCCGCGGGCCATGCTGCTGGAGCGTCCGGGCTACCTGACCGATCCGGACACCCCACAGATGCTGGCGCGGATGCTGCACGCCATGCTCACCGAGTGAAATTGGCAGCGACTCGTCAGGCCTCATCGCCGGCAAGCCGGCTCCCACAGGTACCCCACAGGCCTTCAGAGCGGTGAGGTACCTGTGGGAGCTGGCTTGCCAGCGATAGGGCCGACCCCGGCCCTTGAGCTGGAATCAGCCCTTGGCAGCCATCGCGGTCACTTCCACGCGCATTTGCGGGTAGGCCAATGCCGCCACGCCCACGGCGGCACGTACCGGCCACGGCTTGCTGAAGAAGCGCTGGTACACCTCGTTGAAGGCGGCGCGGTCGGCCATGTCGGTGAGGTAGATGGTCAGGTGCATGACCCGGTCCATGCCGCTGCCGGCCTTTTCCAGGGCGTCTTTGAGCGCCTGCAGGGTGCTTTCGCTCTGCTGAATGATGTCGCCATCAAGATCGGCTGGAATTTGAGTCGTGACGAGAATGCCGTTGAACTCGGCGACGTCGGAGGAAATGGAGTCGGCGTCGGAATCGGGGGTGTAGATGAGATCTGTCATTGTTGGTTTGCCTTGCAACGGAAGGAAAGCCGCAAGCCTACGCGACCCCGCCGCGGCGGTCGAGCCAGGGCCACCGTTTGGCCTGCGCACGTTGTAATACCGCGCCCCGGCCGTCAGAATCGCGCCGATTGTAAAGAAGGGGCTTGAGTTGAACGAACAGACATTGTCGATGCGCCTGGAGCGCGTGGCGGCGCATGTGCCGCAGGGCGCGCGCCTGGCCGATATCGGCTCGGACCACGGCTACCTGCCGGTGGCCCTGGCGCTGCGTGGTGTGATCGAAGCCGGCGTTGCCGGCGAAGTGGCGCAGACGCCGTATGCCTCGGCCCAGCGCAATGTGCGCAGGAATGGCCTGGAGCAACGCATCACCGTGCGCCTGGCCGATGGCCTGGAAGCGATCGAGGCGCTGGACCGCATCACGGCGGTCAGCCTGTGCGGCATGGGCGGCGACACCATGTGCGAGATCCTCGACCGCGGCAAGCAGCGCCTGAGCGGCAGCGAGCGCCTGATCCTGCAGCCCAATGGCGGCGAGCGCGAACTGCGCGGCTGGCTGATGGCCAACGGTTATCGGATCGTATGCGAAGAACTGCTGCGCGAGAACCGCTTCGATTACGAGATCATCGTCGCAGAAAAGGGTGATGCGTCAGCCTACAGCGCCGAAGAGCTGTACTTCGGCCCACTGCTGATGCGCGAGAAGAGCCCGGCATTTATCACCAAGTGGCAGCGCATGCTGCGCCAGAAGCAACAGACCCTGGCCAACTTCGAGCGCGCGCGTGACGCCATCCCTCAGGAAAAACGCAGCGACTTCGCCTGCCAGGTCGGCTGGATCACCCAGGTACTGGCCTGAGTCACAGTTGCGAGCAGTTGCCCATTTCCCGGTAGTTGACTTCGCGGGTCTGGCCCTGGTGGTCGACATAGACCATGTGCGCGGTGCCGACCTGGCAATCGGCGACGTTGCTGGCCGGGGTGATGGAAAGGACCTTGGCCACGTCCAGCGGCATGCCGTATTCGTAATTGTCAGTGCTGGCGGCTACCGGCGGGTTGCCGGCGGTGTCGGCCAGGGCGCCGAACGAGGCGAGCAGGGCGCTTACGGCAAGCACGGCAATTCGGCGTTGAGTGTTCATGGCAGGCTCCTTTTTCAATGTTTTACCAATGATGTATTCATTGGTGATCCTCAATAAATGGGCTAAGTCGTGATAGATTCCTGCCTGGAACGCACGAATAAGAAAAACACAAGGAGCCAAACCCATGGACATGCTGCACGCCATGCGAACCTTCGCCCGGGTAGTGGAGTGCGGCAGTTTCGCCGCGGCCGCCAATGCCCTGGATATTTCTGCGGCGCAGGTGTCGCGGATAGTCGCGGAACTTGAGAACCAGCTGCAGACTCGGCTGCTGCACCGCACCACCCGGCGCCTGCGCATGAGCGAGGCGGGGGAGCGCTTTCTCGAGCGCGCGCGGCAGATCATGCTGCTGACCGAAGAAGCCATGGACGAGGCCCGCGGCGCCCACCTCACCCCGCGCGGGCGGCTGCGCCTGCATTGCCCGCACGGCCTGGGCATGCTGCTGATGCCGCTGGTGGCCGGCTACAACGCGGTGTGCCCCGAAGTGGTGATCGAGCTGACCCTGTCGCAGCGCAACCCCGACCCCCTGGCCGAGGGCCACGACGTGGTGATCACCGTGGATGAGGCCCTGCCGGATTCGCAGTTGATCGCCGTGCCGCTGGGCACCATCTTCAGCATCCCCTGCGCCGCCCCAAGCTACCTGCAGGCCCATGGCGTGCCCGAGCGCCCGGAAGACCTGCACGAGCACAGCTGCCTGCGCATGGCGTACCCGATGTACGAGGGGGACTGGGTGTTCCCGCAGGGGCTCGATCAGTGCGTGATCGCCCCGCGCGACAGCTTCCTGACCAATGTCGCCGACGCTATGCTCAGGGCCAGCGAGCTGGGCATGGGCATTGGCTTGCTGCCGTTCTACACGGCCAGCCAGGCCATCGTGCAAGGCAGGCTACGGCGCCTGCTGGCGCCGTATCGGTTGAGGGAATGCGCGCTGTACGCGATCTATCCGTCGCGGCATTACCTGGATGCCAAAGTCAGGACCTGGATCGACTACATGAAGGAACAGCTGCCTGGGCTGTTCGCCGGGCACGAACGCATCGTCGACGATCCGCAGTACTGGAGATAGGCCCGCAGGTCAGTGCCCGTAACGCCCGACCAGGCTCTGGGCACCCAGCGCATGCCCCTGCAACAGCTCCAGCAGGCCATTGCGGTCCAGCCCCTCTGGCAAGGTGCCGAGGGGAATGTCGGTGGCAATCAGTGTCAGTGCATAGTGGTGCGGGTTGTCGCCGGCGGGTGGGCAGGGTCCACGGTAGACGAGGGTGCCGCGAGAATTGCGCCCCACCATGATCGTCGGGCCGGTCAGCCCGGCCGTGCCTTCTTTCAGGCCATCGAGCGCCGGGTCGATGTTGTAGGCGACCCAGTGCACCACGCCGATGCCCTTGCCACCGTCCGGGTCGAACATCACCAGTGCCAGTGAACGCGTGCCGGCGGGCAGGTTGTCCCAGCTCAGTTGCGGGGTACGTTCCTCGCCTGCACCGCAGGCCGGGTCGGGCCCGACCTGCTGCAGGGCGATGACACCGCCATCGGTGAACGACGACGAGCTGATTGACAGCGCGCCGGCGCTACCGCCGGCCGCCAGGGCAGTGCAAGGCAACAAGGCGGCGAACAGCCAGGGCTTGAGGTGCATGACGATTCCTCGGCAGGGCGATGGGCCGCAGTGTAGTTCAGTCAGCGGCTGTCCTGGTCTTCTGCTGTGCCGCCGGTGTGCCCGGCGCCGCTGCCGGTGGCCTCGCCGGTGCTGTTGGAGCCGCCAGAAGCGCCATCGGCTGCGTCGGAATTGCTGCCGGTGTCGCTGCTGTCGTTGGCCTTGCCGCTGCCGGGGCTGTTGACGCTGCTGCCGTCACCGGCGGTCTTGCCGCCTTGCTGGTCGGTTTTCGGGTGGGCGTCGGTGTTGGTGTTGGAGGGGTAGGAGGCGGCAAAGCTGCCGGCGCTGCCCAGGGCCAGGGCGAGGAATAGGGCGAGGGGGCGAATGCGGATCATGGCGATGCTCCTGTGCGGATGATCTGTCATTCGTTTGGCTGGCAGGAGATGGCATCGTGCCCGTCGTGCGACGGGCGGTCGCCCTTGTAGGGGCTGTTCGGGCCCTATCGCCGGCAAGCCGGCTCCCACAGGTACGCCACTGTTCTCGAGGGCAGTGGGGTATCTGTGGGAGCCGGCTTGCCGGCGATAGGGCTGCGCAGCAGCCCCAGGTTCAATGCGCTTGCGTTTCCACCGGCTCCAGCGGCGGATGCTCCTGCGCCGCATGCATCAAGTCTTCAGTCACCCGCAACTCAGCCCCGGTCGGCGAGAAGGTGGTCGAGGCAGTAAACGGTGCCGGATGCTCGGCCGCCGGCCGCTTGCCACGGCGCCACAGGAAGAAGCACACCATGCCCAGGTTGACCACGGCAAAGGCCCAGAACAGCCCCGGCTCGCCAAACTCGGTCATCACCGGCGAAATCGCCAACGGCGCCATGGCCGAGCCCAGCGAGTTGATCAGCAGCAAGCCCTGGATCATCGGCACCAGCGCATCGGACGGCGCCCGGTCGGCAGCATGGCTGACCGCCACCGGGTACAGCGCGAACACGCCGCCCCCGAGCAGGAACAGCATCGCCGGCAACAGCGCCGAGTGCGAGGGCAGGAACACCGTGACCAGCGACAGCACCACGCACAGTGCGGCCAGGGCGATCAGCACATCCTGGCGGTCCTTGCGGTCGGACCAGCGCCCCACCGGGTACTGCAGCAGCATGGCGCCGAGGATCACCCAGGCCATCATGCCGCCCACTTCACCCACGTCCAGGCCGATGCGCTGCAGGTACAGCGGCAGCAGGGCATAGATCCCGGCGATGGCCACCCCCGAACCGAAGCAGCCGACCAACCCCGACGGCGCCACCCCGAGCAGCTGGCGCGGCTTGAGCGGCTCGACCTGGTCCAGCAGCGGCGACACCCGCGGCAGGATCACGATCGGCAGTACCGACAGCGCGGCGAGCATGCCGGCCAGCATGAACGGTGCGCTGTCGCTCAGCTGCGCGATGACGCCCAGGCCCGCCTGGGCGATCACGCCGGCACCGTAGAAGGCGATCATGTACAGCGCCAGCAAGCGCCCGCGGATCTTCGCATCGCCCGCCAGCAGCAGCCAGCTCTCGATCACCAGGAACACGCCGACCGCCGCCCAGCCGTTGATCAGGCGCAAGACCGACCACCAGGTGCTGTCGTAGAACATCCCCTGCAGCAGGATGGTGGCGGCGATCAGCGAGGCGAAGCTGGTGTAGGCGCGGATATGGCCGATGCGCAGGATCAGCCGGTCGTTGAATACAGCGCCCAGGGTCAGGCCAAGGAAGTAGCTCGACGAGACGATACCGATGGTGGTGGCCGATTCGCCGGCAGCGCCGAGGCGCAAGGTGGTCAGGGAGGACATGAAGCCATTGCCCAGGGCAATGATGAACAGCCCGAGCAGGGGTGCCAGCGCCATGGCCAGCAAACGCGGAGACATAAAAACCTCAAGGGGGAGTAGCGCAGTTGCCAGCCGTAGCGGCACAGGGGAGTAGGACGCGCGATTCTAAGGTGTGGGAAAGATTTCCCCAAGGGGCTTGGCCCTGCGGCATAATGACGCCTTTGCGCAGCTGATCCAGGGAAGGAAAGGTCTATGTTCGCTTCGCTGTTCGCAGTACTGGCACCGGTTTTCATCGTCGCCGGCATCGGCTTTGCCTGGGCCCGCACGGTCCTGGACTACCCCACCCAGTTCGTTGCCCGGATGGTCATGAGCGTCGGCACACCCGCGCTGGTGCTGGCGACCCTGAACCGCACCCAACTCGATCCCACTGCCTTTATCAGCATGGCCCTGGCCTGCCTGCTCTGTACCCTGGCCATGGCCCTGGCGGGGCTGCTGGTGTGTCGCGTCAGCCGCCAGGACTGGCGGGTACTGCTGCCGGCGTTCATGTTCCCCAATACCGGCAACATGGGCCTGCCGATCAGCTTGTACGCCTTTGGCGAACAGGGCCTGGCGTTGGCGATGGCATTCTTCCTGGGGCTGTCGATCGTGCAGTTCACCGTTGGCATGGCCATCTCCGGTACGGCGGCTTCGTTCAAGGCGCTGGTGAGCAACCCCATCGTCATCAGCCTGGCGCTTGCCCTGCCGATGATCTTCTTCGACATCCACCTCCCGCGCTGGGTCGCCAACACGGCAGAACTGCTTGGCGGCATGTGCATTCCCCTGATGCTGCTGACCTTGGGCGTGTCGCTGGCCAGTATTCGCCCACAACATATCGCCAGCGGCCTGCTGCTGGGCGGCGTGCGGATCGTGCTGGGGGCCGGGGTGGGGTGGGCAGTGGGCGCCGCCCTGGACCTGGAGCATTTGCAGCGGGCGGTGCTGATGGTGCAGTCGGCGATGCCGGTGGCGGTGTTCAACTACCTGATGGCGGTCAGGGCCAATCGCTCGCCGGAGCAGGTGGCGAACCTGGTGATGTGTTCGACGGTGCTGTCGTTCGTTTGGCTGCCGGTGGTACTGGCCTGGTGGATGTGAACCTGTAGGGGCCCTATCGCCGGGGGGGCCGGGGCCCCCCCGGGGGGGGGGGGGGGGGGGGCCGGGGGGGGGGCGGGGGGGGGGGGGGGGGGGGGGGGCGCGCGCCCCCACGGCCGGGCCCGGGCGGGGGGAAAAAG
>NZ_JBIVIC010000003.1:0-421010 GCF_044749545.1 Pseudomonas sp. NPDC089396 | reverse complement strand
TGGGTTGGGGGGTTTGTTGGGGTGGGGGGGGGAGCGTCCTCTGGTCGCGGGCGCCCTGGTGTGGGGGGGGGGGGGGGGGGGGGGGGGGGGGGGGGGGGGCCCCCCGCCCCCCCGGCGATAGGGCCAGTGCAGTCAACGATCATTTATCAAACAACCGCTCATGCACCCACCCCTTGTTGGTCAGCACCATCACCCGTTTCTCCCTGGCCGGTGTGTCGTTGGTAGCGACCGCCTCGCCCAGGTCACGGATATTGGCCTTCACCACGTCCTGGGCCGCCCACTCCGGCAACCCGGTGATCTTGTACGCGTAGGTCACGTCGGAAATCGTGTGCCCCATCATCTGCCCCGGCTCGCTGAACTGCTCGATCGCCGTCACCTCGGCCTTGCCGAAGCACAGCCCACCGCGGGTCTGGCCGTTGAGCATTTTCTGGGCATCGGCCTTGTAGAACTTGCGGCCCTCGTCGGTGAGGTCGTAGGCGTAGTAGATGTCCGTGCGGGCGGCTTGCCACAGGCGTGCCGGCACCTCGACGCGGGCGATTTCCTTTTCGCTGACGATGCCGACCTGAGCCAGGGCGTGCAGGGCCTTGTTGCTGCCGGAAACGTCGAAGTCCTGGGTCTTGGTGGGGAAGTCGGTAACCACGAAGCAGTGGGGATATTGGGTGTCGAGGTAAGCCTGGGCGGCTTTGTGGAAATTGGCCTCGCTGGCGTCCTTGGTGTCCGAGCAGCCGGCCAGGGTGGCCAGCAGTGCCAGCGGTACGATCTTCCTGTGCATGTTGAAGCGTCCTTGGATTGCGCAGATAAAACGGTCGGGCGGCATTAGAACCTACGGGTTAGAGCGGCGCAATCGTGGCAGGACGGCATCTCGACGGCGTTCACAAAGTGCGCGGGCGCATGCGGCCTCATCACCGGCAAGCCGGCTCCCACAGGTGCAGCACAGGCCCTGAAGGCAGTGGTTTCCCTGTGGAAGCAACTGTCTTGCTCAAGTTCTAAAAGCTGACGCGATTCCTGTGGGAGCCGGCTTGCCGGCGATGAGGCCCGACCCGGCAATCAAAAATCTACACTGGCCGACAACCGCAAAATTCGCGGCGTGCCCTGGGTCAGGTAATTGTTCGAGGTCGAAGCCGAAGCCCAATACGCCTTGTTCGCGACGTTCTCGACATTGGCCCGCAACGTCACCTGCTTGTCATCCATCTTGAAGCTGTAGCGCCCCCCCAGATCCACGCGTGTCCACGCCGGAATGCTCAGGCTGTTGTCCGTATTGACATACTGCCCTCCGGTGCGCAGTACCCGGGCATTCAACGCAGCCCCCGCAATACCCGGCACATCCCAATCAGCCCCGAGGTTGTACTGGAAGCGCGGCACGCCCGGCGCACGGTTGCCGTCGTTACGACCATTGGCCGTGTTATCCAGCTCGGTGTGCATGAACACCGCACCGGTGAGCAAGCGCAATCCCTCGATCGGCTCGCCGAACATATTCAACTCGACACCCTTGTTGACCTGCTCGCCATCCATGCTGAAGGTGTCCTTGCTCGCGCCCGGCTCACGGAATGTGGTGCTGTTCGGCTGCTCGATGCGGTAGACGCCCAAGGTCGCGCCAAAGCTGTTCCAGTCCAGTTTCACCCCGGCCTCCACCTGCTTGCTGCGCTTGGGCGGGAAGACTTCGTTGGCGTTGCTCACGCTGGACGGCGCGGTCGGGCCCTGGGCCAGGCCTTCGATGCGGTTGGCATAGAACGACACATGCTCCCAGGGCTTGATCACCAGACCATAGACGGGCGTTGTCACCGACTCGTCGTAGTTGGCATTGCGCACACCGGTGGCCGTGGCCCAGCCGTCGACGCCGATCGACTGCCGGCGCACGCCCACGGTCAGCAGCACCCGATCGTCGAACAAGCCCAGGGTGTCGGACACCGCCGCGCTCTTGATGCGGTTCTTGCCGACGATGCGCGGGTCGTGCAGGTCGCTGCCGGAGTAGGTGTTGCTCGGGCGCGGCACCTTGACCGGGTGGTACAGGTTGGAGTCGAAGCGGTTGGCCGCCGTGATCGCCTTGTAGGCCGAGCGCTGCTCGCCCCACATGCCTGACAGCCCGAAGTTGATCCGGTGGCTGACCGGCCCGGTAGCGAAGCGGCCATTGAGGCCGGCCATGGCGCTCTTGTTGTCCTCGTCGTGGGGCGGGTAGAGGTAGCCGCCACGCGCGGTGCCGCTTTCGTCGCTGACGTAGAGCGAGGAGTACTCGCCGTTCTCCCGGGTGTGCTTGGCGCCCGCACCGGCATACAACGTCCAGTTGTCGTTGAGGTCGTACTCGGCGTTGACCATGCCGTAGGTGTCTTCGAGCTGCGACCAGGTCCAGTCCTGGGAATAGTTGTCGCGTGCCGAGGGTGCGTGCGGAACCTTGGTGCCGGTCGGGTAGATCACCGCGCGACCCTGGTTGATGCGCTCTTTCTGGTAGCCCAGGTCGGTGGACAAGCGCAGGCGTTCGCCTCGGTAGTCCAGGGCCAGGGCGAGCAGGGTGGAATGCTGGGCTTCGTCGTGCACCCCCGTGCCGCCGTCATGCTGGGCCAGGTTGATGCGTGCGCCGAAGCGGTTGTCCTCGCCAAAGCGCTTGCCCAGGTCGAGGTGGCCGCCGAGATTGGCGCCGGTGGCATAGTCGAAGGTGACGTGGCGGGTCGGCGTGTCCTCGGCGCGCTTGGGCACCAGGTTGACCGCGCCGCCGATGCCACTGCCCTGGGGCGCGACGCCATTGAGGAAGGCATTGGGGCCTTTGAACACCTCGACCCGCTCCAGCGCCTCGGTGGTGACGATCTGCCGGGGCAGCACGCCGTACAGGCCGTTGTAGCTGATGTCGTCGGTGTTCAGTGGCAGGCCGCGGATGGTGAATACCTGGGAGAAGTTGCCAAAGCCCGCCGACTGGCGCACCGCCGCGTCGTTCAGCAACACGTCGCCCAGGGTGCGCGCCTGCTGGTCGGCGATGGTCTTGGCGGTGTAGCTGGTAACGCTGAACGGCACATCGCTGATCGGCTGGTCACCCAGCACGCCCAGGCGTGCGCTACGGGCGACCTGGCCGCCTTGCCAGGTGTCGCTGCTGGCTGCCAGGTCGCTGTTGATGGTGGTGGCGCCAAGCTCCAGGGCTTCGCCCAGGTCCACCGTCGGGGCCAGGGTGTAGCCGCCGCTGTCGGTGCTGATCAGGCTGTAGCCACTGCCGGCGAGCAAGTGCGCAAAGCCGTCCGCCACGCTGTAGCTGCCTTCAAGGCCCTGGCTTTGCACGCCCTTGAGCAGTGCCGGGTCGAACGACAGCGGCACGCCGGCGCTGGCGGCGAAGCGTGCCAGCACGTCGGCCAGCGGGCCGCCAGCAATGTGATAGCTGCGCGTGCTGCCGCTGGCAGCGGGCTCGGCGGCCAACAGCGCGGGGGCGGGTACGAGCGTGCCGATGGCCATGGCCAGGCTCAGGGCTTTGAGGCGCAAGTGGGGGCGAGGCGTCATGCGAGGATCCTGTGGGTGCAGAAAACGAAGGTTCTGCACTCATCACCGGACGACGCAGGAAAAGGTATCAGGCAAAGGCAAAAATAATTACACCCGGGGTTCGACGGTCACCCAGTAGCGCGTCAGGCCATGGATCGCCACCGGCAGGGTTTCGCCGAGCAGGCGCAGGCTGGCGTCGCTGTCGGTCAGCGGGAACGCGCCCGACACCTTCAGCTCGGCGACCGCCGGGTGGCAGCGCAACAGGCCAGGGCGGTAGCGGCCAAGCTCCTGCAGCAGGTCGGCCAGGCGCATGTCGCGGGCCAGCAGCATGCCGTGCTCCCAGGCCAGGTCGTCGGCATCCAGCGTGCTGGCCGGCTGCACTCGGGTGGCATCGAAGGCACTGCGCTGTCCCGCCAGCAGCAGCTGGCCGCTGCCGTGTAGTGGGCGCGCCTGCACCGCGCCTTCCAGCACGGCCACGCGGGTCAGTGGCCCGTCGAGGCGCACGCTGAAGCGCGTGCCCAGGGCCTGCGCCTGGCCGTGCAGGGTGCGCACCCGCAATGGCCGGGTGTCTGCGGCGCTGGTGACGAGGATCTCGCCGGCCAGCAGGTCGATGCGCCGCTCCTGTGCGTTGAAGTGGATATCGATGGCGCTGTCGGTGTTCAGCAGCACCCGCGTGCCATCGGCCAGAGTCAGCGGGCGTTGCTCGCCGACGGCGGTGCGGGCGTCGGCGCGCCACTGCTGCCAGGGCGTTTCGCGCCAGGCCAGCCAGGCCGCAGGCGCACCCAGCAGCAACAGGCCCAGGCGCTGCATGGCCTGGCGCCGGCTGACACCCCCTTGGCGGCTCAAGCGGCGCAAGGTTTCTCCGGCAACCGGGGTGGGCAGGCGGCGGAAGTCACCGAGGATGGCCTCGGCACGCTGCCACGCCTGGGCATGCTCGGCGCTGCGCTGGCACCAGGCCTGGACCGCGCGGTGGTCGTCCTCGGTGGCGCTGCCCGATTGCAGTTGCACCAGCCAGTCGGCGGCCTCGCCAAGAATGTGCGGGTCGATACGCGGGTTCATGTATCCAGGCTCAGGCATGCAAGGAAGGCGCTACGCATGTCACGTTTGACGGTGATCAGCGAGACGTTCAGTTGCTCGGCGATTTCACCGTAGGTCAGGCCATCGAGTTGCGACAGCAGAAACACCTGGCGCACCCGCGCCGGCATTTCCCGCAGCATGGCATCGACGCGGTAGAGGGTTTCCAGGATCAGCCAGCGGGTTTCCGGCGAGGGTGCCTCGGGCTCGGGCAGGTGGGCGATGGCTTCGAGGTAGGCGCGCTCGACATCCTGGCGCCGCCAGCGGTCGACCAAGAGGCCCTTGGCGATATGGGTGAGTAGGGCGCGTGGTTCGTTGCCCAAGCTCGCCGTGGTGTTGCGGCCGAGCAGGCGCACGAAAGTGTCATGGGCCAGGTCCGCGGCATCGCAGGCATTGCCGAGCTTGCGCCCCAGCCAGCCCTGCAGCCAGCCGTGGTGTTCGGTGTACAACGTCTTGACCTGCAGGTTGAGGGAGGGGTCGGCGGGCGGCATGGGGAATGAGGTTGTAATTAAGAATTGATCGCATTCTAATCATCTGGCCCTATCGCCGGCAAGCCGGCTCCCACAGATACCCCACTGTTCTGTAGGAGCCGGCTTGCCGGCGATAGGGCCCGTGCAGACTCAGCGATTCAACCCCCCACAACCATCGAGGTAAACGGCGCCACATAAGCCTGCAAGGTCACCAGGCAACCCACCAGAATCGCCAGAATGATCGAGTGGAAGAACACGTAGCGCAGAATCTCCCCCTCATGCCCATACCAGCGGGTAGCCGTGGACGCCACCACGATCGACTGCGCATCGACCATCTTGCCCATCACCCCACCGGAACTGTTGGCCGCCGCCATCAGCACCGGGCTCAGCCCCAGTTGCTCCGCCGTCACCCGCTGCAGCCCGCCGAACAACACGTTGGAGGCCGTGTCCGAGCCGGTCAGCGCCACCCCCAGCCAGCCGAGCAGGGTGCCGAACATCGGGTAGAAGATGCCGGTGGCGGCGAAGGCCAGCCCCATGGTCGCGTCCAGCCCCGAATAGCGCGTGAGAAAGCCCAGCGCCAGCATGGCGACGATGGTGATCAGCGAATAGCGCACCACCCAGATCGTGCGCAGGTACTGGCGCCCCAGCTCCAGTGGCGAATAGCCCATCAGCAGCCCGCCGAGAATCGCCGCCAGGAAGATGCCGCTGCCCGTGGCGGTGAACCAGGTGAACTTGTACTGGGCGTCCTCTTTCTTCGCTGCCGGCACCACCGGCGGCACCTTCTCGATCTGCTGGTGGATGGTGTCGAAGGTGAACACCGGGGCGAACACCGGGTTGGCCTCGCGCAGCGGCTTGCCCTGCGGGTCGAGCATGGCCGCGCCGCTGGCGGGGTCGAGCGCAGGGCGAGTGTCGAACAGGTTCTTGAAGCTCGCCGTACCCCAGGCGAACACGAACACGGTGAGGATGATCCACGGCATCCATGCCTTGAGCACGCTGCGCTGGTCGCGCTGGGCAAAGGTGGCGCTGCTGCTGGAGCTGTCCTCGTCGACCTTGGAATCATCGACGCGCCCGGTGAGCGCCGCCGAAGTGTGCACCGTGGCCGGTTTCCATACGCGCAGGAAACCGGTCAGGCAGGCCATGGAGATCAGCGCAGCGATCACGTCCACCAGCATCGGCCCATGGAAGTTCGACACCAGGAACTGCGGGATCGCGAAGCTGACCCCGGCGACCAGGATCGCTGGCCAGATTTCCAGCATCTTGCGCCAGCCGGCGAAGGCCCAGATCAGCCAGAACGGCACGATCACCGAGAAGAACGGCAACTGCCGCCCGACCATGGCCGACAGCTCCATCTCATCCAGCCCGGTGACCTTGGCCAAGGTGATGATCGGCGTACCCAGCGCCCCGAAGGCCACCGGCGCGGTATTGGCGATCAGCGCCAGGCCCGAGGCCGCCAGCGGCGAGAAGCCCAGGCCGATCAGGATCGCCCCGGTCACCGCCACGGGCGTGCCGAAACCTGCCGCGCCCTCGAAGAAGGCGCCGAAGCAGAAGGCGATCAGCAGCAGTTGCAGGCGGCGGTCATCGGTGATGCGCGCCAGTGAATCCTGCAGCACCTTGAACGAGCCGTTCTCGGTGGTGAGCCGGTGCAGGAAGATGATGTTCAACACGATCCAGCCGATCGGCAGCAAACCGTTGGCCGCGCCGTACAACGCGGCGGAACCGGCCATGTTGGCCGGCATGCCGAAGGCGAAGATCGAGATCAGCAACGCCGAGCCCAGGGCGAGCAGGGCGGCGATATGGGCTTTTATATGGAAGAACGCCAGTGCTGCCAGCATCACCACCACCGGCACGGCGGCCATGACGGTGGAGAGCCAGGGGCTGGAGAAGGGATCGTAGATTTGCTGCCAGACCATTTGCCACCTCGTTTGTTGTTGTGTGAGGTTTCGCGTTTTTTGGGCAGGGTGGCATGCAGGGATGCCAGGGGGAGTATAGGAAGGATTTTCTCTGCGGTTGATGTTGTGAATACACCGGCCCTATCGCCGGCAAGCCGGCTCCCACAGGTACAGCGCAAGCTTGAAGGTCAGCGCCATACCTGTGGGAGCCGGCTTGCCGGCGATAGGGCCGGTACAGCCGCTACAGGGCTCTGGCCAGACACTCGGCGGGGGCCACGTACGCACTTGCGGATACACTGTGGCTTTTCAAGGAGTACTACTACGCATGACGCCCTTTGTCTCTCGGCTGGCTCGCTGCCTGGGTCTGCTGTCGATCGCCATCGCTGTGCTGGGTGTGCCGTTCTCGCTTTACGTGGCTGTCGAGCCAGGCTATGCACCGATGCTGAGCAGCAACCATCCGGCCATGTGGGGTGTGGTGATGTTGTGGTTGGTGAATGCGATCACGATGGTGCTTAACGCTGGGGTTTGGCTGTGTGGGGTGCGGCCTACATGGCTCAGCTGGACGTTAGGGGCCAGTTACTGATGGGGGGAGGGTTGTTGTTGATGGAAGGGTGAGCCCGCACGGGCTGGCTGATGCGCTCGTCGAGGCGTATGGGGCAGCCTGGGACATGCTGCACTGAGGGCTACGTCAAGGGATGTCATACAAGTAATCGCGGCGCCGTGTCCCATGCCTTGAGCGCGGTGTGCGGCTGATTGACAAATACGCACAGTTAATTCCAAAAATCTTTGAAAAATGCGAAGGAACTATCTAGTGGCAAGAGAATTTAACATTGTGTCCCATATCATGATGAACCGGGCATGCGAGGGGGATCCACCCACACCGGTTTCTGAGAACTTTTCAGGATTTGAAGGCTGCTCGGAAGTTATATAGCTAAAACCAAGGTCAATCGATATTTCAGGATTGTTTTCTCTGTCTGGACGTCCAGGGTAATACCAGGTGGCATGAACTTCAGTACGATATCTACCTTCTGAAAGTTGCGTAATGGCGTAGAGAATTTCTTCCCCATCATAACCATTTAGCGGGCGTTTGATATTGCGAAAGATATGATGATTGAAGTGGTTTTTTGATTTCCAGATCAATTCATCGTCAGCGTTGTAGTCTAGAAGCTTTTGATCTGAAAGAGTAGGGTGCTGCTCGCCAATATAAGGTGTCGAGCGAAAGGATGCAGTCAGGGTTGGGAAATCCTTGAATTTAAATAGAATAGTTGTTGACTCGCTGAGAGTGCTGTGTTCAATGCACCCCTGGACGAAACAAGTGGCGTGTGAGGTTGGGGGCGACTGTAAAGGCTTAATTTTCGATAACAGATTTTTGACTTGTTGCGCAGAATCTAGCGTGTCGTCGTTTCCTAATTTTATTTTTAAATGCTCCACCCAGCCATAAGCCAGTGTGGAGTACACCAGTTTGTTAATAGCTGAACCGTCCAGCCCCTGACCCGTTATTCGCATGTGGTCATATTGGAACACTGTGCCGTTAGGTAACTGTTCGCGAATTGCGCCATGTTCAGTGTTGTTTTTATTTCTGAGTTCGACGATCCTCCACTCCTTTTCAGCCTCACGCAGAGTACGGTCTTTCAAAACTCCCGGCGTGATATTCACGGGTATTCCATCAAGCTCAAGAAAAGCCTCGGACATTTCTGCATGCACAGGCAGATCGAGAGTATACCGGCTGACCAGCACTTTTTTTGTTTGAATTTCTTCGAGGTTGGTCACGATGATGTTCTCGCTTGCATAACTACTGTGCATGATTGGGAGTGAGGCGCAGGCAGTAAAGGCGAGCGTTATTATCGTTTTAAAAGTTACACAGTTCATTGTGTGCATAGGCTTTTTTAGGTGTTTAGAGAGGCTGGCAATTGAGTGCAGTGTAATCGCTTTACCCGTCCTATCCAGTCAGAGGTCCAAACGATCTGGGCGCTTTGGGACCCTCGCTGGGCGTGCAGAGCGCCATAGGCTAATTATATGAGTTTCAAGGTTGCTACAAGTTCGTCCCAAAAGCGTAAAGCTTCTTCATCGTTCTTAAAGCCGGGTCCGTCATCCACAGTGCTCAATTCTAAAACTGTGTAGGGTTCCATGCTTGACTCCGGAGTGCCTGGATATTCGAGGCGAAATGAATAAAGGTTTTTGCCGTCAGCGGTGGTTTTGAGCAGTAGCTCTTCGAAGGGTAGTCCGCAAATTAATTTTCTTGATTTTCTCATAAGTTTTGTTCTTGAAAGAATACTTTTAATAAGTGGCATGACAAATCCTGATGATCGCTCCTCGTATCGTGAAATTAGTCCTGGTTCTGGCACGCCTATGACCCGTGTATCAAATGTTAAATGTATACCAGGTTTAGAGCTTACGGGTAATCCAATCGACACTTGCTCAGGAAATTTGTCAGCCGGAATGTTCATGTAACCAGATTCTATGGCAAATGTTCCGGCTGGCGGCCTAGAGGTGGGGTGGCGGTAGTTGATCGTTGAGTTAATGTCATTCACAACGGACATGGCTTTGTTGTAGGAGTTATAATCAATGAGCTTTACAAGCTGCCTGTATAGCGTGTTTCTTGAAGTAAGATAAAAAACCTCAAAGGTATAGTCTGTAGATTTCGAAACCACAACTGCACCGCCGCCATTTAGCCTGACAGTTTGGTCGTAGGCCGGATATCCAGATTCGTGAAGCTTGTTTATTTCACTAATGGAGGCGCTGATTCTTTCTTCAATTGCACGCTTTCCATTTTTGCTAACAAGTTCAATTTTTTTGTCGCCGATCTTATAGGCTGACCATATTTTGGGGTCTGTGCTGGCCACCTGAAATGTAAAGCGTCCAAAATAAAAACTGTTGTTTAATTCGCTCAGTGGTTGCGCTCCTGCATATAAGCTTGTTGATAAGGTTGCTGCCAAAATGCTAAATAGTGTCACATTCTTCGTTGTGAAGAAGTGTGCTCTAAAGTGCCACAATTTTGAGATCCTCACTAAGCCATACAGGGTTGTATATAAACTTCGTCCGCGTGCGGCGTTATAGGCGCTTTGATGGTCATATCCTGGCGTATTGTTGAAAACACCCTCTTTACAGACATTTGGATTTAATATTGAGTTCTTGCCGTGCGCGAATGCTGCTTTGACTTTTTTTGCCTGTACCACCACGTCGAGGGTGTAGCGCGGGGTGCGGCCGAGGCGTTCGACGCCGTGGGCGCGCAGGGCCTGGAGCGCGTCGGTACCCAGCGGGATAGTCAACTGCAGCAGGCGGCCGCTTTGCGAGAGCGGGGTGCCGAAGGTCAGGTCCATGACAAAAGGTCTGCTGAATGGGTCGAAATGTTGATTATTTCAGGTCTTTTGGTTAACGCTGTTCAATTCTCATGCTAATTCTTGACTCACCATGCTCTGCTAAGTGATTGCACGGCGCTGTCAATTTGCAATCACTCAGCGGGAGCTCATTGCTTTACTCTGGCAGAGGCTTAAAGCTATCTATCAGGCGATCCCAAAATGCCAGTGCTTCATCATCAGATTTGAAATTACTTCCCACCTCATGTGTGCCCAGCTCGATAGCAATGTATGGGTGGATATTGGACTCTATTGTTCCTTCATACTCGAATTGGAAAGCATAATAGGTCTTGCCGTCGATAGTTGTACTGACCGCAACTTCCTCCCCGCTTATCCCTCCTGTGTTACGCTTTCTTTTGCGCAGCGTCTGTATTCTGCCTGAGTTGGCCAGTTCGTTTAACGAGCTGTCGTACTGCCTGTCGTCGAAGCGCTCCAAAAGTGATTGTTCTTTTTTCAGAATGCCTTTTGTGAGCAAACTGACGTAGGTGCCTGGGTGTCCTGCGACTTGGGCTCCCATATAGATTGATTCAAAGAATTTGTCGTTAGGCAATGTGGTGTAACCCGCTTCAAGAGCGAAAGCACCTGGTGGAGGGGCATTCTCGGGGCGACGGAAATATATGGCATTACTAAGCATCCGCATTTTTTCAATGCCGCCAGGTATGCTTTTTTCAGATATCGTCTTTGCCATCAAGTGGTAGAGTGTATTCTTCTGGGTCAGCAAGAAGACATTGAAAGTGTAGAAGTCCCCCAGTCGTGACAGCAGTAAAACACTGTCATTATCGAGCTGGACGGTTTTTTCGTAACGGCTACTGGTGCCTCTAGCAATGCCTTTTTTCAAGTCTTCGACTTGCTTGGCTACAAGTTTCGGTAAGTCATTTCGCCCGTTTTTACTGATGAGCTCTAGTTTTTCGTTGAGCAGTTTATAGTCGGCGACTATTTCAGAGCCTTTGGGTAGAGAGATTTCAAAACGGCCAAAATAATTCGCACTCCAGTTACTGTCGTTCATTGTCTTGCCTTCAGTGATGTTTGCCGTGGCGACGGATGTGTTGAGTAGCCAAAGCGCAAATAAAGCTATTATGTTCCAGGCTGTGCTGCGCATACCACCGCTCCCAGTTCGTTACTGTGCTTTAGCCAATCTGTGCCGACAGGCGAACGAGGCTGTAAAGCGTTGCATATTGGGTGCGCCCCGCCTTGTCAGTATAAGCATCCTGGTGCCCATAACCGGCTGAGTCATTGAACTTTCCTGTCTTGCAGTAATGGTTGAGCATTCCGCTATTCTGACCATGTGCAAAGGCCCCCTTCACCCCGGGTTTTCCACGCGGAGATGAAGATGAGAATGCCGGGACCGTGCCGTCGCCTGGGTAGTAACCTGGTCCAATTTCCAGCGTGTACAGCCCGTTGAGTACTACTTGAGCATCAAGGTTGTCATCGCTGAGCTTGGCATTCTTAGCATCGAGGCCTTTCAAGTTTTTTGCGCCCCATTCAATGGTTCCCCACGTGTATAATTTTGAGGATTTTGACTCGGCGGCATAGTGCACGAAAGTCTCAGAGTGGTATTTTTTTTCAATGTCGTTATGAAAAGATTTTACCCCATCAATCACTTCGCAAAATCGGGACCGGAGAGAAGGAGGTTCATCGCTGACACCACTCCATTTGGACGTGTTTGCTGCCTGTGCTGTAATGATTCCGGCGGGGTCAAACAACTTGTTGTTGTTCTCGGGGACTAATCCCCACCATTTTTCCGATTTGTATATTTCTTCGTAAGGGCAGTTTTCAGGTAGTCGCAGTATGCGGTCCATGGAAGTTGTATCTTTGGCAAATAACCAAGGTTGGCCGTCGTTATAGTCGTGCGAAGGTAATAATTCTAAAGGGCCCGATGCGAAGGCCATCACTGCCACGGCATCGGCAGCATCTCTTCCCAAGATCTTCTTTTCCGCCAGTGCCTCGAAACCCGCACGGACCCTTTTGTAACTGGCAGGTGCTCCTGTGGCTGGCATAGCACCATGGATAACGCCGTAAAGTTTGCTGAAACCATGGCATGCTACAATTGCTCTGGCCACCAACCCACCCATGGAGTGAGTGACGATGATCACATTATCTGCTTTGCCTCGGTAATGGGGAAGAACAGTATTATTGATGTAGTCGATGACGTCTTTCGCAGAGTCTCGGTTCGATTGAAGCCAGTTATAACCGGCCGCCCAGACTTCATACTGCGTATCTGCCGCAATCTTCAATCCACTGGCGTCACCCATTGCGGCAAGGCTGGGATTGTCCTCCCAATCTCCCCATTCGCCAGGCTCCTGATCGACACGGTCCTTCCATTCTCCCTGTAGCTCGCCGTTGCGCATGATGTCGTTCATCTGTCGCTGCATCTCACCCATGATCGGATGATAAGCGGAGCGCATGATGGAGCCCCACTTTCGCGTGCGCATTTCGTCTTTCGAAAGGCCACTGCCGGCGTCATCCAGTTCGCCGCCGTCATACACACCCACTGCGCCGGGGGTTGAGTCAAGTTCCGCTTGCCGTTGCTTTGCGGATTTGAACCAACTGCCAAACAACAGCCCAAGCGTTTTGACTACCGGGAAGACACCGTCAACGTTTGGGGCGACCCAGACACGTTCCTTGGTCTTCAAATTCATCAGATTGGTGCCCATGATCCCGGGAATAAAAATGACCGGTACCACTTTGCCTCCCTTCCAGGGCAGCGACTTCTCTACCGAGTCATTGGACGAAGAAAGTGTCGTGTGCGCCGCAAGCATGCCATCTTCATCGTACTCTTGGGGCAGGTGCAACGTTGCGTCCTTAGGCGATGACGTCTTAGTTCCCATGGCAAGGCCCCTCATTTCCGAATTTGGATAAGTGCTTATGCGAGGTAGCCTTCATCATGCATCCCCCAATACTTTAATTTTCAAGAACTCTGCAATCTGGCTCTGCTGCACGGGAATTTTCCCCGCCGCATCGGACACATACTGCATCGCGCTGCCATCCGCCCGCGTCACCTCAACCTTCACCCCCGGCGCAGGCTCCCCGGTACTGAGCTTCTTGATCACATACGGGTCGGCAAAATCGGTCTTGGGCATTTCATTGAAGCTATGCGAGAGGCTGGTTCCACCGCTAAAGGTCTTCTTCGCCCCTTTGACATCGATGGTCCCCGGCGCATGAATGTCGATATTGCCGCCCTTGATGCGGATATAGCCGCCGCCACTGGTGAGCAGAATTCCATCCTTGGCGGCAATCTCGATGCCCGCCGCCGTGGAACTGAGCTTCATGTTCTGCAGCGAAGTCAGCAGCATTTCATCGCTCTGCGCCTGCAACTCCACCTTGCCTTTGGCCGCAAACAACTTGGCCCCGGCGTTCTGCGCAAACAGGCTGATGCTCTGCACCACACTGGCCAGCAGTGACTTGCCACTGGCGATGCTGACGTCTTCGCCAGTGCTGACGGTCAGGTGCTTGCCGCTGTGCAGGTGGGTGTTCTGCGGTGTGGCGGTGGCGATGTCGGCCGGGGAGGAGGCGATCAGCAAGGGCTTCTGGTAACCCGGGGTCTTGCCGCGACCGCCGTTGCGGATCGCCCAGGCGGTGTCGCCGCCGTTGCGCTGCTGTTCGCTCGGGCCCTGGCTGGGGCTGCTGTTGTCGTTGCCGTAGGTGACGTCGGTGTCGGCGTTGAGCTGGGTCAGGCTGTCGAGGCCGGCCTGCAGGGGGTTGGCGTTGTGCTGCTGGGCGGTATCGGAGAGGGTCTTGAGGCGTTGCTCGCTGTTCTGCAGTTGTTGCTGGGCTTCGCTGATGTCGAGCTGGGCGCCATCGGCGTTGCTGCGCTTCCAGGTGCTCAGGTACAGGCCTTGCTGGGCGCGCAGGGCGCCGTAGGCGTCGGTGCGCAGCTCGAAGCCCGTGCCGCGCAGGGCGCCGCGGTTGTTGCCACGCTGGTCGATCAGGTAGCCGAGGTTGAGCTGGGTGTGGCCGTGGCTGCTGTGGATCTGCGTGCGCACCTGGCCGGTGGAGTCGTCCATCACCCACTGGTTGAAACCGCCGCCGCCGACTTCCTTGCTCTTGTAGCCGCTCATCAGGCCGCTGGAGTGCCAGGCGGGTTTGTGGCCGCCATAGACCTGGCCCATGATTAGCGGTCGGTCGATGTCGTTGTCGAGGAAGGTGACCACCACTTCTTCACCGGCACGCGGCACGTGCACGCTGCCCCAGTCGGGGCCGCTGCTCGGTTGCAGCATGCGCAGCCAGCACGAACTTAACTCGCCGTCCTGGCTCAGGCGATCCCAGTGGAAGCGCACGCACAGGCGGTTGAGGCTGTCGGTGAACACTTCATGGCCGCTGGGGGTGACCACCACGGCGGTCTGCGGGCCGGGGCAGGTGGGTTTGGCGTGTTCGAACGGGCTGCGGTACGGCGCGCTGTGCAGCTGGCCTTCGAAATGGCTGGTGAAGAAACCGTAGGACGCAGCACTTTGCGCCGAGCCAAGCAGTGAATCCTCCGGCGCTGGGCGCAAGGTCTTGAACAGGGCCGCAAGGCTACCGGGCGCGTCACGGCGCTGCTGGGCCATGGGCAGGTTGCTCTCGGCGAAGAACTGCACCTCGATCAGCAGAAACTGGCGGGCTTCGGCGGCCTTGCGTGCGTACAGCGGGTGCTGGGTCAGCTCGAACCAGCGCCCGGCCTGCAACTGGCGCACACCGCCCTGGCCGTGCACGCGGCGGGCCTGGGATTCGCGCTGTTCGATCTGTACACGGCTCAGCCACTCGCCGCGCTCCTGCTTCTGCCAGTTGTATTGGCCCTGATATTCGTAGCGTTCGAGGGCAGCAGGCGCGGAGGCGGCTTGCAGCGCCGGCATCACGCTTTCGCGGGGCTGGCTGTGCGCCAGGTAGTCGACGCTGCGCCAGTTGAGCTTGCCGCTGAGCAGCTGCGAGCCGGTGCTCCACTGGGTGATGCCGTCCTGCTTTTCGGTCACGCTCTGGGTATGGAACGGCAGGCTTTGCGGGGCGAGGGCGGGCAGGGTGTCGACGCTGTCGGTGAAGACGATGCAGTGGCTGTCGGTCTTGTGCTCGACGTACCAGAACAGGCCTTCGAGCTCGCACCAGCGCTGCACGAAGTTGGCGTCGGTTTCGTTGAACTGGGTGACGTAGGACAGCGGTGCGTACTCGCGGCGCAGGTCCAGGCGGTAGTTGCCTTTGGCCTGCGGGTATTGGGCGAACACGGTTTCGAGAATCGCCGGCAGGTTCTTGTCCTGCCAGATGCGGCAGTCGCTGCGGTATTCGAGCAGGCTGAACCAGGGCGCGAACACCAGCTGCCAGTCGTGCAGGCCGCCGTCGCTGCCCAGGTAGCGCACGCGCTCGACCAGGCCGTGGCGTGGAGCCTGGGTGCCGTCGTCGCAGAGCAGCGCCAGGGTGACGGGCTGGCCGATGAGTTTCTCCGGGTCGTACTCGGTGTCCTGCACCACCACGTCGAGGGTGTAGCGCGGGGTGCGGCCGAGGCGCTCGACGCCGTGGGCGCGCAGGGCCTGGAGCGCGTCGGCACCCAGCGGGGTGGTCAGCTGCAGCAGGCGGCCGCTTTGCGAAAGCGGGGTGCCGAAGGTCAGGTCCATGACAGGGGATCTCCTGAGTGGGGGCTGAAGAGTGGGTTATTCCAGGGCCTTGATGGGTGGGTCCTGGTAGTTTTCATCGATGGCGATGCCCATTTGCTTCAGGCGTGCTTCGGTTTGGGCGCGTTCCTGGGCCATGCGTTTGAGTTCCGCGGGGAGGAGCTTTACCCAATCATCTTGATTCTCATTTGGGACGAAGTTTTTATAAAACTCCGCTTCTGATTGAAAATTAAATGAAAAAAGATAGGAGCCGCGTTCTTGTGGCGCTTGCGAGGTGTTCTCTCGCTGGACACGGAAAAGGAGGTAGTTGCCGTCCTTATGAAAGTGCCAAGTGTTGATTGTCGGCATTGCTAACCACTCTGCCTGACTTAGTTTTAGCGTGGGATCTTTCCAAGGGCCAGTGCCAACAGGTACACCTAGCACTTCGTCAAAGAGTTTAAACTTGCTTGCTTCGCTTCCTGGTACTCTTGCTTCGTTGGGAAGGATGTAGCGGTGCCATCCTGAAAGTCTCAGCTTGGCTAGAGTGTCGTTGAAATATTGCATGAACTCAGAGTGTTCGGAGTTCGAAGGGGCGGGTGCAACCCTGATGCTGGCGTTTTCTACGAGGTCTGTTTTGTATGTGATAAGTGCTGCGCCAACTATATTGTTCAGAGACAAAGGGTTCTGGTTCGGGTCTACAATGGCTGTGCCTTTGTTATCGCTTTTGGAGGAGGTGCTAAATTCATAAAAGCATACGTGTGAGCTGCAGTCCTTGGTTAGCTGCATAGTGGAGCTTGCCAGTACGTTCTTGATGCTGTCATTTAAAGAGAACGTTACATTGGGTTTGTTTACAGTCACGTTCGATGCTCCGCAGGCGGTCAGTAATAATAAAAATAGTGAAGCCAGCTGCTTATTCATTGTTATGCCATGAGCTTATGGTTGAGATAATGGTTTCCATTTGGCTCTTATCTTTATTCATCAGGTAGTGATATTTGTTGGCGATCTCGGTTATGAAGATCATTCTGTCAGTGGCGTCGTAAAGGTCACCTTCTTTCATGACCACATCGCGGTCTGGCCCACCCGTTTCACATTGTGTACTGAACGCTGCCAGACGACGAGGTACGCCAAACTTCCCTTCTAGTTTAGCCTGCCCATCAAGTAGTAGCTGAAAGTCCCAGTTTTCGTAAATCAGAGGCTGTAAAATCCAAAGCTGCTCGTGATCAGCAATTTTCATTAATGAGGCCAATTGAAGTTCTCTGCGCAAAATTCCATCTTTCAAAGCTTCGACTTTTTTTATGAGATCGAAGCCTTCTTTTAATGGGGTGGTTTCTGCTAGAAAATTAATTTTCGGCAGTGCATCATCAATCCATGGTAGTTCTTGGAATGTGGTTTTGAAGTCAGATATATAACAGTTCCAGTTTCTTTCTGGAGCGGCGTTTTTGAATTCATCGGGATAATTAATATAAAACCAGTGCCATACAAAAATATCTTGGAATAGCCAAAAATTCCCTTCGCCCAAGTGCATTTTGGTGATGTCAAAAAAAGGCGCTGCTGCTCCTGTCCATCGCCATTTACTAGTGCTGGCATAATCAAGGGCGCACATAACCTGTTTGCTGGCAAATGCAGCCAGTCCGGTCCAGTAGAATCTGCCTTTCAATTCAGGCTTACCGTTGCGCTCAAGCTCAAGATAAAGGCGCGCATAATTTCCAGCGATGCGCTCTGCGCGCGTGCTGAAATCTTTTATTAGTTCATAACGCGCGGTGTTTTTGAATTCGATGCGTGTTTTCACCGATAGACGCCGTACCGCTTCTTGCTGGCCGAGGGTCCATAGCTCTCTGTAGTGAAGCTCTGAATCGGACGTAGAGCACGTTTGCTCATTGAATTGTAAGTCTTGCTTCATGGTTTGGTTCTCGGCACAAACGTGTCAGCACCTGTCGGCACGACCAGTTCATCGGGCACAAGCCGCATTTTGGCTGTATCGGGTTTGTCGCTGAAAAGGCGTGAGGTCATACCGTCTTGATCGGTGAAGTAAACTCGCTTGCCTTGACCTGGAACATCGAACTCGATTGCGACGTTCTCCAGCGGAACCCCGAAACTGGTTCTCAACCTGTTCTGCTCGTCGTACATACCGGATTCAGGGCCGGTAGGAAGTTCCTTGACGTCGTGCTCCATACTGGCCGGCCCATCCAGCGTTTTCTTCGCCCCCTTGATGTCAATGGTCCCCGGTGCATGCACCTCGATATTGCTGCCTTTGATACGGATATACGCCCCGCCGCTGGTGAGCAGAATCTCCTTCTGCGCCGACATTTCAATCAATTGCTCCAGCGACGTCAGCTTCATGTTCTGAAGTGCAGTCAACTCCATGGCATCGCTCTGCGCCTCCAGCTCGACATTGCCCTTGGCCGCAAACAACTTGGCCCCGGCGTTCTGCGCAAACAGGCTGATGCTCTGCACCACACTGGCCAGCAGTGACTTGCCGCTGGCGATGCTGACGTCTTCGCCAGTGCTGACGGTCAGGTGCTTGCCGCTGTGCAGGTGGGTGTTCTGCGGTGTGGCGGTGGCGATGTCGGCCGGGGAGGAGGCGATCAGCAAGGGCTTCTGGTAACCCGGGGTCTTGCCGCGACCGCCGTTGCGGATCGCCCAGGCGGTGTCGCCGCCGTTGCGCTGCTGTTCGCTCGGGCCCTGGCTGGGGCTACTGTTGTCGTTGCCGTAGGTGACGTCGGTGTCGGCGTTGAGCTGGGTCAGGCTGTCGAGGCCGGCCTGCAGGGCGTTGGCGTTGTGCTGCTGGGCGGTGTCGGAGAGGGTCTTGAGACGTTGTTCGCTGTTCTGCAGCTGCTGCTGGGCTTCGCTGATGTCGAGCTGGGCGCCATCGGCGTTGCTGCGCTTCCAGGTGCTCAGGTACAGGCCTTGCTGGGCGCGCAGGGCGCCGTAGGCGTCGGTGCGCAGCTCGAAACCGGTACCGCGCAGGGCGCCGCGGTTGTTGCCGCGCTGGTCGATCAGGTAGCCGAGGTTGAGCTGGGTGTGGCCGTGGCTGCTGTGGATCTGCGTGCGCACCTGGCCGGTGGAGTCGTCCATCACCCACTGGTTGAAGCCGCCGCCGCCGACTTCCTTGCTCTTGTAGCCGCTCATCAGGCCGCTGGAGTGCCAGGCCGGTTTATGGCCGCCATAGACCTGGCCCATGATCAGCGGGCGGTCGATGTCGTTGTCGAGGAAGGTCACCACCACTTCTTCGCCGGCACGCGGCACGTGCACGCTGCCCCAGTCGGGGCCGCTGCTGAGTTGCAGCATGCGCAGCCAGCAGGAGGAGAGTTCACCGTCCTGGCTCAGGCGGTCCCAGTGGAAGCGCACGCATAGGCGGTTGAGGCTGTCGGTGAACACTTCGTGGCCGCTGGGGGTGACCACCACGGCGGTCTGTGGGCCGGGGCAGGTGGGTTTGGCGTGTTCGAATGGGCTGCGGTAGGGCGCGCTGTGCAACTGGCCTTCGAAGGTGCTGAGGAAAAAGCCATAAGACGCTTCGCTCAATGCCGAACCGAGCAGGTTGTCGGGAGGTGCCGGGCGCACCGATTTGAACAGCGGTGCCAGGCTACCGGGCGCGTCACGGCGCTGCTGGGCCATGGGCAGGTTGCTCTCGGCGAAGAACTGCACCTCGATCAGCAAAAATTGGCGGGCTTCGGCGGCCTTGCGTGCGTACAGCGGGTGCTGGGTCAGCTCGAACCAGCGCCCGGCCTGCATCTGGCGCACACCGCCCTGGCCGTGCACGCGGCGGGCCTGGGATTCGCGCTGTTCGATCTGTACACGGCTCAGCCACTCGCCGCGCTCCTGCTTCTGCCAGTTGTACTGGCCCTGGTATTCGTAGCGTTCCAGGGCGGCGGGCGCGGAGGCGGCCTGCAGCGCCGGCATCACGCTTTCGCGTGGCTGGCTGTGCGCCAGGTAGTCGACGCTGCGCCAGTTGAGCTTGCCGCTGAGCAGCTGCGAGCCGGTGCTCCACTGGGTGATGCCGTCCTGCTTTTCGGTCACGCTCTGGGTATGAAACGGCACGCTTTGCGGGGCGAGGGCGGGCAGGGTGTCGACGCTGTCGGTGAAGACGATGCAGTGGCTGTCGGCCTTGTGTTCGACGTACCAGAAGATGCCTTCGAGCTCGCACCAGCGCTGCACGAAGTTGGCGTCGGTTTCGTTGAACTGGGTGACGTAGGACAGCGGTGCGTACTCGCGGCGCAGGTCGAGGCGGTAGTTGCCCTTGGCCTGCGGGTACTGGGCGAACACGGCTTCGAGAATGGTTGGCAGGTTCTTGTCCTGCCAGATGCGGCAGTCGCTGCGGTATTCGAGCAGGCTGAACCAGGGCGCGAACACCAGCTGCCAGTCGTGCAGGCCGCCGTCGCTGCCCAGGTAGCGCACGCGCTCGACCAGGCCGTGGCGCGGGGCCTGGGTGCCGTCGTCGCAGAGCAGCGCCAGGGTGACGGGTTGGCCGATGAGTTTCTCCGGGTCGTACTCGGTGTCCTGCACCACCACGTCGAGGGTGTAGCGCGGGGTGCGGCCGAGGCGCTCGACGCCGTGGGCGCGCAGGGCCTGGAGCGCGTCGGCACCCAGCGGGGTGGTCAGCTGCAGCAGGCGGCCGCTTTGCGTGAGGGGGGTGCCGAAGGTCAGGTCCATGACAGGGGATCTCCTGAGTGTGAGCTGAAGAGTGGGTTATTCCAGGGCCTTGATGGGCGGGTCCTGGTAGTTTTCATCGATGGCGATGCCCATTTGCTTCAGGCGAGCTTCGGTTTGGGCGCGTTCCTGGGCCATGCGTTTGAGTTCGGGGGGAACGAGGGCTTTCCAGTTCTCACGGTCTTTTTCACCTTCAACGAAGCCTTTATAAAAATCGGCTTCAGATTCAAAGTTTAGTGTGAACAAGTAAGAGCCGAGTTTTTGCGGCGTTTGAGTGTTTTTTTCACGTTGGACGCGAAAGAGCAGATACACGCCATCTTTGTAGAAATACCAACTGTTGATCGTTGGAAGCGCAAGCCACTCTTCGGCACTCAGCTTCAAAGCGGGATCTTTCCATGGCCCGGTACCGATTGGTTTGCCAAGTATTGATCGAGCGCTTTCAAACTTTATGGCTTCCTCGCCGGAGATTCTTGCTTCGTTCTGAAAGATATACCTTTTCCAGCCTGCAGATCGTAGCTTGTCTACTTGTTGATAAAAGTAGCGCAGGGCCTGATTGTGCTCGGAATCCTGTGGTACGCCACCGAGCGTCACTCTGGCCTTGTCGATGATGTCGCTTTCAGAAGTTTCTAGAGTGGTGCTGATAATGTCGTCAAATTTTAAAATTTCTGTTTTGGAATTAATTAATAAATCTGCACGCGAAGCGTTGGCGAATGATAGCGAAAATTTGTAAAGGCACAGGCCCTGCATGCAGTCTTTGTGAAACTGCGCGGAGGAATCCGACAACGCATTTTCAATAGGTGCAGCTATTTCAAAGCGTATAACTGGTTTCGCATCACTCATCTTCGCCTCCCCACAACCGGCAAGCCCCAGCAAAAATGCATATCTGGCGAACTTCATGATCAGGTGTGCTCACTCGTTTGCAGGCCAGCAACTGCTACCTGCGAAGGGGCAAGCAACCACCCCTGGGTCTGCGTCGAGCCATGCCGGTCGAACACCAGCACCGCGCCCTCCAGGCTGTTGGCCGCCTGCAAGGCGAGCGCCAGCGCGCTCATCTCGCTGATCCCGTGCCCGTATTCGCCCGCCAGCAGGGCATGCCCGATAACATGCTGCTGCAGGTCGCAGTCGGGCAGGCAGGTGTTGAGGAACTGATACAGGTGCTCGAGCCGGTTGTCGTCGTGGTGGCCGTCCGTGACCAGGGCCTTCACCTCGGCGATTGCCATGCCGCTGCGTTCGCACAACTGCTCGGCCACCTGCTCGAGACCGCCCGTGCTCTTGCGCGGCATCAAGCCGCGAGGGCCATGGGCCTCGGTCACCGGCGGATGAAGCTGCCAGTGGGCATTGCCTTCGGGGTTGGCCAGGTCAACCCGTTGCAGGTTCAGCACGGCAATCGCTTCGCCCGCCATGCGCTCGCCTGCAGGGCCGCCGGCCCTGGTCACGGTCGCCCACGAGTCGAGGCCGATGCACAGCAGGTTCGGCGCTTGCAGGTCGTTCTGCAGCGCCCAGGGCAGCCAGGTGGCGAAGGCTTGCTCGGGGGCGATGAAACCGTGCCCGGGCAAGTAGTCGAATGGCCACATTTCCAGCGCAGCATCCAGCCACGGGTCGGCCTCTATGTCGGTGGGCGCGAACAGCACGACCTGGGTCTGATCCCAGTCCAGTTCGGCGGCAAAGTCGTGCCACTGGCCGAGCATGCCTTGCAGCAGTTGCCGCGCCCTTGGCAGGGCGTGGATTTCGGCACGGCGGGTGCCCGCGTGGATGCGCCGCACATTCCGCCGGTGCCCGGCCGGGCTGACCAGTCGTGGGTCGTGTTCGAAATCGGCGCTCAGCTTGCCCAGCGCCTTGCCGGCCCGGGCTTCGGCCGGGCTCAGGTTGGGCAGCCACAGCCAGGCATGGCCCAGCCCGATGCGCGTGGTGTCGTAGTGCGCCACGGGGCGCGGCGGCGGGGCCAGGCGCTGTTCCTGTTCGCGGCGCTCGCCGATCACATCCCATAGCGAGCGGTGGCCCTGGGCAAAGGGTTTCAACATGCGGGCTGTCCTTAAAGTATTCCAGTGTCGCTGTTGGTGGCGATCAGGCTGGAGCCGCAGGCGGTCTTGTCGCCATGGCGGGCCACCGGCATGCCGTCGACCAGGGTGGTGCTGTCGCCGCTGGCGATCACGCAGGCACCGTGCACGCACATCACCTTGTCGCCCAGCCGGGCCACGGCGCGGCCATTGACCAAGGTGGAAGATGAGCCCTGCACGACCATGCCGCCGCGGTCAGTGGGGTCGTTCACGAGAATGATCGGACGCATGTCGAAACTCCTTTTCTGCCGGCTAGGACCACGAATCAGTCACGAGGTTGCAAGGTGCCAAGCACATCGCGGATGCCATCGACCACGCTGCTGTCCTTGATCACATCGTTGAGCCAGGACTCCAGCGGCATGTTGCCCCACTTGATCGCCCGCTCCACCAGGTACGGCACCGGGCTGTGGGGCTCGGTCTGCTTGAAGAACTGCGCCACGCCCTGGAGCAGGGCGAAGGCTTCTTCACGGTTCAGCGGGGTGGTGCGCAGGGGGGCCTCGCTGCTGCGCCGCTCTGGCGCGCTGGCGGCAACCGGGGCGGCAGCGTCGGCGCCTGGCGCCTGCTCGGGCTCGCTCGGGTCGGGCGCCGTGGCCAGTTCCACGCCGCGCTCCTTGAGCAGGCGCTCGACCAGTTGGCGGGCGTGAACCAGCACGTCGTTGAGCGCCAGGAAGCTCGGCGCGTCCTGCTCGAACACGGCCTCGGCGGCCGTTTGCAGTTGCTGGCAGGCATGCAGGCACTGGCTGATCTGCGCATGGCGCTGCTGCAGGTGTTCGGTGTCGGTGAGCACCACCGAGCGCTGGAACAGTTCGGCGTTGATCTTGCCTTCTTCCAGCGCCTGGTGCATGGCCGAGGGGTTTTGCCGGGCGAGGTTCTCGACCTGCCGCGACTCTTCGTACTTGTGCAGGCTGTAGTGCTGCCCCTGGGTGATCGGCAGGGTACGCACCACTTGGGTCAGCGTGGTGGTGAGCCACGCCAGGCGGGTGGCGCGTTCCTCCACCCCCTCGTCGAGGGCGGGGTACAACGTGTCCCAGAAATCTTCCAGCAGGGCCTGGGCCACTGCCAGGGAAAAACGGATGCCAGGAAAGTGCTTGCGGTGTGCCAGGCCTTCGCTCAGCCAGGCCACCAGCATCAGGTCCTTGCTTTGCTCGGTGAGGCCGGCCGCGGCCAGTTGGATCACCTGCTCCCAGTCGGCCTGCTTGAGGTCGGTTTGCCAGTCGCCCTGGGTCAGGTAGTCGGCATCGGCGCGGCGAGCCTCCTTGATCTGATCGAACAGGCTGGAAAAACTCAGGTCCTCGCCGGCACCGCCATCGATGGGGGCACGCAAGGCAGACAATGAAAGGTCGTCAAGAATGTCGGTCATGGACGGCTCTGCAGCAAAGGTAAAGGGAAGGTCCCGTGCCGTGACGGCACGGAACCCTCGATCGAGCTGCCCGTTACCGGCGGCAGCTCAGGTCAGGCTCAGGCGTAGACCTTGTTCAGCGAACGGTCCCAGCCGCCGGTGACCTTGCCACCACCTGCGCCATCGGAACGCTTCTGCTGGGTGTAGGTGGTCTTGATGCGCGAGAAGTTGAACTTGATCTCCTCCATCGGCAGGTCGCTTTCAGCCTTGGCTTCGCCGTCCAGCGGCAGGTTGCCGAGGAAGTTGACCGAGGAGATCACCACTTCTTCCAGGGTGATGGTCAGGTAGGTCACCTTGTCACCACCGGCGCGGTTCACGTTCAGCACCACTTCCTTGATGTGCTGGCCTTTGCAGCACGCCTCGAAAGCCTTGGCAGAGGCCTTGTCGACGTACTTGCGGATGGTGAAGTCGCTCAGATTGACACGCTCGGACGACGCACCGCCGGAGGAGCTGGCAGTGGCCGAAGTGGCCTGGGTAGCGCCGTACTGGTAGCCCAGCACTTCGATCCAGTCCTTGTGCTTGTCATCCAGTGCTTCGCCTGGGATGCCGTCAATCTTGAGGTAAGCGTCAAATGCCATGTTTACGTTTCTCCATAGGTGTAAAGGGCTTCCATGATCCATAGCGTGGACCTGCCCTGAGGTTGACCCCGGCGAACAGCTCGCTGGGGTCGTATTGAGACCGGGCGTCAATCAAGTGCCCGGACCTCTATCTCTACGCGCCTGTTGGGTTCCAGGCACTGAATCAGCTCGGCGCGCGGCGCTTGCAGGTTGCAGCGCACCAAGGGTTTGTTGCTGCCTTCGCCCACGGCGTCGACCAGCTCTGCCGGCAGGCCTTTGCCCACCAGGTAGGTCTTGATGGTCTGCGCACGTTGCCGCGAGACCTGCAGGTTGCTCTGGGCATTGCCGATCTGGTCGGCATGACCGGTGATGACGATCTTGCCGACGTTGGGGGTGTTCAGCAGTTTGTTGGCGATGCTGTTGAGCTGGCGTTGGCCGGCGGCCTCCAAACTCTGGAAATCGGCACGGCCGAAGGCGAACAGCGTGTCGGACTCCAGGGTGATGGTCTCGATGGCGCGCAGCGAGCGCGACAGCAGGCTGTTGATGTAGTTGCGCGAACTGGAAATCAGGAACGCGTTGTTGAGGATGCGCGGTACGTCCGGCTCGCGAATCTGGTCGCTGTAGAAGGCAATCTGGCGCCCGGCGAACTGGTAGTCGTCAGCTTCGCCTGCGGCCTGCGCGGTCTGCCCGGCCGTGCGTGGCACCTGCTTGTAGATCGCCGGGTACCAGTAGTCGGGGATGCGCGCCTTGAGCACGGCAGGCTGGGCTTGCTCGCGCTGCGCCTTGGACAGCATCAGGTAGGTGTCCAGGGTGGTCTGGCCGAAGGTGGCCACCGACTGGGCCCGGTTGTCCACCGGCAGGGCGCGTGGCTCGACGCTGTCGATGCCGCTCACCGTTTCCAGGCGCGGGGCATTGCGCTGGTAGATCTTGATGCTGCTGAGCAGGTACAGCGAGCGGGTCAGGTTGTCGGCGGTGGGCTTGAGCATGACCTTTTCCAGCTGGGCGAAATAGCGCTCGCGGATGAAGGGCTCGATGGCGTGGCCGCTGTACAGGCCCATGCGCATGGCCAGTGGCACGCCGTCGACGTGGTGGCGGGCGTACAGGTCGGCTGCCGCCTGGCGCAGCTGGTCCAGGGTGTGCCAGTCGGTGTACTGCTGGCTGGCTGCGGCGTCCTGTTGCTGGGCAGCCTGCAGGTTGGCGGCCACGGTCTGGATGGCGGCCTTGTTGTTGCTGTACGACCAGCCCCAGGCCAGGCACAGTGCCAGCCCGGCAAGGCCGGCGGCGGCGACCCAGGCGCCCTTGCGCCGGGCCTCGCGGCGGTTGCTGGTGTACAGCGCCACCAGGTGCTGGTCGGGGATGATCACCTTGCGGAACAGGCTGGCGATGAACAGCGGCGCGGCCTGGCTATGGGCGGCGGTCGCGTTGTCTGGTGCCGCCAGGGCGAAGCGCTCGCGCACCTGGCGGGCGTAGGCCCCTTGGGCCGGCTCATCGGCGTCCAGGGCGCTGGTGAAGTAGAACCCGCGCAGCAGCTCGGCGCTCTGGTAAGGGTTGGCGCGCAGCAGGTCGGCGACGAAGGTGTTGAGCAGCGGCTTGAGCGCCGCCAGCTCCAGGGGCAGGCGGTAGGCCGCCGGGTCCTGGCGGGTCAGCTGGACGTCCTGCTGCAGGACTTGCTGGTCGGCCAGTGCCTGCCAGTGCTCGACCAGTTCGTTCAGGGCGGTGGCGAAGCGCGTGCCCCAGTCGGCGTGTTCGAAGCCTTCGTGGGTAAAGGTCTTGCCCATGACTTCGTCGCGGGCGGTGTGCTCCAGCTGGCGGTAGAAATGGGTGAAGCCGGGCAGCAGGTCGCACTTGGTGAATACCAGGTAGATCGGCAGGCGCAGTTCGAGCAGCTCGTGCGCCTCCTGGATACGCTCGCGCAGGCGCTTGGCCAGGCGCTCGCGCCCTTCGGCGCTGGCTTGCAGGATGTCTTCGAGACTGACCGCGACGATCAGGCCGTTGAGCGGGCGGCGTTGACGGTGCTGGCGCAACAGGCCGAGGAAGGCGCGCCACTTGCCGGCTTCTTCCTGGTTGTCCATGTAGCGGCCGGCGGTGTCGAGCAGCACCGCTTCGGAGCTGAAGAACCAGTCGCAGTTGCGCGTGCCGCCCAGGCCGGCGACCCGTGCGCCTTCACGGTCGGCGTAGGGGAAGGTGAGGCCGGACTGGTAGAGCATGGTGCTCTTGCCCGAGGCTGGCTGGCCAATCACCAGGTACCAGGGCAGGGCATACAGGGCGTCCTTGTTGGTCCCAGGTTTAGCCGAGCCTTGCAGACGCTCGATGCTCTGCAGCAGGCGCTCGCGCAGCAGGCTCACTTCTTCGCGGTCCTGGGGGCTGGCATTGAGCACCGCCTGGTCGGCATCTTCGCGCAGCAGCGCCTGCAGGTCGTGCGGGTTCGACACGCCACGGTACATCAGCAGCACATAGGCGGCCGACAACAGCACGAACAGGCCGATACCGGCCAGCAGGCTGTAGAGCGAGGCGAAGCCCAGCGCAAGGCCTGCCGCCCAGACCAGGAAAATGGCCAGGAAGAACACCACGCCGAGCACGTAAGGCTGGTATTTGAAGAAGTAGTACTTGAGCCTGTTCATCGATACTGTTCGTCCCGAGCGCTGGCAAAGCGCTCAATGAATGCGTTCAGGGCCAGGTCGTCGGCGGGCAGCGTCAGGGCGCCGCCTGCCGCAGGCTGTGGCAAAGGGTCCAGCAGGTTGTAGCGCTCCTGGGCGCCGGCCACGCCGGTCAGCACGCGGTACACCTCGTCACTGGCGCGCGAGGCGAAGCACAGCAGGCCAGGGCGCATGAAGTCGTCCACCAGCACACTGACGTCCGGCATGCCGGACGTGCCGCGCAGGCGTGACAGCAGCGTGCACCAGAGGTCGGCCATGGGCCGCTTGAGGCCGCTCTGCGCAGGCAGTGGCAGGCTGATCGCGGCCGGTTGCGCTTGCTGCAGCACGCTGCGCAGGCGGTACAGGCTGGCCATGCCGGCCTGGGTGTCGAATTCCGGGTAGCTGTGGCGCAGCGGCCGGACGACGTCGCGCAGGTTGAAATCGCGCAGGAATTTCTCGTGCACCCGGCGGTACAGGTCCAGGTCCTGCGCGGTCCAGCCGCGCATGGCCTTGATGCGGGCAAACAGCTCGGCCATGTCGCTGCCTTGCGCGGCCTGCATCAGCAACGGCTTGATCTGCCCGGCAAACAGCTCGCAAAGAATGTGCGGGCTGACGAACTGGCCGTCGTGCTCCACGCGGATGCTCTGGAACACCATGAACGGGTAGCGCCGCCCGCTGGTATCGCGCGAGCTGATGAAACCGCCGAGCAGCCAGTGCCCGTTGCGGCTGCGGTAGCAGAAGAAGCACACCGGCAGCGCGTCGAAACGCTCACGCCAGTCGGCTTCTGCCTGCATGCGGCCCAGGCCGTTCTGCAGCCACAGGTCGAACTCGCAAACCTCCGGCAGGGCGCCGTTGAGGCTGACGAAGTCGGCGCTGGCCGGGACTTTGCCGAAACAACCAATCATCGTGCGTCGGCCCCTTGCATCGTGCTCGCCATCATCAGTTCACCCGCGCGCTGTCGTTGAGCACGCTCAGTGCCTTGACCTGGGCCAGGTCGGTCATCTTCACCCCGCCATAGTTGCGCACCACCAGGCTCACCGGGCCTGCGGCCGATTGCCAGGTGAAGCGCTGTTGAATGGTGTCCAGGTCGCTGACCCGGGCACTGTCGTTCATCTTCAGCAGGCCCCAGCGGCCGGGGTAGTCGAACACGGTGATGCGCTGGCCCTCCAGGGTCACCACGTCCAGGCGGGCGCCCGGGGTGTTGTTGCTGCCTGGCCAGGCGAAGCGGTTCCAGCTGGTGCGGCCGTTGCGGTAGTGCTGCTCCTGGCCGTCGAGGGTGAAGATGATGTCGGTGTAGCGGGCGGACGGCTCCAGCATGATCTCGAAGCCGTTCTCGCGGTCCGACAGGCTGGCGATCACCTGGCCAACGGAACTGGCCTTGTCGATGCTGGCGACCATCCTGGCGTTGACCAGGGGGCTTGCGTCGTTGCCGCTGCCCATGCCCAGCCCTTCGCCACCGGCGAGGTTGCCGATTTCATTGCGCTTGAAGGCCGGCAGCAAACCGCTGTCGGGGTCGACGAAGCGTTGCAGGTCCTTGACCGAGGCTTCGTTGTCGCTGCTGGCGACGATCGGGTAACGGTGCGCCATGACCTGTTGCCACGGGCGCGCGATGTCTTGCGCCCAGGCTTTGGCGATCTGCTGTCCGGCCGGGTCGCGCAGGGTTTCCCAGGTGTATTGCAAGGGCGAATTGAACAACCGCAGCAACGACACGGACAGGCTGCCGGCGCTGGTGTCGACGCTGGTCTCGATGTAGTTGCGTACTAGAGTCACTTCCGAAGGCTGGCCTTCGAGGGTTTCGCTGATCAGCAGCTTGCTGTTCTTGCCCACGTCCTGGGAGCGCTGGATGTTGCTCAGGCGCACCTTGAGCTTGCGCAGGGCGGCCAGGTAGCGGTCCATCACGGTGCTGTCGGCGCCCTCGGCATTCTGCGCGGCGAACAGCCGCGAGACCGGTTCGAAGCGTTTGGCCAGGCTGCCGTCGTCAACCCGTGGCAGCTTGGCGACGATGGCATCCGCCGCTACGCCCTGGCTGGCGAACACGCCCTTGATGCTGCTCCAGAAGCTGTCTTCGACGGTATTGGCCGGGGAGGCGGCCGCTTGCTTGGGCAGGTCCCAGTCGGTGTTGTGGTTGACGGCGGCCAGCAGGCTCTTCACCGGCGAGTTCTGCACGTCGCTGAGCACCGTCAGGCGCTCGCTGGCGTTGGCCATGTCGGTGAAGTGACGCACGCCAACGCCTTGCAACAGGGTGTACCAGGCTTCGGCGTAGTCGGCCTTGTAGCGGGCCAGCAGCTCACGCATGAAGTTGGCCTTCTGCACCAGGCCGTTGCCGCCTTCGCCATCGAGCACCCAGTCGCTGTCATTGCGCAGCTCGCCCGAGAGCAGCTTGATCAGCTCGGGCTGGACGAACGATTCCCAACCCTGGCGGGTATAGAAGGCAGGGACCGACTCGGCGGAGAACAGCTGGTTGCGGCTGCTGGCCGGGACCATGTCGGCCAGGGTCAGCGCCGGGTACTGGCGCCCGGACTCCAGCTGCAGGCGTAGGTATTCACGGTCGACCAGGGAGCTGGCGATCATGAACGAGCGCAGGCTCTGCCGCGCATCGGTGACCAGTTGCTCGTTGCGGCGCAGTGCCGGTGCCGTGCCTTGCTGCAGGTAGCGCACATACACGGCGCTGTTGGCCGCGATCAGTTCCGGGCTGATGTCGAGCCCCTGCGCCTGCGCCGCCTGGGCCCAGGCACGCGGCAGTTCGGTGGCGACGAAGTCGGCATCCGGGTGCGCTTGCGGGTTGGACAGGATCAGGTACAGCTTTAGCGCGCTGTAGGCTTCGATCACCGACGCGATCTGTTGCTCGCTGAGGCGCCCGAGGCTGTCTTCGGACAGTGACAGCCCGGCGGTGAGGGCGGTGTCTTCCGAGGAGTCGGCACTCGATTCCGAACGTGCCTTGTCCTGCAGTGCGTCGAGCGCGCGGCGGCGGCCTTCCTGGCCAAGCGACGGGGTACCGTTACCGGCGACGCGGGTTACCAGCTCGGCAGCCTGCGGGGCCTTGAATACCTTGACGCCCTTGGCGGGTGCAGCGTTGCTGGCCGTTGCCTTGGCCGTGCGGCGTTTGCCGGTGTCGGCCAGCGGGGTGCGGTCAACGGTTTCGGCAAACTGGTTGAGCTCACGCAATTGCACTTGCAACTGTTTGCCAATGGGGTCCAGGGCCTGGGTGCGCAACTGCTGCAGGTAAGCCTGGCGCAGCGGGCCGAGCAGGTCGGCGCCACTGTACAGCCCGGCGCCCAAGGCCAGCGGTACGCCCTGGGTGTCATAGCCCTCGAACTCGCCGAGGTAGCGGCGCAACTGCTCCATGGCCTGGCCGGACGCCAGGCGCTCGGCCTGGTCGGGTGCCTGTTCGAGCTCGCTCAGTTCGCCACCGATGTTACCCAGCACTTCGCGGTTGTTCTGGAACGAGACACCTTCCCACGCCAGCAGGGCGACGCCGGCAAGGGCGGCGGCACCGGCGAGGGCAGGGGTGAGGGCGCGGGTACGCCCTTGGCGCGAGTAGTAGAGGCTCAGGTTGCGGTCGGGGAACACCACCTCACGGAAAGTACCGGTGATGAAGAAGCTCTTGTCGCCGATCTTGTGCGCAGGCTGGCCCACCCCCGGACGCTCTTTGGCCTGCAGCGCGTAGTGGGCGCCCAGCGCATCCTCATAGACCGGGGGCAATTGCTCGTCGGTCTGCAGTGCGCTGGTGAAATACACACCACGCACGATCGGTGGCGTGCGGCCATTGGCAGTGCGTTCGAACTGCTCGAGGAAACCGCCCAGCACCGTCGAGAGCTCGGCGAAATAGTTGGGGAACTGCAGCAGTTCGACGTCGGCCGTGTTGCCGCCGCCGATCAACTGGCTGTCGACGTGTTCGCGCACGCTGCCCAGCAACTGGCTGAAGCGGGCCTCAGTCACGGCCCGCAGGCCTTTGCTGCGCACCTCGGCGAGCGGGAAAGTCATCCCCAGCGGTTGCTGGCGCTGGGTATTGTCCAGGTCTGCGAAGGCCTGGTTGAAGCCCGGCAGCAGGTCGGTCTTGCTGAGCATCAGGTACAGCGGTGGGTTGACGCCCAGGCATTCGCTGTATTCGTCGATCCGACTGACCAGGCGTGCGGCGATGGCCTCGCGCTCGGCGAGCGTGGCACAGATGATCTCCGGCAGGCTGACCACCAGCACCAGGCCGTTTACCGCAGGCTTGCTGCGTTGCTTGCGCAGCAGCTTGAGGAACGCGGCGAACTCGCTGGCCGAGGCATCGTCACGCAGGTAACGGCCGGCGGTATCGATCAGCACCGCCTCTGGGCTGAAATACCAGTCGCAGTGCTGGGTGCCGCTGTCGAAACCGCTGGCCTGCGCACCGGCGATCGAGGCCTGCAGCCCGGAGCGGGTCAGCAGCGAGGTCTTGCCCGAGGCCGACATGCCGATCACCAGGTACCACGGCAGGTCGGACAGCGCCGAGGCACCGCCGCCACCGGCCGAGCGTGCCGAGCGCAGCATGGCGATGGCATGCTTGAGGCGCTCGCGCAGTACATGCTGGTCACGGAACTCACCTTCGCTGCCCAGCGAGCGGTCGACTTCCAGCTGAACCAGGTGCTCGATGTTCTGCTCGGCGCGGATGCGTCGGTACTGGCGCAGCACCACCAGCAACAGGCACACCGCGCTGAACAGCGTCATCGCGACGTACACCTGCTCTTGCGCAACCTGCCAGCGCGGCAGTGCGAACCAGCAGGCCAACAGGCCAATGACCCAGCCCAGGGCCAAGGCAAACCAGAAATTCTTCAAACAGCGCAGTAGTGCTTTCATGTCTTCCTGACCGTACCCAAGTTAAACGCCGAACAGCTGTCGGACGTGTTCTGCCAACGCGGCGACTTCCTTGCCCAGCAACCAGTCCAGGGTCAGGTACACGGCGCCGCAGACCAGTGCGATGAGCACCAGGTAAAGCCACAACGGCACCTCGTAGCGCAGCATCTGCGACACCTGGTCGGGCAGCGCCCATTGCGAGGCGAGAGCCTTGCGTGGCCCACGGTGGCGGGCGATGTCCTGGCCCAGGGTGTTGGCGATGTAGCGCAGCTGGTCCTTCTGCTCCAGGCTGTACTTGCCTTCGAAGCCCAGCGCCAGGCACAGGTGGTACACCTCGAGCACGTCGAGGTTGCGCTTGACGTCTGTGCGCAGGCTGTCGAGCTTGTCGAAGAAGCCCTGGCCGGCCAGGTGCACGCCGAAGTACTGGAACTGCAGCGGGTTGATCTCGATCTGGTTGCGGATCTCGCTGGGGCCGGCGTTCAGCACGCTTTCGTCGAGGAACGCGCACAGTGCGTACTGGGCGTCCTTGACCTGCTCGACGCTGTAGTTGGCACGCCGCGCATCGCGCTCCAGTGCCGGGAAGAACTCGTCGACGCTGGCGCGCAGGCGCTTCACGTCGACGACCTTGTTGCCTCGGCGGATCATCAGCGCCATGGTCAGGAAGTCCTTGACCAGGTCCTTGAGGGTCGAGGGTTGTTCGACGGCGGTTGCGCCGCCTGGCATTACGGCAACAGTCATTTGAGCACCGCCATCAGTTCGAGCTTGAGGTTCTTGAAGGCACTGGGTACGTAGAAGGCGATGGCATTGGCGCCCATCATGCGTTCATACACACGTCCATGCGGTTCGATCGCGAAGTACTGGTTGTCCAGGCGCACCGGAATGGCATTGGGTGTGCGCACGCAGTGGTTGAGCGTGGCGCCGGGCATCGCCGTGTTCACCACCACTTCGATGTCTTCCGGCGAGCCGACCTTGAACGCCCGCGGCACCAGCTCCAGCACCTGGGCACCCGGCATGTCGGCATGCACCGAGATGTAGAAGTCGGCGTCGACCAGGCGCGGGTCGTTCAAGCGGCCGACGTAGTACGACGGCCGCGTCTGGTCCAGCGGAATCGGGATGTACTGGTTGGGCACGACGTTGTTGAGCAACTCGCGCACCAGGCGATCGAGCTTCATCATCGACGCGGCCGGGTCGTTGTGGTCGTAGGCCGGAATGTCGTCCAGCCGGGCGTTGAGCGAGAAGGTCAACAGGCTGCCGGCCAGCTCGGCGAGGAAGCGGTACAGCGCCTCTGGGTGCAGGCGCGAGTGCTGCAGCAGGTGGGCAAGGCCGGGGTAGGCGCGGTTGACGGTGTACAGCAGCCAGAACAGGCTGACATCGCTTGAGCCGAACTCGGCGATCTGGTCGGCGCGTTCGCGGCGACGCCCGGACAGCGTCTCGCTCTTGCTTTGCAGCAGCGCCAGCAGGCGCTGGGCGATGGTCAGCAAGGTTTCGTGGGCACCCAGGTGCAAGGCCGGGTGGACGAACTGGCTGTCGATGCTGAAGGCGTTGAGGTTGTTGCGCTGCAGGTGAAGCAGCGGGCAATAGCTGTAGCCGTCCAGCGCATCGCCATCGACCAGCAGCACCACGTTCAGGCGCAGGCTGGTGATTTCGTTTTCCAGGTCGCCTTCGTTGAGGTCGGGCAGGGTATCGAAGGCTTTGCGGTAGCGGCGGGCGCCTTGGCGTTCGGCGCCTTCTTCGAGGTAGTTGGCGCTGTAGGGCTCGGCCAGCTTGAGGGCGGCGTACACCTTCAGGCCCGAGCCTTGCATCACGTCCTTGAGGTCACGGGCAGCCGGCAGCGGGTCGTGCTGCGGGGCGTCGAACACCGAGCCGTCAGGAAACACCAGGTGCAGCCGCTTGAGTTGCAGTACACCGCTGCTCAACGCCTGTTCATCGACTTCGAGTGCCTGTACACCCCAGTGGAAGGGGGACGAACGCAAGGTCGCCTGGGCCAGCTGGTGCTGGTGGAACTCGTCCTGGTACTGGAAGTGCTGGGGCAGGAGGAACATCCCCTCCGACCACATCACACGGCTCTTCTTACTCATGGATACCTTCCAGTGCTGAGTCGAACAGGTTGTTCGTGGTTTTCTTGATGGATTGGTCAGCAGCCTCTTCGGCGGCCTGCTGGGCCGAGTCCAGCGCCTTGGCCTGCAGCTGCTGGGCCACCGAAGGTTGTGCCGGCTGCAAGGTGGCGATGGCCTGCTGGTTGGGCAGTTGCAGGACGTCCTCGCCGCGCTCGGCGGTTATGGCGTTGTGGTCCAGCAGGACGCGACCACCTCTGGACGAGAAAAAGATGCCGTCCTTGCGGAAAGCGTCGGCATTGAAGGCCATTTTCCAGCGCCCGCCGCTTTCGTCGCGGAAGAATGCAGCCACGGCGACGTAACGTGCCTGCTGGGCCAAGGGCCAGCGCTGGATGTCGCCGATGCCCGGCAGTACCACCAGCTCACGGGTGTCGAGCAGGGTGTTGCCCAGCGCCTGTTCCGGGTGATCCTGCAAGGTCTCGGCGTCAGTGCTGACGAAGCGTTCGAGGCTGGTGAGCTGATAGATGCGGGTGACCACCGACAGCGGCCTGCCGGACGCGTCGGGGTTCAGCTGGTTGCCACCGTCGACAGTGAGGATCACCTGCTCGTCGCTGCTGAACAGCATGTCGCCTGCCCAGGTGTCGTCGACACGCTTGCCGACCCGGTCGGTGATCCCGCAGGCGCTGAGCGCCGACGCCACGATCAATACCCCCAATAACCTGCCCATTGCACTGCTCCTGAAATCTCGGTCTGGCAGCACCCGAACGGCGCGGGCTGCTGCTGATGGTCCTTGCGTGAACGTTTGCGCCCCTTACGCCAGGCTGTAGGCGAAGCCACCGGCTTCATCCAGCTCGATGCGCAGGCTGTTGATCGGCTGATCCTGCGCCATGCGCGCCAAAACGTGCTCGGCCAGCTCTGGCATGAGGCTGCCCGACAGGATGTTGTCGATGTTGCGCGCGCCGCTGTCGACTTCGGTGCAGCGCGCGGCAATCGCCGGCACCAGCGCCGGGCTGAAGTGCAGGTGGGCCTGGTGGTTGCGTTCGAAGCGCTGGCGGATGCGTTCGAGCTTGAGGCCGACGATGCGTTCGAGAATGGCGTCCTGCACCGGGTAGTAGGGGACGATGCTCAGGCGGCCGAGGAAGGCCGGCTTGAACACGGCGTTGAGCTGCTCGCGCAGGTCCTCGACCAGTTGTGCCGGGGCCGGCGCCTGTTCAGTGCCCAGGCAGCTGCGCATGATGTGTTCGGTGCCGACGTTGGAGGTGAGGATGATCACCGTGTTGCGGAAGTTGATCTCGCGCCCTTCGCCATCATCCAGCACACCCTTGTCGAAGACCTGGAAGAACAGTTCGAGCACGTCCGGGTGGGCTTTCTCCACCTCGTCGAGCAGCACCACGCTGTAGGGCTTGCGCCGCACTGCTTCGGTCAGCACGCCGCCTTCGCCATAGCCGACATAGCCGGGTGGCGAGCCTTTGAGGCTGGAGACGGTGTGGGCCTCCTGGTATTCGGACATGTTGATGGTGATGACGTTGCGCTCGCCGCCATACAAGGTATCGGCCAGCGCCAGGGCGGTTTCGGTCTTGCCCACGCCGCTGGGGCCAAGCAGCAGGAACACACCGACAGGTTTGTTCGGGTCTTCCATGCGCGCCCGGGAGATCTTGATGCGCTTGCCGATCTCGTGCAGGGCGTGGTCCTGGCCGAGCACGCGCTCGCCCATCAGCGCCGGCAGGCGCTGCACGGTGTCGATTTCATCACGCAGCATCTTGCCCAGCGGGACCCCGGTCCAGCCGGCGATCACCTCGCCAATGGTGGCGCCATCGACCAGGGCGTGGACCAGGGGTTCTTCACCCTGGACATCGGCCAGCTGCTTGCGCAGCGCGGCCAGTTCGACGCGATTGTCGTTGTCGCCGGGCTCTCTGAGGGCGTGGATCTGCCTGACCAGTTCCAGCTCGCGCTGCCATTGCAGGTTCAGCCGCTGCTGGCGCAGGGTGGCCTGTTCGAGCTGTTCGTGCAGCTGTTCGAGTCGGCGCTGGTGGTCGCTGCCTTGGCGTTGCTCCTGTTGCAGCAGGGTGATTTCCGCCTGCAGATGATCGACCAGGCGCAGGCAGTCTTCCAGGCGTCCCGGTTGTGCTGCCTGGCCCAGGGCGACCCTGGCGCAGGCGGTGTCGAGGACGCTGACGGCCTTGTCCGGCAGTTGCCGGCCGGTGATGTAGCGGCTGGACAGGCGCACGGCCTGCACCAGGGCATCGTCCATCACGGCCACGCGGTGGTGCGCCTGCATCTTGTCCAGCAGCCCGCGCAGCATGTAGATGGCCTGGTCCTCTTCCGGCTCCTCGACCTTGACCACCTGGAAACGGCGGGCGAGGGCGGCGTCCTTCTCGAAGTACTTCTTGTATTCGGCCCAGGTGGTGGCGGCGATGGTGCGCAACTCGCCGCGCGCCAGCGCAGGCTTGAGCAAATTGGCCGCGTCGTTCTGCCCGGCCTGGCCCCCGGAGCCGATCAGCGTGTGGGCTTCGTCGATGAACAGGATGATCGGGTGGACGCTGCGCTTGGTTTCCTCGATCACCGATTTCAGGCGGTTCTCGAACTCGCCCTTGATCCCGGCACCGGCCTGCAGCAGGCCCAGGTCAAGGGTGTGGATGGCGACATCCTTGAGTGGCGTCGGCACATCGCCCAGGGCGATGCGCAGCGCCAGGCCTTCGACCACGGCGGTTTTGCCGACGCCGGCTTCGCCGGTGAGAATCGGGTTGTTCTGCCGGCGACGGGTGAGGATGTCGACCATCTGGCGAACTTCAGCCTCGCGCCCCAGCACCGGGTCGATCCGGCCTTCGCGGGCGCTGCGGGTCAGGTCGACGGTGTACTGGTCCAGTGCCGGTGTCTTGCCCGACGTGCGGGCCGGCGCCTGGCTGCTGGCATCGGCGGCCAAGGGCGCGGCGTGCTGCGCTTCGCCACTGGCGCTGATCAGCTCGCCGAGGTTGGCGCGCAGGTCGTCGACGTTGATCTTGTCCAGTTCGGCCGCGCTGGCCAGTACCAGCCGGCGCAGGTCGGGGTCGTTGAGCAAGGCCAGCAGCAGGTAGCCGCTGCGGATCTGTTGGGTGCCGTACTCGATCGAGGCCAGGACCCAGGCGCGCTCGATCAGCTGGGAGATGTGCGGGGACAGGGCAGGGGTACGGGTGTTGCCGGTCTTGAACCCTTCGAGCGCCTGGGCCAGCTGTGACTGCAGGCGCTCGACCACCACGTCGTAGTGGCGCAGCAGCGGGCGCAGGTCATTGTCGTCGCCTTCGAGCAGTTGCAGCAGCACGTGCTCGATGTCCACTTCGTAGTGGCGCTCGGCAAGGCACAGCGCGGCGGCGCTCTCGGTGGCGCTGCGGCAGGTGTCGTTGAGCTTGGCAAACAAGGACTTGAGATTCACAGCGAGACCCCATCAAAAGGAATACTAAAAATGCCGCAGCGCGCAGGCCTGGCCTGGCTGCCGGGCCGCTTCAGCCAGCCCAGCCAGCCCAGCGCCACACCGCCCTGGCGGCCCAGACGGGCGACCGGTACGGCTTCGGGCTTGAGTTGTGGTGCCAGTTCGAAATCGAGGCTGGGGCCGAGGTAGAAACGCACCAGCTCGACCAGCTTGCGGTAGTTGTCGGTGCCGGGCAGGAAGCGCTGGTAATCGGCCAGCTCCAGTGGGCCGATTTCGATGCGCACGCACGACTGGTAGTCCCATACGCGGTTGCCGGCGACACTGCTCTGGCCCAGCTGGGCATTCTGTCGGCCCAGGCGTGTGCATTGTTCTGGCTGCAGTTTCAGCCAACGCCCCGTGAACTGATGCACGGTGAAGTCCAGGCCGAAGTAGAAGCTCAGCATCGCCTGCAGGTTCTGTGGGTTGCGCGGGCGCTGGGTGAACAGCCCGGCGAAATGGCTGAACAGTTCGTGCCGAATCCCCGCGCCTGCGTCGGCGAACTTGCGCTTTTGCCCTTGCTCGCCGAAGCCGACCAGGTTGAGCAGGTAACCCTCGAAATCCGAGGTACCGTTGCGTTCGTGTTCGATGTGGAACTTGTACTTTTGCCAGGCCTGGTAGAACAGCGCGACCATGCGGTGGGAGAACAGGTCCAGGAACGCATGCGCGGCATCGTCGCGGTACTGGATGTGACGGTTCATCAGCAGCTCGGTATACGGCCGCGGCAGTACACCGGACGGTCCGACCAGGCCCATGAAAGTGACCTGTACTTCAGACAGCGGCTGGTCGTTGATGTTGGTGCGCTCGGCACGCTCGAACTTCAGATCGCTGACTTCGCTGACCGGAAAGTTCAGCGACAGCTGCGAGCGAAAACGCAAGGGGTCGTCGTGCGGCCGCGTTTCCGGGTCGATGCGACCCGCGCGGCTGTAGTGCAGGCGCAACAGCCTTACCAGTTGAAAGAATTCGAACCGGTATGGCTCCGCGCGTGCCTGGTCGATCAGACCAGGGGTTGATCGCCGGTTCTGGCTGGCCATTGTACGATTCTCTTTTCCCGCTGACGGGTACGCAGGGTAAGTTGGGTAAAGCTGTTGACGGTGCAGTACTGGCTGAAGAAGTGGTCGAGGATCTTGCCGAACAGGAACACCCCGCTGCCGATGTACTGGCTTTCGTCGAGCTCCAGGGTGATGCCCACACCGCGCACGAAGTTCGGGCGGGGGTGGCCGATGCGGGCCACCACCGGTTCGCTAGTGATCGAGAGAATGCCGCTGATCTGCTTGCGCACGGCCAGCGCGCGCCGGTAGTTGTAGAGGCTGAGCATTTCCTGCAGCACCTCCTTGCCCTGGGAAACCAGCGACAGGTGGTTCAGCGACAGGTGCGAAACCAACCGCCAGATCAGGCCATCGCCCAAGGGGACGCGCGCCGTGGCAGTGGGCTTGCGCAGCATGCGGATGCTGTCGACCACGCCGTTCTGGTCGAGGTTGAAGTCGCTCTGGCTGCCGCCATAACTGAGCAGCTGCGGCAAGTCGCGGTTGCTGCAGGTCACGGCGAGGCTCAGGGTGTCGCTGTTGGTGTCGATCAGGTCCAGCTCACGGTCGACCACGCGGATCAGCATGTCGGTGCCGCTCTGGCTGCCGCGGCGCGACGGTTGGCGGCGGCCGATCCAGTAACATGCGTTGGGCCCCAATTCACCCCGTGGCTCGAAGAACGGATTGCACTCGCTGACGTGGTCCTTCCCGGCCACTTTGCGCACCCGCTGTACGCGATCGATCGACACGACCTCGGCATTGCCTTGCAGGCGCACGTCCGCAGTGACGAGATAGTCGTGCTGGGCGTGGGTCAGCTTGATCGGCTCGGCCTGCTGCTTGAACAGGTTGATGATCGGGGTGCAGCCGAGCTTGAAGTTGTGGCGCCCGATATTCTGCGCCAAGCGCACCAGGCGCTCACCGAGTTCGTAGTGGGCGAAGTAGAAGTTGATCTCGATCGTGCGCAGATCACGGCCGCTCAGGCTGCGCTTGAGCCCGCCGATATCGATGAACATGAACTTGTCGGGGAAGGTGAAGTAATCGTGCAGCAGGCGGTAGCCGGCGAACGAGCGCGCCGAGTAGTCCACCAGGCCATCGGCCGCTTCGAAACCGACCGCTTGCAGGGCATCGGCGGGCAGGCCGATCTCCCGGCGCTGGCCGTTTTCGGTAAAGCTCACGGTGGCTTTTGCCAGGTTGTTGAACAGCAGTTCGTAGAGTTGCAGCATCAACGTGCTTTCGCCGTCGAGGAAGAACCGCAGCGAGTGGATGTCCAACTGACCGAAATGCTGGTTGGTGGTTGCCGCCAGGCCGATTTTCAGGTGCGCAACCAAATCGGCGCTGTGGCCGTTGAATACCGAGCGTTCGAGCTCGACGAACGAGGCCTCCTGCACGACGATGGGCCATAGCTGCACCGGGTAACAGGTGCGGAACCGGCAGGCGACACCGTCGATGCTGCGTGAAGCGATTTCGGTGTGGCGCTCGATTTCGTGGCACGCCGTCAGGGACGCCCGGTTGCCGGCGGAGAATTCCGCGATCGACAGGGCGGGCGTCGGTCGCAGGTAGTGCGGGTACAGCACTTCAAGAAACGCTTCGACGATTTCCGGAAACTCGTCATCGAGCTTTTTATGGATACGTGCCGACAGGAACGAAAACGCTTCGATCAGGCGCTCGGTGTGGGGGTCTTCGCAGTTGTCCCCTTCGATCAACAGGCGCGAGGCGATTTTCGGGTACTCGCGCGCGAATTCCTGCCCGAGATAGCGCAGGTGCGAGAGTTCCTTTTCGTAGTAGGGCAGCAGGTCGTCGAGCATCAGTTCAAGTTCTGCACTTTATATTCTTGTGTATTGACCTGCAGTACCGCGTCGAAGGACACCTGGCGTGTGGCGTCCTGCAGGTGCAGCACCGCATCGACCCGGAAGGTCAGCATGCGGTGGCCCATCTGTTGGTTCATCAGTTGTACGCGCACTGCGCGAAAACGTTTGTCACCCACGCTGATGGCGCGCTCCAGCTGCGCCTGGATCAGCCGTCGATCCTCGGGGTTGAGCACGCCTTTGCTGGTGAAGTCCGGCATGCCGTACTCAAGGATGGTGCCTGCCAGATCCGGATGGCCGTCAAGCCGTTCGGCGACCAGGCACTGGCGGGTGTTGACCAGCACCTCCAGGTCGCGGATCAGGCTGGCCTTGTAATCGGCCAGGGAGCACAGGCGCTTGGAAACCGCCTCGCTTGCCTGGTGCGGGACGTCATCGAGCAAGCGATCCAGCAGTGTTGGCACCAACTGATAATGACGGCTCATGGGTGAACTTCGCCTTCCTGGCTAGGGCTCGATCAGCTACGGGTGGACTGCGGAAGCTCGGCGACCAGTCGCAGCGAGGCGGTCAGTTCGTCGAGCTGGTAGTGCGGGCGCAGGAATGCCACGGCCTTGTAGACACCTGGCTTGCCGGGCACTTCCACCACTTCGACACTGGCTTCGCGCAGCGGGAACTTGGCCTTGGCCTCCTGGCCGGCGGTGTCGTCGAGCAGCACATAATCCGCCAGCCATTCATTGAGGAACGACTCGACATCCCTGCGCGAGGCGAAGCTGCCGATCTTGTCGCGCATGATCGCTTTCATGTAGTGGGCGATACGCGAGGTGGCGAAGATGTACTGCAGCTGTGCCGACAGGCGCGCGTTGGCGTTGGCGATGTCGGTGTTGTACTGCTTTTGCTTCTGCGTCGACTGGGTGCCGAAGAACGCGGCGTAGTCGGTGCCCTTGCAGTGGACGAGGGGAATGAAGCCCAGGTCCGACAGCTCCTTCTCGCGGCGATCGGTAATGGCGATTTCAGTTGGGCATTTGAGTGCGATCTCGCCATCGTCGGTCTTGAAGGTATGGGTGGGCAGGCCTTCAACCAGGCCACCGCCCTCCACGCCACGAATCGCGACGCACCAGCCGTAGCGGGAGAAGGCATCGGTCACACGGGTGCCCAGGGCGTAGGCGGCGTTCATCCACAGGTACTTGTTGTGGTCGCGACCGTCGACGCTTTCGACGAAGTTGAATTCGTCTACGGGCACGGTATCCGGCCCATAGGGCAGGCGGCCAAGCACGTGCGGCAGGGTCAGGCCAACGTAGCGCGAGTCTTCCGCGGCGCGGAAGGATTTCCACTTGGCGTACTCGACGGTGTCGAAGATCTTCGCCAGGTCCCGCGGGCCGGACATGTCGGTGAACGAGTCCCAGCCGAACAGTTCCGGGGAGGCTGCCGAGATGAACGGTGCGTGGGCGGCGGCGGCGACGTGCGAGATCTCTTCGAGCAGGTACATGTCTTCCGGGCTGCGGGTGAACTCGTAGTCGCCCACCAGCATGCCGAACGGCGCGCCGCCGAAGGTGCCGTATTCTTCTTCGTAGATTTTCTTGAACACCGCGCTCTGGTCGAATTCGCTGGCGGACTTGAGATCGCGCACCAGGTCTTTCTTCGAGGCGTTGAGCAGTTGGATTTTCAGCGTGGTGCTGGTCTCGGTCTGATCGACCTGGTATTTCAGACCGCGCCAGGAGGCTTCCAGCTGCTGGAACTCGCGGGCGTGCATGATCTCGTTCATCTGCTCGGACAACATCGCGTCGATTTCAGCGATGCGCGCATCCAGTACCGCGATCAGGTCCTTGCTCGGTGTCAGTTCACCTTCCAGCACCTGGCCGACCAGCTCACCGATCAAGTCGCGGGTGCGGCTGCGTTCGGTTTCCGAACGGGCCACGCGGCTTTCCGAGATGATGCTGTCGAGCAGCGAGGCCTGCGGGGCGAAGTTTTCCACTTCGACCAGGTCGGTGTCCTGCTGAGGGAGTGCTTGTTTGTCGGTCATCGTCTGGCTCCTGCTTACTCGTTGCCGTCGGTGGCGGGGACGGCGGCCTCGCGACCGAATTCCTTGCCCAGGGTTTTCAGCTTCTCGGTGTTCTGCAGCACGTCCATCAGCAGCTCTTCGAGCTTGTCGTTGCCGCCCATCTTGTTGCGCAGGTCGGCCAGCTTGTTGCGTACTTCCAGCAGCTTGCGCAGCGGCTCGACCTGCTTGACCACGTTCTGCGGCTCGAAGTCTTCCAGGCTGTTGAAGTTCAGCTCGACACCCAGCTGGGTGCCGTTCTTGGCCAGGGTGTTGTCGACGCGGTAGGTCAGGCGCGGCTTGATGCCCTTGAGCACGCCGTTGAAATTGTCGCGGTCGATGTAGACGAACTTGCGATCCTTGAGCTTGGGCAAGGGCTCCAGCGGGTTGCCGGAGAAATCACCCAGCACGCCGACGACGAAGGGCAGTTCCTTTTTCTCCAGCGCATCGCCGATGTCCACGTCATAGGTGATGTGGACCCGTGGCGCGCGAACGCGGTCGAGTTTGTGCTGGGTGCTTTCCTTCTTCGCCATCGTGATCTCCAATGCGAGCAATTCGCTGCGAATCTTGGCGCGGCCCGGTTACGGGCGCGCGCGTTACAGTCCTTCGATCGTCAGCAGCAGGCGCTGACGGATTTCGTCGTTCATTTCCAGGATGTTGTCGCGGCCCACCAGCTCTTCGAAGCTGGTGTTGCCGGCAATCTGCGTGCTGCTGCGGATGACCGAATCGTCGGGCAGTTCCGAACGCACCGGCGCGCTGATGACGCAGAACGGGAGGTCGCCCAGGCCCTTGAGGCGCTCGAAGCTCAGGCCGAAGCGCAGGCCTTCGAACAGCCGGCCAAGGCCGGGCGACTTGCTCAGGCAGTAGAACAGCACCAGGTAGTGCACCACGAAGCGATACAGCTCGGCGCTGCTGCGATTGGGGTCGTTGATGACGGCGCGAAAGCGCGCAAGCTCGAAGCCCTGGAAACCGACCACCCAGCGCACCGGGCTGGTGATGCGGATGACCTGGCCGTTCTGGGCCAGGACCTTGTCGTATTCGAGCGGGAACAGTTCGGGGGTGGTGCTGATGAGGTTGAGCGGCACGTCCAGCGCGCTGACCAGCTGGAAAGGCGCGGCGCAGCCGATGCGCTCGTAGAGTTCGATGAGCGACTGGAAGTGGCCCTGGGTTTCGCGCCCGCTGCTGCGTTGCGCGCCCTGCAGGTATTCGCCGAACAACGTTTGCGGACGGATCAGCGGGGCCACGGTGGCGAGGTAATCCGACGCCTGCGCCTTGAGCGCATCGGAAATAGCCCGCGTCTGGCTACGCAGCTTGATCAGTGCTTCGACGTCAAACGTCTGTGTCATCGGTAAATCGTCCATGAAGCTTTGTGTTCGTCCCGTAACGCCGTTGGCGCGGACCTGAAACTGGGTGCTGGCACATGAATAGCGTGTTGCCAGCAATGCCGTGTAGGGCAGTTCGCAGTCGGAGAAGTTCCAGCGAAGTCGCCGATTTTTTCCCTGTTTTGTGAACGGGCGCAATGGTGTCGCATTGCTATCGGCTGGCGGTTGAGCGCGCGAAAATCAGGGGGTAAGCCCCGTAGTGACAGGGTTTTTGGCGGGGCAAATGACCGACGAAATTGCTGAGAAATTATTTTTGGAAAGGTGATGTGGGTCGCATTTTGAGTTGCTTGGGAAACTTCGGTTGGGGCTTGGCAATAGGCCATCCAATGATGGCAATGCGACGGAATAGGGCGCGCTGAGTGCGCAGGTTCTGGCGATTGGTTGTGTCAGTCACGGCCCTATCGCCGGCAAGCCGGCTCCCACATGTACGGCGCCGATTTTGAATACTGCGAGATACCTGTGGGAGCCGGCTTGCCGGCGATAGGGCCGGAACTGCCACTGAAGCAGCCAAGGGTCATCATCGAGACTATCTGCCATCGACCTGAATGCAGATGTCCTTCTCGCCGACTCTTTTGCACGGCCAATGGTCGTTGATGTAGAAATCCGGCGTGAAGCACACGCGCTCATCGTTCACCCAGAACATCTGCCAGCCGGACCCCGAGATCCGCAGCTTCGGGCAAGACCAGTAGCCCTTCGCCGAAAGCGTGGCCGTGGTCAGCGCGATCATCCCCGGGGCGAGGCAGGCCATCATCACCAACGTCAACTGCAGCGAGCGCAACTGAAACCCGTAGAGCCACGAAGTCTTGGGTGGGTCGAACTTCTGCCCGGTCCACGCAGCGATTGCGCAGGCCACGATCATCAAGGGTGTCAGCGCAATTCCGGCGATTACGAAGAAGCCCTTGAGCGGCGTTTCCACGACCGGCGCATTGCGGTAGAGGCGGCCATAGAGCGGCACGATCTCCGTCCACAGCACATAAACGCCAAGCGCCCCCACGGCAAGCATGCAGAGGGCGAAGCCGATGGCCATCAACCTGAAGAGAAGAGGGGATCTGACATGGAGTTCGGGATGATTCCTCACGGTGACCTCAGCGTTCCTTGCTTGGTTAGCGTCGTTGCTAGGTTACCGCAGGGGTGCGCAGAATAGGTGCACGGACGAGACCACCCAATGCAAGGAATCCGCATGATCGACCTCAGAAGCCCGGATGCAACCCTGAGCGAATACGCGCAGCGTTACAACCACCTGTACCCCGAGCCATCGCCGCAGTTGCTGCAGCGCATGGACTACATGCTCAAGCCCGACGCCCCCAGGCTGCCTCGCGTGAAACCCGCCTGGCTCAACGACCGGCCCTGCACGTTATCACAGGACCAGGCGCTCGACCGCGCGCAAGGCGCACTGCTGGGGTTGGCGATTGGTGATGCGGTGGGCACCACGCTGGAATTCCAGCGCCGTGATGTGGGGCGGGTTGACGACATGGTCGGCGGTGGGCCGTTTCGCCTGACACCTGGCGAGTGGACCGACGACACCAGCATGGCGCTGTGCCTGGCGGATACCTACGTAACCCACGGCACGTTCGATTTCGCTGGGTTCGCCGATGCATTGGTGCGCTGGTATCGCCGGGGCGAGAACAGCGTCAATGGCCGCTGTTTCGATATCGGCAATGTCACCCGCAGCGCACTTGAAAGCTGGGAGACACAGGGCCTTGCAGGGCCGGTGAATCTTGAACCCTCTGCTGCAGGCAACGGGTCGTTGATCAGGCTTGCGCCAACGGCCATTTTCCGCCGCCATTCGCTCTCGGCAACCTGGCGCGAAAGTGCGACGCAGAGCAGGGTCACCCATGCCACCCAGGAGGTGCTGGACTGCTGCAGCCTGTTCGGCGCCCAGTTGCATCTGGCGCTCAATGGCGCCGACAAGCACGAAGCGTTGGCGCCGAAAGTGCGGCCACTGCTGCCTCGGGCCAGGATCATCAATGCCGGCGAATACAAGCTCAAGTCACGCGAGCAGATTCGCTCTTCCGGTTATGTGATAGACACGCTCGAAGCCGCGCTGTGGGCCGTTTGGCACACCGATAATTTCAGGGACGCGATACTGCTGGCCACGAACCTTGCCGACGATGCTGACAGCGTGGCGGCCACGGCGGGGCAAATTGCCGGGGCGTTGTATGGGGTGTCGGGAATGCCGCCGGAGTGGGTGGCCAGGGTGGCCTGGGCGCAGCATATTCGGGGGTTGGCGACCCGGCTGTTCGAGGCATCGCCTCAAGGTGATGAGCTCGACGAGCTGGCATACGACAGCCATTGATGGGCTGATTCGCGGGCTTAGCGGCTCACTTGGTCATGGGTGACGATTAGACGGGCCGGGGAACGAGCCTCGGTGATTTCTTGAGAGGCGATGATTAGGCTTATGTTTACCACAGATCGGTTCTTCACCAAGATTGGGGCCGCATGGTTTTTGATTGTAATGCTCTCGGTGTTCATCGCTGGGGCAGGTCCAAAACTACTGGCCATTCCAGCGGTTGCCGCTGTCATCGCGATGACCGTGTGGTGCATCGAGTGTGCCTACCGGACCGAGCGTTTTGTGAATTACGCCAATCTACGCATGTTTTTCAACTTGGCGTATTCGCCGCTCTTCGCAACGATGGTTACGCTTATGCTTACCTACAAGAAAATGAAGTTGAATGCATTGACCTCTCTTGTGATGGGGCTTGCACCTCTCGTGTTGGCACTGTTGGCATACACGTTGGCTTATTACTGGCCTGGCAAGAGCAGCGCGCTGCAGTTTCAGGGTATCCGTGTGGAGTCCAACGAGCCTGCGCAAGCGGTTCAATGGTGGCAGGCTGGTGCGTCGGCTGGTCTCGGCAGCGTGGCCTATCCGTTGATGAAAAGCCATGGTGTGCCTATGACCGGCTTGATCTACGTATTCGTTTTTCTATCCCTGTTCATGATCTTCTATCACCGTGACAACATCACGGCGCTCAGAAAGTTGAAGGCGCGGGAAATGCGTGAAAAGCGACGTTTCACTTTCATGGATATCGAGCGTATTCAGGCAATGAGGGCCGAGTCCTGGCTAGGCAGGCTATTCGCCATCAGGGGGCGTCGAGGTTCGTAGTCAAGATACGTGGAGGTTTCGCCTCAGGGGTGGGAAGATGACAGGTGAGCGCTCGAAAGCATTCAGCTGTCACCTATTGCTACAAGATTATTCCCCTGGCAGGCGAATCTTCAAGCCATTGGCCGATTGTTCTGCAATCTAATAAACATGAAACAAAGCCGTCGAGCTTTGGCCGTCGATGAGCGTTGCGTAAAACGAGGCGTAGGCAGCCTCAAGGTCGCGGTACGCGCCCAAATTAGAATTACTGGCGGCCATCAACCTGGATGCAGGCATTTTTATCACCCATGCGCTCGCAAGGCCAGCCGTCAGTGGTATACGAGTCAGGCTTGAAGCAATACCGCTCATCATTGACCCAGTACACCTGCCAGGCAGATCCCGAAATCAGCAATTTTTGGCAGGGCGTGTAACCTTTGGCCCACAAGCCTAGTGTCACAAGTAGCGCAAGCGCAGGCGCTATGTAAATTATTGACCACAGTGTCAATCTATAAGAATTGTGCTGAAAACGGAATAGATGGGTGTTGGAGGGAGGATCAAACTTCTTTGCATGCCAGCATGCGTACGCTGAGGTGATTACAAGTATTGGGCTGACCGTGCACATGGCGATGAGCATGAACCCTAGGTACGGGGTTACCACGATGGGTGCATTTCTATACATTCTGCCTACTAACGGGAATACATCGTGTACCAGCCAATAGGCTGAAAGTAAACCTAAAATACCTGTGAAAATACCAGTGGAGAGTGTCACGAGACGAAACAACTGTGGTGAACGCTCGTGAAACGCATGGGGTTGATGTTTGGTCATTGTTGAAATTACGCCTGTGACAGTCCTTGATAAGTATTGATGCATAGACAAAAGATGGCGCAATGCCATCTCGTTCATAATGGCTAATACAAAAGCTAGTTGATGGCATTATGATGCCATCGAGTGTTATTCATAGTTGACAGCGTCGCGCATTCCGGTGTTTCCTGCGCCCTTCATAGCGCTGCCGACAAATCCATTTGTGATCTGTTTGGCATTTTCTGGTGTTATTGGGAACTTTGCTTGGCCGCATAGGTCGCAGGGCCTGATTGGTGGGCCGAAATGCGCAAGTCGCGCAAGCAGGATTTTTGACAAGGATTTCAGTGAGCATGGAGCTTTCTCCGCCAGCAGGCACCTACGCTGCCGCCATTTGTCTTCACGCCCACGCCCCTCAGCGAGCAGCACGGAGGGCGGCGTGAACAGAATCTATCCCTGTACCGCAGCCGACCCGATGGGCACCGGCGGGCAAGACGGCCTCCTTGGGCAAGGCGACTTGCCTTGGCCAAGTGTTGTAGCCGCGAGAACCTACGCCAGGATGGATGTAGGCGGCCTTTATTCGGCTGATGACATGAGTGCCGCCGAGTTTCTTGTCGCAGAACTTCAGTCGTCCGAAACGCAATTGAGTGCTGACGAAGCCGAGGAATACGCGCAGTTACTTTATAGCCTGATTGCAAAAATGGAAAAATCCGGGCGTTTTGCCGCGGATGAACTGCTGGCCATCAAGGAGAAGGCCGAGAAGATTCCAGTCGTAGGGTCACTATTATTTTCAACTGCAAATTTACCCGGCACGCTTGCCAACGTTGCTGCGCTAGGCCATGCCGCATCCAAAGCCACCAAAGTTGAAAACCTGCTGAACATGACGGATGCCACGCGCGGCAAACTGAAGAAGTGGGCAGCGTCACGTGGCAAACCCGGCAGTGTGTCTGCCGCCAGGGCCATGAAAGGCGCCTGAAACTGGTGCGCATGGGCGCAAACCTCTACTTCGAAATACCCGCCAATAGCCAGGCAAGTTTGTACAGGCTGCCCGGTCGGGGCAGTAACCTGCATGTGGCTGCTTTCAATACCGCCAAGGCGATGCGTGCAACTGCCCATATTGACTCGGCCGGGTACAGCAGCCGTGGTGTAGGCAAAGTACTGACGGGGGCCAAATTAGGCGGCGCATTGGCGTTCGGCCCCCAGGCTTACCTGGATGCGACGGAGGCAAAAAGTGTCTCGGAGTTCTTTCAGAAGTCGGCTTATACCCAGCCAACCAATGCATTGGCCTTCGGTGTCGGGGTATTGGTCGGCGGGCTGACAGGGCCGGCTGTAGCCGTAATTGCCTTCTCTTTGGGTGCGGGTTTGGCAGTTCAGTTTTTCATGAGTGACGATTTTTCGGGGCTGGGCACTACCCTGGGTAATTTCTTGACGGGTAAGGAATAAATGTTTACCACAGAACGTTTCTTTAAAAAAATCTGGTCGGTGTGGCTGCTGGTCGTGATATTGGCCCTGATGATGACCGGCGTGGCGCCGCCATTCATGGCGGTGCCGGCGATCCTGATCATTATCACTATGACGCTGTGGTGCATCAATTGTGCTTACCGCAGTGAGCACTTTGTAAGTTTCGCGAATTTGCGCATGTTCTTCAATATGTCGGTTGCACCCATGTTCGCATCGATGCTGATACTGGGGGTTACCTACAAGAAAATGAAGTTGGGAGCGGCGACTTCTGTGATGTTAGGGCTCGCGCCCGTCGTGCTGGTGTTGTTGGCCTACGCAGTGGCTTATTACTGGCGCAGTAAAAGCGATATTCTCCATTTTAAAGGGCAACGCGTGGAATCCATCGAGCCGCCCCAGAAAGTTCAGTGGTGGCAGGCGGGTTTGGCGGCGGGCTTGAGCAGCGTGATCTATCCGCTGATGAAAAGCCATGACGTGCCGGCCACTGGGCTGATCTACTTCTTTGCGCTAATGTCCGTGTTCATGGTGTTTTACAATCGTGACAAGATCAGTGCACTCAGAGAGCTGAAAGCGCGCGAAGCGAAGGAAAACCGTCAATACACATTCATGGATATTGAAACTATTCAGAGCATGCGTGCTGCCTCGTGGTTGGGCAGGCTTTTCGCCGTACGGGCACGCTGATGTTCGCAACTGACAGGGAGTAGTTTATGTTGACCGACGTTCTTTCCATGCTCGCGCCCCAGAACAGGCGCCTGTTCAAGCTCAATATCCTGTCGCAGAGTGCCAACGACGAGTTTCTGCTCGAGCACTTCTCGGGCAGCGAAGCCTTGTCCAAGCTCTACGAGTTCGACCTGGCGCTGCTCAGCCAGCAGAGCGACGTAAAGCTCAAATCCCTGATCGGCAGCCCGGCCACCGTTGAAATCGAATTGGCCGACGGTTCCTACCGCCACGTCAACGGTTACATCAACCGCTTCAGTACCCAGGGCAGCGATGGCGGCTATGTGCGCTACGCCGCCGTGCTGGGGCCATGGCTGTGGATGCTGACCTGCCGCTTCGACACGCGGATCTTCCAGGAAAAAACGGTACAGGACGTCGTCAGCGAAGTGTTCGCCGGCTTCGGCTCGCTGGCCAAGTACGAATTCCGCCTGAGCAAACCGCTCAAGTCGCACAGCTACATCACCCAGTACCGCGAAAGCGACTTCAATTTCGTCCAGCGCCTGCTGGAGAACGAAGGGCTGTTCTATTACTTCGAGCACACCGCCGACTCGCACCTGATGGTCATCACCGATGACTCCAGCACCCTGGTGCCATTGCCCGAACAACCGCAGATCCGCTTCCACTCCGCGTCGGTGACCGAAACCGCCGACTCGATCACCCAGTGGCAGGCATCCCGGCAGCTGCAGTCCGGGAAGATCGCCGTTCGCACCTTCGACTATCGCCAGCCGCGCAACTTCCTCCCGGTGACCATGCAAAGCCTCAACGAGCAGGGCGACGTGGACCAGTTCGAGGTCTACGACTTCCCGGGGCAATACACCCACGGCACCTACGAAGACGGCGAAGCCATGGTGCGCAACCGTATCGAAGCGCTCGAACTGATGGGCAAGACCTTCTACGGAGACAGCAACTGCCGGGCCATGAAGCCCGGCTACACCTTCGAACTCACCCAGCACTACGCCCACGACATGGGCGATGCCGAGAACCGTCAGTTCCTGCTGCTGAGCGTGGAGCACCGCGGCAGCAACAACTACATGACGGGCGACCAGGCCGGTTACCTGAACCGTTTCGTCTGCGTGCGCAAGCAGATCGCCTACCGCCCGCAACTGAGCACCCGCAAGCCATTGATCAACGGCCCGCAGACCGCCATCGTCGTCGGCCCGCCCGGTGAAGAGATCTTCACCGACGAGCTGGGCCGGGTGAAGCTGCAGTTCCACTGGGACCGCCAGGGCCAGTTCAACGACCACAGCTCCTGTTGGGTCCGCGTCGCCCAGTCCGGCGCCAGCGGCGGCTTCGGCAGCATCCAGATCCCCCGTGTCGGCGACGAAGTGGTGGTGGTGTTCCTCGACGGCAACCCCGACCGCCCGTTGATCATGGGCAGCCTGTACAACAGCACCAACACCCCGCCGTGGGCGTTGCCGGCGAACAAGACCCAGAGTGGCTTCCTGACCCGGTCGATGAAGGGCGACGGCGGTACGGCCAACTTCTTCCGCTTCGAGGACAAGGCCGGCGCCGAGCAGATCATCATGCATGCCGAGCGCAACATGGATACCGAGATCGAGCTGGATGAGACCCATGATGTGGGGAACAACCGGACGATCACTGTCGGTGGTGCGCATACCGAAACGGTCAAGAAGGACACCGTGGTGCACGTGACCGAAGGCTCCTACACCCTTCAGGTCGACAACCAGTTCATTCAGGTGGCCGCCAAGCAGCACATCATCCTGCAGGTGGGCGACAGCAGCATCACGCTGACCCCGGAAGGTATTTCGATCAAAGGCAAGGTGATCACCACCACCAGTACCGATACCACGCAGATCACCGGCGCTGCCGTGCGGATCAACGACTGAGGCCGATGACGATGAGGCGGACCTCGATCTACGACCGCATCTCTGCCAAGCGCGAAGCCCAGGAAGAAGCAGATCGCCTGGCGAAGCTCGCAGAGGCCGCCAAGGTGCTGGAGCCAGTGCCCGAGCCGACACCGGAACCTGTCGCGCTGCAGGACGTGCCCAGCGGTTTCAGCTTTGCCGGTTTCAACCTGCAATTCCCGGTGGGTTTCCGCTTTTGCGACATCCAGACCACCCTCGAACATGAAGGCGAGCCAGTCACCCTGCAGATCCGCCGCCGCGATGTGCGTGCCGGGCAGACCCTGGAGCAACTGTTCGAGGCCGCGATCCTCGCCCTGCGCGAATCGAATCCGCAACTGCGCGTGATTCGTCAGCGCGACTGTCACCTGGCAGGCAGCGCGGCCAAAGCCTTGGATTTTCACTTCAATGCCGGCCATGAACCGCGACACGGTCGCCTGGTGGGCGCGCTGGTGCCCATCGAAGGCAGCAACACGCTGCAATGGCTGGATATTTCCTGCGTGATCGACCCGACCAGACCGAGCCTGAGCCTGTGGCTGGTGGAGTTCGACCTCATGCTCGAAAGGCTCGCGTTGCGCTGACCCCAACGTTTTTTGCTATCAGGAATTTTCATCGCATGGACTACGAGTTGCAGGAAGGCGGCATTGCGCTGCCAGCAGGTTTCGAGGACCGCACGGTCAACATGTTCGTTCTGGGCGCCAGTGTCCCCGCGCCTTTGAGCATCACCATCTCCCGCGACACGCTGCTACCGGACGAAGCGTTGCAGGCATACGTGGAGCGGCAGATCAAGATGCTCACCTCCAAGCTGCGCGGCTACACTCGCCTGGGCAACAAGGCCGTGTCGCTGTCGGCAACAGCGCCCATCCCCGGCATCCAGATCGACGCCTATTACCTGAACCAGGGCCGCCCGCTGTACCAGCGCCAGGCGGCTTTCATCATCAGCCCCGGGCGCGCACTGATCTTCTCCACCACCGCCCAGGCCGACTTCAGCGCCCAGCAGAACCAGGACTGGGACAACCTGCTGGCCAGCTTTACCCCGCGCAACCCGGTCACAAACACCGCCGAGCACGGCGAACAGGAGTAACCCCTCATGTTCGAAGCGGCCAGGTTCGGCGACGAGATATCGCACACCAGCGCGCTGGGGGGCTTCCTGATCGGAGCGGCCCTGGGGATAGCGCTGGTGGCCACGGTGGCCATCGCCACCTTCACCTGCGGGTTCGGCGTGGCCTTGCTCGCTGGCCTTGCGGCAGGCATCGGAGGCAGCTTGCTGACCGCTGCCGGAGAGGCGATAGGCAGTATGTTTTCATCCCCCTCAGGGACGATCACGACTGCCTCACCCAACGTCTTCATCAACAGCCGCAAGGCCGCCCGCGTCGAGAAGAGCATCGGCGCCTGCGACAAGCACCCAGGGCCGGTGCAGATCGCCGAAGGCTCGACCAACGTCTTCATCAACAGCGTGGCTGCGGCGCGCAAGGGCGACAAGCTGACCTGCGGCGCCACTATTTCCGGCGGCTCGGGCAACGTCACCATCGGTGGCGGCACCTACCGCTACCTGCCGGTGGACGATGAAATTCCTCAGTGGCTGCGTACCACCGTGGACGTGCTGATGGCCGTCGCAGGTGCGGCGGGGGGCATCGCTCAACTGATCAAGGCCGGCACCCAGGCCGGCATGAAAGCGGTCATGCCCTGCGCCCTGAAGTTCACCGCAGGCTTTGTCGCTGGCGAAGTCGCCAGCCGCTACGTGGTCGAACCGGTGGCGCGCAGGGCCATTGGCGGCCTGGTCGGCAACCCGGTCGACCTGACTACCGGCCGCAAAGTAATTCCCGATGAAATCGACTTCAGCCTGCCGGGCCTGATGCCCATCGAGTGGTCGCGCTTCTACGCCAGCGACCTCAGCGTGGACAGCGTGCTCGGCCGTGGCTGGGTGTTGCCGTGGGAACAAAGCCTGCGCCGCAACGGCAGCTTCATCTACCTCACCGACAACCAGGGCCGCGAAGTGCCGTTCGTGACCTTGCAGCCTGGCGAGCGGATCTACAACCCGCACGAGCAGGTGTACCTGGTCTGTACCGAGGGTGGCCATTACATTCTACAGACCCTCGATAACCTGTTCTTCTACTTCGGCGAAGTGCCGGACACCAACACCCACGTGCCGTTGCAACGCATCGAGAACGCCCTCGGTCACTTCCTGCATTTCACCCGCACGCCGGACGGGACGCTGACCGACATCAGCGCCACTGGCGGCACTCGCGTGCACCTGCACTACGACAATCCGCTGGGTCGCCTGACCGACATCAAGCGGGTGGTGAACAATGAAGCGGTCGAAACGCTCACCCAGTATCGCTACGACGAACACGGCCAGCTCAGCGCGGTGATCAACCGCAACGGCGACACCGTGCGCAGCTTCAGCTACGCCGAAGGCCTGATGGTCAGCCACAGCAATGCACTGGGCCTGGGCTGCCACTACCGCTGGGAAACCCTCGGTGGCCAGCCGCGCGTAGTGGAGCACTGGACCAGCGACGGCGAGCACTTTCAGTTCCGTTACGACTTGGATAACCGCACCAGCTGGGCGACCGATGTCCTCGGCCGCGAGCTGGAAGTGCAGTACAACGCCGACCACCGTGTGATCGCCAGCCGCGACTACGGCGGCGAGCGCTACGCCATCGAGCTGGACGACAACGGCAATATGGTCGGCCTGACATTGGCGGACGGTAATCGCCTGCAGTTCCAGTACGACGAATACGCCCGTCTGCTCGAAGAAATCGACCCGCTGGGGCGCAAGATCGCCTACGAGTATCACCACCTGACCACGTTGGTGACCAAGGTCAGCTACCCGGACGGCGCCACTTGGCAGGCACGCTACGACGACAAGGGCAACCTGCTCGCCGAAACCGATGCCTTGGGTCACCTGACCGAGTACCTGAACGGCGACGATGGCCTGCCGCACACCATCATCGACGCGACCTACAAGTCCAAATACCTGTGGTGGAACACCCTGGCCCAGGTCGAGCGCTACCAGGACTGCTCGGGCAAGAGCACCTATTACCGCTACGACGATCGCCATCAGCTGGTGGCCGTGACCGATGCGCTTAACCAGACCACCACGCTGGAGCGCAAGCCCGACGGGGAAGTGCTGCGCATCCATCACCCGGATGGCAGCTCGGAAAGCTTCACCTACAACGTCTACGGCCAGGTCCTCAGCCACAGCGACGGCAAGGGCCAGACCACGCGTTTGCTGCGCACGGCGCGCGGGCTGCCGAGCAGCCGGCAAGACGCAAAAGGCCAGCGGATTCGCTACGAGTACGACAAGGCGACCCGCCTGACCGCCTTGGTGAACGAGAACAACGCGACCTACAGCTTCGCGTACGATGCGTCGGACCGGCTGACGGAAGAAGTGCGGGTGGACAACCTGACCCGGCGCTTCACCTACAACGTTGGTGGCCACCTGACGCGACTGGATGAGATCGGCTATGGCGAGCGGGGAGAGCGCCCGGAGCGGCACACCCTGTTCGAGCGCGATCCCATTGGCCGTTTGGTTGCCAAGCTCAACCGCGATGCCCGGCAAGACTTCGTGTACGACGACGGCGACCGGTTGCTGAGCATTGAGCGGCAACCCAGCGGTATCGGCAAGCAACTCGGAGTCACCGCAGAAAAGCTGGAATACGCCTACGACCTGCTGGGCCGTCTGACTCAAGAAATCACCGCCAGCGGCACACTGGCCTATGAGTACGACCCGCTCAGCAACCTGACCACGCTGACCCTGCCGGATGGCCGCAAGGTCAACCACCTGTACTACGGCAGTGGGCATCTGCACCAGTTGAACCTGGACGGCCAGGTGATCAGCGACATGGAACGCGATGACCTGCACCGAGAGGTGTATCGCACCCAAGGCAAGCTCACCAGTTGCTTTGGCTATGACGCGATGGGGCGCAAGGCCTGGCAGTTCGCTTCGACGTTACCTGCCGACAAACTCTCCCAGGTGCACAACGCTGGCATCCACGCCTCGTTGCTGGTGGAGCATGCCTACAACCCGATTCACCGCCGTTATCAGTACGACCCGGCCGGTGAACTGGTGCGCACCCTCGATAAACTGCGCGGCGAGATCAAGTACGAGTACGAAGCCAACGGTCAACTACTCAGCCGCGACACCGGCTCGCTGATTGGCAGTGAAGAATTCCGTTATGACCCGGCGGCGAACCGGCTGGACTTCAATGCGCGGCAGTTCGACAAGGTCAAGGACAACCGGATCCAGCAGTGGCGGGATCAGGAATACCGCTACGATCCGTGGGGCAATCTGATCGAGAAGCGCTCGGGGCATAGCAAGTTGCAGAACTTTAGCTATGACTGCGAGAACCGGCTGGTACGCGCCGAGACGCTGGTCAATGGCAAGCTGGAGAGTACCGGGGCATATCGATACGACAGCCTCGGGCGCCGAGTGGCCAAGCACGCGGAAATCAATGGCGAGGTCGAGCAGAAGCGATTCCTCTGGCAAGGACTGCGAATGCTGCGTGAAGAAACTCCGGGGCAGAGCATCGTGTATCTGTATGAGCCGGGAAGCTATGCGCCGTTGGCGCGGGTGGATCAGGCTGAGGGTGAAGCGCAGAAGGTCTACTACTTCCATACCGACCAGATTGGTACGCCGCTGGAACTGACGGACAGCCAAGGGGAGATTGTCTGGCAGGCGACGTATCGTTCATGGGGGGCGGTTGAGCGTTTCGCTGTCAACGAAATTGAGCAGAACTTGCGCTTTAAGGGGCAGTACTTTGATTTAGATACAGGCCTGCACTACAACACATTTAGATACTATGATCCTGAAATAGGCCGATTTATTAGCCAAGACCCAATTGGTTTGGGGGGTGGCTGGAATCTTTACAAATATGTAGCCAACCCAATCGCTTGGGTGGATCCACTTGGGCTTGATGCATTAAGCACTCTCGCGGAACGAGGGTATTCTGGTGTAACGAAAACACTGGGTGGTGGGTTAGATTATTCTGGTAGTAATGCGCTTTATGCGAAAAAGCCTAATGTCAATCCTATAGTTACAGTCGAATACACGGGGGGCTATATTAAGGATTTTGAGGCGGCGAATAAGGTTGCTGAGTTGAATCAAAAAACGACCCCGCGTGGCTATGTTTGGCACCATCTGGATGACTATGATCCTAAGACTAATAAAGGTACTATGCAGCTAGTGGAGCAGAGAGCTCACCAAGGCGTTCCTCATAAAGGGGGAGTGGCCCAGTACAAGGCAGCAACAGGGAAGTCTTATACATTCCCTGCTAGGAAACCGGCGGCAGCAAAAAAGATAGGAGGGACTACATGTTAGATCTAGAAGAGTCTGAGTTGAGTATTGACATGGGGGATTTCTCCCAAATTGAGCTTCTGGCTGGAGGAAATCTTCCGCCTCTATTTAAGAGGATTTATCTTAAGAATAATGGCGGTTTCCCTGAGGCGACGGAGGTCGAAGGTGATGAGTATGTGTTTAGTATAAATGGTTTCAACTCCATAAAGTTTGGTAAGCTGCCGATAGAAAAATTAATGCAGGAGTATATGGATCAAGATGGCGATCTTGAAGGCTATGTTCCTTTTGCATATGATGATGGTGGAAACAGTTTTATGCTTTCTTTGAAAAAAGAAGATGCCGGGGTGGTGTATTTGTGGATTCAAGGTGAAATGCGTTTAGAGAAGGTTTGTTCGAGCTTTGATGATTTTATAAGTTCACTTCGTGTAGGCTAAAGGATTTTTGTCTGTCAGATATTACTGGAGGTAGCCGCTTGCTGTGAAAATTAGTTATAACCTGAGCGGCGTACTGGACTATTGAGTGCGCCGCCCTCATTAATTCAATGTATTTTACGTTGCTGGACGGCTGCAAGATCAGCCATCTGTATCGCTCAGCAGGCCTGCATCAATTAAACGTGGAAGACCAAATAAATAGTGACTGGGCAATGCGCTGGGCCTGGGCTGTCACTACCGCTGGGAAACCCTCGGCGGCCAGCCGCGCGTGGTCGAGCACTGGACCAGCGACGGTGAACATTTCCACTTCCGCTATGACCTGCCAGCGCGCACCAGCTGGGCCACCGATGTCCTTGGCCGCGAGCTGGAGGTCCAGTACAACGCCGACCACCGTGTGATTGCCAGCCGCGACTACGGCTGCGAGCGTTACGCCATCGAACTCGACGACAACGGCAACATGACCGGTCTGGCCCTGCCGGACGGAAATCAGCTGCACTTCAAGTACGACGACTTCGCCCGTCTGCTTGAAGAAACCGACCCGCTGGGGCGCACCATCGCCTACGAGTACCACCATCTGACCACGTTGGTGACCAAGGTCAGCTACCCGGACGGCGCCACTTGGCAGGCACGCTACGACGACAAGGGCAACCTGCTGGCCGAAACCGATGCCTTGGGTCACCTGACCGAGTACCTGAATGGCGACGATGGCCTGCCGCATACCATCATCGATGCGACCTACAAGTCCAAGTACCTGTGGTGGAACACCCTGGCCCAGGTCGAGCGCTATCAGGATTGCTCGGGCAAGAGCACCTATTACCGTTACGACGAACGCCATCAGCTGGTGGCGGTGACCGATGCGCTGAACCAGACCACCACGCTGGAGCGCAAGCCCGACGGGGAAGTGCTGCGCATCCATCACCCGGATGGCAGCTCGGAGAGCTTCACCTACAACGTCTACGGCCAGGTGCTCAGCCACAGCGACGGCAAGGGCCAGACCACGCGTTTGCTGCGCACGGCGCGCGGGCTGCCGAGCAGTCGGCAAGACGCAAAAGGGCAGCGCATTCGCTACGAGTACGACAAGGCGATCCGCCTGACGGCGCTGGTGAATGAGAACAACGCCACCTACAGCTTTGCCTACGATGCGTCGGACCGGCTGACGGAAGAAGTGCGGGTGGACAACCTGACCCGGCGCTTCACCTACAACGTTGGTGGCCACCTGACGCGACTGGATGAAATCGGCTATGGCGAGCGGGGAGAGCGCCCGGAGCGGCACACCCTGTTCGAGCGCGACCCGATTGGCCGGTTGGTTGCCAAGCTCAACCGCGATGCCCGGCAGGACTTCGTGTATGACGACGGCGACCGGTTGCTGAGCATCGAGCGGCAACCCACCGGTATCGGCAAGCAACTCGGGGTGACCGCAGAAAAGCTGGAATACGCCTACGACCTGCTGGGCCGTCTGACCCAAGAAATCACCTCCAGCGGCACACTGGCCTATGAGTACGACCCGCTCAGCAACCTGACCACGCTGACTCTGCCGGATGGGCGCAAGGTCAACCATCTGTATTACGGCAGTGGGCATCTGCACCAGTTGAACCTGGACGGCCAGGTGATCAGCGACATGGAACGCGATGACCTGCACCGCGAGGTGTACCGCACCCAAGGCAAGCTCACCAGTTGCTTCGGCTACGACGCCATGGGGCGCAAGGCGTGGCAGTTCGCCTCGACGTTACCTGCCGACAAACTCTCCCAAGTGCACAACGCGGGTATTCACACCTCGCTGCTGGTCGAGCATGCCTACAACCCGATTCACCGCCGCTACCAGTACGACCCGGCCGGCGAACTGGTGCGCACCCTCGATAAACTGCGCGGCGAGATCAAGTACGAGTACGAAGCCAACGGGCAGTTGCGCAGCCGCGATACCGGGTCACTGGTGGGCAGTGAAGAATTCCGTTATGACCCGGCAGCGAACCGGCTGGACTTTAATGCGCGGCAGTTCGACAAGGTCAAGGACAACCGCATCCAGCAGTGGCGGGATCAGGAGTACCGCTATGACCCGTGGGGCAACCTGATCGAGAAGCGCTCGGGGCATAGCAAGCTGCAGAGCTTTAGCTATGACTGCGAGAACCGGCTGGTGCGCGCCGAAACGCTGGTTAACGGCAAGCTGGAGAGCACCGGGGAGTATCGGTATGACAGCCTCGGGCGACGGGTTGCCAAATATGTTGACCTCAATGGCGAATTCGAGCGGACACACTTCCAATGGCAGGCATTTAAGCTGCTCCAAGAAGCGGTGCCAGGACGTCGTAGCCTTTACCTCTATGAGCCCGGGGGATACGTTCCGTTAGCACGCATTGATGATGTAGAAGGTCACGAGAAAAATGTCTACTACTTCCATACGGATCAAATGGGAACGCCGATAGAGCTGACTGACAGCAATGGTGAGATTCTCTGGCAGGTGTGCTATCGATCTGGGGCGTGATCGATAGTCTTCCAGTCGGCAATATTGTGCAGAATTTGCGATTCCAAGGTCAGTATTTCGATGAAGAAACCTCTCTTCATTATAATTTATTCAGGTATTACGATCCTGAAGTAGGCCGATTTGTAACACAAGATCCGGCGGGTATCGTTGGAGGTGATAATCTATATACTTATGCTCCCAATCCTATCTCGTGGGTGGATCCGGCTGGCTTATCACCGAGTAAACTTCTTGCAGCAGCGATGGCCAAAGCCGGAAATACAGTTCCACCAGGGTATGCGGCCCACCACCTAATTCCGACTAATGTGGTAAGTAAATCCAATCTCATCCAAGAGGCAATGAGGCGAGGAATATATAACCCTAATGGTGCCAGCAATGGATCGCCGCTCCCTATCACCTCCGCTGAATCTTTAGCTTCTGGGAAGCCGTTACACAGCGGCGGACATTTGGGATCTTACTATGATGCAGCCCGAAACCGTTTGTTGATCGCTGAGCAGAAAATTGGCAACCTAGCAACAGCGTCCGATAAAGAGCTCCTCAAAAAAATTGGAGCAGTTGAGCGTAGTATGAGGATGAGTCTTGACTCAGATACTTTACGTCTACAGAACACGGATCCCAGGCCTAAAGGCACTCGATCGACATGTTAGGATCTTAGGAGATATAGTATGAAATATTACTCAATGTGCCATGAAGCCGTTGAAGGCGGTTACACCGATGGTGATGTTGTTTTTTCTCCTTCGCTTGGTGACTATTATCAAGTTGGTATGCCTCTTTCTTTAAAAGGTCTTTCAGTGGATGTTGTGCTAGACAAAAAAGTGCGCAGACTGACCTCTGACTTTTTCTTGACGACCTGTGGTGCTTTTTTTGTATCGGAAAATATGAAAAAAGCTCTTGAAGAGGTCAGCGTTGAATTGCAATTTGTTTCTGCGTGCATAAAATATTCTGGCGGAAAGAATACAGAGAAACAGTATTTTTTTATTCATGCGAATGCAAGGGTTTCATGTTTTGATTATAATCGCTCGGAATATTCCGGTAAGTCAATGGTTGTAGGTAAGTTAGTGGCAAATGAATTGGGTGCTAACTACAAGGTTAGAGGTGTTAAGAAGTTAATTGTTGATGAGTTGAAAACGAATGGCCTGGATTTCTTTTTTTTAGATGGGGTTATTTGGATTGATCCGATTGTGTCAGAATTCTTTGTGCGAAAAGTTGAAAGTGAAAAACTTAATGCCAGGTTTGTGGCTATCGAATGACGTTTCTTTGATGTTTTAACGCTGTCATATCGATAAGCCATCGGGCGAATGGCTCGCGCGTAGAGTTGAGTGAGTAAGGCGGGGTGAAGTTATTGCTAAGTTATTTTGAGTCCTTTCACGGGTAGGGCAACGCAAGCATCTAAGTATTGATTTTTAAAAATATGGTTGGAGGGCTAATGCGGGAATTCTTAGCCCGACAAGTACATTCTCGATGCAGATTGGCCAATCAGCCGGCAGACAATATGGTCGAAATAGTGAGGTAGTCGGTCATCGATCGCGAACTGCTTTCCGATGAAATCGACTTCAGCCTGCCGGGCCTGATGCCCATCGAGTGGTCGCGCTTCTACGCCAGCGACCTCAGCGTGAACAGCGTGCTCGGCCGTGGCTGGGTGTTGCCGTGGGAACAAAGCCTGCGCCGCAACGGCAGCTTCATCTACCTCACCGACAACCAGGGCCGCGAAGTGCCGTTCGTGACCTTGCAGCCTGGCGAGCGGATCTACAACCCGCACGAGCAGGTGTACCTGGTCTGTACCGAGGGTGGCCATTACATTCTGCAGACCCTCGACAATCTCTTCTTCTACTTCGGTGAAGTGCCGGACACCGACACCGACGTCCCGCTGCAACGCATCGAGAACGCGCTCGGTCATTACCTGCATTTCACCCGTACCCCGGACGGCACGCTGACCGACATCAGTGCCACCGGCGGCACCCGTGTGCACCTGCACTACGACAATCCGCTGGGTCGCCTGACCGACATCAAGCGGGTAGTGAACAATGAAGCGGTCGAAACGCTCACCCAGTATCGCTACGACGAACACGGCCAGCTCAGCGCGGTGATCAACCGCAACGGCGACACCGTGCGCAGCTTCAGTTACGCCGAAGGGCTGATGGTCAGCCACAGCAACGCGCTGGGCCTGGGCTGTCACTATCGCTGGGAAACGCTCGGTGGCCAGCCACGGGTGGTCGAGCACTGGACCAGCGACGGCGAGCACTTTCAGTTCCGTTACGACTTGGATAACCGCACCAGCTGGGCCACCGACGTCCTCGGCCGCGAGCTGGAAGTGCTGTACAACGCCGACCACCGTGTGATCGCCAGCCGCGACTACGGCGGCGAGCGCTACGCCATCGAGCTGGACGACAACGGCAACATGGTCGGTCTGACATTGGCGGACGGTAATCGCCTGCAGTTCCAGTACGACGAATACGCCCGTCTGCTCGAAGAAATCGACCCTCTCGGGCGCAAGACGAGCTACGAGTATCACCACCTGACCACCTTGGTGACCGAGGTCAGCTACCCGGACGGCAGCACCTGGCAGGCGCGCTACGACGACAAGGGCAACCTGCTCGCCGAAACCGATGCCTTGGGTCACCTCACTGAGTACCTGAACGGCGACGATGGCTTGCCGCATACCATCATCGATGCGACGTACAAGTCGAAGTACCTGTGGTGGAACACCCTGGCCCAGGTCGAGCGTTATCAGGACTGTTCGGGCAAAAGTACGTACTACCGCTATGACGATCGCCATCAGCTGGTGGCCGTGACCGATGCGCTTAACCAGACCACCACCCTGGAGCGCAAGCCGGATGGCGAGGTGCTGCGTATCCATCACCCCGATGGCACATCGGAATCCTTCACCTACAACGTCTACGGCCAGGTCCTCAGCCACAGCGATGGCAAGGGCCAGACCACGCGTTTGCTGCGCACGGCGCGCGGATTGCCGAGCAGTCGCCAGGACGCCAAGGGTCAGCGCATTCGCTACGAGTACGACAAGGCCATCCGCCTGACCGCGTTGGTGAACGAGAACAACGCGACCTACAGCTTTGCCTTCGATGCGTCGGACCGGCTGACAGAAGAAGTGCGGGTGGACAACCTGACCCGGCGCTTCACCTACAACGTTGGCGGCCACCTGACGCGACTGGATGAAATCGGCTATGGCGAGCGGGGAGAGCGCCCGGAGCGGCATACCCTGTTCGAGCGCGACCCGATTGGCCGGTTGGTCGCCAAGCTCAACCGCGATGCCCGACAGGACTTCGTCTACGACGACGGTGATCGGTTGCTGAGCATCGAGCGGCAGCCGAGCGGTATCGGCAAGCAACTGGGCGTCACCGCAGAAAAGCTGGAGTACGCCTACGATCTGCTGGGCCGTCTCACGAAAGAAATCACCCCCGCTGGAACACTGGCCTACGAGTACGACCCGCTCAGCAACCTGACCACGCTAACGCTGCCGGATGGCCGCAAGGTCAACCACCTGTACTACGGCAGCGGCCACCTGCACCAGCTGAACCTGGACGGCCAGGTGATCAGCGACATGGAACGCGATGACCTGCACCGTGAGGTGTATCGCACCCAGGGCAAGCTGACCAGTTGCTTCGGTTACGACGCCATGGGGCGCAAGGCGTGGCAGTTCGCTTCAACGTTACCTGCCGAGAAACTCTCCCAGGTGCATAACGCAGGTATCCACACGTCGCTGCTGGTCGAGCATGCCTACAACCCGATTCACCGCCGTTATCAGTACGACCCGGCCGGTGAGCTGGTGCGGACCCTGGACAAGCTGCGGGGCGAGATCAAGTACCAGTACGAAGCCAACGGCCAGTTGCACAGCCGCGACACCGGCTCGCTAATTGGCAGTGAAGAATTCCGTTATGACCCGGCGGCGAACCGGCTGGACTTCAATGCGCGGCAGTTTGACAAGGTCAAGGACAACCGCATCCAGCAGTGGCGGGATCAGGAGTATCGCTATGACCCGTGGGGCAACCTGATCGAGAAGCGCTCGGGGCATAGTAAGTTGCAGAACTTTAGCTATGACTGCGAAAACCGGCTGGTGCGCGCCGAAACGCTGGTCAATGGGAAGCTGGAGAGCACGGGGGCGTATCGGTACGACAGCCTAGGGCGACGGATTGCCAAGCACGCAGAAATCAATGGAGAGGTCGAGCAGAAGCGGTTCCTGTGGCAGGGGCTGCGGATGCTTCGTGAGGAGACGCCGGGGCAGAGCATCGTGTACCTGTACGAGCCGGGGAGCTATGCGCCGTTGGCGCGTGTGGATCAGGCTGAGGGTGAAGAACAGAAGGTCTATTACTTCCATACGGACCAGATCGGTACGCCGCTGGAGCTGACGGACAGCGAGGGGGGGATTGTCTGGCAGGCAACCTATCGTTCATGGGGTTCGATAGAGCACTTGGCTGTCAATCAGGTCGAGCAGAATCTGCGTTTTCAAGGGCAGTACAATGACCGTGAAACGGGGTTGTATTACAACACTTTCAGATACTATGAATGTGAAATAGGCCGGTTTATTACTCCTGACCCAATAGGTCTTCTGGGAGGGGTTAATCTCTATCAATATGGGGTGAGCCCAATTGGGTGGCTGGACCCTCTTGGTTGGGCGGGTAATCCTGCAAATGCAACTCATATTACCTATGAAGGGATTAAGAACGGTAAACCATACATCGGATATGCTAGCAAACCGGGGCTAGGTCACTCTGCGGAAGATGTGTTACGTTACAGGTATCCCAATACAGCGGGCTTTAATCAAGCTCCTAAACCCATATTTGTGGGTGATGGTCAAGCTGGTAAAAATATTGCTAGAGGTCTAGAGCAGCGTGTTTTTGAGGATCGCGGAGGGCTTGTGAAAACTTCAAACCTGCAACATCCAGTTGGCGCAAAAAACCCCAATGCGGCAACGTATCTTGCAGCTGCAGACGAATATAGAGCTAAGGCCAGCACAGTTGAAACGATGAAAACAGGAGCTTCTGGATGTTGAAAAGTGTGAAGTGGGTTGAGAATTCTGTACTGGTTATAAAGCTGGAAGACTCTCTGTTTACATTGGCTCAGATGAGAGTTAATGGTTTAATGGAGTTCTTTAATGTTTTTAACTCTGATGATGATTGGGGCGGCCGAAATCTTAATGAGGCTGAGCTATTATTTTGCATTTTTGTAGCAGAGAAACGGCTAAAGCCATTATTTGTAAGAGTCCTTGGGAAAGACGAGGTAGTAGCGAATTGCCGCCCTATCACGAAGAAAATGCTGTCGTTTGAGTGGGTTGCTGAGGACACATATACCGCTAATCTCATTGAATTAAGTGAGGGTTATTCAAGTGTGGGTGGGCGGGTAGTTAAGTCAAATTTGTCTATCGAATCCGATTTGGATGTTATACAGTCGCATGAAATGTGTGGCGTTTTGGGTGAGCCAGATAAGCTCAAGCATAGGTTGAAGTTTTTCTATGAAACTGGCATTAATTGGGATGAGCAAAAAAAATTCATATACCCGGCTTTAGAAAGGCCAAAGGGTTTCCCAGTTACTTAGTGGGCAACCAGCTATGCCTAAGCCCTAATCTGATTTTGTCGTCGGAGTGATGATGTTTTTTGTCACCGCCCAAGTGACGAAAAACTTCGTTAGGCTAGGCTCTGTACGAAATCCCGAGAAACCCAATTGGCGCCCTTCGGAAGCTGAAGTTCTGTAGGGTTCCCGACCATCTACGGAAAGGAATTCTGTGATGGCAAAACGTTACGAACTCTCGGACGAGGCCTGGGATGTGGTCTCTGATCTCTTCATCGAAACTCATGGTCGGGGGCGACCGCGTCTAAGCGACCGCCTGATGCTCGATGGCGTGCTCTGGGTGCTCTGCTCGGGCGCTGCGTGGCGAGATATGCCGGAGCGCTTCGGCCCTTGGTCAACGGTGTATCAACGGTTTCGCGGCTGGCGAAATCAGGGGACATTCGATCAGATGCTCAAACGCTTGCACCTGAGATTGAATGAGCAAGGCTTGATCGATCTGCAAACCTGGATGATCGACTCAACCGCTGTACGCGCAACCCGAGCCTCATCTGGCGCTCGGAAAAAAGGGGGCCTGACGAGCCTGCCGATCACGCTTTAGGTCGCAGTCGCGGTGGCCTGACAACCAAAATCCACATGCTCTGCGATGCCAACGGGACACCGTTGCGCTTCCTCCTCTCTGGCGGTCAAGCCAGTGACATCAGCTATGCCCAGCCATTGCTGGACGACGTCAGCATTCCATCAAGCCAACCTGGCCGCCCGCGTAAACGCTGCAAATGGTTGCTTGCTGACAAGGGCTACGACGCCGAAGCGCTACGCCGCTATTGCGACCAATATCGAATGCAGCCCGTCATCCCGATGCGCTCGATGAAGCGCAAACCCAAGCCTGGCTTACCCAGGCTGTTTGATCGGCCCAAGTACCGACAGCGCAACATCATCGAGCGCATGTTTGGCTGGCTGAAAGAGAACCGCCGCATCGTGACACGCTTCGACAAGCTCGCGAAAAGCTATGCCGCCATGGTCTCGCTGACTTGTTCCATGCGGTGTTTGCGACATCTCTTTTCGTACAGAGCCTAGTAAGCATAATTTGACAGGCTACGAGATAGTCCCAATTAAATTGGCTTCAGTCTGCTGGGGCTGATGGCCATCGAGTGGGACACCTCAATGCGGTGATCAACCGCAACAGCGATACCGTTCGCAGCTTCAGCTACGCCGAGGGCAAACGCTTGCACCTGAGACTGAATGAGCAAGGCTTGATAGAACTACAAACCTGGAAGATCGACCCAACCGCGGTACGTGCAACCCGGGCCTCATCTGGCGCTCTGAAAAAAGGGGCCTGACGAGCCCGCTGATCACGCTCTAGGCCGCAGTATTGGCAATGGCGAAGTAGGGCATCTCGATCCGTGTGCTTGAGGTCAAACGTAATTCGTCCTGTGAGCAAACGGCGAAGGCTGTGATAATGAAGAGCAATCCCAAGGGCCATGCCATGCTGACCATCTCCAATACCGTGCATCTGCCAGATGCCGACATCGAACTGACCTACATCCGCGCGCAAGGCGCAGGTGGGCAGAATGTCAACAAGGTGTCCAGCGCCGTGCACCTGCGCTTCGACATTCCCGCCTCAGTGCTGCCCGAGTTTTACAAGGAGCGGCTGCTGGCGCTGCGTGACAGTCGCATCACCGCCGACGGCGTGTTGATCATCAAGGCCCAACAGTACCGCACCCAGGAGCAGAACCGTGCTGACGCACTGGCGCGTCTTGCCGAGTTGATCATCACTGCCGGCAAGACCGAGAAGAAACGCCGTCCTACCAAGCCGACCCTCGGCTCGAAGACCCGCCGTCTTGAAGGAAAAGCCAGGCGCAGCACGGTCAAGGCGGGGCGGGGCAAGGTGGAGTTCTAGGGGCTTGGGCATGCACGGGCTTTGCCCGTGATCGCGGATAAATCCGCTCCTACAAGAGCCGGGATGCTCTTTGATAGGCAACCAGTTCCACTGCGTGGAACCACATTCAATTGTGCACCCACCCTCACTCGCGCTTATCTGTCGCCAGCCACGACCTGCCTTCCCCGTCGTGATCTCAAGCGAAAAACAAGAAACGGGCCCCACCCGCGCGAGGAGATTCCCCATGTCGCAGCATCAGCACATCCTGGCCTGGCTCAATGACGTGGCCAGCGACCTGCACGCCATCCGCCACGATATCCATGCCCACCCCGAACTTGGTTTCGAAGAAAGCCGCACCTCGGCCTTGGTCGCGTCCTTGCTGGAGCAGTGGGGCTATGAAGTGCACACTGGCATCGGCAAGACCGGCGTGGTCGGTGTGCTGCGCAATGGCAGCAGCCCCCGCAAGCTGGGCCTGCGCGCCGACATGGACGCACTGCCGATCATCGAGGCCACCGGCGCCGAATACAGCAGCCGCCACCAGGGCTGCATGCACGCCTGCGGCCACGACGGGCACACCACCATGCTGCTGGGCGCGGCGCGCTACCTGGCGGCGACGCGGCAGTTCGATGGCACGCTGACGCTGATCTTCCAGCCGGCCGAGGAGGGCCAGGGCGGGGCGGAGGCGATGCTGGCCGATGGCTTGCTGGAGCGCTTCCCCTGCGATGCGCTGTTCGGCATGCACAACATGCCGGGGTTGCCGGCAGGGCACCTGGGCTTTCGCGAGGGGCCGATGATGGCGTCGCAGGACTTGCTCACGGTGACCATTGACGGCGTTGGCGGGCATGGCTCGATGCCGCACCTGACAGTCGACCCGCTGGTGGCGGCGGCCAGTGTGGTGATGGCGCTGCAAACGGTGGTGGCGCGCAATATCGATGCCCAGGAAGCGGCGGTGGTGACGGTCGGGGCGCTGCAGGCGGGGGAGGCGGCCAACGTCATTCCGCAGCAGGCGCTGCTGCGCCTGAGCCTGCGTGCGCTGGATGCCAAGGTGCGGGCGCAGACCCTGGAGCGGGTGCGGGCGATCATCACCCAGCAGGCCGAAAGCTTTGGCTGCACCAGCACCATCGAGCACCGCCCGGCGTACCCGGTGCTGGTCAACCATGCTGCGGAAAACGCTTTCGCCACCCAGGTCGGGGTCGAGCTGCTCGGCGCCGAGGCGGTCGATGGCAACACCCGCAAGCTGATGGGCAGCGAGGACTTCGCCTGGATGCTGCAGCGCTGCCCGGGCGCGTACCTGTTCATCGGCAACGGCGTGCAGCGGCCGATGGTGCACAACCCCGCCTATGACTTCAACGACGACATCCTGCTGACCGGCGCCGCCTACTGGGGCGCGCTGGCGGAGAGCTGGCTCAAGCCCGCCTGACCTGCCTGTATTGACGACTGCCGCTGGAACCTGGGCGCGAGCGCGCCTGGGCGATCACTTGAACGTTGCTGGCCAACTGAAGATGGAGTGTTCCGCATGCAGATTTCCAATACAGGCGCGTCGCGTACCCGGCAAGTGGTCGCGGCGGTCATCGGCAATGCGCTGGAGTGGTATGACTTTATCGTGTACGGCTTTCTGGCGAGCATCATCGCCCGCCAGTTCTTCCCCTCCGACGACGAATACGCCTCGTTGCTGATGGCCCTGGCCACCTTCGGCGTGGGCTTTTTCATGCGCCCGGTGGGTGGCGTGCTGCTGGGTATCTATTCCGACCGCAAGGGGCGCAAGGCGGCGATGCAGCTGATCATCCGGCTGATGACGGTGTCCATCGCGATGATCGCCTTCGCCCCCAGCTACCTGGCCATCGGCATGGGCGCGCCGCTGCTGATCGTGGTGGCGCGCATGCTGCAGGGCTTCGCCACGGGTGGCGAGTACGCCAGTGCCACGGCGTTCCTGGTGGAGAGTGCGCCGGCCAACCGCAAGGGGCTGTATGGCTCGTGGCAGTTGGTGGGGCAGTGCCTGGCGGTGTTCTCCGGGGCGGCGATGGTCGCGCTGGTGACCCACCTGTGCACGCCCGAGGCGCTGGACAGCTGGGGCTGGCGGATTCCGTTCGTGCTCGGCTTGCTGATCGGGCCGGTGGGGCTGTGGATTCGCAAGCACATGGAGGAGCCAGAGGAGTTTCTCGAAGCGCGCAAGCAGGCCAAGGGCGAGGCGCCGGGGCTGTTGCAGGTGCTGCGTGAGCATCGGCGCAGCCTGCTGGTGTCGATGGGCCTGGCCTGTGGCGCAACGGTGTCGTTCTACGTGGTGCTGGTGAACATGCCGACCTTCGCCCACAAGAACCTCGGCCTGCCGCTGGACCAGGTGCTGCTGGTGCAGATGCTCGCCGTGGGCCTGATGACCGTGGTCATTCCGCTGGCCGGCGCGCTGTCGGACCGCCTCGGCCGGCGGCCGGTGCTGATGGCCTTTACCCTGGCGTTCTTCGTGATGGTCTACCCGCTGTATGTGTGGGTGGCGGCGGCGCCTTCCATCGAGCGCCTGCTGGTGATGCAGCTGCTGCTGTGCACGGCCATCGGCGGCTTCTTCGGCCCGGCGCCGACCGCGCTGGCCGAGCAGTTCCCGGTCGAGGTGCGCTCCACCGGCGTGTCGGTGGCCTACAACGTGGCGGTGATGGTGTTCGGGGGGTTTGCGCCGCTGATCGTCACCTGGCTGAGCAAGGTGCTCGGCACCCCGGTGGCGCCGTCGTTCTACGTGCTGTTCGCCTGCCTGCTGACCCTGCTCGGCACCTACTGCCTGAAAGAGGCGCCGCGTGCCGGCAAATCCGTTGCCTACAACCTTGGAGTGAAACCGTGAACGCGTTAGCCATCGACCCGATCGTCAGCCTCGACGCCGAGGCGCTGTCCCAGGCGATCCATGCCCGTCAGTATTCCTGCCGTGAAGTGATGCAGGCCTACCTGGCGCACATCGAGCGGTTCAACCCGCAGGTCAATGCGCTGGTGTCGTTGCGCGATGCCGGGGCCGTGCTGGCCGAGGCCGACGAGCGCGACCGCGAACTGGCGCGTGGCCGGTCGCGCGGCTGGATGCATGGCATGCCCCAGGCGATCAAGGACCTGGCGGCCACCGCGGGGCTGCGTACCACGCTGGGTTCGCCGTTGTTCGCCGAGCAGGTGCCGGCTGAGGATGCGATCAGCGTGGCGCGGATGCGGGCGAGCGGGGCGATCATCGTCGGCAAGAGCAATGTGCCGGAGTTCGGCCTCGGTTCGCAGAGCTACAACACGCTGTTCGGCACCACCACCAACGCCTATGACCACGCTCGCGTGGCCGGCGGCAGCAGCGGGGGCGCGGCGGCGGCGCTGGCCATGCGCCTGCTGCCGGTGGCCGATGGCAGCGACATGATGGGCTCGCTGCGCAACCCGGCGGCGTTCAACAACGTGTACGGCCTGCGCCCCTCACAGGGACGGGTGCCGTTCGGGCCGACGCCGGAGCTGTTCGTCCAGCAGCTGGCCACCGAGGGGCCGATGGGGCGCAGCGTGCAGGACGTGGCGCGGTTGCTGTCGGTGCAGGCCGGGCATGATCCGCGCGTGCCGTTGTCGATCAACGCAGGCCCGGTCGATTTCGCCGCTGGATTGGCGCGCAGCTTCAAGGGCGTGCGGGTTGGCTGGCTGGGCGACTATGACGGCTACCTGCCGATGGAAGAAGGGGTCATGGCGCTGTGTGAAACGGCGCTGGCCGATTTCGCCGAGCTGGGCTGCGAGGTCGAGGCCTGCCAGCCAGGCTTCGACCTGGCGCGCCTGTGGCAGTGCTGGCTGACCCATCGCCACTTCCTGGTGCACGGCAACCTCGGCGCGGCCTATGCCGACCCCGCCAAGCGAGCCTTGCTCAAGCCGGAAGCGCAGTGGGAAGTGGAAGGCGGCCTGCGCCTGAGCGCGCAGGACCTGTACCAGGCCTCGCTGGACCGCAGTGCCTGGTACCAGGCGCTGAACAGATTGTTCGAGCGTTACGATTTCCTGCTGTTGCCGGCGGCGCAAGTGTTTCCTTTCAACGCAGTGCTGCCATGGCCGCAGGTGGTTGGCGGGCGGGCGATGGACACTTACCACCGCTGGATGGAGGTGGTGATTGGCCCGACCCTGGCCGGTTTGCCGAGCATGAGCGTGCCGGTGGGCTTCAATGCTGCCGGGCTGCCGATGGGCCTGCAGATCATCGGCCCGGCCCAGGCCGACCAGGCCGTGCTGCAGCTGGCCTTTGCCCATGAACAGCTGACCCGGTGGGTGTCGCGCTGCCCGCCGAGCTGCCTGCAAGCACGCTGAAGGCCCTGGCCAGGCCCGTATCTTGCTGGGCATGATGACCATCCACGCACAGACAGGGAGGTCAACCCCATGGGCACTCAAATCAGTACGGCAACCGACGGCGGTGGCGTGCGCTCGGTGGAGCGGGCGCTGGCCATCGTCGAACTGCTGGGCGAGCATCAGGCACTGGGGCTGGAAGAGCTGCATTACCTGACAGCCCTGCCCAAGGCCACGGTGTCGCGCATGCTCGCCACCTTGCAGGAACAGGGCTGGGTCTACCGCGGCTTGAGCGACCGGCGCTACCGCCTGTGCGCCCGTCGGCTGTTCGGCGACCGCCAGCAGCGCTTCAAGCGCCAACTGGTGGAGCGTGCTGCGCCGCTGTTGCTGGAGCTGAGCGAACGCACGGGCCTGGTGGCTGATTTGTCCTGTTTCGACGGCGAGCGGTTGGAGGTGATGGAGAGCGCGATTCCCCAGGTGCTGCGCAAGCGCTACCCGAACAACTGCCAGATCGTCGGGCACCATGCCAGCCTGTTTCATTCGGCCATGGGGCGGGCGTGTCTGAAGGAGCTGGCCACGGATGAGGTGCAGCGGCTGGCGGCGCATGAGCGGGTGGGGGACGAGGCGTTGTTGCGCGATATCGAGGCGGATGCGCACAAGGGGTTCGGGCAGCGGACCGAAGGGTTTTGGGAGTATCCGGTGCGGTTGCCGTTCCTGATTCGGGCGATTGCCTTGCCGGTGCGGGCCCAGGGACGGTTGGCGGGAAGTATTGCGCTGCATTGGCCGCTGGACCAGGCGCCGGTGGAGCGGGTGTTGAGTTTGCATTTGAACAGCTTGGCTGCGGCGGTGGGAGAGGTGCAGCAAGCCTTGGTGGGGTAGGGAAGTCCACGATCCCTGTGGGCGCCGGCTTGCCGGCGATGAGGCCGGAGCAGGCAAACGCGGACAGTCTGTTCGGGCCCTATCGCCGGCAAGCCGGCTCCCACAGGAATCGCGTCAACTTCTAGAAATTGAGCAAGACAGTTGCTCCCACAGGGAAGAATCACAGCTTTCGAAGGCAGTGGTGTACCTGGACTACTGCCTCAGCGCCATACTCTACCCAGCACCCCAGCAAAAAAGGCCCCACCCATGCTGGCCGTCGAACAACTCCACAAGTCGTTCACCACCGCCCAAGGCACCCTGCACGTCCTGCGCGGTGTCGACCTGTCCCTCCCGCGCGGCAGCAGCCTGGCCCTGATGGGCGAATCCGGCAGCGGCAAGAGCACCTTGCTGCACCTGCTGGCCGGCCTCGACCGCGCCGACAGTGGCCGCATCCTGATTGACGGTCACCCCCTGAACCCCCGCGACGAATCCGCCCTGGCCCGCTGGCGACGCGAGGGAATCGGCCTGGTGTTCCAGCAATACAACCTGATCAGCAGCCTGGACGTAGCCGCCAACCTGTCCTTCCAGGCGCGCCTGGCAAACCGCCACGACCCGGCCTGGGTGGCGCACCTGGCCGCAAGGCTGGGTCTGACGCCCTTGCTGCAGCGCTACCCGGAGCAACTCTCCGGCGGCCAGCAGCAGCGCCTTGCAATCGGCCGGGCACTGGCCGGCCGGCCCGCGCTGCTGCTCGCCGACGAGCCTACCGGCAGTCTCGATGAACACAACGGCGACGAGGTGCTGGCCCTGCTGCTGCAACTGGTGAACGAAGCCGCCAGCACCTTGTTGATGGTCACCCATAGCCAACGGTTGGCCGCACGCCTGCAGCAGCGCTGCGTGTTGCACCAGGGCCGGGTGCAAGCCGCATGAGCAGCCTCGGGCTGGCCTTGCAGGCGCTGTGCAGCCATTGGCGGCGCCACCGCCTGCAGGGCATCGGCATCTTCACCGGCATCTGCCTGGCCACGGCATTGTGGGCTGGGGTACAGGCGCTCAACAGCCAGGCCCGCAGCGACTACGCCCAGGCCCGCGCGGTGCTGGCCGGGCCGGCGTACCCGCAGCTGATTGCGCGCAAGGGACAGCGCTTCGACCAGGCGTTGTATGTGCAATTGCGCAGGCAAGGCTGGCAGGTGACACCGGTGCTGGAGGGGCGTTTACAGCTGGCAGGCGAACCCTCGCTGACGGTCAGGCTGGTGGGCATCGAGCCGCTCAGCCTGTTGCCGGGCATGGCGGTTGCCGGCGCCGACCCGCAAGGTTTTGACCTGCAGGCGTTCGTCGTCGCGCCCGGGCAAACCTGGATCGGCCCGGACACGTTGCGCCAACTGGGCCGCAAGGTAGGGGAGCAGATCCGCACAGTGGAAGGCCAGAACCTGCCACCCCTGGCCCTGAGCGCCCACCTCGCGCCGGGTGTGGTGGTGGTCGATATCGGCCAGGCCCAGACCTTGCTCAAGGCCCCGGGACAGCTGTCGCGGTTGATCAGCAACAGCGACCAGCCCTTACCAGCGGCGCTTGCGGCCGACCTCAAGCTGCAGCCCGCCAGTGACGACACCGACCTGCAGCGCCTGACCGAAAGTTTTCACCTCAACCTCACCGCGCTGGGCCTGCTGGCCTTCGTGGTCGGTTTGTTCATCGCCCACGCGGCCATTGGCCTGGCATTGGAGCAGCGCCGCAGTTTGATGCGTACCCTGCGGGCCTGTGGCGTCAGCCTGCGCACCCTGCTCGCGGCCCTGGCGCTGGAGTTGGGGTTGTTCGCGCTACTGGGAGGCCTGGTGGGCGTGCTTGCCGGCTACCTGATCGCCGCCGCGTTACTGCCCGACTTCGCCTCCAGCCTGCGGGGGCTGTACGGTGCCGAGGTGGCCGGGCAGCTGCACTTGCCGTGGCAGTGGTGGCTGGCGGGGATGGCCGTCAGCCTGCTGGGGGCGTTGCTGGCTGGCTTCGACAGCCTGCTGCGCGCCGCGCGCCTGCCGTTGTTGGGGCTGGCCCAACCGCAGGCCTGGCGCTTGGCCCAGGTGCCCTGGCTGCGGCGTCAGGCCCTGGCCGCTGCTGTGCTGCTACTGCTGGCCCTGGGCTGTGGCTACCTGGGCAACAGCCTGCCCAGCGCGTTCGGCCTGCTGGCGGCGTTGCTGCTGGCAGCGGCGCTGTTGCTGCCAGGGCTGCTGGCGCTGCTGCTCGGCGGCCTTGCCCGCTACGCGCGGCGGCCGTTGGCCCAGTGGTTCTTCGCCGACAGCCGGCAACAGCTGCCGGCCCTGAGCCTTGCGTTGATGGCGCTGCTGCTGGCGTTGGCTGCCAGTGTCGGAGTGGGCGGGATGACCGAAGGGTTTCGCCGCACCTTCATCGGTTGGCTTGACCTGCGCCTGGCGGCCGACCTGTATGTCACGCCTCGCGACAGCGCGCAGGCACAGCAGCTGTATGCCCAGTTGCCGCGCGAGCCGGCCGTCAACGCCGTGCTGCCGAGCTGGCGGGTGGAGTGGCGCCTGCAGCACTGGCCGGTGCAGGTGCAAGGGGTGGTCGATCATCCGTTCTACCGCAGCCACTGGCCGTTGCTGGCACAAAACGCGGATGCCTGGGCGCAACTGGCAGCGGGCCGGGGCGTCATGCTCAGCGAGCAACTGGCCCGGCGCCTGGGGTTGGCGCCGGGCGACCGCGTGACACTGCCCGGCGAGCCGCCGCAGGCCATGACCGTGGTCGGCATTCATGCCGACTACGGCAACCCCAAGGGGCATGTGCTGGTCAACGCCGACTGGCTCCGTGCCCATGCACCGGCCGCCAACCTGTCCGGCCTGAGCCTGCTGGTACAGCCCGGCCAGGTGGCCGCGCTCCAGCAGCAGTTGCAGCAACGCTTTGCCCTGGATGACGACCAGCTGGTCGAGCAGGCCCGCCTGAAGGCCTGGTCGACAGCGATTTTCAACCGCACCTTCGCCGTCACCGCGGCCCTGAACAGCCTGACCCTGGGCGTGGCCGGCGTGGCCTTGTTCATCAGCCAGCTGACCCTCGGCCAGCGCCGGTTGGGGCAACTGGCGCCCTTGTGGGCACTGGGCGTGCCGCGTCGCTGGCTGGGCTGGCTGTGCCTGGGCCAGGCACTGATGCTCTGTGGCTTCACCGTGCTCCTGGCGATTCCCCTGGGCCTGCTGTTGGCCTGGTGCCTGGTGGCGGTGGTGAACGTCCAGGCATTTGGCTGGCGCTTGCCGTGGCAGGTGTTTCCCGGCCAGCTGCTGCAACTGGGGGCACTGGGTGTGCTGACCAGCCTGCTGGCCTGTGCCTGGCCGCTGTGGCAGCTGGCGCGCAGCCAACCCGGTGTGCTGTTGCGGCGGTTCGCCGATGAAGCCTGAAGCCTGGCTGCTGCTGGCCGGCCTGTTGCTGGCCGGCTGCGATGCGCCGGAACCTGCGCCCAAGGGCTTTGCCGGGCTCGGCAACGAAGCCGGGGCGTTCAGGCAGGTCACGCCCGGCGTGGCACTGGAATTCCCCCGCGACCACGGCGCCCATGACGGCTATCGCATCGAATGGTGGTACATCACCGCCAACCTTGAGGATGTTCAGGGCCGCGCCTGGGGTGCGCAATGGACCCTGTTCCGCTCGGCGCTGCGCCCGGGGCCGGAGACCCGCGACTGGAACAGCCCGAACCTGTGGATGGGCCACGCCGCATTGACCGGGCCCGGTGGCCACCAGGTCGGTGAAGCGCTGGCCCGGGGTGGGGTGGGGCAGGCCGGCGTGGTCGCCGAGCCATTTCAGGCGTGGATCGATGATTGGTCACTGCAAGGTGAGCCCGGTATCGAGCGCTTGCGCATGCGCGCGGGCGGGCCGGGCTTTCGCTACGACCTGAACCTGGCCACCGACAAACCTGTGGTGCTGCATGGCCTGCAGGGCTACAGCGAGAAGTCCGGCAAGGGCCAGGCGTCGTACTACTACAGCCAGCCGTTCTATCAGGTAACCGGCGAGGTCGAGCGCGCCGGGCTATGCATTGCCGTGACGGGCCAGGCCTGGCTGGACCGGGAGTGGAGCAGCCAGCCCCTGGCGGCCGGGCAGCGGGGTTGGGACTGGTTCTCGCTGCATCTGGAAAGCGGGGCGAAGCTGATGTTGTTCCAGGTGCGTGAAGATCAGGGCCTGCCTTACCGGGCCGGCACCTGGGTCGATGCCCAGGGGCGGTCGCGGGCGTTGCAGGGCAAGGAGATCGAGCTGACCCCGCTGGCGTGGGCGCGGCAGGACAATGGCAAGTCGGTGCCAACGCGCTGGCGGGTGCAGGTGACCTCGGAGCAGGTGGATGTGCAGGTCGAGGCGTTCGAGCCGAAGGCCTGGATGAACACGCGGTTTGCGTACTGGGAAGGCCCCGTGCGAGTGACGGGCAGTGCTGGTGGCAAAGGCTACCTGGAAATGACCGGCTACTGACAAGTCCCCCCTCGATCCCTGTGGGAGCCGGCTTGCCGGCGACGAGGCCAGTACAGACAAAAACCGACTGGGGCCCTATCGCCGGCAAGCCAGCACCCACAGTTACAGCGAAGGTCCTTGAGCCCTAGGTCAATCCCCGCCTTTCATCCGCCGCGCCACCAGGTAAATCCCCAACCCCACCAACGCCGCACCCGCGCCGATATAACCGGTACTGGTCCACCCCAACCCGGCACTGATCGCCATGCCCCCAAACCAGGGCCCCAGCGCATTGGCCAAATTGAACGCCGCATGGTTGGAAGCCGCCGCCAGGCTCGGTGCCTCATGGGCGATATCCATCAGGCGAATCTGCAGCGGCGCCGCCAGGGCAATCATGGTCCCCACCAGGCCGATCCCCAGCAGCAGGCTCCACAGTGCATGCGCCGCGAAGGTGAAGAACAGCAGCACCGCCGTCGACCACACCAGCACCAGGCCCACGGCGCGGAACTGCAGGCGGTCGAACAGCTTGCCCCCGGCAATGTTGCCGATGATGCCGCCGACCCCGAACGCCGCCAGGCCAAAGGGAATCCACTGCGGCGACACGTGCGTCACCTGCAGCATGGTCGGTGCCAGGTAGCTGAACACGCAGAACATGCCGGCAAAGCCAATGGCAGCGATGCCCAGCGCCATCCACACCTGGGGCAGGCGGAAGGCTTGCAGCTCCTTGCGCGGGTCGCTGCGCGCCTCGTTGCGGGGTTGCGGTACATAGCGCCAGACCAGGGCGATGGTGCACAGGGCGATCACCCCGACCAGCACGAACGCCGAGCGCCAGCCAAAGAATTGCCCGAGGAAGGTCGCGATCGGGTTGCCCAGCAGCATCGCCAGGGTCAGGCCCATCATCACCCGCGCCACGGCGCCTGCACGCTGGTTGCTCGGCACCATGCTCGAAGCCACCACGGCAGCGATGCCGAAATACGCACCGTGGGGCAGGCCGCTGACGAAGCGGAAGGCCACCAGGCCGGCGAAGGAAGGGGCGAAGGCCGTGGCCAGGTTGCCGATGGCGTAGAGGGCCATCAGCAGCAACAGCAGGTGTTTACGCAGAAGCTTGGCACCGAGTATCGCCAGCGCCGGTGCACCGACCACCACGCCCAGGGCGTAGGCGCTGATGGCATGTCCCACTTGCGGCTCGCTCAACTGCAGGTTGCCGGCGATATCGGGCATCAGCCCCATGATCGCGAACTCGCCGGTGCCAATGGCAAAGCTGCCCAAGGCCATGGAAGCTTCCATCTTGCCCACTTCGCCTTTGCTGATGGCGAGCGGGGGTAATTCCTGAACAGACATCGGGATCCTTACTGAAACTGGCTGAAACGTTCAACGCGCGATGATAGACGACATCGTCGGGCTCTGTAATATTTTGCATTAATTGCCGGTACTCATAAAATGGTTGCATCAATTCGCAGTTCCCGAGTGCGCGCCATGGCCATCAATTTCGACCTCAACGACTTGCAAGCCTTTCGCGCAGTGGTCGAGCAAGGCAGCTTCCGCAAGGCGGCGGAGGCGGTGCGTATCTCGCAGCCGGCGCTTAGTCGGCGCATCGACAAGCTGGAGGATGCCTTGGGCGTGCGGCTGTTCGAGCGCACCACCCGCAAGGTCAGCCTGACCCAGGCCGGGCGGGGCTTCATGCCCAGCGTCGAGCGCTTGCTCGACGACCTGGACAACGCCCTGCTGGGCATCAGCGAAGTGGCCTCGACGCGGCTCGGCCAGGTCACGGTGGCCTGCGTACCGTCGGCGGCGTATTACTTCATGCCCCGGGTCATCGCGCATTACCACCAGCAGTTTCCACGGATCAAGGTCAAGGTGCTGGACGCCAGCGCCCACGAGGTGCTGGGCGCGGTGGTCGATGGCGAGGCGGATTTCGGCCTGAGCTTCATGGGCACGCTGGAGGCCGATGTGGAGTTCGAACCGCTGGTGCAGGAGAGCTATGTGCTGGCGTGCCGGCGAGATCACCCGCTGGCGGCGCGCAGCAGTGTCACCTGGGACGAGTTCTACCAGCAGTCCTACATTTCGCTGGGCAAGACCTCCGGCAATCGCTTCCTGCTCGACCAGGCGTTGAGCGGCATCGTGCCGCAGCGTCAAAGCATCTGCGAAACCCGCCACGTCACCACCATGATCGGCCTGGTGGAGGCGGGGCTGGGGGTGGCTGCGGTGCCGTCGATGGCGATGCCGGCGGGTGATCACCCGATCCTGACCCGGGTCGCCCTGACCGAGCCAAAGGTCATGCGCAGTGTCGGCCTGATCAAACGCCGGGGTCGAACCCTGACCCCGGCAGCGTTGGCGCTGGAGCGCCTGGTGGTGGACATGAAGGTCGAGGTCAGCGGCTGACCGAATCCAGCCCGGTGGCCTGCACGGTCTGCTGGGCAGCGGGCGCGGCCAGGTAGGCGAGCAGTGCCTTGGCCTGGCGCGGGTGTTCGGCATGGGTAGGAATGCCTGCGGCAAAGCGCGTGACCGATTGCACCGCCTCCGGCAGCTTGCCGACGAAGCTTGCGCCCGGCACCGGCAACAGCTCGCTGACCTGCTGCAAGCCGACCTGGTAATCGCCTTTGGCGACCACCGAGGCCACCGGGAGCTTCGCGATCATGCTGGCCTTGGGTGCAAGTTGCTGCTCGATGCCCAGCCGTTTGAACAGCTGCTTGTGCACATACACGCCGCTTGCACTGTCCGAATAGGCCACCGACCGGGCGCCCAGCAGGGTTTTCTTCAGCCCCTCCACACTGCTGATATCGGGTTTCGGCGCGCCGGCACGCACCACCATGCCGATCCGCGAATCGGCCAGTTCCACCCGTGACGCCGGGTCGACCTTGCCTTGGCGGATCAGCTCATCAAGCGCGTAGCCGACCATGATCACCACGTCGGCCTTCTCGCCACGGGCCAGGCGATTGGGGATCGCCTCGGGCGCCTGCCCCATCGACGGCCCCAGGGCGGTATCGAGGGTGTTGCCGGTGGCTGCGGCGAATTTCGGGCCGAGTATCTGGTAGGCGGCGGTGAAGCCACCGGAGGTCATCACCCGCAGCTGCTCGGCGTGGGCGACGCTGCCCAGGCTTGCACAGGCGAGCAGGGCAAAGGCGTGCAGTACTTTACGCATGATCGAGCGCCCTCAAGACAGTGCCGGTTGCAGTTGACCGCGCGAACGGCGGTAGAGAAACAGCGTCGCGCCCAGGGCGCAGAGTGCGGCGAAGCTCATCCAGTAGCCGGGGGCGGCCTTGTCGGCGGTGTACTGGATCAGGAAGGTCGAAATGGCCGGGGTGAAACCGCCGAACACGGCCGTGGCCAGGCTATAGGCCAGGGAGAAGCCCGCCACCCGCACCTCGAGCGGCATGATTTCGGCCAGCGCGGGGATCATCGCACCGTTGTACAGGCCATAAAGGAACGACAGCCACAACAGCACCACCAGCATGTGCAGGAAGCTTGGCGCATTGACCAGGAAAGTCAGCGCAGGATACGCGCTGGCCAGGGTCAGCAGGGTCATGGCGACCAGCACCGGGCGGCGCCCGATACGATCGGACAGCGCGCCACCGAGCGGCAGCCAGATGAAGTTCGACACGCCTACCAGCAACGTCACCAGCAAGGCATCGGCGGTGCTCAGGTGCAACACCGTCTTGCCGAACGTTGGCGCGTACACGGTGATCAGGTAGAACGCCGTGGTAGTCAGCGCCACCATGAGCATGCCGGCGAGCACCGTGGCCCAGTGCTGCAGCAGGGTGCGCAGCACCTCGGCCCGGGCTGGGCGGTGCTTGCGTGCGGCGTATTCCTCGGACTCCTCCAGGTTACGGCGCAGCAGGAAGATGAACGGCACGATCAGGCAGCCGACGAAGAAGGGGATGCGCCAGCCCCAATCGGCGATCATCGCCGGTGCCATCCATTGGTTCAGGGCATAGCCCAGGGCCGCCGCGACGATGATCGCCACTTGCTGGCTGGCAGACTGCCAACTGGTGAAGAAGCCTTTGTTGCCGGGCGTGGCGATCTCGGCCAGGTACACCGACACACCGCCCAGTTCGGCACCCGCCGAGAAGCCTTGCAGCAGGCGCCCGACCAGCACCAGGGCGGGCGCGAGCAGGCCGATGGATTCGTAGCCGGGCACCAGCACGATCAGGATCGTGCCGCTGGCCATGATCGACAGGGTGACGATCAGCCCTTTGCGCCTGCCCACTTCGTCGATATAGGCGCCGAGCACCACGGCACCCAGGGGGCGCATGAGGAAGCCGGCCCCGAACACGGCGAAGGTCATCATCAAGGAGGCGAATTCACTGCTGGCAGGGAAGAACACAGCCGCGATCTGCGTGGCGTAGAAACCGAAGAGGAAAAAGTCGAACTGCTCGAGGAAGTTGCCCGACGTGACCCGGAAGATCGCGCCGGCGCGGGAGTGCCCGGAGGCGGTTGTTGCTGTCATTGCCTGTACTCCATACCGCTTTTGTGACGTGCGCCGCTGGGAACGGCGCACGGTTCTTATTGGCGGGAATGGTGCGACAGGGTCATTGATTAGAGAATTGCATTGTTCGCATCGATTGATGCGGCTAGCGGATCAATCCGCCATTTGCAGTTCGGGCAGGCTCACCCGGAACGCCCGGGTCAACCCGAGCAGGCAGAGGAAACCGACGCCCAGCCAGCACAGGCCGATGGTGAACGACATGCTCGACAGGCTGGTCCACAGCCACAGCGTGCTGAGGAAACCGAGCGCCGGTATGGCGCCGAACAACAGGTAGTTGCGTGGGCCGCTCAGCTTCTGGTCGAGCAGGTAATGCTTGACCACCGCCAGGTTGACCGCAGAAAACGCGAACAGCGCGCCAAAGCTGATCATGTTGGCGACCGTGTCCAGGGTGATGAACAGGGCGACCAACGACATCGTGCTGACCAGCATGATCGCCGTGGCCGGCACGCGCTTTTTCGTGACCAGACGGCCAAACACCCGTGGCAGCGCACCGTCGCGCCCCATGGCGAACAGCACCCGCGAAACGCTGGCCTGGGACACCATGGCCGAGGCGAAGCAGCCGGCCACGTAGGTGGCGGTAAAGCCGGTCACCAGCAGCTCGCCGCCGACCCGACGCATCACGTCCACCGAGGCCGAGTCCGGGTCGGCGAAGCTGGCCCAGTCGGGGAACACCTGCTGGGCGAAGTACGACACCAGCAGGAACAGCAGGCCACCGATCACCGACACCGCCATGATTGCCTGGGGAATGCGCTTGGTCGGATTACTGGTTTCTTCGGCCATGGTCGACACCGCATCGAAGCCCAGGAACGACAGGCACAAGACGGCCGCGCCGGCCATGACCAGCGGCACGCTGAAGCCCTCGTGGTGGAACGGCGCCAGCAACGACACCGGCGCCGCCTGTTCGCCCTGGTTGCGCACCGACAACGCCACGAACACGACGATGAACACCAGCTGAGCGACCACCAGGATCCAGTTGACCCGGGTAATCGATTCGATGCCGATCAGGTTGAGGAAGGTGACCAGGGCGATCGAGCCCAGTACCCACACCCAGGCGTGTATCGCCGGGAAGTATTCGGACATGTAGATGCCGATCAGCAGGTAGCTGAGCAGCGGCAGGAAGATGTAGTCGAGCAGCAGGGTCCAGCCGGCGATAAAGCCGAAGTGACTGCCAAAGGCCTTGCGGGTATAGGTGTAGACGGAGCCGGAGTAGGGGTGGGCCTGGACCATGCGGCCATAGCTGTAGGCGGTCAGGAGCATCGCGGCGAGGGTCAGCATGTAGGCAGTGGGCAGGTGGCCCTTGGTCATCTGGGTGACCAGCCCGTAGGTAGTGAAGACTGCAAGGGGCACCATGTAGGCGAGGCCGAACAACACCAGCGCGGTCATGCTCATGGACTTTCTGAAACGGCCGGAAGCGGCAGGTTGCGACGCAGGATGGTGGGCAGGGGCAGAGTCTGTATTTGTTGTTGTATGCATTGCTAACTCCTGAAATGGAATGCAGGACGCCGCAGTAGGCGAGCGGGCTCGCTACTGGTCTTGGGAGTTCGATCAGGGACAGGGTCAGGGGTGGGGCTGGGGAATGCTCCCACACTCCAGGGGCGCTCGAAATCACCCTTTGGGGGGAGCCCGGTTTCGCATGCTGCGCTGTAGCTGTGGGAGCAACTGCCTTGCTCAATGTCTAAAAGTTGACGCAATTCCTGTGGGAGCCGGCTTGCCGGCGATGCAGGCGCCGTGGTGCATGGCACCGGCTTCGCCGGTGATCGCCGGCAAGCCGGCTCCCATAGGGACTGCCTAGCCCAGCAGGATCTCCAGGTTCGACAGAATCGACGCCGCGTCATAGGGCTTGCGCACCACGGGCGCCTGCTTCAGGTGGGTCGGAATGCTGACGCTGTCGCCGTAGCCGGTGGCGAACAGGAACGGAATGCCAAGACGGGTGAGCGCTTCGGCGACGGCAATGGAGGTACCGCTGCCGAGGTTGATGTCCAGTACCGCCACATCCGGCCTTTGCGTAGCCAGGAGCTTGAGCGCCTCGGCTTCGGAGCTGGCGGTGATGACGTCCTGGACCTGCGCATCGGCAAGGATCTGCTCGAGGCCGACGGCAATCACCAGTTGGTCCTCGAGGATCAGCACGCAGGCATCGACCAGGGCTGCGCAGTCTGGCAGCACCACAGGCGCTGGGGCCGATGGGCTGTCGTGGCTGGAGTCATCGACCAGGGTCAGGTGCTTGGCCGGGATCCTGAACACGCCATACAGGCCTTCTGGCCGGTATTCAAGGTTACTGCTGCCGCCAAGGTCGAACGGAATGCTGCGCTCGATCAGCACCGAGCCAAACCCCGTGCGGGTCGGCGGACGCACGGTGGGGCCGCCGCGTTCGCACCAGATGATCTCGCAGGCGCCGCCGGCATCCACGGTCCAGGTGACCGACAGCGTGCCACCGACCTGCGACAGCGCGCCGTACTTGGCCGCATTGGTGGCCAGCTCGTGCAGCACCAGAGCCAGCACCGAAAAGGCGCGGGCATCGAGGAGCAGGGCGGGACCGCGCAGTTCCAGGGCATCGGCCGAGGTCCGGTAGGGCGACAGCTCGGCTTCCAGCAGCGCGGCGAAACGCCCGCCACCGTCACCGCGCACGACCTGGTCATGGGCCAGGGACAGTGCCTGGATACGGCCTTTGAGGGTGGCTACGTAGTCGTTGAGGGTCTGGTTTTCCGAGGTGGGGTGGGCCACCAGCGCACCGATCAGCGACAGAATGTTCTTCACCCGGTGGTTGAGTTCTTCGTTGAGCATGCGCTGGCGCACGTCGGCCTTGGAGCGTTCGTCGGCCAGCAGTTCGCTGTTGTGCAGGGCGACTTCGACGATCGCGGCGCGGATCGCTTCGCCAAACTGGCGGTCCTGCTCGCTCCACGGCAAGGCGTGCTGGTGCACGGTCTGCTTCCACACCGCGAAGCTCTTGCGCGGGGTGAGGCGCTCGCCCAGCGGGCCGCTTTCGTAGGTTTTGTTGGGGTCGCCTGCCCAGTCCAGGGTTTCCACCACCTCCTTGCGAAACAGCATCAGGTAGTCCCTGGGGTGCTGCGACATCGGCACGATCAGTACGCCGGAGACGTCGACGGCATAGTCCTCGGCCGGCGGGTGGGCCATCGACAGGCAGTTCGACGCCCAGGTGCGTCCCTCGGCGATCCCCTCGGCGAAGCTCAGCAGGCCGGGAATCGCCGCCTTGGGCGGGGTCAGTCCGTCCGCGGACCAGCGGCCTTGCAGCGCCATGCCGATGCCATCGCAAGTGATCAGGGCCTTGAACACCGACAAGCGCGAACGCAGCAGCGCTTCAAGGTCATCCGTGCGGTGCGCGTCGAGCAGCAGGTTGTCCAGCACCTGTCGCGCCTGTTCGGCGGCTTCCAGGGTGTGCTTGGCGCGCAGGGTCTGCAGGTGCAGGGAAAAGAACTCGCCGAACATTTCCGCTGCCACCCGTTGGCCCATGGCCAAGCTGCGCGGTGCGTAATGGTGGCAGGCAATCAGGCCCCACAGGGCGCCGTCGACAATCACCGAAATGGACATGGAAGCACCGACCCCCATGTTGCTCAGGTACTCGCAGTGAATCGGCGACACGCTGCGCAGGTGAGCGTACGACAGGTCCAGCGGCTCGCCAGACAAATCCAGCACCGGCTCGATGGGCACGCTCTTGAAGTTGGCATCGGAAATGATCCGCACCGGGTTGCGCAGGTACAGCGCACGGGCTTGCTGCGGGATGTCCGAGGCTGGGAAGTATTGCCCGAGGAAACTCTCAAGGCCGCCGCGCTTGGCCTCGGCCACCACCTTGCCGGCGCCGTCGGCACCGAGCTGGTAGATCATCACCCGGTCGTAGCCGAGCAGCGCGCGCACGCGCCGGGCGGTGTCGACGATCAGCTTGTCGGAGCGCTCGATGTCGCGCAGCTGGGCGATCACCGTGCGCACCAGCTCCACAGGCTCGGCGATGCTGACGCCGGAAGGTTCGAATTCGAGAATGACCGTGCCCTTGAACAGGTGCGCGGACACATCGAACGCCTGCCCCGAGGCGATCAGCACGCCGAACGACAGTGCCGGGCGCGATGCCTCTTTGACCCGTGCCAGGGCGTTGCGCAGGGTATGCGCGGCTTCGGCGCCGAGGATCGCTTCGAGCCGCTGCCCGTTGAGCTCGGCGGTAACGCCGAGCATGGCCGGGGCGTTCAACGAGTGGCGCAGGACGACACTGGCGGATGCGTTGCAGGCCAGCAGGCAGCCATGCGGCTGGATGCTGCCGGGAATCTGGATGGGTTCGCGGTCACAGTTGGTCAAGTTGACCTGAGGTTGCACAGTCATAGGTTCCTGCCGGTTTCCCAAAGACCGGTTGCCTAAGTTGACCGCCGAAACTTTCAGGCAAACGAAGTGGTTAAGTCATGTTCAGCTTCCGAGTCTAGCTGGCGCGTTGGCCTTCGTCACCTGAGGCCCACGCTCGCAGGGCGCGGCGAGCGTGGGCCTGGACAATGCCTTCAGCCCTTGGCCGGTGCGGGTGTCAGGCGTCTTGGGCCAGGGTGCACAGGTCGGTGGCTGCGGCGCAGATCACCAGCATGAAGCCGGCCCGCACGCGCGGGGTGACCTTGAGCGCCGCATAGGGCTCAATGACGGTCACGGTCGACATGAACGCGCCACCGAACACCACGATGGAGGCCAACGACAGGACTTTCTGGAAGCGGTGGATCAACGAGTAGCTGAACAACGCCACCAGGACGCACGACCGTCTTGCTCAACTTCTAGACGCTGACGCGAATCCTGTGGGAGCCGGCGTCAATCATCGGGGAGTGTTACCAATGGTATGTGGAATAGCCATCAGGCAGCGACACGCAACGTAACGTGCGGAACACCAGAGACGTTGTACTATCCCGTGAGCGTACCTACAGACCCGACTTCAAGGAGACCGCAATGATCGAGACCGGCGAGCTGTTGCCCGACGTAACCCTCTATGAATACAGCGACGGCCAAGGCAGTTGCCCGCTGGGCCCGCAGGCGTTTTCGCTGCGCGAGCGCTGTGCAGGTAAAAAGGTGGTCATCTTCGGCCTGCCCGGGGCCTTCACGCCGACCTGCTCGGAGCGTCATGTGCCGGGCTATCTGGCATCGGCGCAGGCGCTGTCGGATGCCGGTGTCGATGAAATCATCTGCGTGGCGGTGAACGATGCCTTCGTCATGCACGCCTGGGGCAAGACATTTGCCGAGCAAGGTGCGGTCAGCATGATATCGGACGGTAACGCCGAGCTGACCGACGCCCTGGGGCTGGCCCAGGACGCCTCGGCCCGCGGCATGGGCAAACGTTCCCAGCGATATGCCCTGTTCGCCGACGACCTGCTGGTCAAGCGCATCGTCGTGGATGCGCCCGGCAAGCTCGAGGTGAGCGACGCGCAGAGCATGCATGCGTTCCTGCGTGAGAGCGGTGGCCCGCGCTAACCCGTTTCACTCCGCTGACAGGGCTTGGGGGTGGAGGTGCCTTGGGCGTAGCCGGTCAGCGCGGCCAGCATCTGGCCGGTCTGGTTGTTGTCACTGTCGATGGCCTGCTTGCCGAGGATGACCAACTGCGGCTGCTCTTTGTCGACAACAGCCTTGAGCGCCTTGGCCACGGCCAAGGAATTCAGCTCATCGGCGGCTTCGACCAGAATGGCACGATCAGCCCCCAGCGCCAGTGCGGTACGCAGCTGCTCTTGCACAGTGGCCGGGCCGACAGAAACGACGACGATCTCGCTGGCCACACCGTTCTCTTTCAGGCGCACGGCTTCTTCCACGGCGATTTCGCAGAAGGGGTTCAAGGACATCTTGACGTTTGCCAGGTCGACGCCGGAATGGTCCGCCTTGACGCGGACTTTCACGTTGTAGTCGACCACGCGTTTGACACTTACCAGCACCTTCATAGGCTCTCCAGTCATGGTCATCATCGGTAGACGGGCAGCAGCCCACGGGTATACGACGATAATCAAGGTGAGCCGGATCCGGATCGTCCATATCGACTAACCGCACAGCGATTGAACGTTGCGTCAGGGCAGGGCTCACACATGCAAAGGGCTCGATCAGATATCTCCAGTGAGCGAACCAATCCATGAAAGCGCTGAAGATCGCCACCTTCAACCTCAACGGCATTCGCAGCCGCCTGCCGGCGCTGCTGGCCTGGCTGGACCGGGAGCAGCCCGACATTGCTTGTCTGCAGGAGCTCAAGGCGCCTGACCAACAGTTCCCTCGCCAGGAACTGGAAGCGGCGGGGTACGGCTGCCTCTACCAGGGGCAGCCGTCGTGGAACGGGGTGGCGATCCTGGCGCGTGGCAGCGAGCCGCTGGAGGTGCGCCGGGGTCTGCCCGGCCTGGAAGACGACAACCAGAGCCGCTACCTGGAAGCAGCGGTGCACGGGGTGCTGGTGGCCTGCCTGTACCTGCCCAACGGCAACCCGCAACCGGGACCGAAGTTCGACTACAAGCTGCGCTGGTTCGAATGCCTGATCGAGCATGCGCGCAGCCTCCATGGCAGTGGCCACCCGACGGTGCTGGCAGGGGACTTCAATGTGGTGCCCACCGACCTGGACATCTACAACCCACGCTCCTGGTTGAAGGACGCGTTGCTGCAGCCCGAGTCGCGCGGGTGTTACCAGCGACTACTGGCGCAGGGCTGGGTCGATGCCATACGCCATCTGCATCCGGACGAGCGTGTGTATACCTTCTGGGACTACTTTCGCGATCACTGGGCGCGCAATGCCGGCTTGCGCATCGACCACTTGCTGCTCAACCCCGATCTTGCGCCTTACCTGAAGCGGGCGGGCGTCGATGCCTGGGTGCGCAACGAGCCCAAGGCCAGCGACCACGCGCCGGTGTGGATCGAGCTGGGCGCGGGTCGTTGATCGACTGACGCTCAAGGGTTGCCGCGATCTGCCAGGGGCGCCCGTAGTCGCGCCGTTTCCTCTTCAAGGTAACTGATCAGCGCGGTCACCTCGGCATCGCCCAGGCGCATGTTGGGCATGGCCAGGCGGTTGTATTGCTCGTAGAGCAGGGTGGCCAACGGGTCTTTCTCTGCCAGCATCTGGTCAGGCTCCTTGAGCCAGCGGGCCAGCCAGTGGGGGTCGCGTTGGGCGGTCACCCCTAGTAGGTCGGGGCCGATGCCGGGTTGTCCGGGCTCGTTGTTGCCCACCGTATGGCAGGACGAGCAGCGGGTGCGGAAGATCTGCTCGCCGCTGCTGGGCGGGCGGATTTGCGGGGCACTGGCGTAGTCGTTGGCCGAGGCGGTGGCCTGCTTCCAGTTGTGCAGGCTGTTGCCCAGGCGGTCGGCGAGGATATAGGGACTCTCGAACGGCGAGGCTTTCATCCAGCGGCCGGTGCTCTGGTTGCCGATGATCAGGCTCAGGTTGTGGTCTTTCGAGCGGCCGTTTTCCAGGCCTTCTATGTAGAGGCCCAGGCGCCGACGCAGTTGTTCGATGTCATCGGGCTCGCCAGTGAGCAGCGTCCAGCCGGGGCCGATGCCGAACTTCTCGGCGTAGCGCTTGAGGGTGGCTGGGGTGTCGTTGTAGGGGTCGATGCTGATCGAGTAGAAGAAGATGTCCTTGCCCACCCGGTCGCCGAGGATCTTCTGCACCTGGCGCAGGCGTGCGGTTTCCACCGGGCAGGAGTCGGAGCAGCCGGTGAAGATGAAATTGATGGCGACCACCTTGTCCTTGATCAGGTCGTCGAAGAAGCGCACTTTCTGGCCGTCCTGGGTCACTAGCGGGGTGTTGGGGAAGTAGTTGGCACCCCAGGGCGTGGTGGGTTCGGTCTCTGCCTGGACTTGCGGCTGGGCTTGCAGGGGCGGTTTCAGCGGCCAGTAGCAGGTGCTGGCGGCGAACAGGGAGAGTGCGAGCAGAACACGCCATGAGCCGGTCATCATGCAGTCCTCTTTGGGTCTTGTAGGGGGTGTTCGGGCCTTATCGCCGGCACGCCGGCTCCCACAGGATTTTGCAGCGCTTCGATCCCTGTGGGAGCCGGCTTGCCGGCGATGGGCCGCCACGCGGCCCCGCCTTTACTTGACGCTGACCGGCGCGGTTACACTCTGGCCCAGCGTCGACTTCACCGTCACCGTCGTGGCCGGCGCATTGCCGGTGGTGGTCGTCGACAACCGCCAGCGCGCGCCACTGGTGGACGCAGTAAGCGTCGCCGTACCGAGGTTCAACGGCCCACTGCTAGTGTTGGCCGTGACCGTGATGCTGTTGCCAGTGGCCACCGACGTGGTACCCGACAACTCCCAGGTGTAGCGGTCGTTGCTGCGCACCTGCACCGTGGCGCTGCTCACCTGGATCTCGTCCGCCACCACTGCCGGACCGACCGCCACGCTCACCGTGGCCGGTACCAGCGATTCGGCCCCTTTGGCATCACGCGCCGAGTAGTTGAAGCTGGCGGTGAACGGCGTGGTGACCGTGGCTGGCGGGGTGAAGGTCACCAGGGTGCCGTCGGTGCTGACCGTTCCCTTGCCCGAATCCGGCTGGCTCAGGCCGCTGACGGTCAACGGCAGGTTGCGGTCAGGGTCGGTGTCGTTGGCCAGCACGTTGATCACGACAGGCTTGCCGGCTGTGGTCGCGGCCGTGTCGTTGACCGCCACCGGTGGCTTGTTGGTGTCGTCTTCACCGTTATTGTTGTTGCTGGCGGTGCGGAAGGTCGGCAGACCCACCGAAGGGGCATACTGCACGCCATCCCAACCCGGCAGCGGCGTTGGCATCACCTGGAACTGGCCAGGGTGCTCGATGTCCCAGCGCAGCAGCATCGAGGAATCCTCATGCTGGGTGTTGTGGCAGTGCTCCATGTAGGTCCCAGCGAACTCGCGGAAGCGAATGGCCATTTCCACTTCTTCGGAAGAGTCGGCATCCGGGCCGATGCGGTAGACGTCCTTGCGTGCCCATTTTTCCCACTCGGGCGGTGTCTTGCCGTCGCGGCTGAGGATCACGCCTTCCTCGAAGTGCACATGCACCGGGTGGCTCCAACCGTTGCCGCCGTTCTTGATCTTCCACACTTCCAGGGTACCGTCACCGCTGAAGCCGCCATCGGTCGCTTCGCTCGACAGCTGCGCGGCGGCGTTGATGCGCCGTGGGTCCATGCTGTAGCCGAAGCCACCGTCGGTCTTGATGGTCCAGGGCGCGGTGTCGGTGCCATCGGAACGGCCGAAGATGAACTCGCGGTGCCGGGCGGCCTTGAGCTTGTCCTTGTCGGCTGCGGCGGTGCGGTCGATGGTCAGCGGAATCATCTTCAGGCCTTCGGCCTTGCCCGGTTTGGCCGGTTCGTAGGCAGTCGGGTCCATGCTCACGTCCTGGCCGCTGTAGGGTTGCACCAGCAGTTGCAGGAACTTGCCGACCACCGGGTCGCCCTTGTCCCACTCAGGGCCTTTGCTGGTCTGCTTGATCACCGCCTTGTATTTCTCCGACAGGACATCGGCCAACGAAATGGTCTGTTTCGGGCCTTTGCCGGTGTCATGCTCTTCCAGGTTGACGAAATACAGCTTGTCGCCCGCCTTGATGCCGTTCTTGGCGAAGTTGATGATGATGTCGTAGCGCTCGGCGATGCCTTGCAGCGGCAGGATGCCGTTGTTGTCCTGGCGGTCGCCGTCGCCGTTGAGGTCCATGCTGCCGTCGAACGGTACGGCGTGTTCCATGATGTTGCCGTCGTTGCCGATCATGTGGAACGGCACCCGCGCGTAGGACAGGTTGGAGCCCGATGGCCCCTTGAACTCGCCGCTGTTGCCGGCGATTTCACGCACCACGGCAAACTTGAAGTAGCGCGAAACCGAGCCGTTGAGTATGCGGAAGCGGTAGCTGCGCGCACGCACCTTGAGCTTGGGCTGGTACTGCCAGTTGACCAGGATCTGGTCGCCCAGGAAGCCATCGGTGTTGAACGGGTTGAACCACAGCTGCCCAGTCTGATCCCAGGCCTTGTCGGCGATCACCAGGTTGACGTCATAGTCGCGGTTACCCCACGGCAAGGCGCTGCCGCTGGGGAAGCGCAGGTTGACGCCGTCCTGCAGTGCTTCGTTGCCACGGTCCAGGGCGCTGTAGTAGTTCATCATCACCGCGTTGCCCTTGTAGACGTTCTGCGCGGTGAAATCCATCATGTGGTCGTGGAACCAGTGGGTGCTCATGGTTTCGCGCCAGTCGCCACGAATCTTGATGCTGCCGTTCTCGCAGGTCTTCAGGCCCGGCGAAGCATCGTTGACGAACAGGGTTTCCCCCGGTGCGCAAGGGAATGCCGCGCGAGGGTCCTGGGCGCGGGTGTTGATGGTGTCGTAGCCGGCCAGCTGCACCGGCCAACGGTAGTCGTAGTACTGGCCGGGGAAGAAGTAGGCGTTGGCGAAGCCATCGCTTTCGGCCGGGGAGTGGCCGTTGTGTTCATGGGTCGAGATGGTGTGCAGACCGAAACCTGCGTTCGCTGCAGGGTCGATCGGCAGCGCGTTGTAATGGCGCATGAGGATCGGCTGGCCATAGCGCACCATCAGCAGTTTCGGCGGGAAGGTGCCGTCGAAGGTCCACAGCGACTTGTGGTTCTGCAACGGGAAGTTCGGGTGAAAGCGCGTGTCGATGCCTTTGGTGGTACCGATGGTGGTCGGGATATCCGAGGTCTGGTAATACAGCCCGCCAGGCCCGAACTCGCCGACCGCGTAGTTGTGCAACTGCTTGCGGTCACGCAGCCCCTGGTTGATGCGCGCGCCGGCCTGTGCAGTCTTGAACGCCGCCTGGGGGTAGAACTCGTTCCAGCGCTGGTGCGACCAGCCTTTTCCTGGTGGGCGGCCTTCGGCTGGTGAGCCTACCGAGTTGCGGTTGAGGAACAGCTCGATCTGCGCTTTCCAGGGGTTGCGGTCGAGCACGTTGGAGTATTGGGTCGGGAACGGGTACAGGCCCGGTTGCTTGAGGAAGGCTTCCAGGGCATTGCCGTTGGGGCTGCTGCGGGCCACCACGTCCGGATCCTGCGCGGGAGCAGCGCCCAAGGTGGGAACTGGGAAGGTCAAGTTCGGCGGTGGCAGGCTGGGGTCGAGTTTTTCCGGGCCGAATTCTTCGAACAACAACAGTTGCTGGGTGAACGGCTGCGCGCCGAACAACGGGCTTGGCATGCCATTGGTGGGGTAGTTGCGCGATGTCTGCTGCAACGGTTGCAGCACGTTGTCGACACGGTTGGTCGAGCGGTCACCGAACACGCCGTCCTTGAGTTCCAGCGAGCCCTCGTTGGCTTCCGGCAGGTTGAACAGGTTGAGCAGCTCCGGGTTGGGGTCCGCCGGTTGGTCGTCGTAGTGCGAAGGGTCCGTCGGCGGCGGCTGGCTTACGTCATCGAGCGAAGAGGCCCTTGCGCAAATCAGGCCGAGGCTGACCATCAACGCGGCCACCGCGGTTAGTTTGAAGGCGTGGCGTGTGGGGTGGATGATGGCAGGTGTTTTCATTGCCTATGCCTCGCTCGATGCTAGAAATGGCCTTGAGCCATCAATGGCGTTTTGCCCGTTTCCACGGCTTGAGCAATGGTTGTGCCAACCGACAGTGTTGTAATGGTTTGACATACAAAGCCTAGGAAAATGTAAAGCGCGCAAAACACTTGAGCGGCAAGCGTTGGGGATTGGAGCCCGGAACTGGGGCTGTTCGGGCCCAGTTTCGGTGGGTTCGACCGGGGCAAATTCGTCCCTGCGCCTTGGCATCCTCCCCATGCTCCTGTATACCTCCAGCCACCAAGGGGAGTCCGGCAACGGGCTGAGAAACCGCTGGCTCCTGCAGCGCGGTGACCCTTCGAACCTGATCCGGATCATGCCGGCGAAGGGATGGGGCTACCGACCTGCCTTCCTGCCGGCCTTACTGCGAGGCCGCTTCATGCCCAGCGCCAACGGCCTCGCTGTCACCCTATGGAGGACAGCACCTTGACCGAACGTTTCAGCGAAACCCTGCGTCGCCAGAACCAACCGACCTGGTCGGCCGCCATCGGCCACCGCTTCGTCCGTGAACTCTGCGATGGCAGCGTGGCGGACCCGATCATGGTGCGCTACCTGGTACAGGACCATCGTTTCATCGACAGCTTCGTGACCTTGCTCGGCGCGGCCATCGCCACTGCCGACACCTTCGACGCGCGCCTGCGCCTGGGCCGGTTCGCCGGCATGATCTGCAGCGACGAGAACACCTACTTCCTGCGTGCCTTCGAGGCCCTGGACGTGAGCCCGGCGCAACGTACCGAACCCGCAGACACCGTGCCCACCGCCGGCTTCAAGGCGATCATGCGCGAGGCTGCGGCCACCCGCTCCTATGCCGCAGCCCTGGCGGTGCTCAACGTGGCCGAAGGGCTCTACCTCGACTGGGCGACCAAAGCACCCCAGCCGCTGCCGGGCAATTTCGTCCATGCCGAATGGATCACCCTGCACGACAACCCGGCCTTCGCCGACTTCGTCGCCTTCCTGCAAGCCGAACTGGACCGGGTCGGGCCACAGCAGGCTGCACTGAGCAGCGACTTCTACTCGCGCAGCGTGGCACTGGAACTGGCGTTCTTCGACGCCATCTATGAGGAGCAGGCATGAACATGGATATCTTCGCGCGACTGAAATCGGCTGCCGCGCCGCAGTGGGCCAGCTACGTCGACCATGACTTCGTCCGGCAGATGGGCGAGGGCACCTTGCCGGAGGCTGCGTTCCGTCAGTACCTGGTGCAGGACTACCTGTTCCTCATCCAGTTCGCCCGGGCCTGGGCGCTGGCGGCCTACAAGAGCCGCCTGCCCGCCGATATCCGTGCCGCCCAGGCCGGTCTGGCAGCCATCCTCGACGAAACCGAACTGCACCTGCGCCTGTGCGCCCGCTGGGGGCTGTCGCAGGCCGATATCGAGGCGGCGCCCGAGCATCAGGCCACGGTGGCCTATACCCGTTATGTGCTCGACTGCGGCGCGGCGGGCGATCTGCTTGAGCTGCATGCGGCACTGGCACCCTGCGTGATCGGCTACGCCGAGATCGGCCGCACCCTGGCCGAGCGTATCGGTGACCTGAGCAACCATCCGTACCGTGAATGGATTGGCGAATATGCCGGCGAGGCCTATCAGGGCGTGGCGGCGGCTGCGCGCAAGCACCTCGATGAGTTGGCGGCGCGGAGCATGACCGAGCAGCGGTTCGTTGAACTGGCCGCTATCTTCGGCCAGGCATCGCGATTGGAAGCGGACTTCTGGCAGATGGGGCTGGATGCGTTGCGGGTCTGATCCTCACGGGTAAGGGCGCTACAGGACGGCAATTTCCTACAGCCGAATGAGGCTGATTGGATTTGCCGGCCTGCAGTGCAGCGGCAGACTCTCCGGGATTCTCTTCCAGACCCCGGAGCCCTTCATGAAAGCCCGAACTTTGTTGCTGGCACTGACCTTGGCCTGCGTGCCCATGGCCCAGGCCACTGTAGCGCCCTTGAACCTGAACGAACAGGCGATGGTGCGTTTCATCGAGCAACACCACGACAGCCAGGTGGCGTTGCTGGAGCAACTGGTGAACATCAACAGCGGCACCGGCAATCGTCGCGGTGTCGAGCAGGTCGGCGAAATCCTTCGGCCGCAGTTCGAACGGCTAGGCTTCCAGACCCGCTGGGTCGATCTCCCCGCACCCATGACCCACGCCGGTAGCCTGGTCGCCACCTTGGGCAGTGGCAAACGGCGCATCTTGCTGATCGCGCACCTGGACACGGTGTTCGCACCCGAGAGCCCTTTTCAGACATTCCAGCGTTCCGCCGATCAGCGCACGGCAACCGGCCCTGGTGTGATCGACAACAAGGGTGGGCTGGTCACCTTGCTGTACGCGCTCAAGGCCCTCGATCAGGCTGGCCGGTTGAGCGAAGCCTCGATCACCGTGGTGCTGGTCGGCGATGAAGAACAGGCTGCCCAGCCCAGTTCGATTTCGCGGCAGGCCCTGCGCGACGCCGCCCGGCAGAGCGAAATCGCCTTGGGCCTGGAATTTGCGTCGACTGCCCAGGGCCTGGTGACCGGGCGCAGGGGCATCAGTGCCTGGCAGTTGAGCAGCCATGGGCAGGCTCGGCATTCATCGTTGGTGTTCGGGGCGCAGGTTGGTTTTGGCGCGATCTATGAGACGGCCCGAGTGCTTGAAGCGATGCGCATCGCCTTTTCCCAACAGCCTGGCCTTACCGTCAACCCAGGCATCCTCGCAGGCGGGCGCACCGCCAATCTGGACATAGGGCAAAACACTGCCAATGCCGAGGGGCTGAAGAACATCATCGCAGGCCAAACCCAGGTCCATGGTGACCTGCGCTTCTTGTCACAAACCCAGCAGCGCGAGGCTGAGCAGACGCTGCGCAAGATCGCTGCGGCGTCCCTGCCCGGCACTTCCAGCACACTGCGATTCAACGACATCATGCCGGCCATGCCCGAGACGCCGGGCAATCGTCAATTGCTCGCGCAGTTCAGTGAAATCAACCAGGCGCTGGGGGGAGGGCCGCTGCAGGCGGTGCCCGCTGCCGAACGTGGCGGGGCCGACATTTCTTATGTCGCCAGCCTGGTCGATGCCGGGCTCGATGGGCTAGGGCCCTGGGGTACGGGGGCGCACAGCGACCAGGAAACCCTGGAGCTTGCAGCGCTCCCCGTGGTGACTCAGCGTCTGGCCATTTTCATCAGCCGCCTCCAGGAGGGTTGAGGTGCAGCGTTCAGTGGCAGATCACTGGACTTCGTGTGGCTCGGGGATGGTGTAGGCGCCGCTGAGCACCGTAGCGCCGGGGCGGTAGATGCGCATGCCGAGGTACCAGTTGTCTCCTGGCGTCGGCAACCAGTTCGCCACCTCGCCACACTGGGCCTTCGGCCCGAAGCGCAGGGTGACGGTGCCGTCCGGGTTGAACTTCAACGTTCGGTCATTGAGGTTGGAGTGCTCGCTCTTCAGGTATTTGTCGGCGCCGTACAGGGTGAAGGAGAAAAACCCGCCCTCAAGAAACTCAGGTTTCGCATAGGTGGCTTCATAACACTTGCTGCCGCTCAGGCCGTAGTCGCGGTAGATGTACATGGCGTCCCTGGCCGGCAGCAGCCCCAGGGCGACCGAAGCGCTGCGCCTGAGCATTTCCGGCTTGACGACGCCGCGCGGGCCTGCGGCTTCGTTGAAGTTGGTCAGTTTCGCCGCCTCCTTCTGGTACTGGCTACGCAGTGTCTTGAGGCTGGCCTGGTCCCAGGCCACGATGGGGTAGTCCTTGGGTACCGTGCCTTCGGGCCAGCTCACCTTGATCGCATCTTGCAGGGCCCGGACCTTGTCGATGTCCTGCGGGTTGTTGGGGTCGACCTGGGTGCGTATGACGGCGGCGACGAATGCAGTTTGCGATTCGATCTTGAAGGTGCCAGGCGCGTAGAACACCTGGTCGGTGTAGTCGTCGTTCTGCAGGATCATGGCCGACTGGTAACGATTGTCTGCAGACTTGGGCAACGTGATCGTGGTGCCTGGCGGCGCGTAGAACACACCGAACGAATACACCGTGTCGCGGTTCATGGTGACCGCGAGTTGCTTCTCCAGCGGCATCAGTGCCCGATCATGGCGAAACGTGTTGCTGCCCACGTCCCTGACGACTTTGGCAAAGGCTTCATCCACTTCGGCGCGGGCGTAATTGTCCGGCGTTACCAGGTCGGCGGCGTGCGCGAGGCCGGCATTCAACAACACAGCACAGAGCAATGCGCTTTTCATGGCTTGACGACCTCGACTTGCGGGAACTTGTAACCGCCGCCTTGCACGGCCTTGCTTGGGCCATACATCCTCAGCACGATGTAGACGTCCTTCTGCGGGATCGGCAGGTAGTTGGGATTGCTGGCATCGCCGTTGGCGGCGAGCTCAAGGGTGTAGTTGCCATCGGCATCGGGCTTGAGCGTGCGGTCGCCGCGGCTGTGGCGGTTGAGGGCGTTGTGGGCCATGAAGCGGTTGTCCGTGCCGTAGACGGTGAACGACCAGAACTGGCTGACGTCCGGGGCCTTGAAGTGCAAACGGTAGGTCTTGCCGTTCGCGCCATTGATCGGCTCGCCATCGCTGCCCTTGACCGCCTGCAGGTAGACGGTCTCATCGGGCGGCAGCCCCCACTGACCGATGTAGGTGCCCTCGGCGAACAGGTCTCGCGGCCCGTCAGCCAGTTGCTTGCGCGTGCCCAGCAGCTTGCCGGCATCGGTCATTTTCGGTGCCAGGTCCTGGATGTGTTTTATCCCCAGTGCTTCACCTCGCCTGGCCGCGGCCAGTTGCTCCTCGGTGAAATCGGTCTTGCACGGCTCGACGCCAACCGCCTTGTACTGCTCCAGCCATTTGCGGTCGGCTTGCCCCATGCTGCCGTCACACAGCAGGAAGTTCACCCGTTGCAGCCAGTTGCTCGTGGCCGGGTCGAGGTAAACGCGCTGCTTGGGTTTCGGGCCCGAAACGCCCAGGTAAGCCGAAAGGGTGCGCACGTTCCAGTCGTCCATGTAGCCGAGCGCGACCTTCTCGTCTGCGGGACCTGTGGCCATGATCCGGCCCATCAGCTTGACCAGGTTGGAGTCGACGCGGATCACCTCGGTGACGCTGCCCGGTACTTCGCCCTTCCAGTCCTGCGCCGCGAACATGAAGTGGCCGCCCTGGTTGCCACGGGTACGCGAGCCGATCATGGACGTGGTGTAGTGGCCCATGTCCATGGTGTGCAGGATCCAGTAACGGCCCTTGTCCATGTCCGGCACGCTGACGATCACCGGCTCCGCGGCGACGTCCAGCCAACCCATCAGGTGCAGGGTGTCGTTGTTGATGGTGGGGTGGTCGGTGTAGGTGTCGTCGGCCAGGTGGCGGATGTTCTGGAAGCGGTTGAGCGGGGTGTCGGTCTTGACCGCCGTCTCATGGAAGAACGTGTAGGCCTCATCCATGGAGTAGCCGTAGAGGTAGGCATCCTCGGCCAGTTTGTCGGGTATCTGGGCGAAGGCCGGCAGGGCCAGCGAGAACACGGAGGCGGCAAGCACTGAACGTTTCACGGGCGTTCCTTTTTGTTGGTTTCTTTTTTGGTAACACCGGGATTGACCAGCTGTAAACAGCCAGGTAGAGCCGCTGCGGCTGAATTTTAAGCTGGCATGAAAGGACAAGTTCGCGGCGGCAAATGACAAGAAACCAACCCTGGCCGGGGTGACCATGGAGGGCCCGTTGGCGGGGCTGGCAGGCCTGTTCGGGCGGTTGGCGGCAAATGCCAACTGAGTGACGGCAAATGGCAATTCTCTGCGCCGACACGCCAGCAAGATGGCCACAGAGCGCATGTCGCGCTCCGGCCAGACGCCGCCTGAGGAGAATAACAATGCCAATGCCTACGCCCGTGTTCGATCACAAGGAACTGCTTACCCTCAATACCCATGAGCTGCCGGTCTACGAGAACGCCCTCGCGCCTTACTTCCCGGGTGTCGACGTGCAACCGCTGTACCTGGACCCGAACCTTGGGGTGTGGACCTTGCGCGTGATCTTCCAGCCCGGGGTGCGTCTGCCTTGCCACTACCACACTGGCCCCGTGCACCTGTTCACCCTGACAGGCCGCTGGAACTACGTCGAATACCCGGACCAGCCGCAGACCGCCGGCTGCTACCTGTATGAGCCGGGTGGCTCGATCCATACCTTCAGCGTGCCGGCCGACAACACCGAACCCACCGAAACCCTGATGGTGGTGCATGGCGCGAACATCAACTTCGACCAGGACGGCAACTTCGTCAACGTCATGGACGCCAGCGACATCATGCAGATCATCGAGCGCCTGGTCAGGGAGCGCGGCCTGCAGCCGGCACGCTACATCCGCCCCGGCCACGCCGGCTACACCGCAGGCTGAGCCGCCTTCACGACGATTGCTGGAGCACGCTCGATGATCAATCCTGCAATGCCGACCGGGGCACAAGGGCAAAGCCCTGAAGTACCGCGCTCGGTCTTCATTACCGGGGCCAGTGGCTTCATCGGCCACGCCCTGGCCAAGCGTTACCGTGCCCTGGGGGCTGAAGTGCGCGGCATGGACCTGCGCGCGGACCCTGCCAATGCGGTGGTGGCCGGCGACCTTACCCGGCCGCAGCAATGGGCAGATGCCGCCCGCGGCTGCGAGCTGTTCATCAACACGGCGGCGGTGGTCTCGCTGGCAGCCCCCTGGCAGGACTATCGCGACATCTCCGTGCGCGGTGTGCGCAATTGCCTGGACGTCGCCATTGCCGCCGGGGCCAAGCGCTTCGTGCAGTTCTCCTCCATCGCCGCGCTGGGCTGGCAGTACCCTGACCAGGCCGACGAACGCTGCGACGTGGTCATCGGTGAGCAGTACCGCTACGGCGTGGCCAAGGGCGCCAGCGAGCACCTGGTGCTGGCGGCCCATGCAGCGGGGGAAATCGACTGCACCATCGTCAGGCCCGGCGATGTGTATGGACCAGGCTCTCGTGCCTGGCTGAGCGAACCGCTGAAGATGGCAAGGTCCGGTGCGTTGATCCTGCCCAACGGTGGCCGCGGGCGATGGACGCCGGTGTATATCGACGACCTGCTGGACGGCGTCATGCTGGCGGCGGGCCTGGAGCAGGCCAAGGGCCAGATCTTCCACGTCAGTGCGGCGGAGTCAGTCAGTTGCGCCGAGTTCTTCACCCATCACTGGCGCTGGGCGGGGCGCTCCGGAAGGCCGCCCAGCCTGCCCTTGTGGCTGGCAACGTGGCTCACCCGGGGCATCTGGCGGTTCAACCGACTGCTGGGGCGCCCCAATGAAATCAGCCCGGATGCCATGTACATGTTTTCCCGCACGGGCGGCATTTCCATCGACAAGGCGCGCCTGCTGCTGGGCTACGCGCCGAAGGTCAGCCTTGAAGAAGGCCTGCGCCGATCCGAGTCCTGGCTGCGCGAAGTCGGCCAGTTGCAATGACACTGCGGCGGGCCTGCGCAGGCACGGCCCGCAACCGAACAAGGAGAGACACCATGAAAGCTGTCGTCATGCGCGAAAAACAGCTGCGCATCGAGCAGTTGGCACCCCCCCGGCCCGGAGCCGGCGAAGTGCTGGTCAAGACCCTGGCGTGCGGTATCTGCGGTTCGGACCTGCACATGTTCCACCACTGTGAAAAGGTGCTGGCCAATTTCAAGCGCGGCAACATCCCCATCGCCTTCGACGATCGTCAGGACGTGGTATTCGGCCACGAGTTCTGCGGCGAGATCCTCGACCACGGGCCCGGCAGCGACAAACGCTTCAAAGTCGGCACCCGGGTGTGTTCGCTGCCGTTCGTGATCGACGCACAGGCCTTTCACCATATCGGCTACTCCAACCGCTACCCCGGCGGTTATGGCGAGCAGATGGTACTGGCCGAACCCATGTTGCTGGCCGTACCGGGCGACCTGCCTGCGGACCTGGCGGCCCTGACCGAGCCGCTGACAGTCGCTGCCCACGCGGTGAATCGCGCCCGCCTGGACGGTAGTGAAGTACCGGTGGTGATAGGGTGTGGCCCGATCGGTCTGGCATTGATCGCCATCCTCAAGTCGCGCGGCATCGGCCCGGTGGTGGCGGCGGACTTCAGCCCGGCACGGCGTGCCCTGGCCGAACGCATGGGCGCCGATGTGGTGGTCGATCCCGCGCAGCAGTCGCCCTATACGTCCTGGTTGCAGGTGGCAGCACCGGCGGGTTATGACATCAACGGGCCGATGGCGCTGCTGGGCCTTGGGCCGCAACCCAAGCCCTGCGTGGTGTTCGAGTGCGTTGGCGTGCCGGGGCTGATCCAGCAGGTGATCCAGCACGCACCGCCGCGTTCGCGCCTGATCGTGGTCGGGGTGTGCATGGAGAGTGACCGGATCGAACCCTTGATCGCCATCGGCAAGGAAATGAACGTGCATTTCTCCTTCGGCTATACCCACGAAGAGTTCGCCGAGACGCTCCATGCCCTGGCGGACGGCAAGCTCGACGGCGCGCCGATGATCACCGCGCGGGTGACCCTGGAAGGCGTGAACGAGGCCTTCGCCACGCTGGCCCATCCGGACCAGCACGCCAAGATCATGATCACTTACCCCTGAGTGGCCAATGACGCGGCGGCGCGCAATTGCACGCGCCGCTCGCGTGGCGACAGTCCGTACCAGCGCCGGCAGGCCCGGTTGAACGAGCTCTGCTCGGCGTAACCGAGCAGCCCGGCGATCTGTGCCATGGGCATGTGTGCCTCGGCCAGGTACAACTCGGCCTGCTCGCGCCGCACCCCCTCGACCATGTCCTCGAAGACCAGATCGTGCTCGGCCAGGCGCCGCTGCAGGGAGCGCTCGCGCATGCCCAGTTGCTCGGCAATCAGCGGCAGGGCGCAGCGCTGGGTGGGCAGCAGGCGGCGGATGGCGGCATCGACCTGGCTGTGCACTTCCAGCGGGTTGTGGGCGCTGAGGTTGCTGATGTAGTCCATCAGCGTGTCATGCAACTGCCGGTTGTGCTGGTCGATGGTTTTTTCCAGGTGCTCCGGCAGCAGCACCAGCGCGTTCTGCGCCTGGCCAAAGTAGGTGCGCGCACCGAAGAACCGCTGGTAGCGGCTCTGGGGCAGGCGCGCCTCGGTGCGCGACAGCACAGAATGCGGCCGGAACCCCGGGCCGTACAGCATCTGCAGCGCCTTGAACATCACCCCCAGGGACAACTCGATGATCTGTGTCTGGCGCGGGGCAGGGCGCAGGCGCATTTCGTAGACCAGGTGCGGGCGTGCCGGGTCGCTTTCGCAGTCCAGGTACACCAGCACCCCAGGGCTGTACGTGTGCAGGAAGCGGGTGATGGCCCCCACCGCTTCGGCAACGTTGCGCGCGTTTTGCCCCACCACCGCCACAGGGCCAAGGATCAACAAGCTCTGCCGCTCGGCCAGGCGCAGGCCGAAATCCACGCAATCGAGCTGCTCGGCACAGCGCTCGAGCAGGTTGATCATGGCGCGGTAGGGAATCACCGCGGCGACATTGTCCAGTTGCCGCGGATCAATCTGCATCTGCTGCAGCAGGCTGTCGGGGTCGCCGCCCAACTCCCGTACCAGTTCCGGGAAGCCCGTGAGCGAGGTGATCTTGATCAAGGCTGTCATGGTTATTCGACTTCTTCTGAGCGGAATCGATCATCTGCGCTTCATCCTCGCCAGTTTTTACCTGTGGCAACAGAAAAAATCCACGGCTGACGGCAAATGACAAAAGCCTGACATCCACCGACAAATGATTCCGGCGCACTGCTGGGCATGCTTGGGCAAACCAACAAGAACGCTCACCTGGCGGGTCGCAACCTCCCGCCACGGCAAGGGCGGTACCGGAGACCTGCATGCACAACAACAAGAACGCGTTTGGTCGCTACCTCTTCACGCCTCTGGCCGTGGCCGTCGCCCTGGCCAGCGCCGGTGCCGCGCAGGCGCTGCCGTTTCAGCTGGAGAACGGCTGGGAAGGGGAATGGAACACCACATTGTCGGTCGGCTCGCAGTGGCGCGCCGAAAACCAGGACCACGACCTGTTCAGCGCCGCCAACGGTGCGCTGCGGGGCAAGTCCGGTGGCACCGGCGGATCGGTGGATGCGGGCAACCTGAACTACGACAAGGGCGACCGATTCAGTAGCGTCGCCAAGTTCGTCACCGACCTGTCGCTGCGCAACGGCGACATGGGCGGTCTGGTGCGGGTCAAGGGTTGGTACGACGAGGCCCTCAAGGACGAGGACGTGAATTTCGGCAGTGCCAACAATGGCTATCGCAAGAAACCCCTGAACGACGACGGTACCGCAGACCTGCAGAAGTTCAGCGGTGTGTACCTGCTCGACGCCTATGCCTACAACACCTTCTACCTTGAAGAAACCCCCGTCCAGGTGCGTCTGGGCCGCCAGGTGGTGAACTGGGGCGAGAGCGTGTTCATCCAGGGCATCAATCAGATCAACCCGCTGGACGTGCCGGCGTTGCGGCGTCCAGGCACCGAGCTCAAGGAAGCGCTGATTCCGGTATGGATGGCCTACATGAACATCGGCCTGCCGGCCGGTGTCTCGCTGGAGGCTTTCTACCAGCTCAAGTACGAGAGCACCGCCATCGAAGGTTGCGGCCACTACTGGTCGGTCACCGAGAGTGGTGTTGGGCAAGACTACGGTGACTGCGAGCTTGGTACGTTCCTTGGTGGCACCAATCCGTCTTCGCCAGACAAGATCGCCGCCGGCGCCTACCTGCCGGAGGTCAAGGGCAAGGACCCGCACGACAGCGGCCAATGGGGCGTGGCGCTGCGCCTGCCGGTCGATGCGCTGGATGGCGAAGTCGGCCTTTACTACCTCAACTACCATTCGCGCACGCCGTACCTGGGCCTGCGCAGCACCGACTCGGCGAGGCTGTCGGAGTTTCCCGACGCCGGCACGCCCACCGCCCGCAATGCCAACGGTCAGTTCGTCGGGCCGAGCTGGGAATACCCCGAGGACATTCGCCTGTTCGGCCTGAGCTTCAGCACCACCCTGGCGGGCTGGTCGATCGGCTCGGAGCTGAGCTATTCGCCGAACCAGCCGGTGCAGATCAACGGCGCCGACCTGCTCAACGGTGCCCTGGCCGGTATCGGCCCGGCGGCCGACCTGGTGCAGCAAGTGCGCCTGAACAGTTCGCCGTTCACCGCCGGCTGGGATCGCTATGAGAAGACCCAATTCCAGGTCAACGGCGTCAACGTGTTCCCCAACGTGCTCAAGGCCGACAACCTGACCGTGGTGGCCGAAGCAGGCTTCCAGTGGAACAACGTGCCGCAAGGGGAGAGCGATCGTCGCTACGGACGCGGCTTCATCTACGGGCTGGGTTCTTCCCCGACCATTCCCGCCGGTGGCAGCACCTGCAGCAATCCGGTGGCCGGATTGGTTAACACCAGCCCGGCCGGTTGCAAGAACGACGGCTACATCACCGACTTCGCCTGGGGTTATCGCCTGCGCGGGCAGCTCGATTACAACAACGTCTTCGGCACCAGCGTGACGGCGTCGCCCTATGCCTTCTTCGGCCAGGATGTCGATGGCGTGTCGGCCGATGGCCAGTTCAACGAAGGCCGCATCACCTCCGCCCTGGGTATCAGCTTCGATTACAACAAGCAGCACAAGCTCGATTTCAGCTACGTCAGTTTCGACAACAGTGCCGAATACGACCCCCTCCACGACCGCGATTTCTACGCCGCCAGTTACAGCTACAGCTTCTGACAGAACAACAACAAGAGGTGACATCGATGAACAAGACACTCCGCGCCGCACGCCTGGGCGGCCTTGCAGCGGCCATCCTGCTGGCCTGGTGCAGCCAGGCTCAGGCCCAGATCAGCGAGCAACAGGCCGCGCGCCTGGGCAACGACCTGACGCCACTGGGTGGCGAGAAGGCCGGCAACGCCGACGGCACGATTCCACCTTATACCGGCGGCATGACCCAGCCGCCGGCAGGCTGGAGCCCTGCCCAGGGTTACGTCGACCCGTTTGCCAACGAAAAGCCGCTGTTCACCATCACCGCCGCCAACCTGGCGCAGTACAAGGACAAGGTCACGCCCGGGATGCAGGCGTTGCTGGCGAAGTACCCGGCGTTCCGGATGCCGGTGTACCCCAGCCACCGCACCGCTGCAGTCCCGCCGGACATCGCCGCCAAGGTCCGCCAGGAGGCGGTGCACGCCCAGCTCAACGGCTTCGGCGTCAGCCAGCTCAATGGCACCACCACGCCATTCCCGATTCCGCAGAACGGCCTGGAAGCCATCTGGAACCACAACCTGCGTTACCTGGGTGGCGGCCTGCAACGCACCTATGCCTCGTTCCCGGTACGCGGCAGCGGTGACTACTACACGCTGCGCATCCAGGAAAACCGCGTGTTCGATGCCAACATGGACAAAGCGTCGGACAACCGCCTGCTCAACTATTCGGCACGCTTCATCTCGCCGGCCACGCTGGCCGGTACCGTGCAACTGGTGCACGAGCCGATCGATCAGGTCCAGGAAGTGCGCTCGGCGTGGATCTACAACGTCGGCCAGCGCCGTGTGCGGCGCGCGCCGGACCTGGCCTACGACAACGTCAACGATGGCACCGAAGGGCTGCGGGTGACCGACGACTTCGATGGCTACAACGGCGCGCCCGACCGCTTCGACTGGAAACTGGTCGGCAAGCGTGAAATGTACGTGCCCTACAACGACTACAAGCTCGGCGCCAAGGAGGTGAAGTACAAGGATGTGCTGACGGCCAATACCCCCAACCCCGACTACATGCGCTATGAACTGCACCGGGTGTGGGTGGTGGAGGGGACGCTGCGCCCGGACGCCAAGCACGTGTACGGCAAGCGTGTGATGTACCTCGACGAGGACTCCTGGACCGTGCTGGCCAGTGACGCCTATGACACCCGTGGCACTTTGTGGCGTGTCGGCGTGCACCCGCTGGTGCAGTTCTACGACGCCCAGGTGCCGTGGTACCGGGCGAACATCTGGCATGACCTGAGCAACGGCAGCTACTACCTGGCCGGCCTTGCCAACGAAGAAACCCAGCCCTGGACCTTCGGCATCAAGGGCCGCTTCGCCGACTTCCAGCCTGACGCCCTTCGGCGCATGGGCAAATAACCCCCACCCCGTTCGTTGAACCAGGCTCGGGCCACCCACGGTGGCCCGTCCGGTCACTGGAATCGCGCTCATGTCGTCACGATATCTGCTGCTGTTGGCGGGCCTGTGCCTGCCTGTTTCACTGGTTTGTGCCCAGGCGCCCGTGCCCGATGATGCCGTGCGACCTGACCGGGTACTGCTTCTCAACCTTACCGACACCGGTGAAAACCTGATCGCGGTAGGCGAACGCGGCGTGGTGCTGCGCTCGCCGCACGATGCCCATGACTGGCAAAGCGTGCGCACCTCGACCACCCGCACCCTAGCCGGGGTGGCCTTCGTCAACCCACAGCGAGGTGTTGCCGTGGGCCACGGCGGCACACTGCTGCGTACCGACGACGGTGGCCTGCACTGGCAGGCGGTTGAAACCGACAGCGGTGAGGATGCCTTGCTGGGTGTCGCCGCGCTGAGGGAAGGGCGGTTGGTGGCTTGGGGCGCCTTCGGCCTGTACCTGCTGTCGACCGACCAGGGGCAAACCTGGCAACGCCTGAGCGTGCTGGGCGAGGACTTCGACCGGCACATCTCGCAAGTCATCGCCCTGGCCAATGGCGACTGGCTGATGGTCGGCGAGAGCGGCACCCTGGCCCGCTCCACGGACCAGGGCGAGCACTGGCAGGCACTGCAGAGTCCTTACCAGGGCAGCCTGTTCGGTGCCCTGCAACTCAAGGGCGGCGGCCTGCTGATCTATGGCATGCGCGGCAACCTCTGGTACTCCGCCGATGGCGGGCAGACCTGGCAGCCGCGCCAGACCGGCACCACCTTCGCCCTCAACGGCGCCGTGCAGTTGCGCTCGGGCCGCGTGCTGCTGATGGGCAACAGCGGCTTGCTGCTGGCCAGCGACGACCAGGGCCGCAGCTTTGCTGCCCAGCCTTCCACCCAGGCAAGCCTGGCCCGCGCCCTCGAACAGGACGACGGCACGCTGCTGGCCGTGGGCGATCGCGGCGTCATGCCGCTTACCGTGAATGCACGCAAAGGGCAGGAATGATCGATGAGCATGCAGCAGAACCTTGATGGCCAACTGGCGCGCCAGGCTTTCTCCCGCGGGCTGGTCGGGCGGGTGTCCTACTGGATTTTTCACCAGCGCAAGCCGTTGCTCGCGCTGTTCGTCCTGATCACCCTGGGGCTTGGCTACAGTGCCAGCCACCTCAAGGTGGAGGCGGGGTTCTTCAAGATGATCCCGCTGCACCACCCCTACATGAAGACCTTCCTCGACTACCAGAAGGACTTTGGCGGCGCCAACAAAGTGCTGGTGGCGGTGAAGAACAACCGGGGCGAGGTATTCACCCCGCAAGCCATGGCGGTGTTGCGCAAGGTATCCGACGAGGTCTTTTTCATCGACGGTGTCGAGCGCAGTTCGGTGACGTCGTTGTTCACCTCGAACGTACGCTACACCGAAGTCGTCGAAGACGGTTTCACCGGCGGCAACCTGGTCGACTCCAGCTACGCGGGCACCAAGCAACAGATCGCCCAGGCCCGTGAACGCACCCTCAAGTCCGACTGGGTGGGGCGCATCGTCTCCAACGACCTGTCCTCGGCCATGGTGGTGGCGAATCTGCAGGAAACCGACCCGGCCACCGGCCAGCGCCTCGACCTGCAGCAAGTGGCCAAGCGCCTGGAACAGATCCGCCAGGAGAACCAGACGGCCGATATCAGCATCCACGTCATCGGCTTTGCAAAGTCCATCGGCGACATCGCCGACGGCGCCTCCGGGGTGCTGGTGTTCTTCGTCATCGCCTTCGTGATTACCGCCGTTCTGCTGTACTGGTACTGCGGGTCGCTGATGCTCACCGGCTGGGCGCTGATCTGCGCGACAGTACCGGTGATCTGGCTGCTGGGCCTGCTGCCGCTACTGGAGCTGACCCTTGACCCGATGTCGATCCTGGTACCGTTCCTGATTTTCTCCATCGGCGTCTCCCATGCCGTGCAGATGACCAACGCCTGGAAACTGGAAACCCTGCACGGTGCCGATGGCGTGACCGCGTCGCGCAACTGCTTCCAGAAGCTGTTCATCCCGGGTGCCGTGGCACTGCTGGCCAATGCCCTGGGCTTCATGGTAATTGCCCTGGTGGACATCGAGATGGTGCGCGAGCTGGCGATCACTGCGACGCTGGGTGTCTCGGTGATGATCGTCACCAACAAGATGCTGCTGCCCATCCTGCTGTCGTTCATGCGCCTGTCCGCCGCCGATGCGAGCAAGTTGCGCGGCAAGGAAACGCTCGGCGCCGGGCTGTGGGAGCGCCTTGGCGTGCTCGCTACCCGCCGCGGCGCAGCGTGGGCACTGGGGTGCGCGGCGTTGCTGCTGGCTGTCGGCCTGTTCGAGGCGCGCAACCTGCACGTGGGCGACATCGGCGCAGGCGTGCCGGAACTGCGCGCCGACTCGCGTTACAACCAGGACGTGGCGGTGATTACCCGTGACTTCGCCATCGGCGTCGACCTGCTGCAGGTGATCGCCCGGGCCAGCGGGGATGAAGAAACCCCTTGCGTGAAGCGCGAGGTACTCGACCCTGTCGCTGAGCTGGAGCTGTACCTGCGCCAGGATGACGGCGTGTCGTCGGTGCGCAGCCTGGCCGGTTTCGTCGCCAGCATTACCCAGGCCTACGCCGAGACCGACCTGAAATGGCGGGTGCTGCCCGAGTCCACCGCCCAGATCGCCCAGGGCGTCGGCTTTGCCACGCGGGTGGGTACCGAGTACATGAACAGTGCCTGCAACGCGATTCCGGTGTCGATCTACACCCGCGACCATCAGGCCGACACCATCAGCACGCTGATGGACAAGATCAAGGCCTTCAAGGCCGCCCACGACAACGATCAGGTCAGTTTCCAGCTGGCCTCGGGCAACCTTGGGGTCATGGCCGCCACCAACGAAGTGGTGCACGCCGGCGACCGGCTGGTGAACGGTGCGCTGTTCGCTTCGGTCACGCTGCTGTGCCTGTGGATGTTCCGCAGCTGGCGCATCACGCTCTGCGTGATCGTACCGCTGGCATTGGTCACGGTGCTGTGCAACGCGCTGATGGCGTTGCTGGGCATCGGTGTGAAGGTCAACACCTTGCCGGTGGTCGCGCTTGGGGTCGGCGTGGGCGTGGACTACGGCATCTACCTGTTCGAACGGATCAAGCACGAAATGCAGGAAGGGCGGATGAGCCTGCGCGATGCCTTTGTCGAAGCGCTGAAGCAGCGCGGTACTGCCTCGGTGTTCACGGCGGTCACCATGACGCTGTCGATCGCGACGTGGGCTTTCTCGACTTTGAAGTTCCAGGCCGACATGGGCGTGCTGCTGGCGTTCATGTTCCTGGTCAACCTGTTGGGCGCCGTTCTGCTGCTCCCCGCACTTGCAGCCTGGCTGCTACGCCCAGACGCGCTTGCGCGCGACTGATCATCGACGCTGGTCGGCGTTTTGCCGACATACCCGGCCCCGTGGTTTCAGGGCCGGTTTTTTTTTGCGTACAGCATCTGCGGCGAAATTTCGTCAATCCAAACTTTCACATGCGATAAGCCGTGATTATTCAGTGATAGAAATGCATTGAGTATTCCGCTTAGAAAAGACACAATACATCTGTAATTACATAATACGTAACACGGTACGAAATCGTAGGAGCGACCATGGCCCGGGGCGGCATCAACAAGGCGGTAGTACAACAGGCAAGGCAGGTGCTGATCGCCCGGGGCGAACACCCAAGCATCGATGCAGTACGTATCCAATTGGGTAATACGGGCTCCAAGACCACCATCCATCGCTACCTCAAGGAGCTGGAAGAACTGAAGCCGGCCGCACTCCAGGGCACGGCAGCGCTCAGCGAACCCTTGTCGAAGCTGGTGGCACAGCTGGCCACGCAGCTGCAAGAAGAAGCAGACACCTGCGTCGAGCAAGCCGAAGCGGCCTTCCAGCAAGCGCGCGAACAGCTCGAATCGCAACTGCAGCTAGCTCAGCAGGCGTTGGCGGCCGCTCACCAGCAACAGCAGATTCAGGACGCCGCCTTGGCAGCCGAGTCGGAGCGACTGGCCTCCACCCACAGCACGTTGCAGGCCGAACAGCTGCGCAGCGCCAGCCTCAACCAGGCGCTCGGTGAGCTGCAGGTGCGCCTGACCGACAAGGACGAGCAGGTGCGCTCGCTGGAAGAGAAGCACCGGCACGCCCGCGATGCCCTGGAGCACTACCGCACGGCCAGCCGCGAGCAGCGCGAGCAAGAGCAACGGCGTCACGAAGCCCAGGTGCAACAGCTGCAGGTCGAACTGCGTCAGTTGCAGCAGGGCATGATCGTCAAGCAGGACGAGTTGACCCGCCTGCACCGCGACAACGAGCGCCTGCTCGGCGAACACCGCCAGGCCAGCAGCGAGCGTCAGGTACAGGACCAGCTGCTGGAACAGCGCGATGCGCAGATCCAGGGCTTGCGCACGATCCTGGCCCAGGCCCAAGGCGCCAGCGAAGAAATGCGCCGGCAATTGCAGGCGCAGGAGCAGAGCCTGGAAGACAAACGCGGTATCTGCGCAGAGCAGGGGCGGCAGTTGCAGTACCTGAAAGACGAATTGCTCAAGCGTGATGAGTCGCTCAAGACCTGCCACGCACAGTTGGCCCAAGGCCAGGCAGCCGATAAAGGGTAGTGAACGCTGCGTTGGTGTTGAACGATGTACCGCTGCAATGCTCACACCTTCAAAGGTTGCAGCGAAGGAGCAGAGCCATGAGCATCGAACGCAGCATTCCCGAGCTTGAGGCCTGGTATGCCCAGTACGATGACGCCAGTTACCGGCGTGAGTCCCCGGATGCCTACCATCACGACCTGGTGCGCACCGCCGAGGCTTTGCGTGACGATGGCGCAATCGACTGGGACGACTGGTTGGCCCTCAAGACCTTGGCAGACCAGGCCCACGGGCGGGCGCTGGAGGAAGCCGTGCAAGCCCATGTGGACGACCCTGACGCATGAAAGCCCTGCTGACAGTCAGGCCTCTACCTGGAAGCCGCGCAAGCGTGAATCAACGCAGATCCAGTAGCATGGCGCATCGGCCCTCCAGCCCCTGCGCGCGCTCGCCGGCCATCACGGTGCTCAACCGCGCACTCAGTTGGTCGTGGGCAATCACTTCGAAGCCGTAGCGTGCATAGAAAGGCGCATTCCAGGGCACATCGGCGAATGTGGTCAGGGTCAGTTGCTGCAGGCCAGCGCGTCGGGCAGCGGCGACCACCTCATCCAGCAGGCGTCTCCCGATGCCTTGGCCCTGGGCCTCCAGGCGCACGGACAGCTCTTCGATATGCAACGCCTGGCCCTGGAGGCAGGCACAGATGAAGCCCAGTAACGGGCCCTGGGCTTTTTCTGCCACCCAGCTGCGACCTGAATCGATGAATGCCTGGTGCGTATCCCCATCCAGCACTTCACCTAGGGCCAGCCACGCCAGTTCAGGGCGTTGGGCGAACGCTTGCGCGGCGGAGCGCTCAATGGCCATGAGGTGTGGTACATCTTCATAGCGGGTAGGGCGTACAAGCATTGCATGTTCCTCAATCCGTAGTCATCGCCTGTGGCTGCAGCTGCCAGCGCACCGAGCTCACGCCTTTTTCCAGGCTCACCCGGCTGACCAGGCGCTCCAGTTGTGCCGGCGCCTGCGGGTTGCCCAGCAGCTCTGCACGTACTTCCAGGCGGGCTGGGTTGGGCAGGTCTTCGCTATGCAGTGACTGCAGGCGCAGCTCGGGGTCGCCCAGGCTGTGCAGCATCAGGCTGCGCACCTGGATTTCGTCCTCGGCGCGGCAGACGACACGCACCTCGAACCGTTGTTCGACTTCACTGGCCGGCAACACTTCCTGGCGATCCAGGCGCTGGGCGATGTCGCGCAGCAGGATGTTGGCGCACAGCACCACCAGGCTACCCAGGGTCGCCTCCAGCAGCAGGCCAAGGCTGCACAGGACGCCGACCGCCGCAGTGCACCAGAGGGTGGCGGCGGTGTTCAGGCCGCGCACATTGAAACCGTCGCGCATGATCACGCCGCCACCCAGGAAGCCGATACCCGAAACCACGTAGGCGGCAACGCGCGAGGCGTCGGTGGGGGCCATGCCCGGCACAGCCTGGGTCATCAATACGAAAAGGCAGGCGCCGGTGCTGACCAGCGCGTTGGTGCGCAGGCCGGTGAGGCGCTGGCGCAGTTGGCGCTCGGCACCGATCAGGGCACCGAGCAGCAGGGCAATGCTGACACGCAGCAGAAAGACTTTCCAATCCATAGCAAACCTCTAGCGCGGGGCAAATGCCCGCTCGAACGCCATGTCGATGGCGTGGCTGTAAAAAACCAGAAATGCGCAGGACCACAAAGGGGAGAGGGGAATGCAGCCGCAAGGGGCTGGGAGAAATTCCACCGTCTGGCCAGGGGCGAGACAGTGGCAGGACGCTGCCGGACTAGCTCGCCGAGTGGGCCTGTCGCAAGCGACTGGGGCTACTGTCCAATTCAGGACTCCTGTGCAGGGGTGCGAAATTGCGACGCGGACCTTACGCCCGGCAGCAAGCGGGGTCAAGGGCAGAAAGATGACAATGGCTTAATCGAGAAATGCCCTACAACCGGTCACTGCCGCATGGAAAAAAAGGCGGGCAATCGGTACCCTTGCGGCACTTTTCACCTTCACCCGGACCGTTACATGCTGCTCAATTTCCTCGTGCTGCTTGGCACCCTGGTGGCCATGGAAGGTGTCGGCACGCTGGCGCACAAGTACATCATGCATGGCTGGGGCTGGTGGCTGCACCGTTCGCACCATGAACCGCAGCTGGGCATGCTCGAAACCAACGACCTGTACCTGGTGGCCCTGGGCCTGATCGCCACCGCGCTGGTGGCGCTGGGCAAGGCCGGCCATGCACCGCTGCAATGGGTCGGCGCGGGCGTGGCAGGCTACGGGGTGCTGTACGTGCTGGCGCATGACGGTTTGTTCCATCGTCACTGGCCGCGTCAGCCACGGCCGGTGAACCGCTACCTCAAGCGCCTGCATCGCGCCCACCGGTTGCATCACGCGATCAAGGGCCGCACCGGCAGTGTGTCGTTCGGCTTTTTCTATGCGCCGCCCCTGAAAGTGCTCAAGCGCCAGTTGCAGGCTCGGCGCGACCGCGCCTGAGCGTCAGTTGGCCGCTTCCCCCTTGGCGGTTGTCTCCACGCCAGCATGCCCACGGCTCACCCACCAGCCGAACGCGGCAGCGGTAAAGAACATGATCAGGCTGTACAGCGCCGCCGGCACCGCCATGGTGGCGTTGTTCAGCAGTGACGGGCTCAGGGCCAGGGCGATCGCCAGGGTGCCATTGTGGATGCCGATCTCCATGCCGATGGCGATGGCCTGGCGCTTGGGAATGCTCAGCAAACGCGGCACCCAGTAACCCACCGTCAGGCTGACCAGGTTGAACACCAAGGCCGCCAGACCGACCACGGGCGCGTACTCGACCACCGTCTGCCAGTCCTTGGCCATCGCCAGGACAATGGTGAAGGCCAGGAACAACGCGGCCACCAACTTCATCGGTTTTTCCATGCGCGCGGCAAACGCTGGCGTCCAGCGACGAATCAGCATCCCCAGCACCACCGGCAGCAGGACGATGGCGAACACCTGCATGACCTTGGCGAACTGTAGCGGTATGGCTTGGTCGGAGGCCATGAACCAGCTCAGCGACAGGTTCACCAGCAAGGGCATGGTCAGGATCGCGATCAGTGAGTTGACCGCTGTCAGGGTGATGTTCAGGGCCACGTCACCGTGGGCGAGGTGGCTGAACAGGTTGGCAGTGGTGCCGCCCGGTGAGGCCGCCAGCAGCATCAGGCCGACCGCCAGCGCCGACTCCAGGCCAAAGCCATTGGCGATCAGGAAACACAAGAACGGCAGCAGCAGAATCTGACACACCAGTCCGACCACCACGGGTTTGGGGTATTTCACCACCCGGGCGAAGTCGGCCAGGGTCAGCGACAGCCCAAGCCCGAGCATGATGATGCCCAGGGCCAGGGGCAGGAAGGCGGTGAGCAAGGGCGAGGCGGTCATGGGCAAGCACTCGGATGAAGGATCCGGAGAGTCTAGGTCGGCCTCTGGCGATCGCTAATTGCATAGCGCCATCGCTAGGTAACTTTTTGTTACTGAGCGGCGCGCTGCGCTTCAGTCTGCATCAGGCAGCAGCAGAACGCCTATGCGCTCAGCCAAATCAAGCAGGTCGGAGAACGTGGCTGGGTCGCTCAACAAGTCTCGGCTGGCCGCGTGGGCCTGTAGCACAGTGCCGGCCACCCGGTCGCCGAACAGAACGATCGCAACGGCCTCATCGTCCTGCCGCGATACCCAGCGTAGCCCCTGTGCTTGCGGGGCAAAGGCGTGGATGGCTTCGGCCCATTGCCGTGTGTAGGGGTAGCGTTCTGCCTCGGTGTCGATCAGTTGCGAGCGCGGCACCCCCAGCAGGCGCAGGGCCTTGCTGGACAGATCGACCAGTTGCAGGTCGCCGCCCAGCACCACCTGTGAATGAAGGTTGCCGACGTAGCGGCGCTGCTGCACGGCTTTGAAACCCGGGGCATAGGGTATGTCATGGAACACCGTTTCCATGGCCGCGCAGTGGAACGTGGTACCGGCATACAGGGTGGGGATGACTTGACCGGCCGCATCCTTGATCGGGCTGAAGCGGGCATCGCCCACGCCGGTCGGGTTGTATTGCGCAGCGCCGAAGCGTTTGTTGTGGATGCGATGGAGGAGGGTGCCGGCCGCCAGGGTAATGAACGAGAGGTTCAATGCCTCACCGGGGACCGGCAGCCTCGGGGGTTTAGCCATGGGTAATACCGGCAACCTCTTGCTGGGCAGCCGCCACGACGCGTTCGGGTGCACTGCGCAGCAGGTCCTGCGGGCGCTTGGCGCCAAGCCAGCTGTTCACGGACATGAACCAGTAGGCCATTTCCCAGCCATCTTTCATCGGTTCAAGCACCGTGATCAATTCCTTGAGCACCGGCAGCGGACGATAGCTGGTCGTTTCATCGAGCCCGTAGAGCGGGAAGTAGTCGACGCCTTCATGGCGGATGGCGAAGAGGCGCTTGTCACGCTTCCATTTGCTCGGTTGCGAGCTGGGGTTGGCCGCGCTGAAGTTGGCCAGGCTGGCGATTTCGCCCGCGCTTACCCAATCACCGCTCTGCAGCACGGCGGTCTTGGCTTTCGCCAGCATTTGCGCTTGCTTGAGCTGCGTGGAGGTCACAGGTTTGGCCGGAACCAAGGCCTGCACGATCAGTTTGACGGCCTCTTCGGGTGCGCCCGCCACGCGTGCGGAGAAGTACTGCCCGAGCATTTCCAGCGCACTGACGTAGACGTCCAGTTGCTTTGCGCTGTCGGCGTTCACTTCGATGACGATGCCGGTCTTCGACTGGGCACGACCCTTGGCTTTCTCCAGGCGTGTCAGTAACTCCCGAACATTGCCCACCGCGGGGTGGCCAATACTGAAGATGTCTGCTGCTTGGGCCATTTGCTCCTCCTCGCGGTAATCATGATTACCACTTTCAATGCTAACCATCCTATCCGCAAGCCCTGCTTGCCGCAAGCCGCGCCCTTACCCCTGCGGCATTGGCTGCGTTGCGGTAGCGATGCTGGCGCAGTAGCATTCCCGCTTTTAGCGAAAGGATTAGCCCGTCATGCCGTTCCAGCAAGGTCTGCTTGCCACCCCGGTGCCGGCCCAGGCCCGCCATCTGTTCTTCACGTTGCAGTCGCCCGAAGCCCTGCCTGCGGCGCTCGATGCGCTGCTGCCACAGGTGGATGGCCAGCGTCTGATTGTCGGTATCGGCGCGCCGCTGGTAAAAGCGCTGGGCCGTGAAGTGCCTGGCCTGCGAGCGTTTCCGCAGCTGGATACGGTGGTGGAGAACCCAAGCACCCAGCACGCCCTGTGGCTGTGGCTGCGTGGCGACGAACGCGGCGACCTGCTGTTGCAGGCCCAAGCCCTGGAAGCTGCACTGGCCCCGGCCCTGCGGCTGGCCGACAGCGTTGACGGTTTCCTGCACCGTGGCGGCCATGACCTGACCGGTTACGAGGACGGTACCGAAAATCCGGTCGACGAGGACGCCGTGGCGGCCGCCATCGTGGCCGGCGATCAGCCGGGCCTGGCGGGCTCCAGCTTCGCCGCTTTCCAGCTGTGGAAGCACGACCTGGAATACTTCAAGTCACTGCCCCAGGCCGACCAGGACAACATCATCGGTCGACGCCTGGCCGACAACGAAGAGCTCGACGACGCTCCGGACTCGGCCCACGTCAAGCGCACTGCCCAGGAAAGCTTCGAGCCCGAGGCGTTCATGGTCCGCCGTTCGGTAGCCTGGGCCGACAGCCGCGGCGCCGGCCTTGCGTTCGTCGCCTTGGGCCACAGCCTGGAGGCCTTCGAAGTGCAGCTGCGGCGCATGAGCGGGCTGGAAGACGGCATCATCGACGGCCTGTACCGCTTCAGCCGGCCACTGACCGGTGGATACTACTGGTGCCCGCCCATGACCGAAGCCGGCCTGGACCTGAGCCTGCTGCTGCAGGCTTGAGCCCTAAACATCCCGACACAGAATCACCGGCCAGTGCAGGCGGGAGCGGCTAGCCTTGAAAGTTTCCGACTTATGACGGGAGCTTTTCCATGTATGGTCGTCGCGATGTCCTACGTGCCAGTGCGGCTTTGGGCTTGTTGGCCGCCAGTCCCTGGTTGCACGCCGCTACCTCCCCCGGGTTGCTGACCCGCAAGGTCCCGTCCACGGGCGAGGCCTTGCCGGTGATCGGCGCGGGCACCTCCGGCAGTTTCGAGGTGGCGCCCGATTCGGCCCAGTTCCAACAGCTCAAGGCAGTGCTCAAGGCGTTTTTCGACGGCGGCGGCAAAGTCATCGACACGTCGCCGAACTATGGCGGCGCCGACAGTGTGCTCGGCCAGTTGCTGGAGGAGGGCGGCTGGCACCGGCAATGCTTCATCGCCACCAAGATCGCCGCCGACAGCCGAGCCGACGCCGAGGCGCAATGGGCGGGCAGCCTGAAAAGCCTGCGCACCGACAAGGTCGACCTGCTGCAGATCCACAACCTGCGGGACTGGCAGACGCAACTGCCCTATGCCCGTGAACTCAAGCAGCAGGGCAAGACCCGCTACGTCGGCATTACCCATTACTTGAACAGTGGTCACGATGAAGTCGCCAGCATCGTGCGCCGTGAGCCGCTGGACTTCATCCAGATCAACTACTCGGTCAACGCGCCGCAAGCCGCGCGCGAACTGCTGCCCTTGTGCCAGGACAAGGGCGTGGCGGTCTTGATCAACCGGGCGTTCGACGATGGCCGCCTGTTCGGCCGGGTCAAGGATCAGCCGCTGCCCGCCTGGGCGGCGCAAGCCGGCATCGGCAGCTGGGCGCAGCTGTTTCTCAAGTTCGCCATCAGCCACCCGGCGGTGACCACGGTAATCCCCGCGACCGGCCGCCCCGAGCGCCAGCTCGATCAACTCAAGGCCGGGCATGAACCTTTGCTCAGCCAGGCGCAGCAACAGGCGCTGATCCAGCAGTTCGGCTAAGGCCGTGGCCCGCTGGCGCAAACAGCTGGAGCAGGGACTGAACATCCGGCCTGGCGAGGGGCCGGCCGTTGTCGCGGGGCTTGCGCTGTTCTACCTGCTGTTCACCGGCTACTTCATGTTGCGCCCGGTGCGCGAGACCATGGGTGTGGCCGGGGGTGTCGACAACCTGCAGTGGCTGTTCACCGGCACCTTCATCGCCACCCTGGCGTGCCTGCCGCTGTTCGGCTGGCTGGCCTCGAAGGTGCGGCGGCGGCATATCCTGCACTGGACCTACGGGTTTTTCGTCAGCAATTTGCTGCTGTTCGCGGTGTTGTTCGCCTGTCAGCCGGACGACGTAGGGCAGGCGAGGGCCTTCTATATCTGGCTGTCGGTGTTCAACCTGCTGACCATTTCGCTGGCCTGGAGCGTGCTGACCGACCTGTTCGCCAGCGAGCAGGGCAAGCGACTGTTCGGCCTGCTGGCGGCGGGTGCGAGCCTGGGCGGGCTGAGCGGGCCGATTCTGGGCGCGCTGCTGGTCGCGCCGTTGGGCCATGCGGGCCTGGTCATGCTGGCGGGCCTGTTTCTGCTGGGTAGCATGGTCGCGGCCGAGTACCTGCAGCGCTGGCGCGACCGCCACCCCTTGCCTGCGGCGAGCGAACAGCCCGACTCGCGGCCTTTGGGCGGCAATCCCTTCGCCGGGGCAACGGCCGTGCTGCGTTCACCGTATCTGTTGGGCATCGCCTTGTTCGTCGTACTGCTGGCCAGCGTCAGTACGTTTCTGTATTTCGAACAGGCCCGCATCGTCAGCGAGACGTTCACCGACCGCACCCGCCAGACCCAGGTGTTCGGCCTGATCGACAGCGTGGTGCAGGTACTGGCGATCCTTACCCAGGTGTTCATTACCGGGCGCCTGGCCAGGCGCATGGGCGTCGGCGTGTTGCTGGTGGCCGTGCCACTGGTGATGGCGGCAGGTTTCCTGTGGTTGGCGCTGGCTCCGGTGTTTGCGGTTTTCGTGGTGGTCATGGTGGTCCGTCGGGCAGGCGAGTACGCGCTGGTAAGGCCGGGGCGAGAAATGCTCTTTACGGTGTTGCCGGCCGAGGACAAGTACAAGGCCAAGAGCTTCATCGATACCGTGGTCTATCGGGGCGGTGACGCCTTGAGTGGCTGGGTCAAGCGGGCGCTGGACGTGTTTGCCGAGCACCCGCAGATGGCCATGCTGATCGGTGCGCTGATCGCCGTGGGCTGGGGCCTGACCGGGGGCTGGCTGGGCAGGCGCCAGCGGCAACTGGACAGCAGCGACGGACAACCCGGCGCACCAAATAAGTAACGCCCGTTTATTAACGCCACCGGTCCGAACGCTTGGCGATAAAACGAATCCCTCGCTATCGCCGAACTCCGAACCTATGTACGGCGTTCTGCCGTGCATTTCCGAAGTCACATGAGGTTTCAGACCATGGCTAACAAAGAGAACAGCCGTACCGGCAGCCAGGGCGGCCAGGGTGGCACCAAGAACCCAGGCAACTTCGCCAATGACCGGCAAAAAGCTTCCGACGCCGGACGTAAGGGCGGGCAGTCCTCCGGCGGTGGCATGAGCCAGGACCGCGAATCGGGCCGTAAGGATGCCGATATGAACAAGGACCGCGAGTCAGGCCACAAGGGCGGCCGCTCGTAATTGAAGCCTGCGCAGTGCCGGGGCGACCTGGCACTGCTGGCGCAAGGTTTTGCCGAACACTTGCATTCGGGCAGGGTTTGCCGACAATGGCTGCGCCCTCGCAAGCCATTCGGAACCGCCCGCGCCATGCTGCTCATCAAGCAATTCCCCCACATTTCCCTCGCCGACACCCTGTTCGTCTTCGCCCTTGAGGCCGAAGCCGGTAGCGTGTTCGCCGACGTCAACACGGTGTTCACGGGTATCGGCAAGGTCAATGCCGCCATCGCGTTGACAAAAGCGGTGCAGCAGCACCGTCCCAAGCTCATCGTCAACCTCGGCTCGGCCGGCAGCCAGCGCTACGGCAAAGGCGAAGTCGTGTGCTGCACGCGCTTCGTGCAGCGCGACATGGACGTGACCCCACTGGGCTTCGCCCGCTACGAGACGCCGCTGTCGGACATCCCGGTGCTGCTGGAGCATGGCGAGGCGATTCCCGGCCTGCCACTGGGGGTCTGCGGCAGCGGCGACAGCTTCGAGGTCAACCACGGCGAGTCGCCTTACGACATCGTCGACATGGAAGCCTATGTGCTGGCCCTGATCGCCGGCACGGAAGGTATCCCCTTCGTATGCCTGAAATACATCTCCGATGACGCCGGCAGTGACGCAGCGGACGACTGGTCGGTGCAGGTTCACCTGGCGGCGGAGGCCTTCAAGCGCGTGTTGTTCAGCAGCGAAGGCTGAGGGGCAGGGCGCAATTGGAGTAAACCTTCACCGCGCCGCGCAGTCACTTCAAGTAAGTGCCCGACCTTTTCGGGCCAAGGAGGTGGCTGATGACCCTTGTCTGCCTGCTGCGTGGCTGCCACTGGCGTACCCTTGTGAGCGCTGAGGCCAATGGCCTGGTCTGCCAACAGTGCGAGCGCTGCGGCGCGATGCGCTCCAGCCAACCGCTGCAACCTTAGGAGGCTCGCCATGGCCAGGGCAATCTGGAAAGGTGCGATCAGTTTCGGCCTGGTGCATATCCCGGTCTCGCTCAACACCGCCGTGCGCACCGAACGGGTCGATTTCGACTGGCTCGACAAGCGCAGCATGGAGCCGGTGGGCTACAAGCGGATCAACAAGGTCACCGGCAAGGACATCGACAAGGACAACATCGTCAAGGGCGTCGAGTTCGAGAAGGGCCGCTACGTGGTGATCAGCGAGGAAGAAATCCGCAGCGCTCGGCCCGAAGCGACGCAAACCATCGACATTTTCTCCTTCGTCGCGGCCAGCGAAATCCCGTTGCAGCACTTCGATACGCCTTACTACCTCAGCCCCGACCGTCGCGGCGGCAAGGTCTATGCGCTCTTGCGCGAAACCCTGGAAAGCACTGGCAAGGTGGCCCTGGCCACGGTGGTGCTGCACACCCGTCAGCACCTGGCGCTGCTGCGCCCGCTGGAGGATGCGCTGGTGATGATCACCCTGCGCTGGCCCGGCGAGGTACGTGGGGTGGAGTCGCTGGAGCTGGACAAGAGCGTGACCGAAACCAAGGTCGACAAGCGTGAACTGGACATGGCCAAGCGCCTGGTCGAGGACATGAGCGGGACATGGGCGCCGGACGAATACCATGACGCCTTCCGCCATACCATCATGGACCTGGTCGAGGAAAAGGCCAGCAAGGGCAAGATCAGCGTGGTGGACAAGGGCGATGCAGTGCCAGAGAAGGGCGCCGATATCATCGACCTGACCGAACTGCTCAAGCGCAGCCTGGGCGGCAAGGGCGGCAAGAAAGCACCGGCAGAGAAGGCACCGGCAGAGAAGAAACCGGCCAAGCGCCCGCGCAAGGCCTCCTGACGCGGGCAGTGCTACTGCAGCGTCGAGTCCAGACGCGCCAGATAATCACCAAACCCTTCCCGTGCCCGGCTATCGCGGCGGCTGCTGGTCGCCACGCTATGTTTGGCCGTCCACACGATCTGCGCGCCGCTGGCCTCCAGGTCATGCACCAGTTGCACGTCCTCATGGGCCGCCAGCGGCCGGAACCCACCGACGCGTTCATAAGCCTGCGCACAGACGCCCAGATTGGCACCGTGGATATGCCTGTGCCCTTCGCAGGCCTGGTAGCCACTGAGGTAGCGCTTGCGCAGTGCGGCGCGTTGCCAGGGTTGCCAATGCGCGATATGCACCGTGCCGCAGACCACTTCGGCGGTGCAGGCGAGCTGTGACAACAGCCAGTGTGGCGGGACCTGACTATCGGCATCGGTACAGGCCAGCCAGCAGGCACCGCGCTCGAGCATCAGCGCCGCCCCGAGCCGCCGCGCCATGCCAACGCAGCCAGCTTCGACCGCCATGGTATGCACACCATGCTGCCGAGCCACGGCGGCACTGCCATCGACGCAACGGTCCAGTACCACCAGCACTTCGACCCGATGGCCTGCCTGCTCGGCCACCGCCACTGCCGCGGCCATGGCCTTCAGGCAACGGCCCAGACGCCGGGCTTCGTTGTGCGCCGGGATCACCACCGCGATCATGGGCAGGTCTCTTGCAGGTCGACCACGCTGGGCTGGCACGACCAGTACTCCAGCACGAAGTCCGCTTCCTCATGGCGGCAAACCGGATACAACGGCAGGTGGCTGGCCAGCAGGTGGTGAACTTGACGCCCATCCTGGGGGCAGCCGGCGATCGGGTGCAGCCAGTGACAGGCCAGCACACCGCCGTCGCAGGTCAGGCTGCCCACCGTCTGCTCGATGACCTGCAACCAGTCGGTCGGGTCCAGGTAATAGCCGAGTTCGCTGAGCACGATCAGGTCAAAACGCTCACCCGGCCAGTCGACGGGCAGCCGGCCCTTGACGACCGTGGCATTGGGCATGGCGGCCAGGCGCTCACGCGCCAGCCGCACGGCGGTCGGGTCGAGGTCCTGGCACAGCAGTTCGGCACAACGCTCGGCCAGCGCGGCGCTCAGCTCGCCGTTGGCGCACGCCGGTTCGAAAACGCGCTGGTAGTACTGGCGCGGCAGGCAGGCCATGAGGAGATCGCGCTTGCGCCGCTCGTACCAGCGCGTGCGGAACGCCCAAGGGTCCTCGTCGTGGGCGTACAGGTCGGCGAAATAGTGCGCATCGAGGCTCATGACCCATCCCCTAGAGAAAGACCAGTTCAAACGGTTGCAACAGACACTCCAGCAGGTCGGGCGGCAGTACCGCAGGTCGCTCCTGGTCCGGCTCCAGCTGGCTATGGTGCGCGGCCAGGGCCTGGCGCTTGCGGGCCAGGCGGGATTCGTCGAGGGCGATGCGGTGCGCCCGTGACCAGGGCAGCCGTGGGTCGTCGGGCTGCGCCCAGTGCCAGGCCCACACCGGCACTTCGACCAGTTGCACTTTGCGCGCCTGGGCCGCTTGTGCCGCTGCGCGGCCGAGTGTCTCGTGGTCGCAGTGGCCGTCGCCACGCCAGGTGGTCATCAGCAGGTCTTCGGGCCTGAGCAACTGGTTCAGGTGGTTGACCAGGAACGCTTCGTCGCGGGGCAAGGCGCCGTCCTTGAGGTGCAAGCGCCGCCAATCCAGCTGGTTGAGGTCCAGGTCCAGCTGTTGCAAGGCATGCCGGCTTTCCAGCGGTCGCTGGCGGCGCAGACGGTGTTCGGTCCAGGTCGACGAGTCCGGGTGGCTGCCTTCGCCGTCGGTGGCGGAAACCAGCAGCAGGTCCTGCTCGCGACCGTGCATGCCCGCCAGCAGGCCGCCGGCCATGAGGATCTCGTCATCCGGGTGCGGGGCCAGCAATACCAGGCGCCGGCCCGGCGGGCACAGCTGATCGGGGGTGAGCCAACCGGCACGGGCCAGGTGCGCCGACTGCTGCCAGGCGGCCCAGGGCGTGCCGTTGCTGGCCTGGATCAGGTTCTCGCTCATAGCTGCCAGGCTCCTGCCGGCACCTGGGCCAGCTGCTGTCCAAGGGTGGCCAGGTCGCGTTCGGCGTGGCTCTGGCGCAGGAACACCGGCAAGTCGGCGCTGAGCCTGGCGAAGTGGCTGCTGCGGCAGAACGGCGTTGCGCCCAGCGCGCGGCCCACATGGTGGATGACCTGTTCCACCGACTGTTCGACCTGGGCACGCACGCGGCGTACCTCGAAGCTGGCGTCGGCGCCCGGTTGGCGGTCGATCCAGGCGGCGCACGCACGCAACGCTGCCCGGGCGCCACACAGGGCAGCGTCGACAGCGCCCAGATGCGCCTGGGCATGGGGATCGGGGTGGGGTTTGCGGCAATGCTCGCGCAAGTAGTCGGCCAGGGCCTCGGCGGCGCCGTACCAGCAGGCGGCAATGCCCGCGCCGCCATGCCAGAAGCCCGGGCGTGTGAGGTATTGGCCTGGCTGACCGATCGCAATGCCGGGCGCGTCGTCGAACTCGACCTCGACGCTGGTGGTGGTGGCCATCCCGACCGCCTGCCAGTGCTCGACCTGCAGGCGTTGGCGGGTATGGGCCAGTTCGATGGCCACCAGCTGCGGCTGGTCATCCTCGGCCCAGGCGGTGATCAGTGCGCGGTCGATCTGCAGAGCGCCGGAGCACCAGGCCTTGCGCCCGGCCAGGCGCACCTGGTCGCCGTTCCGGCCGACGATACGCGCGCGGGCATCGGGTGGCTCGGCCGCCCACACACCCCATACGGCATCACCCACCCGGTGCGCGGCGCCACATTCGGCCAGGATCGCCAGGGCGTCGGTATGCCCCTCGTACAGTTTCGCCAGTGCCAGGTCGCAGCCGGCTACCCGCGCCAGGGTCTGCCAGCGCTGCAGGGTATGGCCCTGGCCGGGCAGTGGCAGCAGGTCGAGGTGGTCAGCCAGCAGCGCCTGCATCAGCTCGGCCAGCTTGGTGTCGAGGTTGAGTGCCTGCGGGCGTTCGCTGAACGTGCGCAACAGGCTGTCGAGGGTGTTCAAGTCGAAATCCTGGATGATGCTCATGCCATCCCCATCTGTTTGCGCATGCGCGCGGTAATCGATTGGCGGGTCTTGGCCAGGTCGGCCCAGGGGTCGTCGAGGTCGGCCAGGCGATCATGCAGATTGCCGATATGCCATTGGTTGGCGCCCTTGAGTTGAGCCAGCTCCGCGCGCCAGATCGGCACCGACACCGGCAGTCCTTCGCGGGCGCGCAGGGAATAGGCACAGGCCGTGGTGGCGCCCTGGCCGTTGCGCAGGTAGTCGATGAAGATCCGCCCGACCCGGTTCTTCTGCCCTGACACGGCGCTGAGGCGGTCGGGGAACAGCTTGGCCAGGTAGTCGACGATGGCGTGGCTGAAGTCCTTGACCTCGTCCCAGTCGGCCCGCCGAGTCAGCGGCACTACGAGGTGCATGCCCTTGCCGCCACTGGTCTTGAGAAACACCTTCAGGCCCAGCTCGTCGAGCAGCGTCAAGGTCAGCTGGGTGGCGTCGAGCATGGCTTTCCACGGCAGTGCCGGGTCCGGGTCGAGGTCGAGCACGAAGCGGTCGGGCTTGTCGAAAGCCTTGTTGGTGGCATTCCAGGTGTGCAGTTCGAGCATGTTCATCTGGACCGCGCCAAGCAGGGTATCGGGGCGATTGATGACCATCGCCGCCTGGCCAGCTTCGGCTTTGTCGTAGCTGAGCACGTTGGGGAGATGCAGCTGGCCGGCATTTTTCTGGAAGAACAGCTCGCCCGTCAGGCCCTCCGGGGCGCGCACCAAGGCCACCGGGCGGTCCTTGAGCTGGGGCAGGAGCCAAGGCATTACCTGGGCGTAGTACTCGGCCACGTCGCGCTTGGTGGCGCCTGAGGTGGCATCGATCACCCGGTCAGGGTGGGTCAGGCGCAATGCGCTCAGCGGCTCATCGTGGGGCGGATGGCGGGGGATCTTCTTGCCGGGCATCGGGCGCTCCAGGTCGATGGCGGTGGCAGGCTTGTCATCGCGCAGGCCGTGAAACACCGCGTGGCGTACCGAGCCGTCGCGGGTCATCTGGGCGTAGGCGACTTCTGCCAGCAGTTGCGGCTTGAGCCAGTGCACACCGCGGGCCTCGACGCCGGTCGGCGGGTTGGCCAGGGCAGGTTTGGCAACTTCCAGGGGTTTGAGCCGGGCATGGATCGTGCCGAGTGTGGCGGCGCTGAAACCGCTGCCGACCTTGCCGGCGTAGCGCAGCTCGCCGCTGTCGTTGTCGTGAAGGGCCAGCAGCAGTGCACCGAAGGCCGTGCGGCTGCCCTTGGGATCGGTGTAGCCGACGATCACGAACTCCTGGCGCTGCTTGCACTTGAGCTTGATCCAGTCGGCACTTCGCTTGCCCAGGTAGGGGCTGCCCAAGCGCTTGCCGATCAAGCCTTCGAGCTGCAGGCGGCAGGCGCTGTCGAGCAGGGATTCGACCGGCTGGTCGAAATCGGCGGAATACTCCAGCACCTCGGACTGCTCGTCCTCCAGCAGCTTGGCCAGGGCCGAGCGACGGTCCTCCAGGGGCAGTTGGCGCAGGTCATGGCCACCAAGGTAGGGCAGGTCGAACAGGTAGTAGACGATCTGCTCGTCATTGTCGGTGTCGAAAGCGTTCTGCAGGGCCTGAAAATCAGACACGCCATGCTCGCCCTTGACCACCATCTCACCATCGAGCCAGGCCGAATCGATGCCCAGCGCGCGCAGCGCTTCGACCTGCCTGGGCATCTTGCTGCTCCAGTCATGGCCGTTGCGAGTGAACAGCCGAACATCGTCGCCTTCGATACGGGCCAGCACCCGGTAGCCGTCGAACTTGACCTCGTAACGCCAGTCGCCGCTGGGCGGTGAGTCGACCAGGGTAGCCAGCTGCGGTTGCAACTGGGCGGGCAGGGCTGCTTTCTTGCCCGTGGCCGGCCGTTTGCGCCTGGCAGGCGCCTGAGCGGCCTTGGCAGGACGGCGTGGTACCAACGTACGGTCGCTCAGCACGCTGTCGGGTTGGGCATCGACGATGCTGTAGTCCGACTCGCTGCGGGCCTCGCCGTCGTTGGACTTGACCAGCATCCATTGCTCTTTCTTGCCCGCCAGGTGGGTGCGAAACAGGTTCCATACGCCATTGAGCTTCTCGCCCTGCAGGCGAAACCGCAGCTTGCCCTTGGCATAGGCTTGCCGGGCGTTGCCTTCGGGCTCCCAGATGCCACGGTCCCAGACGATCACGTCGCCGGCGCCGTAGTGGCCCTCGGGGATATTGCCCTCGAAACTGGCGTAGTCGAGCGGGTGGTCCTCCACCTGCACGGCCAGACGCCGCACTTTAGGGTCCAGTGACGGGCCTTTGGGGATGGCCCAGCTTTTCAGCGTGCCATCGAGCTCCAGGCGAAAGTCATAGTGCAAGTGACTGGCGTCGTGTTTCTGGATGCAGAACTGCAGGGCATGGGCCTTGGCACGCCCGCGCTTGCCGCTGGGCTCGGGCGTGGCGTTGAAATCGCGCTTGCGCTGGTACTCCTGCAGGGGCTTGGCCATGACGGGCTCCGGGACGATATGCAGGTCTCTAGAAATGGGAGGGAGCAGGGCGCCGGCGAGTTCAAAAATTCGCCACCGGAAAAACTCTGAATCATTGTCTTCCACGGGTAGTCAAACGCCTGTAACGAGTTGAAATACCTGGATGACGGAGAGCCGACATGTCCCGACCCGATAACCCCAAGCCCTATACCCCTGGCGAAATCGATGACACCGAAGACCGCATGGGCAATGTCCACGAACTGGATTTCAACGAGCACGACGACGAGCGCCAGGGCCGCGTGGGGGATGAGCGCCCGGCACGCGAAGTGGACCAGGAATTCCCGCCGCGGCGGGTGGCCGAAAGTGGCATGACCGGTGGCGAGACGCTGAGCGACAGCCTGCACGAAGACAACGTCACCTGGGACGACATGAGCCCGGACACCCTGCTGGATGAAAACGGGGCGCGCGACGACGATGAGCCCGGCACCGACGACGGCCCGGCCGACCAGATGCTGCGCAGTGTCGACGAGCACGAGATTGGCGGTGGCATTGGCCTGGACGAAGCCGAGCTGGCCCGTTCAGATCCCTTGGACGGCGAGCCTTGGACGGATGACGTCGTCGATGAAAAACCGAGGAAATGACCATGAACGAACAACGCTGTGCGTGTCCCCATTGTTCCTGCACGGTGGACGGCAATGCCCTGATGCAGGACGGCAAGGCGTACTGCTGCGAGGCGTGTGCGTCCGGGCACCGCAACGGTGAACCGTGCAGGATGGGCGACTGCAAGTGCGCCCAGGCGTCGCGGCCCCGTGAAAGCACCGTGGACAATGCGCTGGATGAGACCTTCCCGGCCAGCGACCCGATCTCACCTTGATACCCGTGGGATCAACTGTCTTGCTCAATATATAAAAGCTGACCCGATGCCTGTGGGAGCAACTGTCTTGCTCAATTTCAAAAAGCTGACACGATTCCTGTGGGAGCCGGCTTGCCGGCGATAGGGCCAGAACAGCTTGGCCAGTTTTGCCTGTCCCGGCCTCATCGCCGGCAAGCCGGCTCCCACAGGGACCGCGTAGAAAAGACGGTCAGTGGGTCTGCCAAATACCATTGTTGCGCTCGCAATCGCTGCGGGCCTGGCCCAGGCTGGGCGTGTCGTAGTAGTAGGTGATCACCCGCGCATCCTTGGGTAATGCGGGACGCGTCGAGGGCCCATCGCCGCCGCCGGCTTTCGGATTGGCCAAGGCTTCCTGGGTCAGTGGCGCGATGCAGCTGCCAACGCTGCCATCGGCGCAGCGGGCCACCTTGTGCTTCTCGGTGCTGAGCATTTCCTTGCTCTCGTTGCTGCAGGACCAGTTGATCGCCTCCGCTGGCATGTTGCCGAAGCTGTAGCAGGTATGCCCTTCGACAGGCTTGACCGCCTCGCTGGAGGAGCGGGTGACCACATCGCACGCCTCGGCCAGCACCTCGCCGCTGGCCAAACTGCCCAGCATCACCATCAACAGGGATAACCGCATGTGCCACCTCCCGGGCGCGTGGCCCGTGTTCAGGTCTTGCGTAACGTCGCTTTACCGCGTTGGCGCATGGTCCGGGCGCGTTTCTCCAGGACCAGGTAGGTAATCACCGCCAGCAGCAACGGGATCAGGTAATACAGGGTGCGATACCCCAACAGCGCCGCCACCAGGCTGCCCTGGCCCAGCTGGCCATGCAGCAGGGCCAGAAATACGGCCTCCAGTACACCAAGCCCGGCGGGAATGTGCGCCACCACGCCAGCCACGCAACTGATCAGCAGGATGCCGAGAATCGACGGGTAGAACAGATCACCCGGCAACAACCAGTAGATCAGCGCCGCCATCAGCGCCCAGTTGCTGGCCCCCAGCGCCACCTGACACAGCGCCAGGCGCAGCGAGGGCAGGGTGATCTCGTGTTTGCGGATGTGCCAGGTACGCCGTGTGGCGAATGCGCAGGCCAGCAGGTAACCCACGGCCACCGCCAACAGCACGAAGCCGACCACCTGCAACCCGGTCACGCCAAGGGCCCAGCTTTCCGGCAACTTGACCAGGCGCAGGGCGAACACCGTGCCTGCCAGCAGCATGTAGCCCATCCAGTTGGTCAACAGGCCCAGGGTGAGGATCCGGGTGATGGTCGCCGTGTCCAGCCCCAGCCGGCCGTACAGCCGGTAGCGCAATGCCACGCCACCGACCCAGGTGGTGAAGTTCAGGTTGAACGCATAGCAGACGAAGGCCACCGGCAATACCTGACGCGCCGGCAGCTGATGCCCAGTATAGGCCCGTGCCAGCAGGTCGTAACTGGCAAAGGTCAGGTAGCTGCACAACGCCAGACCCAGCCCGACGACCAAGGTGCTCGGTTTGTACGCCACCAGCGACTGGCGCACTTCGTTCCAGTCCAGGTTTCGCGCCAGGGTATACAGCAGCACCGGGATCAGCACGATGAACAGCACGGTCAGCACGCGCTTGCCCCAGGTCTGCCAGGGTTTGTCGGTCATCAGGTCTTGCCCTCGTGCAGGTCGCCCTGGGCCTGCACTTCGGGCTGTACCGAACGCAGGCGCTGCCGATGCGCGGGGAACCAGCCGGCAATGCGCGGGAAGTGGCGGATAACGTGGAAGCACATGAAGATCAGCGGCGCTCGCCACCAGTAACCGCGCACCATGCGTTCCAAGGTCACCCGCTTGCACTGTTCGCTGGCCAACCCCGTAAGGTGCTGGTAGAGGTGCTGGTTGAAGGCACGGTCCCGGATCAACAGGTTCGCTTCAAGGTTGAACGACAGGCTCAGCGGGTCGAGGTTGCTCGACCCCACGGTCGACCACTGATCGTCGACCAGCGCCACCTTGCCGTGCAGTGGCCGCTGGCAGTACTCGTGGATCTGCACCCCATCGCGCAGCAGGTAGTTGTACAGCAGCCGCGACAGGGCTCGAACCCAGCGCATGTCCGGCTGGCCTTGCAGGATCAGCGTCACCTCTACGCCGCGTCGCGCGGCATTGCGCATTTCGCGCAGCAAGCGGTAGCCGGGAAAGAAGTAGGCATTGGCCACCACGATGCGCTGACGTGCGCCGCGAAAGGCCTCCAGATAGCAGGCTTCGATCTCGGTGCTGTGCCGCGCATTGTCGCGCTCGACCAGCACGGCGCTGGCCGGCCCGGCGCTGGCGACGGCGGGGCGGACGTCGCTGGGTGGGTCAAGCACCGGCGCCATCAGCCGCCGGCTCGACGCATGCACCTGCGCCACCACCGGCCCACACACCTCCACGGCATAGTCCTGCTTGGCCATCGGCCCAAAGTCTTCCAGGTGATCGGCGCTGTAGTTGATCCCGCCTATGAACGCGCGCTTGCCATCGACCACCACGATCTTGCGGTGCAGGCGACGGAACAGGTTGGTGCGCATGCCGGCCAGGCGCGGTTGCGGATCGAACGCGTGAAAGCTCACGCCCGCTTCGGTCATCGCCGCAAGGAAGGCGTCCGGCAGGTCTGCCGTGCCGTAGCCATCTGCCGCCAGCTCCACCCGAACGCCGCGCTGCGCAGCTTCGATCAATACCTGTTGCAGCTGCTGGCCGACCTTGTCGTCATAGATGATGAAGGTTTCCAGCAGGATTTCTTCCTGCGCCTGGGCCATGGCCTCGAACACGCGGGGGTAATACCCCTCGCCATTGACCAACAGCTCGACGCTGTTGCCCTCCACCCAGGGTCTGTTCACAGGTTGATCTCCGCAGCCAACGGGGCATGGTCGGACAGGTGCGACCACGGGTATTTGGACAACACCTGGGCCTTGCACGGCATGGCATTGCGCAGGTAGATGCGGTCCAGGCGCAGCAGTGGCAGACGCGCCGGGAAGCTGCGGGCCGGGCTGCCGAAACGTTCGCCGAAGGCTTCCACCAGGCGCTGCGAGAGCACGGCATCGGCTTTCAGGCGCCAATCGTTGAAATCGCCCGCGACGATCACCGGCGCGCTGGCCGGCAAGCTGTCCAGCAGGTCGAGCAACAGCCTTACCTGGCTTTGCCGGTGGGCTTCACGCAGCCCCAGGTGCACGCAGACCGCATGCACCTGATCATGGCCGGGCACGTCCAGGCGACAGTGCAACAGCCCGCGCTCCTCGTTGCCGTGGATCGAAATATCGAGGTTGCGGTGCTCGACGATGGGGAATTTCGACAACAGGGCATTGCCATGGTCGCCATGCGGGTAGACCGCGTTGCGCCCATAGGCGAACTGCGGCCACATGCTGTCGGCCAGAAATTCGTACTGGGGCGTCTGCGGCCACGCCGGATGGCGTTGGGCATGCTGCTCATGACTGCCATGCACTTCCTGGAGGAACACCAGGTCGGCACCGCTGGCGCGCACCGCTTCGCGAAGCTCCGGCAGGATGAAACGCCGGTTCAGCGGGGTAAACCCCTTGTGCACATTGATCGTCAGCACGTTCAGGCGGTGCACCGCGGCCACCTCGGGCAGTCTGGCGCAGCTATCGCTCATGGCCGTCTCCATTGCAAGGCACTTCCGTATCAGGGCGTCTGGAATTGCGACCCACCAGACGGGGCAACGGTTCAGCGTGGTCTGATCAATGGCCGGCAGTCCGAGGCGCGGGAACTTTGCCGTGGTGGGCGTTTCCACCGAAGGACAAAGCCTGCTTGGGAGCGTTGGAATGAAATTCGACCGTTTCGCGCAATGGCTGGCCAATTGGACGGGACGCCCGTGGTCCTTCGGGGTCGCCTTGTTGCTAATCCTGGTATGGGGCGTCAGCGGGCCGCTGTTCCACTTCAACGACACCTGGCAACTGGTGATCAACACCTCGACCACCATCATCACCTTCCTGATGGTGTTCCTGATCCAGAACACCCAGAACCGCGACAACGACGAACTGCACATCAAGGTCGACGAGCTGCTGCGCACCACTCGCCGTGCGCACAAGGCGCTACTGGACCTGGAGGACATGGACCCCGCCCAGTTGCATGCCCTGCGCAAGCAGTATCAACGGATGGGCGAGCGCAGTGACGATGGGCAAACGACCGACGAAGACGCACGCGACTGAAGGTCTGTCCGTTTCACTGGAATGACCCGCCAACCTTTGGAGGCAAGCATGGCCAGACACATCATCCACTTCACCGGACCGATCAATTCATCGACTTGCGGCAACCTGATCAACACCTGTGGCAAGGCCCTGCAACAGGGCGCTGACGTGGTGCAGTTGAATATCGCCACCATGGGCGGGGAGTGCAGCTACGGCTTCACCCTGTACAACTTCCTGCGCGGCCTGCCGGTGCCCTTGCATACCCATAACCTGGGCACCGTCGAGTCGATGGGCAATATCCTGTTCCTGGCCGGCGACCACCGCACCGCCTGCGCCCGCAGCAAGTTCCTGTTCCACCCGTTCCACTGGACGCTGCACGGGTCGGTGGACCATGCGCGCATGGCCGAATATGCGATGAGCCTGGATTATGACTTGCAGCTGTATGCGCAGATCGTCGCCGAACGTACCGAGGGCGCCAGCGAAGTGCTGGACACAACGCGCTACCTGATGGCCTATCCGCGCATCCTGGGGCCTCAGGAGGCGCTGGACAGCGGCATGATCCAGGCCATCGATGAAATGCCCATGGAGGCCGAAGTTGCCCAGTGGAGCGTGCATGCGTAAGGCGTGATGGCCGGGACACAAGCATTTGCCATGACGGTGTTTCGTGCCACCGGTCAGCCGCGGGCAATCCGATTGAGCAGACGCGAGCCTCAATCGCTCGGAAAAGAGGCGTGGCAAAGATTCATGCGTCCATTCCAATTGCAGTGCAAGGAGATACGACATGGCTCGTGACCAAGAGCGGACCGGACAACGTGGCGGCACCAAGGAAACCAACCCCGGCAACTTCGCCAATGACCGCGAGCGAGCGTCCCGCGCAGGCCACAAGGGCGGCCAGGCTTCTGGCGGCAATTTTGCCAACGACCGTGAGCGGGCGGCGGAGGCGGGCCGAAAGGGTGGGCAGAACAGCCACGGCGGCGGGCGTCAGCCCCATTGAATTGCGAATCAGCGGGGCCTCAGGGCCTCGCTTCAGATTGTTCGACAATTTTTTTGAATCTTTACCAAGCGGCATCACTCCATGAAGTGTCATCCATGGAGAACAGGAGGGCCGCGTGATGCCTAATCCCCAGCTGTACATCATCGACTACCAACTGCACGCTGAGCCGCGCAGCTTCATCATTCGCCTGGAGCGGCTGGACAACGCCGAGGCCTGGCATTGGGCGAGCTGCGATGCGGGGATCGGCATCATTCCCAAGTTCGGACGGGAGAAGATCAAGAAGGTCAGCAGGCCCATGGCGGAACGGTACGGGATTACCGAAGTGCGTTGGCGGGTGTCGGGGGACAAACCCCAGTCGACCCATCAAGCGCCCGATTCGGGGTCGCTGGCCGGTACGCCGGGCTGACGCTGATCGTCGTCGGCGACGTTGGGGTCGGCATCCGGGTCGTCGGCCCGGTCGTTGCGTTCCGGGTCCAGTTCGGGCCAGTCATCCTGGGCGTTGCCGCCGCCCATTTTCAGTAGATCGTTCATGGCAGTCTCCGCGGTGGTTGATGCACGTTGGAGTACTGCGCAGGAGTGGATGATCGCTTTTTGTGGGGTTGACCCCGACCAGTGGCAGGCCATGAGTGCTGCGTTGTCTGGGCTGGCTCTATCGCCGGCAAGCCGGCTCCCACAGGTACAGCACAGGCCTCGGGAGCTGTGGAGATCCTTGTAGGAGCTAGCTTGCCAGCGATAGGGCCAGCCCAAGCAACGCAAATGTCAGCCTCTTAGCGCTTGAGCACCAAGGTCAGAATGTCATAGCTGGCCACCAGCTCACCCAGCTGGTTGGTCACCTCCACATCCCACGCCACCACACCCTGCGGCTGCCCCAGCGGGCTGGTCTTGCCCTGGTCGATCTTGCGTTTGCAGGTCAGGCGCGCCTGGATGGTGTCGCCGATGCCCACCGGGTTGATGAAGCGCAGGGTATCCAGTCCGTAGTTGGCCAGCACCGGCCCTGCACCCGGCGACACGAACAACCCGGCCGCCGCCGACAGCACGAAGTAGCCATGGGCGATGCGTTTGCCGAATTGCGACTCCTTGGCGGCGATCTCGTCGAAGTGCATGTAGAAGTGATCGCCCGACAGGCAACCGAAGTTGACCAGGTCCGCTTCGGTCACGGTGCGGCGGTGGGTCAGCAGCGACTCGCCGATGCGCAGTTCGTCGAAGTAGCGACGGAATGGATGCACTTCGGTCTCGATCACCTCGGCACCGCGCACATACTCACCGGTCACGGCGCTGAGCATGCTTGGCGAACCCTGTACCGCCGCACGCTGCAGGTAATGCTTGACCGCGCGCAGGCCGCCCAGCTCCTCGCCACCACCGGCGCGGCCGGGGCCGCCGTGCTTGAGCTGTGGCAGCGGCGAGCCGTGGCCGGTGGACTCTTTCGCAGCTTCGCTGTCCAGCACCAGCAGGCGACCGTGCCAGGCGGCGGCGACCGGGATGGCTTTGGCGGCCACGGCACGGTCGGCGGTTACCAGCGAGGCGACCAGGCTGCCTTTGCCGCGCGCGGCCAGGGCCAGGGCTTCGTCCAGGTCGTCATAGGCCATCAGCGTGCTGACCGGGCCGAACGCCTCGATATCATGGGCGCCGCCCTCGGCATGCGGGTCGCGGGCCTGCAGCAGGGTCGGGGCGAAGAAGGCACCTTCGGCAACCCCTTCGCCACGTGGGCTGAAACCGTCGCTGGCGCCGAACAGCTGATCGCAGCTCTGCAGCAGGCTCTGCACGCGCTCACCGACGTCACGCTGCTGATCATGGGAGGCCAGGGCGCCCATGCGCACGCCTTCCACCGACGGGTCGCCGACCACCACCTTGCTCAGGCGCTCACGCAGGCGCGTGGCGACGGCGTCCAGGTGCTTGGCCGGCACGATGGCGCGGCGGATGGCGGTGCATTTCTGCCCGGCCTTGGTGGTCATTTCGCGGACCACTTCCTTGATGTACAGCTCGAACTCGTCGCTGTCCGGGGTGACATCGGGGCCGAGGATGGCGCAGTTGAGCGAATCGGCCTCGGCGGTGAACGGCACCGAGTGGCGGATCAGGTTCGGTGTGACGCGCAGCTTGGCGGCGGTATCGGCGGAACCGGTGAAGGTCACCACGTCCTGGCCTTGCAGGCGGTCGAGCAGGTCGCCGGTGCTGCCGATCACCAGTTGCAGACTGCCCTCGGGCAACAGGCCCGAGGCATTCATCAGGCGCACCACGGCTTCGGTCAGGTAGCTGGTGGAGGTCGCTGGCTTGACGATGCAAGGCATGCCGGCCAGGAAGGTCGGGGCGAACTTTTCCAACATGCCCCAGATCGGGAAGTTGAAGGCATTGATGTGCACGGCAACGCCCGCACGCGGCACCAGGATGTGGCTACCGGCGAAATGACCTTGCTTGCCCAGCGGGATCGCCGGGCCTTCGTGCACCAGGTTGCCCGAGGGCAGCTCGCGGCTGCCGATGCCCGCGTAGGCGAACAAGGTGGAGTTGCCGCCTTCGATGTCGATCCAGCTGTCGGCGCGGGTGGCGCCGCTGTGGTGGGACAGTGCGTAGAGCTGCTCCTTGCGCTCGGCCAGGTACAGGGCCAGCGCTTTGAGGCGCGCGGCGCGCTGCTGGAAGTCCATGGCCATGAGTGCGGCCAGGCCGCGAGCGCGGGCGAAGTCCACGGCTTCGGCAAAATCCGGGCGCTCTTCGTGGCTGTAGGCCAGGACGTGGCCGTCGAGGGCGCTGCGCAGGGCCTGGGCGCCGTGTTGGCCGATCCAGCGACCGGCGATGAAGCTCTGCAGGGTTGGGGCGTCAGACATGCTGTTCTCCATTCTCGAATAGGGGGGCGCTGTTACCACAGCGCCAGGGTGTAGCCGATGATCAGGCGGTTTTCGTCCACGGCGTTGGTCAGGCCATTGCCGGAACGGAAGGTGACGTTGCGCCAGCGCAGGCTCACGTCCTTGAACGGACCGCTCTGGATGACGTAGGTCAGGTCGGTGTCACGCTCGCGCTCACGGCCATTGCTGACCGTGGCGGTTTCGGCGTGGCGGCCGTCGGTGTAGCGGGTCATGAAGCTCAGACCGGGGATGCCCAGTGCGACGAAGTCGTAGTCGTAGCGCAGCTGCCAGGAGTCGAGCCCAGCGCGGGTGAAGGTGTTGAAGGTCACCAGGTTGACGGTGAACGGGTCGCCGCCATTGACGAACGGAAAGGCGCTGTCACCGGACATCTGCTGCCAGGCGGCGGTGAACTTGTGGGCCCGCACGCCCAGGGTGAACATGGCGTTGAAGTTGCGGTTGTCGATGTTGCCGGCGCGTTCGGCGCCGTCGTTGCGGCTGTCGAAGTAGCGCAGGTCGCTGCGCAGGCTCAGGCCTTCGCCCAGCGGGCGGGTGTCGACCAGGCCGACGAACTGCTGGCGGTAGATGTCTTCGAGCTTGGCGTAGTAGTAGCTGGCGCTGGTCTGCGGGGTGATGGCGTAGCTGCCGCCGGCAAAATCCAGGTGGTCGCTGGTGGCGGCGCCCAGGCCCATGTCATCGCGCCCGGACGAGTCGCGCAGGTTGACCTTGTCCAGGCGCCCGGCGTTGAAGGTCAGGTTGCCGAAGTCCTGGCTGGTCAGCTGGCCGCCCTGGAAGGTCGAGGACAACAGGCGCGTGTCGTTGTACATCACCACCGGCAGCATCGGCTGCAGGGAACCCATGCGCAGGGTGCTCTTGGACACGCGCAGCTTGCCGGTCAGGCCCAGTTCGCTGTAATTGTCGACCGGTTCATGGCTGTTCGGGCCGAACGGCAGCAGCCCGGTGTTGCGCCGGTCGGGACTGGAGTCGAGCTTGATGCCCAACTGGCCCATGGCATCCAGGCCGACGCCAATCGGGCCGTCGGTGAAACCGGACTCAAAGCGCGCGGTGAAGCCTTGGCCCCATTCCTCGGCCTTGGCCTGGGGCGCATTGTCCTGGCGGAAGTCGCGGTTGATGTAATGGTTGCGCAGGTCCAGCCGCGCATGGCTGTCGCCGATGAAGTCGGCCAGGGCCGGCAAGGGCAGGGCGAGGGTGGCCAGCCAGGCGGCGGATTTCAGGTGCATGCGGTTCATTGTTGTTATACCCGACATAGTCAACGATCAGTGCTTGCTGGCGCCGGCGGCGCCGATTCCGGTCATGGAACGGATGAACTGGCCCAGGTAGCGCCCACGCTCTTCACGGGCGCGTTCGGAGCTGTCCGTCACCGAGAACGCCCAGGCACTGAGGAACGCCAGGCTCATGGAGAACAGTGCAGGGTTGCTGTAGGGGAATAGCGCCTGCGGGTTGTGCAGCACGTTGACCCACACCGCCGGGCCCAGCACCACCAGCACGATCGCCGACACCAGGCCGGCCATGCTGCCGATGACCGCACCGCGCGTGGTCAGGCCCTTCCAGAACATCGAGAGCAGCAACACCGGGAAGTTGACCGAAGCCGCCACGGCCAGCACCAGGCCAGAGAGGAAGGCAATGTTCTGCGACTCGAACACCAGGCCCAGCACGACTGCCAGCATGCCGATCACCAGGGTGGCGATACGCGACACGCGCATTTCTTCCTGTTCCGTGGCCTGACCTTTGCGCACCACACAGGCATACAGGTCGTGGGACACCGCCGAAGCGCCGGAAAGCGCAAGGCCGGCGACCACGGCAAGGATGGTGGCGAACGCCACGGCGGAGATGAAGCCGAGGAACAGGTTGCCGCCCACGGCCTGTGCCAGGTGCACGGCGACCATGTTGCCGCCGCCGATGATCGCGCCGGCGGCATCACGGTAGGCAGGCTCGGTGCCGACCATGACGATGGCGCCGAAGCCGATGACGATCAGCAGCAGGTAGAAGTAGCCGATGAAGCCAGTGGCATAGAACACGCTCTTGCGCGCTTCCTTGGCGTCGCTGACGGTGAAGAAGCGCATCAGGATATGCGGCAGACCCGCCGTGCCGAACATCATGCCCAGCCCCAGCGAAATCGCATCCACCGGGTTCGACAGCAAGCCGCCCGGCGCCATGATCGCCTGGCCCTTGGCATGCACGGCCACGGCACTGGCGAACATCGCCTCGGTGCTGAAGCCGAAGTGCTTGAGCACCATGAAGGCCATGAAGGTGGTGCCCGACAGCAACATGACTGCCTTGATGATCTGCACCCAGGTGGTGGCCAGCATGCCGCCGAAGGTGACGTAGGCGACCATCAGCACGCCGACCAGCATCACCGCGTACAGGTAGTCGATGCCGAACAGCAATTCGATCAGCTTGCCGGCGCCGACCATCTGCGCCACCAGGTACATCAGCGCCACGGCCAGGGTGCCGAACGCCGAGCTCAGGCGTACCGGGGTTTGCGCCAGGCGGTACGAGACCACATCGGCGAAGGTGTACTTGCCCAGGTTGCGCAGGCGCTCGGCGATCAGGAACAGGATGATCGGCCAGCCGGCCAGCACGCCCAGGGCATACAGCAGGCCGTCGTAGCCGTTCATGAACATCATCGCGGAAATGCCCAGGAAGGACGCGGCGCTGATCATGTCACCGGCGATCGCCAGGCCATTCTGCATGCCGGTCAGGCCACCGCCTGCGGTGTAGAAGTCGCTGGCCGAGCGGGTACGCAGGGCGGCCCAGCGGGTCACCAGCAGGGTGAAACAGACGAACACCATGAACATCGAGATGGCGGTCCAGTTCATTGCGCGCACTCCTGCTTGACCTTGTCGTTGAGCGGGTCGAGCACGTTATTGGCGCGGTGCACGTAGATGCCGGTGAGGGCGAACGACAGCAGCACCATGAGCACACCGACCAGCATGCCGACGGTGGTCACGCCGCCGTTCAGGGATTGGCCCAGGGTGCTGGGGGAGAACGCCACCAGCAGCACGAAGCCGTAGTAGATCACCAGCATGGCCAGGGTCAGGGTGCCGTTGAGACGGCGCTTGCGCCGGACCAGGTGCTGGAAGTCGGGGTGATTGCTGATGCTTTCGATGTGCTCGGGGGTCATGGCAAGCGATCTCTGGGTTTTGTAATTGTTTTTTGAGGTCACGCGGGGGTTGCTGGGATCGTTTGTAGGAGCGGCCTTGTGTCGCGAAAGGGCTGCGCAGCAGCCCCAAAATCTTCATCGCTGCACAAATCCTGGGGCCGCTGCGCGACCCTTTCGCGACACAAGGCCGCTCCTACAGTCAGAGCTGGTCGAAGTCGAGCACCACCTTGTCGCTCACCGGGTAGGTCTGGCACGACAGCACGTAGCCAGCCGCCACTTCGTAGTCCTCCAGCGCATGGTTGCTGTCCATCTCCACCTCGCCTTCAATCACCCGGCACTTGCAGGTCGAGCACACGCCGGCCTTGCACGAATAGGGCAACTCGGCGCCGATGGCATTGCCGGCATCCAGCACGTTCTGGGTGTTGCGCGGCAGGTCGAAGCTCAGCGCACGGCCGTCGCTGATCACGGTGATGTGGCTCAGCGCCGAATCCACCTGGCGCGCGGCCTCGCGGGCTTCACGGCGGGCTTCGCTGCCGGCGGCGGCGAACAGTTCGAAGTGGATGCGCTCCTTGGCCATGCCGTTGGCCTGAAGGCTGTCACGCACGGTTTCGGTCATGGCCTGCGGGCCGCAGATGAACGCTGCGTCGAGGCTGGCCACGTCCATCCAGCGGGAGAACAGCTGGCCGCACTTGTCGGCGTCGATGCGACCGTTGTACAGGTCGACGTCCTGCTGCTCGCGGCTGAACACGAAGATCAGGTTCAGGCGGTCCAGGTAGCGGTTCTTCAGGTCTTCGAGCTTGTCGCGGAACAATGCGCCGGAGCTCGAACGGTTGCCGTACAACAGGGTGAAGCGGCTGTGCGGCTCACTGGCCAGGGTGGTAGCGATGATCGACAGGATCGGCGTGATGCCACTGCCGGCCGCTACGCCCAGGTAGTTACCCTGGCGCGCCGGGTCCAGCGGCACGAAGAAGCTGCCGGACGGCGGCATCACTTCCAGTTGGTGGCCGGCCTTGAGCACTTCGTTGGCAAAAGCCGAAAAACGCCCGCCCGGCACGCGCTTTACCGCCACGCGCAACTCGCCATCCTGCACGGCGCTGCAGATGGAGTAGGAGCGGCGAACTTCTTCGTCGTCCAACTGGGTGCGCATGACCAGGTACTGGCCCTGGGTGAAACGGAAGGCGTCCTGCAGGTGCGCCGGCACGTCGAAGGCAATCGATACCGCGTCGCGGGTCTCAGGACGCACTTGCTTGATGGTCAGGCTGTGAAACTGGCTCATGGTGTTCTCCACGGCTCAAATGCATTTGAAATAGTCGAACGGCTCCAGGCACTCGCGGCAGCGATACAGCGCCTTGCAGGCCGTGGAGCCGAACTGGCTGAGCAGTTCGGTGTTGTCGCTGGCGCACTGCGGGCAGCACACCTGGGGCGCTTCGCCGAGCAGGCTGCGCTTGCTGGCGCTGCCTTGCGGCGGGGCGATGCCATAGACCCGCAGGCGTTCGCGGCCAAGGTCGCTGATCCAGTCGGTGCTCCAGGCCGGGGTCAGCCGGCGTTCGAGGTCTGGTGCGGCAAACCCCGCCTGTTCCAGCGCCTGGCGGATATCGCCCTCGATCACCTCGGTGGCGGGGCAGCCGGAGTAGGTCGGCGTGACCACCAGGTGCAGGTGCCCGGCGCGCCAGTCGAGGTCGCGGACAATCCCAAGGTCGACCACGCTGACCACCGGCACTTCCGGGTCCATGACCTGGCCCAGCACCTCCCAGGCGCGGGCGAGGTCGTCGCCGCGTGGCGCGCGGGCGCCACGGTCACCGACGATCAGCTCACCAGGTTGCATCGGGGTAGGCCCTTGGCAGGAACTGCATTTCGGCCAGCAACAGGCCCAGGTGCTCGGTGTGCAGGCCTTGGCGACCACTGAGGTAGAAGTGGCTGGCCGCCTTGGGCAGCGGCAGGTCGACCGTGGCGAACAGGGTGCTTACCTGCTGCAGCCAGGCCGCGCCGACCTGGGCAGGGTCGGCAGCGATACCGGCCTCGGCCAGGGCCACTTCGCTGTCGCTGCCTGCTACGAGCTCCACGGTGAAACGCCACAGGGTGGGAATCGCTTCGAGCATGCGACGGCGGCTTTCGTCGGTGCCGCCACCCAGGCGTTGCACCCACTCGGCGGAGCGGCGCAGGTGGTAGGTGACTTCCTTGAGGGCTTTGGCGGCGATGCCGGCGATACGCTCGTCGCTGGAGTCGGCCAGGCGCTGCAGCACGGCATGGTGCCAGGCGTCATAGAGGAACTGCTTGGCCATGGTCACGGCGAAATCGCCATTAGGCTGTTCGACCAGCAACAGGTTGCGGTACGCCCGCTCGTCGCGGCGAAACGCCAGGGCGTCGGCGTCGCGGCCGTCATCGAGCAGTTCGGCGGCGTACTCCAGCCAGTTGCGGGCCTGGCCAACCAGGTCCAGGCCCACGTTCATCAGGGCCAGTTCTTCTTCCAGTGCCGGTGCGTGACCGCACCATTGGCACAGGCGCTGGCCCTGGATCAGGGCGCTGTCGCCGAGCAGCAACAGGTAAGGGATGAGAGCTTGCTTGTGCATGGCCAACCTCACATGTGTCCGACTTCGTCGGGCAGTTCGTAGAAGCTGGCATGGCGGTAGACCTTGTCGTCCGAGGGCACGAACAGCGGGTCTTTCTCGTCAGGCGAAGAGGCGGTGATCAGCGCCGAAGGCACGACCCACAGGCTCACGCCTTCGCTGCGGCGGGTGTACAGCTCGCGGGCATTCTCGATGGCCATGGCGGCGTCGGCGGCATGCACGCTGCCGACATGCTTGTGGTTCAGGCCGTGCTTGCTGCGCACGAACACTTCGTAGAGGGTCCAGACAGACATTTTCAATCTCCGCATCAATCGCCGTCAGGCGGCGTTCTTGTTCTGTTGTTTGCGTGCGTAGGCCACGGCCGCTTCACGGACCCAGGCGCCATCCTCGATGGCCTTGCGCCGGGTGGCGACGCGCTCCAGGTTGCAGGGGCCGTTGCCCTTGATCACTTCGTAGAACTCGTCCCACTGGATCTCGCCGAAGTCGTAGTGGCCGCGGGCTTCGTTCCATTTGAGGTCCGGGTCGGGGGCGGTGCAGCCGAGCAGTTCGAGCTGCGGCACGGTCTGGTCGATGAAGCGCTGGCGCAGTTCGTCGTTGGTCTGGCGCTTGATCTTCCAGGCCATGGACTGGGCGCTGTTGGGCGAATGTTCATCGCTTGGGCCGAACATCATCAGGGCCGGCCACCACAGGCGGTTGATGGCGTCCTGGACCATGTCTTTCTGCGCCTGGGTGCCCTCGCGCATCATGGTCAGCAGCAGCTCGTAGCCCTGGCGCTGGTGGAAGCTCTCTTCCTTGCAGATACGGATCATGGCGCGGGAGTAGGGGCCGTAGGAGGTGCGCTGCAGCACCACCTGGTTGACGATGGCGGCGCCGTCGACCAGCCAGCCCACGGCGCCCATGTCGGCCCAGCTCAGGGTCGGGTAGTTGAAGATGCTCGAATACTTGGCCTTGCCGCTGTGCAGCTTGGCGATCTCTTCGTCGCGGTCGGCGCCGAGGGTTTCCATGGCGCTGTACAGGTACAGGCCGTGGCCGGCTTCGTCCTGGATCTTGGCCATCAGCTGCAGCTTGCGCTTGAGGCTCGGGGCACGGGTGACCCAGTTGCCTTCGGGCAGCATGCCGATGATTTCCGAATGGGCGTGCTGGGAGATCTGCCGGATCAGGGTCTGGCGGTAGGCCTCGGGCATCCAGTTCTTGGCTTCGATCTTGATTTCGGCGTCGATCTTTTCCTGGAAGTTGCGCTCTTCGGGCGACATCTCCTCCAGCGACTTGACGCGTTTGACTCCGGTTTCCACTAGCTGTGCGTACATGTTCCGACTCCTGCTAAGGCATGAGTCATTTGTAAGCGATACAAAACATAACGTCAAACAGTTTTATGTGTATCAAATAAGATTTGTGTATCGCTTTGCTGGACTTGGGGCTGCTGCGCAGCCCTTTCCCGACACAAGGCCGCTCCTACAGGGGAGGCGCAGGCCTTGTAGGAGCGGCCTTGCGTCGCGAAAGGGGCGCAACGCGCCCCCAGCTTTCTCCCAGGCAAAAAAAAGCCCCGGACTGAGCCGGGGCACAAAAGGCAGCTGATGATCAGCCGGCCAACCGTTTGTCGAACACATGGCACGCCTTGCCTTCGGAGCGCTTCAGCGTCCCGCAAGGCTGCAGCCGCACCAAGCTGCTGATACCGATGTAGGTCTTGATCTGCTTGGTCAATTCAGCTGCGATCAGCTTGCGCTGCCCTTCGTCCAGGTTCTGGCATTCCGCACGCAGTTCCACATGCACCTCGACACTGTCCAGGTTACCATTGCGATACAGATGGATCTCATAAAGCTCAGAAAGCTGTTTTATTTTAAGCACCTGCTCCTCGATCTGTGTCGGGAACACATTGACCCCACGAATGATCAGCATGTCGTCGCTGCGCCCGGTGATCTTGCCGATACGCCGCATCGGCCGCGCCGTACCCGGCAACAGGCGGGTCAGGTCACGGGTGCGGTAGCGCACCATCGGCAGCGCTTCCTTGCTCAGCGAGGTGAACACCAGCTCGCCGAGCTGACCGTCGGGCAGCACCGCGCCGGTGACCGGATCGATGATCTCGGGGTAGAAGTGGTCTTCCCAGATGGTCGGGCCGTCCTTGGTCTCGATGCACTCCATGGCCACGCCCGGGCCCATGATTTCCGACAGGCCGTAGATGTCCAGGGCATCGATGCCCAGGCGCTGTTCGATGGAGCGGCGCAACTCGTCGGTCCACGGTTCGGCACCGAAGATGCCCAGGCGCAGCTTGAGGTCGTTGGGGTCGATGCCCTGGCGCTCGATCTCGTCGGCCAGGTTGAGCATGTAGGACGGCGTGACCATGATGATGTCGGGCTGGAAGTCACGAATCAGCTGCACCTGCTTCTCGGTCTGACCGCCAGACATGGGGATCACCGTGCAACCCAGGCGCTCGGCGCCGTAGTGGGCACCCAGGCCGCCGGTGAACAGGCCATAGCCGTAGGACACGTGCACCTTGTCGCCCTTGCGGCCACCGGCGGCGCGAATGGAACGGGCGACCACGTTGGCCCAGGTGTCGATGTCGTTCTGGGTGTAGCCCACCACGGTCGGCTTGCCGGTGGTGCCGCTGGAGGCGTGCAGGCGCACCACTTCCTGCTGGGGCACGGCGAACATGCCGTAGGGGTAGTTGTCGCGCAGGTCGTTCTTGCCGGTGAAGGGGAACTTCGCCAGGTCGTCGAGTGATTTCAGGTCATCAGGGTGGGCGCCGCTTTCGTCGAAGCGCTTGCGGTAAAGCGGCACGTTGTCGTAGGCGTGCTTGAGGCTCCAGCGCAACCGTTCCAGCTGGTGTTGACGCAGCTCATCGACACTGGCGGTTTCCATCGGATCCAGCAGGGCACGATCGGCTTTATGGTACATATTCATGGCATCACTCGAATTGTTCTTGTAGACCGGCCCTGCCGAGCGAACAGCAGGGCCGTGAGTGTCATGGACGCAGCATAACCGGCGGCGTCGCGTTCAGTAACACGCCATTGGTCAGAGGCGTTCAATGACCATGGCGATGCCTTGGCCGACGCCGATGCACATGGTGCACAGGGCGTAGCGTCCGGCGGTTTCTTCCAGTTCGTGCAGGGCGGTGGTGACCAGGCGTGCGCCGCTCATGCCCAGCGGGTGGCCAAGGGCGATGGCGCCGCCGTTGGGGTTGACCCGTGGGTCGTCGTCCTGCAGGCCCAGCTCGCGCAATACGGCCAGGCCCTGGGCAGCGAAGGCCTCGTTGAGTTCGATCACATCCATGTCGTCCAGCGACAGGCCGGTCAAGGCCAGCACCTTGCGGGTCGCCGGCACCGGGCCGATACCCATGATGCGCGGCTCGACCCCAGCCACCGCCATGCCAACGATGCGCCCGCGTGCCTTCAGGCCATGGCGACGGGCTGCTTCGCTGCTGGCCAGCAGCAGTGCGCAGGCACCGTCGTTGACACCCGAGGCGTTGCCGGCGGTGACGCTGCCACCCTGGCGGAACGGCGTGCCGAGCTTGGCAAGCTGTTCGAGGGTGGTCTCGGCGCGTGGGTGTTCGTCTTGCTCGATGCGCAGGGCCGGGCCTTTGCGCTGGGCGATCTCCACCGGCACGATCTCCCGTGCCAGGCGACCGCGCGCTTGGGCGGCAGCAGCCTTGTGCTGGCTGCGCAGGGCGAAGGCGTCCTGGTCGGCGCGAGAAATGGCAAACTGTTCGGCGACGTTTTCCGCGGTTTCCGGCATCGAGTCGATGCCGTATTCGGCCTGCATCAGCTTGTTGACGAAACGCCAGCCGATGGTGGTGTCGTACAGTTCGGCGCTGCGGCCAAAGGCCTGCTCGGACTTGCCCATGACGAACGGCGCCCGCGACATCGACTCGACCCCGCCGGCCAGCATCAGGCCGGCTTCGCCGCAGCGCAGGGCGCGGGCGGCATTGCCGATGGCGTCCATGCCCGAGCCACACAGGCGGTTGATCGTGGTGCCCGGCACGTCGATCGGCAGCCCGGCCAGCAGCGTGGCCATGTGCGCGACGTTGCGGTTGTCTTCACCGGCCTGGTTGGCGCAGCCGAGGATCACATCGTCGATGGCCTGCCAGTCCAGTTCCGGGTGACGTGCGACCAGTGCCTTGATCGGCACGGCGGCCAGGTCGTCGGCCCGCACACTGCTCAGGGCACCGCCGTAGCGGCCGATTGGCGTGCGCACGGCATCGATGATCAGCGCCTCGGAAAGGGTGTGTTCAGTCATCTTGCTTCTCCTGCGCGAGCACGGTGCCGCGCACTTTGTAGGATTTGCCATGGAACAGGGCGATCAGCTCGCCACGCTGGTTTTCGATGCGCACGTCGTACAGGCCAGTGCGGCCCTTGCGGCTCTGTTCGCTGGCGGTGGCAGTGAGCAGGTCGCCGCACAGCGCCGGGGCGACATAGTCGATGCTGCAGCCCAGGGCGACGGTGGCTTCGTCATAGCTGTTGCAGGCGAAGGCGAACGCCGAGTCGGCCAGGGCGAACAGGAAGCCGCCGTGGCAGGTGCCGTGGCCCTGGATCATGTCGGCACGTACCGGCATGCTCAGGCGCGCGCGACCAGCACCGGCGTCGAGCAAGTGGATGCCTAGTGCCTGGGTGGCCTGGTCGCGGGAAAACATGGCATCGGCGCAGGCCTGGGCCAGTTCGTCAGGGGTGCGCAGGTCAGTCATGCAGGCGAGCTCCTTGGGCCTCTTTGCGGCGCAGCAACAGGGACGGGCGGTAGCGGCTTTCGCCGTAGCTGCGCTGCAGGTTGTCGAGCACGCGCAGGGTGTTGCCGATGCCGATCTGTTCGGCCCAGGCCAGCGGGCCGCGTGGGTAATTGACCCCGGCGCGCATGGCCAGGTCGATGTCGGCCGCACTGCCGACGCCCTGCAATACGGCGTCCGCCGCTTCGTTGGCGAGCATGGCCACGGTACGCAGCACCACCAGGCCAGGCAGGTCGGCCACGGCCGCCACGTGCAGGCCAGCACGCTGCAGCAGCGCCACGGCGTGATCGCGGGCTTCGGTCGTGGTATCGGCAGACCAACTGATGGCGATGCGCGAGGCGCTGCGGTAATCCAGCGCCAGGTCGACCAGCACCAGGTTGCGCAGGCCTTCTTCGCGGGCGCGCTGGCTGGCCAGGCGGCCATCGGAAAGCGCCAGGGTCGCATCGCCGACCTGGATCAGGCCGCAGCCATCACGCTGGGTGATGTCCAGCCCGTTGTCACGCAAGCGTTCGACCAGCGGCTGCATCACGCCCAGGTCACCCTCGACCACGCAGTGCTCGACTGTCAGCGGGCTGTGCAGGGCAGCGGCTTGCGGACGTTGCGCGCCTTCGGCGTAGCTGTAGAAGCCATGGCCGCTCTTGCGCCCCAGGCGACCGGCATCGACCAGCTCCTTCTGCACCAGCGAGGGCTGGAAGCGGAAGTCGCCATAAAAGGCATCGAACACCGAGCTGGTGACGGCGTAGTTGACGTCGTGGCCGATCAGGTCGGTGAGCTCGAAGGCGCCCATGCGGAAACCGCCGGCGTCGCGCAGCAGGGCATCCAGGGTGGCGCAATCCGCCGCGCCTTCCTGTAGCAGGCGCAGGCTTTCGGCATAGAACGGCCGGGCCACGCGGTTGACGATGAAGCCCGGGGTGGAGCGGGCATGTACCGGCTGCTTGCCCCAGGCCTTGGCCGTTTCATAAAGGCAGGCAGCCAGGGTGGGCTCGGTGGCCAGGCCGGAGACGATTTCAACCAGGGCCATCAATGGCGCCGGGTTGAAGAAGTGCATGCCAATGACCTGCTGGGGCCGCTTAAGGCCTGCGGCCAAACTGGTAATGGACAGCGACGAGGTATTACTGGCGAGGATGCAATCCTGCGCGCAAAGCGCTTCGAGCTGACGCAGCAGGCCTTGCTTGACCTGCAAGTTCTCGACGATGGCCTCGATCACCAGCCGGGCATCGGCCAGGGTTTCGATGGCCTCCACCGGCTGCAGGCGGTCGATGATGGCCTGCCGGGCATCGGCCTGCAGCTTGCCTTTTTCCACCAGGCGCCCGAGCTGCTGGTCGATGCCAGCCACGGCCTGGGCCGCCGCACCGGGGCGGTTGTCGTAGAGTTTTACCGGGTGCCCGGCCTGGGCCGCGACCTGGGCGATGCCGGCACCCATGGCGCCGGCACCGATCACTGCCACCAGGGCGCTAGTGTCCAATGCGTTCATGTTCAGCGCCCCTTGAATGCAGGTGTGCGCTTGTTCATGAAGGCGCTGACGCCTTCACGGTAGTCCTCGCTGCGCCCGGCCAGGCGCTGCAGGTCGCGTTCCATCTCCAGCTGCTGGTCGAAGCTGTTGTCGAAGCTGGCATTGAGGCTGCGCTTGATCAACGCCAGGCCGTAGGTTGGCTGGCTGGCCAGATGGCGCGCCAGGGCCAGGGCTTCGTCGCGCAGCTCGGCATCGTCGACCACGCGGTGAATCAACCCCCAGCGCTCGGCCTGTTCGGCGCTCAGGCGCTCACCGAGCATGGCCAGCGCTTTGGCCCGGGCCATGCCGACCAGCCGCGGCAGCAACCAGGTGCCGCCGGAATCCGGCACCAGGCCGATCTTGCAGAAGGCCTGGATGAAGCTGGCCGAACGTGCTGCCAGCACCAGGTCGCAGGCCAGCGGGATGTTCGCCCCGGCGCCTGCGGCCACGCCGTTGACGGCGCAGATCACCGGCAGCGGCAGGTCGCGCAGGGTGCGCACCATCGGGTTGTAGAAGCGCTCGATGGACTCGCCCAGGTCGGGCATCGCCGCGCCCGGCGCGACATTGCGGTCGGACAGGTCCTGGCCTGCGCAGAATCCGCGGCCTTCGCCGGTCAGCAGCAGCACCCGGGCCTGGTCGCTCTGGCGTACCTGCTTGAGGGCTTCACGGACCTCCAGGTGCATTTGCGTATTGAAGCTGTTCAGCTGCTCGGGCCGGTTCAGCGAGAGGAGGGCGACGCCGTCCTCGATGGAAAACAGGATGTGCTCGAAAGTCATCTCAGACTCGCTCCGTCAGGCGGTGAAAAGGGCAGGTCATCGGCCTTTGAACTGGGCCGGGCGTTTTTCCTGGAAGGCGCGGATGCCCTCGTCGCGATCGGCGGTGCCGGCCAGCAGGGTGAAGGCGTGGCGTTCGAAACGCAGGCCGCTGGCAAGGTCGGTGTCGCCCGCCTTGAGCAGCGCTTCCTTGGCCAGGCGTACCGCCAGCGGTGCCTTGGCGGCGATGCTGTGGGCCACCTGCAGGGCACGTTCGACGGTCAGTTCAGGTTGGGTGATCTCGCTGACCAGGCCGGCCTGCAGGGCGTGCCGGGCCGTAATGGCTTCGCCGGTCAGCACCATCTGCATCGCCAGGGGTTTGCCGACTGCGCGTAGCAGGCGCTGGGTGCCGCCTGCGCCGGGCATGATGCCAAGGTTGATTTCCGGCTGGCCGAAACGGGCATCTTCGCCTGCGATGACGATGTCGGCGCACATCACCAGCTCGCAGCCGCCGCCCAGGGCGTAGCCGTTGACGGCAGCGATCAGTGGCTTGGAAAACGCGGCGATGCGTTGCCAGTGGCCAACGCGCGGGTCGTTGAGGATGCCGACCAGGTCACGCTCGGCCATTTCGCCAATGTCGGCACCGGCGGCAAAGGCCTTGCGGCTGCCGGTGATGACCACGGCGCGGGTCTGCTCGTCGCGTTCGGCGCTGTCCAGTTCGCTGGCGAGTTCGGCCAGCAGTTCGGTGCACAAGGCATTGAGTGCCTCTGGCCGTTGCAGGGTGACCAGGCGCACACCGTGTTCAGGTGCTTGCACGTGGAGATAACGCGGCATGTGGGGTTCCTCAGGCTGCTCGCACGGCGCATCGAATGGCCGGCGTTTCTTGGAATTGTCTGCAGGGGCGACGGCTGACCGTGCCCAGGTGGAACCAGTATAAGCACTATGCGATACATGAACGCAATAGCATGCTGTCGTTTGTGTATCCTATAAGCGATTGCCAGACGTCAGTGAATTCCTTGAAGCCTGCGAATCGAGCAGGATGAATAGGGTTTGACGAAAAACCAATTTACGATACAAGATCTGCAGAAGTTGCGAATCATTTCAGGATAAACGACATGCCTTGCTACCGCCTCGATGGCTTGACCCCAGTGATCGACCCGACTGCCTATGTCCACCCCAGTGCCGTGCTGATCGGTGACGTGATCGTGGGCCCGCGTTGCTACGTAGGGCCATTGGCATCCCTGCGCGGTGATTTCGGCCGTATCGTCCTGGAGGAGGGCGCCAACCTGCAGGACACCTGCGTGATGCATGGCTTCCCGGGCGGCGACACGGTCATCGAGCGCAACGGCCACGTTGGCCATGGCGCGGTGTTGCACGGCTGTCGGGTGGGCGAGGACGCGTTGATCGGCATGAATGCCGTGGTCATGGATGGCGCCCACGTCGCGCCGCGTTGCATCGTCGCGGCCACGGCATTCGTCAAGGCCGGCTTCGCCTGCCCCGAGCAGAGCCTGGTGATGGGCGCGCCGGCGCAGGTCAAGCGCCCGCTGACCGAGCAGGAACTGGCCTGGAAACAGCGCGGCACCGCCGAGTACCACCGGCTGAGCCAACGCTGCATGGCCAGCATGGTCGAATGCCCGCCGCTGACCGAGGCCGAGGCGCAGCGCCCGCGCATGGGTGACAATGGCTTGCGGCCCAAAGGCGAGGCGGGTGCATGAACCTTCCTGCGCCGCGCCATGGCCAGGCAGCCCGCCGCACAGGTATAGTCGGTGCTTTCTCCGCGCACAGTTCCTCCATGAGCAACCTCGCCCCGCTGAACACCCTGATCACCCGCTTCCAGGAGCAGACGCCGATCCGCGCCAGTTCGCTGATCATCACCCTGTACGGCGATGCCATCGAACCCCATGGCGGCACGGTCTGGCTTGGCAGCCTGATCAACCTGCTGGAGCCGATCGGCATCAATGAACGGCTGATCCGCACCTCGATCTTCCGCCTGACCAAAGAAGGCTGGCTGACCGCCGAAAAAGTCGGCCGGCGCAGCTACTACAGCCTGACCGGCACCGGCCGGCGGCGTTTTGAAAAGGCCTTCAAGCGGGTCTACAGCCCCAGCCAGCCGGCATGGGATGGCGCCTGGACCCTGGTGCTGCTGTCGCAGCTCGACGCGGGCAAGCGCAAGGTCGTGCGTGAAGAGCTGGAGTGGCAGGGCTTTGGCGTGATGGCGCCGAACGTGCTGGGTTGCCCACGGGCCGATCGCGGCGACCTGGCGGCGACCCTGCGCGAGCTGGAGGCGAGCGACGACAGCATCGTCTTCGAAACCCACACCCAGGAGGTGCTGGCGTCCAAGGCCATGCGCGCGCAGGTACGGGAAAGCTGGCGTATCGACGAGCTGGGGCAGCAGTACAGCGAATTCATCCAGCTATTCCGCCCCCTGTGGCAGAGCCTGAAAGAGCAGGCCGAGCTCAATGCACAGGATTGCTTCCTGGCTCGCACCTTGCTCATCCACGAATACCGCAGGTTGCTGCTGCGCGACCCCCAGTTGCCGGACGAACTACTGCCAGGTGACTGGGAGGGCAGGGCCGCACGGCAGCTGTGCCGTAACCTGTATCGGCTGATCTTCGCCAAGAGCGAGGAGCTGCTCAATGCTGCGCTGGAAACGGCGGACGGCCCCTTGCCGGATGTCAACGAGAGCTTCTACAAGCGTTTCGGCGGTCTGGTCTGAGGACGCTGTCAAGCAGCGCCCAATTGGGAAAATGGCATCTGCAGGGGTTGTTGCTTGCCTAGCAACCAGTCGCAGTACCGCGCAACGCCTTGTTCAACGGTCGCTGTGGCGTCCTTGAAGCCCGCGTTGCGCAGCTGTTGCAGGTCGGCGCAGGTGTAGCACTGGTACTTGCCACGCAGGTGCTCGGGGAACTCGCTGTATTCCAGCACCCCTTCACGCAAGGCCGCCTGCAGCGACAACGGCGTGCGACCTTGCTGGCCCCGCAAACGATTGATGACGGCCAGGGCCACATCGTTGAACGGCTGGGCGCGCCCGCTGCCGACATTGAAGATGCCGCTCTGGTGCGGGTGATCGAGGAAGAACAGGTTGACCTTGACCACGTCGTCCACCGAGACGAAGTCGCGCAGGTGGCCACCACTTGGGTATTCGCCGTAACGGCCGAACAGGCTGACCTTGCCGTGGGCCTGGTACTGGTTGAAGCAGTGCAGGGCTACCGATGCCATCGCGCCTTTGTGCTGTTCGCGAGGGCCGTAGACGTTGAAGTAGCGCAGCCCGACGATCTGGCTGCGTGCACCCGGCAGTTGCCGTCGCACATATTGATCGAACAGGAACTTGGAATAGCCGTAGACGTTCAGCGGCTGCTCGTGTTCGCGTTGTTCACGGAAGTTTTGCCCCGCGCCATAGACCGCAGCCGAAGAGGCGTACAGCAGCGGAATCTGCTGCGCTTGAGCAGCGCCAAGCAGATCGCAGCTGTAGCGGTAGTTGTTTTCCATCATGAAACGCCCGTCACCTTCGACGGTGCTGGAGCAGGCGCCCTGGTGCAATACCGCGCGAACCTTGAAGAACTGGCCCTGGCGCAAGCGGTCGAGGAAGTCGTCCTTGTCCAGGTAATCAGCGATGTCGCAGTCGGCCAGGTTGCGAAACTTGTCGCCATCGGTCAGGTCGTCGACGGCGATGATCTGGGTTTCGTTGCGGCGGTTGAGCGCCTTGACCAGATTGCTGCCAATGAAACCGGCGGCGCCGGTCACGATAATCGTCATGCCTAATCCCCCAATGAGGGTGCGGAGTGCATAGTCTGGAGCAGGTCCGGTGGCTGATCCTTAATCTGGATCAATCAATCCGCCCATGGGCGATTAGGCAATATAGAAAGCAGGGCACAACTGCATTACCAAGATGACTTTTAAATAACTAAACTAAATGAATATTTAGTGTAGTTATAATTTTAGCTTATATAAGAGTCAGGGGAGGCGGCGCGCCATCCACACCGTGAGGCCACCGCAATCCGGGTCTTCCACGCGGTGGTCCAGCACTTCGAAGCCATGTTCCTGCAGTTGCGCCCTATATTCCTGCGGGTCCAGGCTGGCGTGATAAAGCGTTTCGCCCTGGAATTCACCGAGGGCCTCGCCAAGTGCCGTGCCACTGGTGAACATCAGTAACGCGCCAGGTGCCGCGTGCTGCTGGAAAATGGCGAACATGCGGCGTTGGTCATCAGGTTTGAGATGGAAAAAACTATTCCAGGCCAGGATGCCAGCGAACGTTTGATCCAGGCCCAGCGTGCGCATGTCGGCCTCAAGCCATTGCTGATTCGGGAAACGCTCGGTGCACAGCGCGATCATGTGCGTTGAAGCATCCACACCAAAGACTGCCAAACCAGCTTCGATCAGATGACGCGCAACGGGCTGGCCAGATCCGCAGCCCAAATCCAGAACGGTGGCCGAAGGCTGCAGCAGAGAACGGAAGCGTTCGATCCATTTGCGTTCAGTCAGGCGATTGCCGCGCAGTCGATCCCAGGTCGAGGCGTTGCGGTCATAGAGATCGATGATCTGATCGGCAGATGGGTGGTCAGCCATCGGGGACGTCAGTACACGGAAGAAACGATAACCCCATCCCCGGTAGCTAATTTAACCAGACAAATCAGTGAGTTGGAAATTTTCATCCCGCTATTCAGTGAGTCAGTTGGTAAAAATTACTTCCAGTATTAAGAAGTAACTTCGACCTCATCGCACCGTTAAGAGGTAAATTTGACCCTACGGCATCACTCGTCATTAGGATTCACTGAGTGGAATGACTATCTCATAGTTTTTGTTAAAAAAGCCTTGTGGATGAGAGTTTTTATAGCTTACTGGTCTTTAAGCGGCTTCGGAAGTAGCAAATCAGTCCTAAACGGCTCCATTCGTCATACTAAAGTTCAGGAAGCAATTTCGTACCTTCGTATCCACTGAGACCTATCCAAAATGCCATCACTCAAAGGGCACCGCCGCAAGCAGCTGGCAGCTAGCAGAAAGACGAGTGCTCACAACCGAAGCTTATGGATGACGTACAGCCCCAAAATGGATGCTGACCTCATCATCCTGGGTGATCTAGAGATCATCCATTGGGCTACGGAGCTTGAGACTTCTTGCGACGTGCTGACGTACCGGTTCGATGAAGACGTTAAGGTAAGCGTGGATGCGGAAGGGGTAGAGAATTTCAAGAAAGTCAGAGGCATATGGGTTGAGCACAAGGATGGCTCGATTGCACTCCACCAAATCGACCCCAGTGAGAGGCTAGTACCTGACCGAAAAACCATCCCGATTAGATACTGTCTTATAGATCAGGTCATTCGGCACGGACATCTCGTTTCAATTTCTTATGCCCGTCTAGCCTTGGAAGCCCACAAGCTTGGATTCTGGCTTAAAGTAATTACCATGGCATCACAGGTCAGGGGCTATGTGCTCGACCATGAAATAAAACTTGTTGGAACTCAAGTCCAGTTAATGAAGGAGGGCACTATCCGGTCTCTCCTTGCTGAGCTGTCTTTTTCAGATCAGGCTATCGCACTAGGGGTCATTTGTAGACTAATAATCTCAGGAAGTATTGGAGTTGAAGCGGAAAAAAATGGATTTGGTTATGACACAGTGTGGCACCAACCATGATTAGACGGTCGCGTTCGGAAATTGTGACCCTTATACAGGCATCAATGCCTTGGGAAAGTGTGTCTGAGCAATCATTGTCTCCAGAAACTGCGGCAGTTTTTAAGCATCGGAAAAAAGCGCTAGAGATGTATATGGAGGGGTGCACGATATCAGACATAATGCACCAGACCACAGTAGACGGTAGCTATCTGAAAAAAATGATCAAGCGATGTTTGACTGTGGCTCCAAACGGTTTTGTCTACGGATATAGTGCGCTGCTGCCCAATACGGCCATCAAGGTTTACAGGCGGACAAAGCTTGTCGATGCGTCGCTGTGGCAATCGGGTGCAGGCTTCGCCGGAATGTTGGGATCTACTTTTGCGCGGTACCCAGACCTTGAATCAAGACTCACAGCGCTTATTTTGAAAAAAAAACTAAAGCCAAAGCTAAAGCAAAACGACAAGAGCAAGGTAGTACATGAGTTTTCGAAAAGAGCGATAGATATTCATCTGGACTTTATAGAAATACTCAAGGAGAAAGGGCATCCGATAACAGAGTGGCCATTTAATACAACGCATAAGGGAATCAAACCCTTGACTAAGTTTTTCAACGAGGTGCGAGAAGCGCATTATGAGCGTGTCGTGCACCTTACTGGAGATAGTGGCGCGATTGCGCATGTTCCTGTAGGAACTGGCCATCGCTCACTGACCAGGTCGGCAGGCCTGATGGATATGATAGAAATTGATTCATATACATTTGATGCCATGTTTGTTTTGATTCGTGAGCACGAACATGGCCTGGAAACCTATCATGTATTGAAAAGGTTGCATGTGCTTGTGGCGGTCGAGTCTTTGACTACTGCGGTACTTTGGTATTATGTTGTGCATGGAAACGATGTGTGTGCTGAAGATGTTTTGGCGCTAATGCGGCAAATGCTGAGCGCTCAACTTCCGAAACCTGAATTCACTATCAAGAATCTAAAGTTGTTCGAGGGCGCAGGGTATCCCGCAGAATTGTTCCCGGAAATGGTGCAAGTTTTGCCATTAATTATTAAAATGGATAATGCGCTTGCGCATCTCGGTCGTAAAGTGAGCACTGAGATGAGGAAGCAAACTGGATGCATCCTCGAATTCGGCGTGCCTGGTCGACCAGAAAGACGTCCACATATAGAGCATGCGTTCAAACGACTAGCGGAAGACTTGATCCAGCGTTTTCCAAGCACTACTGGCTCCGGCCCTAATAATGGTAGAGCGGATGATCCTGAACTAGCAGCTTGCAAATTCCGGATCGCCAGTGATGACTTGGATCAGTTGGTATATACCTTTTTCGCGAACCTCAATGCGGAGCCCTCCGAAGGTTTGCGTTTCTTGTCTCCACTGGAAGCCGTTTCACAACTGGTCAAAAAAGATCATTACTTACCGAGGCTTCCGCCAAATGATGTGAGGAAGACGTTAGGAGTGGTCACTGTAACGATTTCTCGTGAGGTAAAAGGAGGGGTAAAAGATGGCCATCGCCCTTATGTCACTATTCATAAAGCCAGATATACCTCCGATCGACTGATTGATAGTCCTGAGCTCATAGGGAAAAAACTCATAATTGAAGTCCAGGACTCGGATTTGCGCGTCGTTAATGCATATCTAGAGAATGGATCACCTATAGGCCCACTCACCGTGCAGGGCGACTGGGCAGAAGTGCCGCACAGCCTAAGAACTCGAAAAGAGATAAATTCGCTCATTGCTAGAAAGATTATCTTTCGAGTTAAGGGCGTGTGTATCGTTACAGTGTATACCCGCCATCTTGAAGCAAATCTAGATAATGCTGCAGCGCGTAAGAGACAAGATAAAAAATCGGGAACTACACTCGACAGAGTACGATTTGAACAGTCTCAGAGCTCGCTTGATAATGAGTCTCTGGTTGAACGCGAAACACAGGAATTACCCATGTCTTCTCCCTCAGCGGTCGCTACGCCAATACCTAAGCGCGAATATCTTGTGCCGCCCAGTGACCTAGATCTCCTTGATTTGGTGAAAAAGCTTTGAGGGGACATCATGAATACCTATGATCCACTTGACGCTCAGCAGCAACGAAATCTCTTTTGGAATCATCCATTAGTGACGAAAAACTATGTTGCATTGACGCCGAGTATGCCTCAAGTGCTTGAGGTGGTCATGGACTCTATCGCGCTTCATAAAAAAAGCCTTGTTTTTAAGGCGTTTCCTCGAATGGGCAAAACTACGATATGCAAATTCGTGGTTAGTGCACTGGATCGTCATCCTGCCTTTAAGGATAGACCCATTAGCCTGGTTTCCGCGGATACCAATGGGGAACTGAAGCACCGGGAAAGTATCGTCATCAGCCTTGCAAAGTTTTTAAGGCTCCCTATGCCTGCCAGGCCGGTGATCGCGTCAGTGAGAACAAAAGTATTACATGAAATCGAAAGTCAGCTGCGTAATAAGTCGGGTAGGCACTGGATCCTGATTATAGATGAGCTTCAAACACTCAGCATTGAAGATTTCGAACACCTGCAATACCTCCAGAATGAGCTTGCGCTGCATAATGTCGACACAACGCTTATCGGCTTCAGCCAAACGCAAATTGATCATAAAATAACTTTGCTGGAACTGCAAAAGCGTGCGGAGTTGATTGTTCGGTTTCTCAATGAGGTATGGGATTTGCCTTGTTGCACTGATCATGGCTGGATATGTCAAACTCTTAAAGGGTATGATAATGATTTTACTTACCCGCCAGGAAGTGATTGTAGCTATACTCAGTTTTTTTTACCTCAAGCCTATGCTTCTGGTTTTCGTCTGGCTGCCGTGGCTCCAGATATTTACAAAGTGATGTTGGAGTCTTCCAAAACACTCCGTCTTCCTTTATTGCCTACTGAATTTATATTCGAAGTGTGTAGGCTAGTCTTGATTCGTTCTAGTGATCGAGATTCTGAAAGCTTCATATTGTCACGGGAAAACATAGAGTCCGCGGTGAAGGAGTCAAAGCTAAAAAGCTACGTAGATATCCTAAATAATCTTGGTGTCCTATGAGCCCTACAAATTCATTGCGCTTAACATATCTCCGGCCTTCCTTCAAATATCAGTCGTCCTGGCTTGTGTTTGTTCACTTGATGAAATGGAATCATATATTTGCGTTTGAAGACGTTCGCGATCTAATAGGTTTGCCTGGGGGCTTGGTCACCGACACGAATCGCTGGTGGGATGGTGAACATGTTCCTCATTGGGCGGTAGAAAAAGCATGTGGGCTTGGGAGCGATGAACTTAAATACTCGTATATTGATGGTTGGTTCCCCTTGCCACGGACGTGGGAGCGGGAAACATTAGAAATGAGGCCGCGACCTAGGATTAGACATTGCCCGGAATGTATTAAATACGGATATCATTCTGTAGTGTTCTACTTTGAGCACATTTCTCACTGTCCATGGCATCATTTACCTCTGCAGTATTGTCAGAATTGTTCAGATTTTTTGCACAGAAGATGGCCGGTTAAGAAAGGATTTGCAGGCGCAGCAGAAGCGTGCGAGCACATGAAAATAGTCCTTGATATTGTATCGCCGGAGAGGCTTCAAAAAAATCATATGGTTGAAATGGAGGAATGGTGCGAAGGATTTAGAGGCTGGGTAAAGCATGCGGTGAAATTGATTGGGCAGGGAGCTTATGAAATTGTGGTCGCAATACCGTCACAGTTGCAAGATGAAGAAGCAGTATTTAATTATTTGGCAGGCGGTTGTCTGTTGGGTGGTTCTTCGCCGCGTATAGACCCGCCATTTACAATACTCATAATTCCTCGATCGAAGCTCGTCTGGGAAAAGCGCTTTCATGATTTTCTTCGATTTCCCGGAATACGGACTATGATCCGGGACGCCATACGGGCGATGCAGCCGCACGCTGATATTCTTGATGTGATTGCGACAGCTAAATCTATAAGGCGTTACATTTTTCGTCGCTATATAAAGTATCATAAGAAATGCTTCGCGCGACTCGCTCGTGCAACCACAAGTGCTTGGTATACATTAGATCTTGAAGGTGCCTGCCCTTGTGTAATGGCTTATTTAATTACCTTTTCTAGGCAGTGGGGTGTTTCGCCCTGGGATTTGCTGCATGAAAAAAATAGCCATTCGAGATCATTTAATGAAAGGTTTTACGGACGGGGCGAGACGCTCGTATGCGAAGCTCAGGTGGGAATGTATAAGTTGATTGGTGATTTCTATCGGATATGGAGTGTATTACGTCATTTCAAGGAGATCAATTGTCGCACATTGGTCTTGAATTATAGGAATGATGGCGATCACCCTAGCTATATTGCGCCGAAGATATACGAAAGTACGCGGCGACACCGGGATTATATTTACTGGGATGCACTCATGTTCATGGAGAATCCAGATGTTGCGCTCGCAGAGAGTATCCCAGACTGCGTTTCCCGCCGCAGGCAACCTTTGCAAGTGCGCCTTCAACGTTGGGATTACTCTGTGTTGAGTAAAAATAAAAACATTCTCTGCGCTCTGCACTATTGCGGCGCCAATAACAATCTCCGGCTTGATTTATAGATGGAACAAATTTTGTTTTTTTTGATTAATAGTCATCGCGGTCGTGTTTTTATTGCAGCGCCTACCAGTCATTGAGCCTTACGCCAAATTCTACCAACAGTCGTCTGATGAATTCCTAACTCTCTAGCAGTTTCACTTTGACTGAAACCCTTATCCCGAAGTTTCAACGCTTCCTGGATGATGCTATCAGGAAGGCTCCATCCTGCTTTTTCCTTCACTAGCTTGCCATCTGAGAAGTGCTTTGGCATGTCTGCAACGATCCCCAGAGCATCAAGCTTTTGAATTTCCTTTTTCAGATCCGCACGACGCTCCCCGATGGACAACCGCCCATCATAGCTTGAGGCCACCATTAACAAAGCCATCGGATCGAAGCACAGCGCTTCAGCGATGTTGCCTAACATCTCCAATGTAACGCCAGTTTTGGCGTTTTCCAGACGCTGTAGGTGGCGAGGCTCGATCTTGGTCTTGATCTTTGCATACAGCTGATCACGAGACATCCCGCGGCTGGCGCGCGCGAGACGCAGCACTGCTGCGAGGGCTTCCCTCGATACCATGTCGAATCCTCAAAAGTGAGGATAAGGCCATATTGATCATATGCACGCCATGACATATAGTTCATGGCGTGCATAGGATGGCCACCTTGGGTCTCGCAACCCGCGTGGAGTCTAAGGCTAGCGCTAGCGGCCTCCAGCCAACGAATGGCAAAAAATGACGATCATGGTCGGAAGTATGGCCTTCAGTGACCGTTGCGTGTGGGCTATCCCGTCGTAGGGAGTGCCTTTCATGTGACCAGCAATGCTAGGAAGAAATGTGTTTTTGACGAAGAGCGATGAGCTCCAAGGGAGGTTCAGGATTGAGGACTCAGAAGTCCTATTCTGGAAATCGATCAACCTAAGCCGCTGCACCTACGTGTTTTTAGTCGAAGGGGTAGGTTTCGATGCAGGCGCCCTTGGCGCTACATCACAGCTTGTGTGTGACGTATCAAGGATCAAGTCGCTGTGGGAAAACGGATCACCGGAGCTCCTAAGCGTGCACAGGGTGTACGTGATTCCGCCACTAGCCCTGCGTAAGACCGGTTGCTACATGGAGCCGCTGTCTGAGATCCGAATCCGCGGCGGCAGCGAGAGGTCTCCTATCTATGAGTTCGTTACAGATACAGGTCGTGTTTTCAGCAGCGACGAGGTCTGACCATGGCTGTCACGCTGGAAGAGGTGAGTGAGTTTTTCTACGGGCAAGGGAAGGTTGTCTCGGGATGGGAGGGTGACGATGGCGCGCTGATAGAGCTCGCTGACGCGTATCACCCAGGTAAGCCGTATTGCTTGGTGCGTAAGTGGATCGTTGCCGATCTGCAACTCTCACAGGCAGAGCTGGAACGATTGAAATCTGAGGCGGTACTGCCTTTGGTGCTCTTTGCACATGAAGTAGTCCTCGACAGTCGCAATCGATTCGCCCCTGGGCATTGGGTGCGTAGCAACTTCGGGATCTCGCACAGCCAACCATGCATGTTCGAAACCAGGAGCACGGTTTACCTTCTGTTAGGTGATGGCTGCAGGAAGCGCTCTACCCTCAACACGGTTTTTTCACTGCGTCCCTAGCTCAATCCCAGAGCTAGCCCGGCTTCCCTTCGGTGAAGCCTTGGAGAAGCGATCCATACAATGCCGCTCGGAGCGTGAGAGAGCTGATGAAGGTTTTGGTGTATTCAGATTTGCATTTGGAATTTCGGGGTTTCGAGCCGCCCCAGGTCGACGCCGATTTGGTGGTGCTCGCTGGAGACATTTCAGTGCGCGGTCAGGGCGTGACCTGGGCGAACCAGACCTTCGCTTGCCCGGTCATCTACGTCCCCGGGAACCACGAATACTACAAAGGCGGACACCTGGATCGTACGCTCATAAAGATGAAGGAGGCTGCGGAGGAGCATGTGCATGTCCTCGAAAATGAATCTCTGGTCATTAGAGATACCCGCTTTCTGGTTACCACCGCCTGGACAGACTTCACCTCAACCGGCGACTACAAAGCGGCGATATACGATTGTTGGGAGTGCATGAATGACTTTAAGGTTATCCGGAGCGGGGAGGGTTTTAGGAAGCTTCGACCTGTAGATCTCATCGCTCGCAACATTACCGCTCGCGATTTTCTTGCCACCGAGCTCGCTAAGGACTTTGAGGGAAAGACGGTTGTGATCACTCACCACTGCCCGATACAGGAAGTGGCTGGTGATGGACACGTGGGCCATCTTGGTGCTGCGTATTTCAACGAGTGGCATGACCTGGTCGCTCAGGCTGATGTCTGGTTTTTTGGTCACACGCATCACGCGGTCGACACGGTCATTTCCGGCTGCCGACTCGTATCGAACCCAAGAGGGTATCCGGGCGAGCGCACCGGTTTCTCGCCGGATTTCACCATCGAGATTTAATCTGCCGTGGGACAGTCCTCTCGGTAGAGCACCAGGATTAGAAGTAGGAGCAGGAACAACGAATGTCAGATGAAGTCGTCATTGAATACCACGTCAAAGAGCTCTCGGATTTTCAGCTCAAGAGGATCTTACGGGCGATGTCTCTCAGGTACCCGTCACCCTTTACAGGCTACCTGAGCGATGTTTTCATCGCGTCCGAGCGCGCTGTAGGCATCGTTTTTTGCCACACCGATCCGGGGCAGTTTGACCAACGGGCGGATGGGCACATCCTGCAGACGTCTAGCATCGAGCATCTGAAGAAGGTAGGGCGTTACTGGGTGATCACGACGACTGAGGGAGAGTTTGTGCTGACGTCCTTCAAGCGGGGATTGGGAAGGGCGAGCTTACGAGCGCTCATAGGGGAAATGATTCCAACACCATAACCAGACGCTTCCGTGCGCTGGATGAACGATGCTGCGATCAAGCTTCCAACAGCAGGGTTCGGCGTCGGTGGATACTACTCAGGATTTTGTAATCACGAATGCGGTTGTTGGAGAGATGACCGGCATCAACCAGACCACGAATGTAGCCTTCGGCTTTGCCCCGGGCTTCGCGCAGTTCACCTTCAGATGCGCTGCAGCGAATGTCATCAACGATCAGTTGCCAGCGCTGACTCTGGCGAGCACCAATCGGGTCGTCGGAGAAGTCGGGAGCAGTGAGAAGAATTTCGTAGTAGCCAGCAACAGGTGGATTGCTCAATTGCAGCGTTCCTCAAATTTAACTTGCTGCAAGGCTAGCATGCGCACATCTAATCGCTTGTTGCTGGTCAGCCCATAGGTTGGCACCTCGTGTGTAAGCTTCCGCGGGCGTCACAGCATAGGAGGTAAAACATGGTTAAACGGCGAGCGCCGCTTTCCACGTCCAAGATTGTCGATGTCTCGCCATCAGCCATGCCCAGTACGGTAGCCAAGGCGATGCAGTTCGAATTCGATTTAGAGGTCACGGCGTACCTATCTTCGGTTGAGTACGGGCCGCATGAGCTTTTCCTGAGAGGGGTCGTCTTCGGTGACCGCCAGCGGCGTTTTGATGATGGCGATCCGATTCGCACCTCCAACATCGTGAGTTGCGAAGATCTCCAGGGATACGTAGTCGCGCGCACCCGCAACAGCACATACGTTGTCTGCGACTGGGCGGCAGATGGTGCGAGAGGGGGTTCGAAGGCCCAACACTGAAGATGGCAGATGAGCTCACGTTCGAGTGATTCAGTACATGACAGCGGCGTGAGGAAAAGCAGGTGAGGATCACAGGCGAGACCGACCCAGGTAAGGTCACAGACGTTTTCTGTGACATGTGTGGAGAATCAACACGCGTTCCAGCCGGCGATCTGCAGTTTGGAACGATGCATGCGTCATGGGGCAAGGGCTCAGCGCACTGCGGGGAAAACTATAAAGTGCACCTTTGCGAAAACTGCTTCTTCGCTCAGCTAGCACATATGAAGCGCGTTCGATGGGGGAGCGTGATGTTCGAGGACGAAGGCGACTCGATAATGCGCAACCAGGCATATGGAAGGGTTGGGCAGATGCCTGACTCCGACGGTGTCGCGGATCGATAAGCGTTCATGTGACCAGACGTTCCGAGTCATTAGGATATGAGATGGTCAGGACGCCAGTCCCGGTCTCCACGCAGCAAGAAAATGAACACTCACGGCCGATGCTACCTAGGGCAGTGGCGAAATGTATGAAGCTGCAAGTCCCTGAGCGCACCGATGCCCCTGTTCGCAACCCCTAAAACTCATATTTCTCCTTGCGCTGAATGAACGCCGCCCGACCACCCTCTAGTATTTTCGCTACCTGGTCACGGATGACGGGTACATCAATGGAACCCTGAGCCTCCATGGTCAAGGAGCCGCGATTCTCTTCTGCCGTAAAGACGCCAATCCATTCCGCGTCACCAAAGACTGGAATGTTGGCGTTGTGAGTGGCGAACAAGAACTGTCTGGATGTCTTAGCGTCGCGTAATTCCGCCACGATCCTGTCCGCAATGAAGGCGTTGTCCAGGTTGTCCTCCGGTTGATCCATCAATAATGGGTCAGGGTTATCTAGGAGGAGCATGTGAAGAATGGCCGTGCACTGCTGACCAGTCGAGAGCTTGGTCAGGGGTTTAAATACCGGTTCTACATCGTCGTGAGCGACGTTGAGGGAAATATCTACACGGTGCTCCAGATCCAGCGCTTCCATCTCCATGATCTGTGAGGGCTGCAGTTTGGTAAGCGCCTCAGCAACCAGGGGCGTGGCTCCCCATTCGAGGCAAACAACGCCAGGCCCTGCAGCGATGGATTTCACGAGTGCGGAAGGAGATAGGCCTGTTGCTTCTTCGATCCAGGCCAGCCGCCTTTCGCCGACGTTTTCAAGTTTGCAGGCAAGTAGAAAGTCACGAATTGGCGTCCGATCAGCATCCGGGACGATTTCTATCTTCAGCTTCTTTTTGAGCCGCCGGCTCATTTGTTTAGCAGCTCCGATCAGCGCGCCAATGTGCTCTGCTCTGAGGTCGGACAACTCTGCTAGAAGGTTGCGGCGCTCCTGCCGAAGATCATCCAGCTGCCCCTGATGTGTAGGCAGCTTCGTCTTCAAGGGTTTAATGCCTTCAATGTCTTGCTGCAGACGCTGATACGCCGCACCGATTTCCTGACCGCTTTTGCCGGCCATGTCAGGCAGGGCGCGAAGCTCTTTTTCAAGCTCGGTGTCATGCCCTTTGACTAACTGTTCCCAGTTGCGATGCGCAGCATCGAATGACTGGACTGCTTCGTCTACAAGGCTCTGCATGGCCTTCAGATGCACCGCACAGTCCTCAGTGAGCTTCTCCAGTGACGCTCGCATGGTCAGTAGCACATCAATGTCCGGTACGCCTTTGAGGGCCTCATCATTGATAAACGAAAGCTCCGGGAAGTGACTAACGAAGGTGGGAATCGCAGTCTCGACCTGTTTCAATGCCTGCTTGGCGCTTTTGGCCATCTCTCGCTCTCGGGCGAGCAGAGAGGTTTTGGCCAGTTTGTCTTTGACGCCGAGATCCTCGAAGCCCCGTAGCTGCTCTTCTAGGTTGGGCAGGCGATCAACCTGAGAAGAGAGATCGTCGATGTCCGCTAGTGCCTTTGAGACCTTCTGTTGGTTGGCTTTTAGTCGGCCCTGCACATTAGACAGCTTGTGTCTGTATTCGCCCTCCTGGGGTAGGAACCGTTCGAGCAACTGAATGCGGCTGGATGGATCTTGGGCAAGCTCATAAATCTCGTTTTGCCCAAAGATGTCGATGGCTGGCATCAGGTCAGCAGGTGACATGGTGGACACGTCGCCATGTTCGTCACGAACCACGGGAGGCTCACCGTAGCGACGGCTCACGGTATAGCCCCGACCGTTTTGCGAGGAGGAAACCAAGCTCAGCTCGATTCGTCCTCCTTCACGGCTGAGATTCTCCTTGATGATTTCTGTGTGCAGCTTCCGGGCTTGAATACCCTTCGGGGCACAGTCAAGGACATAGCGCACACACTCCAGCAGTGTTGATTTTCCCGTACCTCGACCGCCGATGACCGTGTTTAAGTGGTCTGAGAAGTTGATCTTCACCCCATCAAGATACCCACCCGTCACAGTTAAGCTGAGCAGGCGACCAATCGGGCTTTTTACCTGAGTCGAATTCAGCCTTATGCGTGACTCCGGATCCAGGAAGGCCACCTTGAAAGCTGAGAAGGTAGGGCGGGTCATCTTGATTAAGCAGGTTGCATTGGCTTTACCGAGGTCTTCAGGCTTCGCGACGTCTTTGGCATTGATGAGCGCCATTGGTCTTTCCCGTCGGTAGGCTGCGTCCCTACCGAGAAGTACGCGACGATAGAAATCGCCATCTTCACCTTCAAGAGCTTCCACCGAATGCGGGATTTGAGCCGCTCTGAGAGCAGGATGCTTCCAGACGTGTTGCAGCCGATGTTTCAGCAAGCCGCTGTCTTGCGTGCAGTGCGCAGCATAGATGAAGCCCCCAAGCTCCTCGATCTTGTTGATTAGCTGAATGGAGCCTAAACGAGAGGGCAAAATTCGTTCTTCAGGATCAAGAAGATCTAGGTTGCCCAGGTAGCGCTCTAGCGACTGCACTGATGTGTTTTCGTCAAACAAACAGACGAAATGGGTCTTGTCGCTGGCCGCGATTTCAAAGCCCGGAAACACCACGATTCCATGGGGCGTCAGTGCCTGACGCAATGCATCGACCGCTGCCACGCTTCCATGGTCTGCCACGCCAATCACGTTCACACCAGTTTCCTGGCACTGCTCAAGCAATGCTTGGTTGTAGGCGGCTTCGTCTATGGCCAGATCGGCGCCCCGATAGGCGGCATGGTACGAGAAGGGATTAACCTGCAGGGCGCAGCGCCAGAAACGTGCGTACATGAAATGCTCTTCCATGATAATTCCTTCATGCTAAATGCGGTGGCAGCGAACCAGCTTTACAGGAATGGCCAGACCCTGATCGTTTAATTGGACGTTCTATGCCAGCGACCTATTTCTTTGGATGCAGCGTAGCCGTTTTGAGCTATCAATGGGCAGCGTGTTGCTCGTTCTCTTCAAGGCTGGCAAGTCGGCCCAACCACGGAGAGCTCTCAGACAGGCTTTCTGGATTGGCCAGTCGACCGGGGCTGGAGGAAGATTCATGAAGGTCGGGCAGGGAAGGTGGTGAGAGCGTATGCAGGTCTAGCCGGCCAGAGCTTCTGGCTGGCTAGTGCAGAGGTTTCAGCTCGTCAGCGGCGTACCTGAACTGGGCCACGAAGTGATCCTTGAAATGATCCCAGCCTTGCACGGGGGAGTGTGACCTATCTGTCAAAGGTCAAGGTTATGATGCGTACACTCAATCGCCGTTACTGCCCCGGCAGGGGCTGGCTCCTCGTGGCTGGGATCCCGAACCCAAGCTTGAACCGTTCAGTTCGGCTAGATCTAGATAAGGATGATGTGGCATGGGCGGATGTGAAATTCAGAAAGAGGCCTTGAGCACCCATGGTGTCGATTTTGCTCACTTTCTGTCGCCTTGCTTTGAGCCTGGAATAGCGTGTGAGGAGAAGCTCAACTGCTGAGCTCGGTCGTGTGATACTCGACACGGGAGATCTCAAATACCGACACACCCTTTTTTGAGGGGACGAGATCAAACTGAGGTACCCAATCAGGTGTCTGCAGTGCGTCAAGAGGACTTCGGTCAAAAAACACATAGTTAACACCACCCTCTCGCTGAACTGAGCGAAACGAGATGCCATCAAACCTCTGTTTGTCATAGTACCGAATAAATTCAGCAAGCGCTTGCGTCACAACATAATCCGTGTCATTAGCGCGCACAGGCCGGGCGATTAAGTCGTGAAGATACTCAAGCAATAGCCGACGATCAGTTCGCTTCTGATAACCAGGCTGAAACCAGCTCATTGATTGGTGCTCAAGCGCTGTGAGCGCGGTGAAATCAAAGAACTCCAGCGGTCGGGTGGAGACGAATTCTGCCACCACCACTTTATCCCCAATCGAGGGCCGTACCTCCGCAATCCCCGTCTGTGCGTCGGCCGCGACATAAAGCAGTGGTACGCCTGAAGGGCTCATCCGGTTATTGGCAGCGCGATCCTTTGGGGGCGCTCCTAGCTCCTTAGCAGGATCATTTTGAAATGCAAGGAGCTGACCATGCGTGGAGGCAATTCGAGCTCGATAAAAGCGAGTGGCTTCTGGGGCAACCTTGACGACAGCAGCAACATCAGGGTTTTCGCGGCTACTTGCTCGCATCGCTTCAAAAATCAGGGACTCGAAAAACATGCTGGCATTGGTATTAAAAAACCTGCGACCATGCACCAGTTCAGCAGCTATACGCGTCCAATCACCTTCGACCCACCATCGCTCGTGCTCCTCAGACTCAAACGGGCTTGATACCCGGCAATACTCCTGTCCGTTGAAGTAAAAATCTTCCTCATCAGCATCAGGATCAATGAGCCGTTCGGCCACCGCATTACATACGGCTTCCGATTCGCACCGGATGGCAATACCAATTATGCGACTGAGCCCCATCTCGTAACCTGGGTGAAGTCCATGGTCGATGGCAAAATGTTCGGAAAGGTGCTTTTTGATCGTGTCTGCGATTTTCTTAGAGGTGAGCGCCTTGAGCACTGAGGAGCCGCAGCAGGTGCAGGACTGTTCCTCCGAACGTTTGGAGGCCTGTTTCTTGAGCCAAGTGTCACCAATGCAGGCCACACAAACAAACATGGATTCCTCAGCATCTTCTTTGGTGAGGATCTCATGCCAAATCTCGTCCAGTAAGGCCATTGAATTGCTTCCTTGTAGCGTTTGAGCAAGGCCAAATCGTATCACTGTCAATTAACTGCGGCACAATCTCCAAAAAACTGTATAGGTGCCGGCGATGCTCAAGCAATTACACCTCGAGCTCAATGATCAAGGGCTCCTTGCGTGTTGCGGACAATCGCCATCGGTCTAGCCCGGCAGCTGCGTTGTGAATCATGTCAGGTGAAAGCTTGAGGATTTCTTGAGCACGATGCGCGCTAAGTCGAAGCTACATGCTCGTGTGCGAGTCCTTACCTTCCATTTACCCCTATGCTGGCCAAATGGTATTGTCGGCTGATTCTCGTCTATCGCGACTTGCCCGGCAAAGGAGACGCCAGCTTGGGAGCTCTACAGAATTCGCCATTCCTATCTCGATTTGCGACGCCAAGAACAGGGGAGGACACCATACCTGGTTTCTATTCCTCTGAACTCCAAATGTGGGCGGTTCAGGCTCCGGAAGGTGAAGTCCCGATCATCGCCAACGGTGCCCTGAACGAGCTGATGACCAAGACGAAGGTCAACGCCGAGCAAGATGATGAGGCGTGCTGGCAGATTGAGTTACTGACCAAAACCTATCAGAAGGTCGAAAGCGATGATGACGATCCCAGTCCTTATCGAGGTCAATCGGATGACTCCAACCACCTGCACCAATTCGATTCGAGTAACCATCTGCTGCAGCTCGTGACTAAAACTGATGCGATCACTGAGAGAGATGATCGGTGCAATGCCAACCACATCCTCGAGCTGATCACGAAGACCAACGTCGAGCTGGAGCGCGATGACAATGGTGATCCTACGTTCGGCTTAGACACCCGTTACTACTCAGACTGACCTGGAAGCGCATCATGCTGCTGTTGGTGACAAATCGCCGGGATATCACGATGGACTACGTGGTTGCTGAACTTCGCCGGCGCGATCAGCCTTTTGTCCGCCTCAATACCGAGCAATTGCCCCAAGCGTTGTGCTCGATGGCGGGATTTCCTCGGGACGCTTGGTCTATTTCACTGGATGGGGTGGTTGTTCGTGGGTCGCAGATAACTGGGGCCTATTTCCGTAGGCCTGGAGCTCCGGTTGTATCCGACACGGTCACAGATCCTGGCGAGCGGGCCTACGCCGAAGCAGAGTGGAGCAGCTTTCTCAAAAGCCTCTACTCCCGCTTGGAGGGGCTGTGGCTGAATTCACCTACGAAGATCTTCATGGCTGAAGACAAGCCGATGCAGCTCCTCCTCGCGCAGGAGATGGGCTTCCACGTACCACAAGCATTCATCACGAACGACATCTCATGTGCTAGGGCCATTTCTGTGCTCGGCAATGCCGTTGGCAAGCCCCTGCGCCAAGCGGTGCTTGAAGGCGAGACGGAGCGCGTCATCTTCACATCCCGACTCGCTGAGATTGAGGATGATCAGGCGGACTCAATCAGGCTGACTCCATTCATTGTGCAATCAGAAATCCTCAAGCAATACGATATCCGAGTGACTGTCGTGGGAGAGCGGGTTTTCGCAACGGCGATCTGGTCGCAAGATAACGAGGAAACAGAAACTGACTGGCGCAAGGGTAGTCGGCCTGACCTTCGCCACGAAAAGATCGTTCTTGAGACTCGTGTTCAGCGTCAATGCGTGAAGCTTGTTAAGCGCCTCGGCCTCCGATACGGGGCCATCGATTTGATTTGTGATCGAGCGGGGAAATTGTGGTTCTTGGAGATCAACCCGAACGGGCAGTGGGCCTGGATCGAGAATCTAACTGGCTACCCAATTGCTTCAGCGATCGTAGACGAGCTGACGGTGAACAGCATTGCTCAAACTTAAAGAACGGCTCCGCTGGCTGTGGCCGACAGTCATCCCTCTGTCCCCTATTGAACAGGCCGCAGATGCAGAGTGGAAGCAGCAGATTGCTGCATCAGTGCGCGATGGAGATTGGACGACCGATAGCGAAGTGGTGCTGGAGGAATCTAGGCGACTCTTCGATGCAGAGGTTGACCGCCGCAAGGGTGCTGACGCTAAGGCAGGAATTTACCTCGCGGCCATCACGGCGCTGATACCCGTGTTGGTCTCGCTGCTGCCGACGCTGTGGAGTGACAAGTCGAGCAAATGGCTAGGCTGCATGGGGCTTATGCTGTTCGCGTTTGCAGTCGCCTTCTTGCTGAGTGCGGGGGCCTGGGCGTTCAGAACGCTGAAAGTTGCAGGGTTCGCCCAGCTGGGCCCAGGAGAGTTAGCCTCCACTTGGAAAGAAAGCTCGCCCAGAGCGGGGTTAGCCAAGCAGCTCGCTCGCGCCGTCCTGCACAACTACGCACTGGTCAACGAGAAGGTAACCGGCATCAAGATGACTCATGAGTACCTGCTTCGTGCCTTCCTGACCTTCACAATTCTGTTAGTGCTTCAGGTCGTGTGGCCGGTGGGTGCCTGGGTGGTAGAAGAGAGCACCAAGCTGTTGGGTACTCCACCCCCGGTTTCATTGATCATGTGTTACTCGTAATTCCGGAGCGTCCTGGCTTGCTACCGCGATAGGCGCCGCTCGGTGAAGCTGGGCAGCGAGCAGATTGTTGATTGAGCAATGCGCCCTTGTCCGTCCAAGTTTCCTCCCACTTTTAGCCCTCGTCTCGGTCATCCCGAACACGCCTCCAGGGCTGCCTGCATTCGCAATCTGGATAGTTTTTCTGAGCGCCCAGCGACCATCATGTACGAGCTGCAGACGCTGTTGAGCGCGTCACCGCAAGCGAATAAGAATAAGCACATTAAAACAATAATTTCTGCTGCCAGTTAAGCTTATGAATCTGCCATCGCCCCATTCAGTCTTTAAAGATGTTTGGTGCTGATTTTGACTATTTCGGGTGCTCATCAAGGACGACTAGCTCCTGTATCCGATAATTTTCTATATGGTGGAAAATATGAGCTGGTCAGAAGCAGATCTACAATCGAGTAGCCAGGGGACTGCAAAAGCTGGTCGCCAACTTGGAATAGGGTTCAAGCCGCGCCACCTGACGATGATGTCAATCGCAGGGGTAATTGGTGGTTCATTGTTCGTTAGCTCTGGAAGCGTAATCCATAATGCCGGGCCAGCTGCCGTTCTAGCTTACCTTGCCGGGGGCATTCTCATGATGCTGATTATGAGGATGCTAGGCGAGATGGCTACAACCTCACCCGACACTGGTTCGTTTTCAACATATGCCGATAGAGCTATCGGAAGTTGGGCAGGGTTCACGATTGGATGGCTCTACTGGCTTAGTTGGGTGTGCATAATGGCATGGGAAGCTTATGTTGCCGGCAAAATCCTCCACGGCTGGTTTCCAGCGATTAGCATGAACGCATTTGTGCTGGGAATTACTCTCCTTCTAATGAGTGTGAACTTCTTCAATGTCCGGCATTTTGGCGAGATGGAGTTTTGGTTCGCTCTCATAAAGGTGGTGGCAATTTGCAGTTTTCTTGCTATCTGCACCCTGGCGGCTATGCACGTCTGGCGGGGTGGTGAGGTAATCGGAGTTGCCAATTTGACCGCACATGGATTCGTGCCGAACGGTGTTGGAGCAGTTGTTGGTGCAATGCTTGGGGTAATGTTTGCATTTTTAGGCGCTGAGATCGCGACCATTGCGGCCTCTGAGTCTAAAAATCCTCAAGAACAAATCGCCAAAACCACCAAATCGGTCATCTGGCGAGTAGGATTGTTCTACGTAGGCTCCATTTTTCTGATCGTATGCTTGGTGCCTTGGAATGATCCGTTCCTGGGCGAGTCAGGCTACGGTGCATATCGTCGTACGCTTGAGCTGCTGGGGGTACCGGGTGCCGAATACCTAATGAATTTTGTGGTGTTGACTTCCGTAAGTAGCTGTCTTGTGTCGGCTCATTACACAGCCTCTCGGATGTTGTTTTCACTGGCTGTCCGAGGTGATGCTCCCTCGGTACTCAAGCGCACTCGTCACGCGAACGGCGCACCAATATGGGCAATCTTGGCGTCATGTGCAGTGCCGGTTGTGTTGGCTCTGATGAATTTTAGCGAGGCGTTGCGCCCCAAGGACGTTCTAGACACGCTGATGAACGTTACCGGCTCGACCGCCTTACTGGTGTATTTGGTGATCGCATTTTCGCAATTACGGATGCGACGTAAATTGCAGGAGCAGGGCACCCTGATACCCATGAAAATGTGGATGTATCCGTGGCTCACTTGGGCGGTGATCAGCTTCATCAGTATTTGCTTGGTGATGATGATGCTAAGCCCAGATTACCAATCAGTTATTTTCTCAACAGGCGGCTTGACGCTGTGCATCATGGCGGTCGGAATAATCCGACAGACACGCAGCCCAAAGAACACCGCTACCGGTGCAAGTGAAACTCAAGCGAAGGCGCTGCTACGGTAGCGTGCGGAATCACCTGCTAGCCGCCAGGCATCAACGAATGGGCCGATATGGACGCTGCTCGTCGGCCGTATCAGTTTTGAATTGCCAGATACCCACGGTTCTCCGTGGGGCTTGCCGAGGCACACGATTCTGGGGTAATTGGATGAGTGGTTGCTCAAAACAGTAAGAGGTGCTCAGCATGCCATCATTAGTCGAGTACCGATCCTACGACGTGGTTCATCAGGCTAGGTTGCTTGGGAATTGGGATCAGAAGTACACCCAGCTTTCTCCTGGGCGGTTTGAAGGTTCGGTGACTGAGCTCAGGTTGGACGGTTTGACGCTTGCACGGGAGCGCATGAACACTGCGGTTCAACAAGCCGGCAGCCTTCCGGCTAGGAGTTATGCAGTCTCGCACCCGATCAATCCACACGGCTTACATCATCTGGATTGGCGGAGAGATCTCAAAGACGGCTCTGGCCTGATGAACTCGTCTGGCCGGTATCGGGTGATGTCTTCGGAGTTTTCTGATGTTTTGGTACTCGTCGTTGCTGCTGATACGCTGGCGGAGCACCTAGATAGGCTTGGCCTAGGTGTGGTTGTCTCAAAAATTCGGACGCTCAGTCTGCCGGAGGGATTTCAAGCAATGGCCCTGGATATGCTCGATCAATCGCAGTTCGAGCTATCGGACGATTTCTGCTCGGAATCGTCAGCACGGTTGCTCGATTCGCTAGCGTCGCCTCTATGTGAAAGCTCCCAGAACGAGAGCGCGCGGACTTGGCGAACTGATCGCTTCGGCATAGTCAATGATGCTTGTGATGCAGCAGAAGAGGAGGGTTTAAGCACAGCCACCCTTCAAACCATGTGCCAAGGTGCCCGAGTGAGCCTTCGTATCCTTCAGTACGCCTTTCGCGAAGTGCTTGGTGTAACTCCTTTGAAGTGGCTTAGGATCGCGAGGCTAAATGCCGTACACAGCGATCTGATATGTCATCGTCCAACCGGGATTACTCAATGCGCCTTAGCCTATGCTTTTACCCATTTAGGCCGATTCTCCGTCGAATATCGCTCAATCTTTTATGAGACTCCTCGACAGACATTACATCGTGCCCGTTGCGACGATTAAGCTGTGGCGCAGAATCACACTGTAACACTGGGTTGGCCGCCACAGTGTTCGCAAAATGGATATTTAATTTTTCATCAAATAGTTATAAATAATTAACACGGCATCACTGATATGCTGCATGAGTAGCATGGTTGGTGCCAGTGATATCACTCAGCCATAATTTTCCCATCAGTCAGGTGACTAATATGCTTGCGAGTAAAGTAGGGGTTAACTCGTCTTTGGATCAGATGTCAGATCTGCACTTGATAGACATGCAGACTCAGCTTCATCCATTCACGGACGCTCGAGTTCATGCCGAACAAGGTGCTCTGATGATTGAGCGCGGAGATGGAATTTACGTGATTGATTCTGATGGCAAACGTTACATAGAAGGAATGTCAGGTTTGTGGAGTGTCGCTGTTGGATTTAACAATAAGCGACTGGTTGAGGCTGCAACGAAACAGCTAGATAAACTTCCGTACTACCATCAGTTCATCAACAAAACGCTATATCCTTGCATTCAGCTTTCTGAGAAATTGCTGCAGATTGCTCCAATACCAATGAGCAAGGTTTTTCTTGCCAATTCTGGCTCCGAAGCCAACGACACTGCGGTAAAGCTTGTTTGGTATTTCAATAACTCAAAGGGCCAAGCGCAAAAAAAGAAAATTATTTCACGAAAAAACGGGTACCACGGAATTACGGTTGCTGCCGCGAGCCTCACTGGACTGCCTACAACTCACAAAGCATTTGACTTGCCGCTACCGGGCTTTATTCATGTCAATGGCCCTCTTCTATATCGGGACATGAGAGTCGGTGAATCAGAGGAGTCCTATGCTGATCGGCTAGCGGATGAGCTTGAGCAAGTAATCCTGAGAGAGGGGCCTGAAACAATTGCAGCATTTTTTGGTGAGCCTGTCATGGCAGCAGGTGGTGTGCATATTCCACCTGCAACCTATTGGCAAAAGATCCAAAGCATATGCCGCAAGTATGACATTCTTATCGTCGCAGATGAGGTAATCACCGGTTTCGGTCGTACGGGTTCTATGTTCGGCTGCGAGACGTATGGCATCAAGCCAGATATCCTGGTTCTCTCTAAGCAGATCACATCTTCTTATCAACCTCTTTCCGCCGTTTTAATTAACCAACGTGTGTACGAAGGCATTGCTGATCAAAGTAGTGTCATCGGCACGTTCGCGCATGGATTTACCGGTGGCGGTCACCCCGTTGCTGCGGCCGTTGCGCTGGAGAATATCGCCGTCATAGAGGAGGAGGGTCTGGTTGAGCGTGCTGATAAGATGGGTCAACTGCTACAAAAAGCCTTGCGTGGTTTTGAGAGTCATGAACTCGTAGGGAACGTGCGTGGTGTAGGACTCATCGGGGCGGTCGAACTGGTTGCTGACAAAGACACAAAGGCTCCGTTCGGTGAGCCTGGAACCCTTGGTCGTTATCTTGTAGCTCGAGCGCAGGAAAATGGACTCGTGTTGAGAGCTATCGGCGATTCCATCGCATTTTGTCCGCCGCTGATCATTTCAGAAACCGAGATCGATCAGCTGATCAGTCGTTTCGCTCGTGCGTTGGATCAAACCGCAGCATGGTACCGTGGCAACAAATAAGTCCGCTTGTTACTGCTCCTGTGGATTCTAATGCACCTTAGAGCCACAGGAGCTCTCGGCACAGTGCTACTCACTGCCTACACACAACTGTAACCTGAGATCACGATCTCGTCAGCTGGCTCTGTCCACGACCATTGGGTGACATTCACTTGTCTATTTCGCTATCGGTCAAGCCTCGGTTCGGGATTAGGTTGCAGATACCGCTACGCAACCTCGGCGTGCTGTCGAAATTCGCATTTTTCTCGTCCCACATGTAGTCTTGTCGTACCTGTACATCAAAGGATTCACACATGTCTCGCCTCGCCGAATACCGTCGTCTTGAACAGCAGCTCGCAGCTCAGCTTGCTGAACTGGAAGCCATGAAAGATGACAATGGGCTTAAGCAAGAAATGGAGTTTGAAACCAAACTGCGCGGCCTTCTCGGAGAGTATGGCTACAGTTTGAGAGAGGTCATCAACATCCTGGATCCGCAGGCTGGCCTGCGTCAGGTGAACGCTGCTGCAAGCACCACCGGTACCCGCAAACCGCGGGAGACGAAAACCTACAAAAACCCGCATAACGGCGAGCTCGTTCAAACCAAGGGCGGGAACCACTCAGTGTTGAAAGCTTGGAAAAGCCAGTACGGCTCGGACACTGTGGAAAGCTGGCTTCAGTAAGAAGCCTGATACCAAGAGCCTCCTTCGGGAGGCTTTTTCGGTGCGTGAGTTGAGGTGTCCATCCCGCGGACGCTATCGACTACTAGGCCATGAGAACTGTGCAGTCAAAGTCCATGTCTTCGCTACAACGCAGAAGAGATAAGCGGCGAGATCTGCCTTCCTCACAAATCCTGCGCGCTCCGGCGTGAAGGAACACCCGCTTCAGAGTGAGATGAGCTTCCTGCTCGGATCTTGCTCCATGAAGAGCAGGATATCGAAAACTCGTCCTGGCTCGGCTTGAAGGGCAGGGTAATCGCTCCTTAAAACGGCGCCAGTCAAGAGTTCCTTGTTTTTCTCCCAACATTGGCCTAGCGCGAAGGGCAGACTGCAGAGCTTTTGGCCGGCGGCTTTGAGGGTGTCGCTGGGGAGCAGGTAGCGAGGGCTACCGAACCCTCGAACGCCGGCGTTCTGTAGCCCCTTTCTTACCTGGCTATCAAGCGCTGACATGAATCCCAAATCAGAACATGGAATTCCCGTTTGCTGCCTGCTCTGGTACCGCCTGGATAACGTCCCAGTGCTCGACAATTTTCCCGTCTCTGACGCGGAAAATATTCACGATCGCACGACCTCTGTCAGAGGGCCCGCTTTTTGAGTGATTGTGCAACCAGACTAGGTCACCATCGACTGCTGAACGTACGATCTGCGAAGTCGCGCCTGGATTTTTCTTGAAATAGTCTGTAAAGAAGCTCACGAAGGGGGCCTTGCCGTCAGGCACCTGAGGGTTGTGCTGCTTGTATGACGAATCTACTACTTTGGACGCTTCTGCTACCTGGTGTTTGTTAAAGAAGTCATTGTAAAAATCTACAACAAGCCGACGATTTTGCTCTGCATCGTCGGAGGGGGAGGCCTGAGCAGCTGCACCAGCCAGAAAATAGCAGGCGAGGGTGAGTGGGATTACGGCAAAAATTCTCTTACGCATCATGAGACCCCATGCTTTTTCGTCAACCCTTCCGCTGAGATGCGGGCACTCGTCAACGCTAGCCGAAATAAGCCGGCTTGGCCCGCCATAAAGCACAAACCAAGCCGATGATGATCAGGACAGCTTCGCAGCGATCTCAGCTACGCGCTTACCTAGCAGCTTCGCTGTCTCCAAATCGCCGGAACGTGGGGCTTCATCAGGAGACGCATCAGATGGGGAGACCGCCAGGGCGCCCGCAAAACCAGCAGTCCAGTTGATGTCTGAAGGGCCATGAGCCTTGGTGTTCGCAGGCATTAGCCCAGTACCTACCCAGATTTGTCCATGCTGCTGGGAAAGCGTCCAGAAGTACTCGATAGTCGAGAATTTATCGCCATTCACAGACGCGGAGTTCGTGAAGCCAGCTGCAACCTTATTCTTCCATGCTTGGCCGAACCAAGGCTTGGAGGAAGCATCGGCGAACTTCTTAAACTGCCATGCTGGCCCGCCCATGTAGGTCGGGCTGCCGTAGATAATCGCGTCCGCTTCGTTGATTTCCTCCCAAGCTGCCTCAGGCAGGTTGCCCTCTGGATCGATTGCGAAGAGCTTAGCACTCGCAAGGGAAGCGGCCCCTGCATGAACGGCTTCTGCTTGCTTGGCCGTGTGGCCATATCCGCTGAAGTAGACAACTGCAACTGTAGTCATAGCGATTTCCTTAACGAGTTGAGGATTATTGAGCGGGATTGGTAACCAGCTCATTAGGATTCGCGGATGACTATAGGGCCTGAGCGCGTAGGTGTGAAGATAGTTACCTCAGGGAAACCTACTCATTATGAACAAATCTTCATAATGATTGTATTTGGTTGAAAATTATCTACCGATGTAGTGGCTCTACGTTTCCACCAAGGTTGAGATCATAATTGCTCTGAGCCTGAAGCACTGCCTCTGCATTTTTCTCTGCCCATGAAATCGTCACCGCAACTGCATCAGCCAGAGTCGCACCCAGGTGGGTGAGAGAATACTCAACAGAAATAGGAACGGTATCGATGGGTATTCTACGAATTAACCCGTCTCGTTCAAGTCGCTTAAGAGTTTGTGACAAAACTTTTTGAGAGACACCTTCAATTTGCCGGAGCAATTCGTTGAACCGCCAAGTTCTGTCGTGCAAAAGACCTAAAATCAACATGGCCCACTTGTCCGCAACACGCTGGAGTATAAAGCGTGATGGGCACTCCGACGCATACGGGTTCCAAGGTGACGAAGTGCTCATAGATCATGATTCTCGCGTAGGTGGTGCAGGGATAGTCACAATGTCTACAGCCCATGCGACATATCCCTAAACAGTGTTCATTTCAATTTTTATGACAGATCGAATGTCATATTACCTTGAGATAGGAGGTGTTTCGCCACAAAACTTTGAATGAAAAGGCCCTGCTTCACAATTGGCGGCAGATCTTCTTCCGTCTCAAATGTCCCATCCATTTCATATGCCTCAAGCTCTCTCGAGTAGTTTGGGATTAGAGAGAGCACGTTTTCAATGAGATCTTTTTTGTCAAGCAGCCTATATCGATTACTGATGATGAATCCAAAACTATCTTCTAGGCTCCAGTGGCGAGAAAGCTTGCGCTTGGCGGTGTAGTTTTTGTGGCGATGGTAGAGGTTTGTAAAATAGACGGCGTCAACGCGTGAATAACCTTCTGGATTTGCGAAGGGTGCATCGCTAAACAGGCCGTTGTGGCCGATGAGGTAGTGCAGCCACTTTTGCATGTCTTGGGGCGTGTCACAGCAAACAGCGAGGATATTGAGCTCGCTTTCGCTTGGGCTCGGGCTGAATTTCTGGTGGGCGCTTTCCAAGAAATCCTTGAGCTTGTTGTCCAGGTTCGGCTGAACCACGAGTGGTTTTGACGATTCAGGATTGAAAAACTGGGTAAGCTCCTCTGGGAGCGTAAGGAAATCTGGATGGCGCCCCAAGAAATTAAGCTTGAACGCATCCTGGCTATCAATTTCTTCGGTCTTGGTGTAGTCCGCGCATTTGACCTCGATATTGTAAGTTACACCATCTACCGAGAAGGAGCAGTCCACATCCTTTGGGGGATTTAGCTTTGGCTCATATTTGAAGGTGGCGGGGTATGCAGCAGCAAAGTGCCCACAAATTGTAAGCTCACACGCCGTCTGCAAGTAATGCTTCTCTGAGAATGACTGTGGGTTTGGTCTCAACTTGGAATCACGAAGGTTCCTGAGTTCTTTGGTAGAAAGGAACGGCGTCAGTTTTTCCAAAAGCTGTTGCAGATCACTCTGATAGGCGACTGACGCCTCAGAGTCATTAAAGTATGCATTGTGAGGCGTAGATTGCTGGTCGTTCATGGGGCTGTACCGGTAAGAGGTCAATTCTAGGCTCGCCGCCAGATGACCAAGTAAATTTGCGCTTTGGTGGAGATGGTTCCGAGTTACCCCTGTGACTCGCCAGTTTTTATCAGCCTTAACGGGGACTTTGGTACCTTAAGCATGAATTGGGTCTCGACCATCTGACTGGTCAGCCCAGCTCCTGCAAGAACTCGGCTCCAGGTTGAGAAATCCAGGAGATCGATTGCTCGCTGAACAAGCAGGGGAGATTCCATCGGAATGAGCTCATCGAACTCTTCATGCTTGGTGAACCCTTTCCGTGCGAGGTAGGTAAATCCGCTCTTGGCTTGATCGGCGGTAAGGAGATCCAGCGCCCGAGCGCGATAAATCAGCGCCTTGAAGCTGACCTTCCAGCGAAGCTTCAGCTCTTTCAATGCTGGCCAGTTCAGGTACTTGCCCCGCATTGCCGGAAACTCCGCGGCGAAGCTCGCCCTCGGCATAAGCAGGGCACTCGCAAATTGGTTGGCTTGCTCTTCTGTTTCGCGGCAACCGGTTTCTATACCTTGGTGCATAACCAGATGACCGAGCTCGTGAGCCAGATCGAACCGCTGCCGTCCTGGATTCACTTTTGAGGTGTTGCGGACGATCAGTGGACGTTTGTTGAATAACGAGAATGCGTCAATGCGATCGTCTGCGTCAGCCAGGTTAACGACGAGCACACCTATTTTTTCCGCCAGCTTGGTAACGCTCGAGAGCGGGCCTAGGCCAATGCCTTGCTCTCTTCTAAAACGCTCAGCAACCTGTTCAATTTTCCCGGCACCGGTAACCGGCTCCTCGATCACATGAAAATCAACCGCGGGGAACGCTACCTCCTTGTCCAACTCATCAACGAGCAGCTCAAACATCTCAACCTGGGCGGCAATCGTTTTCTTCAACGTCTGGGTTGAGGTGCGCACACTGCGGAAGTGACATTGCTCAAGCTCAACACCACTCCTACGGGGGACATAAAAGAATCTTTCCTTGACGTTCAGGATTTCGCAGAGCTGCTTCAACTGTCCCGGGTTAGGAATTGAGTTGATCTCAAGCTTATGCGCGTATTGCCTAGTCACGCCAAGGAGCTCGCCGATTTCGGCAAGGGAGCGCCCCGAGGCGCACCTCGCGAGGCGTAGCTTGTCGGGTGAAAACTCGTCACCCAGAGGCAGGAGGCCTGTTGTGTCATTCATCTTTCAATTCAGCGTCTTTCGTTTCTTTCTGCCCAGCGTCCTTGTCGCGACGAACTGGCAGAGAATCATCAATTTCAACAACAGGGGAGAGCTCAGTGGTGCGGACAGAAAGCAGAGGTTCGTAATTGTGCGTCCACTTGCTGATGACATTGCGGTTGGTGTCGAAGCCCAAGACAGAGACGGTCAGCGTTGGGCCGTCTGGATTTCTATCGCTGTCGACATACAACCGCCAGGTAACGTTCCCGTCAGTGGCCGGCCCCAGCAAACTGTCGTGGTAAAGCTCAACGACGTTTTTCTCCACGCGATAACCCTTCTTGCGTGTGTCCGGGTCATCCGTAACCACCTGCATCAAAACCCCATCAATGCTGATCGTGTAATCCAACGTGTTGTTGACGAGCTTGAACCAAGGGAGGTCACCCTGGCGATGTAGGCGCCTAAACCGACCATGGATGCGACCGTAAGGAAAAATCCCTTTCGTCCAGTTGGTGTCATCTTCAGTGGATGTGGCCTCAAGCGCTTTGTAAGCAGCATCCAAAAGGTTGTTGCAGACGACATCAAGATGGGCGCGGCTGAGCTTCGGCTCAAGCTCACTTGGATGCTGATGTTCAGGCATGCATTTCTCCGAAAAAGCGTGCAAATAATCTGTAGTGTCAACCGATATTTTTGTGCATAATTTTGAGAATGTCAACCTCTGACGTTACGGGTCAGTGTGTTCAGTTGTCGTGCCAAATTGGGGCGCGCTACGTCTGCTCAAGCGCATATGGGCTTGCCGAATCTTGGGGTGATTGGGGGTTTTATGAACGTGTTCATCAGCTCTGTCGTGCGTAATTTTGAGAGCTATCGTGCGGCAGCCAAGAAGGCTGTCTTACTGCTCGGGCATGTGCCAGTGATGTGTGAGGAATTTGGTGCTCGGCCGTATTCCTCTCAGGAAGCCTGCATGACTGAAGTAGAGCAGGCGGATGTGGTGGTGCTTGTCCTGGGTGCTGACTTCGGGTTCAAAACTGAATCTGGGGAGTCGGTGACGCAGCAGGAGTTCCGACGCGCTCGAGCCACTGGCAAACCTATCCTGGCATTCCTGCATGACGTCGCGGTGGAAGGGCCGCAGCAAGAATTTCGATGGGAAGTATCTGATTACGTGGACGGGCTCTTCCGCGCCACATTTGCCAATGAGCACGAGCTGTCTGATGGTGTCATCCGGGCTCTGAGTCAGCTAAATACGAGCCGTAGTGCCGTTAGTGAGGCAGAATTCGCGCAGCGGCTGGAGATTCGAAACTCTAATAGCCGGTGGGGCGGCAGAGATCACGAAACCCGACTCGAGCTGGCTTTCCTGCCTCAGCCGGCTAACCCGGGTAGCTTGCGCTCCATCCACTCTGAACACGAATCCTATTTCTTGAAGTTTTGCCATGCTGGACTATGCACGTCAAAGCCGGCTATGAGGATTTCGACAGGGACGAACTCACAGGAATTGATGCTCCCGGCCTGGTCTGGCGGCATCACGACAGTGGTCTGTCTTGGTTGTCGATGACTCTCGCAAACCCAACGCGTCCGTCCAACCACTTCGACGGGTATTACGTATCGCCGACCCAAGTGAGGCGCTTGGCGGAAGCTGCATATGACATCCTTTGCCAAGGCCGAGGAGGGTGGTTTCAGTTGTCTCTCCACGGCGTGTCATACAAGGTTTTTGCAGAACCGCCTGCCGTTGCGACAGGGAGTTTCACTATGTCGCAACGCTCAGAGCAAGAGCTGCAGGAGCGCCGGCTACTCATCCCGGCGACCTCTGCGGCTTATGGACGATGGCTAGATGACGTGATGTTCAAGTTCAAGCGTAAGCTTTCGTCTTAAGCTGCTTTTGCGCCTGGCACTGGTATGCCAGGCGCAGTTGAGCTCAAAGCGCCTAGCTGGGTGAAACGTACAGTGCCATCCCGCGTTCCGCTACCTCCTCGAGCTTGAAAAACCTCCCAGCCGCTTTCAGTGCGGGGAAGACCACACATGCAGCGTAGGGCTCACTGTATTGAGTCGTTAATCCTTGAACGTCGAACACTATTTGGCCTGGCGGGAACCCCAGGTTTTGAGCGTGTTCAAGGTTGTGAAGTGTCCCCTCCTGTTCCCCGTTAGCCTCAGCGACTTCAATGACCTTCTGGCGGAGCGTGTCCACATCGCCGTCAGCCACTTCGGTGAAAAACTGCTGCCTGCGGTGTCTTGCGTAGCCGAATCCTGCGGCATTTGCAGAGCCAATCCGGTTCAACGCAATGCATGCGACAGTAACAAGCTCCATACCTTTCCTCCTTCGGTTTGCCGGCGCAGCTCCTACTCATAGATCAGAAAGGAAAGTCACGCCAGGATTGCTCAATTGCCTGCTGGCACCCTGCCGCCAATACAGAAATTCCGCACGCGCTTGTCTCGGATCGCCCGTCTTCCAGAACACCTGAAGAGAATCTAACCGCGGCAGGATTTTGATAACTCAATTTGCCCTCTCGCAGTACCAGGATGTCCTCCGTGCAGCTGGCGAAGCCTCCTTTCAGCATTGGAAGAAGATGCGTCACGTCCAAATTTTTATGAGTTAAGAACCCGCGATGGGTCTCGTCGGCGGGTAGCTTGCTTGCCCGAAACAACCGTTCTAGAGCTGTTCCTCACCTGGCTGACCTGCCCGTAGGGCAATCGGCAAGCAAAATTACCATATGACAAACCGTTTACACATAGGATAACTGAATGCTAATTTTTGCTCACCTGCTAGGTGGCGCCCCTGTCGGGCGTCGTTACCGGTAGTCCACGGTTTGGAGAACCAGCATGAAAAAACAAGAAATTTATGAATGCGATGTCCTGGTGGTTGGATCAGGAGCTTCGGGCATGTCTGCCGCCATTACGGCTAAGCATCATGGTTTGAACGTAGTGATGGTCGAGAAGGGTTCGACCTTTGGCGGTACTTCTGCTCGGTCTGGTGGATGGTTATGGATTCCGTGCACCTCGCTTGCTCAAGCATGGGGGCATAGCGACTCTCACGACGCGGTGAAGACGTACCTGAAGCATGAAGGAGGGAATGCCTACAACGAAGAACGCGTGGACGCTTTCCTGCGGCATGGAAGCCCGGCAGTAGATTTCTTCCTCAAACACACTGCCGTCAGATTCGATATGCCACTGGTGTTCCCGGACTACCATGCTGAAGCGCCTGGCGCCATGCAGGGCGGCCGTTCGATGGTTGCAAGACCGTTCGATGCTCGGGAGCTTGGTAAGCGCATGGAGCAACTTGAGCCACCGCTTCCTGAACAGACGGTTTTAGGGATGATGATCGGCTCAGGCCCGGACATTAAGCACTTCATGCGTGCAACCAGGTCGCTGGAGTCAGCGATTTACGCTACGAAGCGACTCTCCAAGCACATTTGGCAGACCATTAAATATGGCCGTGGGATGACGCTCACTAACGGGAATGCTCTGATTGGTCGGCTGGCCAAGTCAGCGTTTGATATGGAAATACCAATCTGGCTGCAATCCCCAGTTACTGAGCTGATTATCGAAGGCGGCGCGGTTGTAGGGGCTCGCGTGCGGAGAAATGGTGAAGAGGTAGTCGTTCGGGCGGCGAGGGGGGTCGTATTGGCTGCCGGGGGGTTCCCTCATGACATTGAGCGCCGCAAAGCTCTCTACTCGCACACTAAAACCGGCAACGAACATTGGACGCCTACTCCTAAAACCAACACCGGCGATAGCCTGAAAATGGTCGAAAAAATGGGAGGCAAGCTCAACACGAATCTCCCTAATCCTGCGGCATGGACACCAGTGTCTCTGACCACGCGTAAGGATGGAACTCAGGGTGTCATGCCGCACTTCATTGATCGTGCAAAGCCAGGTGTGATCGCGGTTACTCGGAGCGGCAAACGATTCACCAATGAAGCCGACTCGTATCACGACTATGTCCAAGCCATGATCAAAGCCTGCAGCCAAGAGCCCGAAGTATGCTCCTGGCTCATTTGTGACCACTACACGCTTCGACGTTATGGATTGGGGTGTGTAGCCCCATTCCCACTGCCAATAGGCAGGCACCTGAAAACTGGCTACCTGATCAAGGGCAAAACATTGGGTGCGTTGGCGAAAGCAGCAGGGATTAACGAGCAGCAGCTGGTAGAAACCGTCACCCAATTCAATGTCTCCGCGTCAGCGGGCCATGACCTTGAGTTCGGCAAAGGCTCAAAAGCGTACAACCGCTATCAAGGAGATGCCTACCGTGCGCCAAACCCTTGCGTCGCACCTATCGAGCGCGGGCCTTTCTATGCAGTGAAGATCGTCCCAGGAGACATTGGTACCTACGCCGGCATCGCAGTGGATCGCAACTGCCAGGTACTCGGAGCGGATGACCGGCCGATCCAAGGGCTATTCGCTGTGGGTAATGACTCTGCAAGCATCATGGGAGGCAACTATCCGGGAGCGGGTATCACCTTGGGCCCTGCGCTGACCTTTGGTTACGCCGTAGGGATTCACTTAAGCAATGCTGCACGAGTGGATGACGCCAGCTTGGTGAGAAAAACCGGTTGATAAGGGCGACATTGAATCGAGTCGTACGTCACCCGCAATGAACGATCAAATAACAACAAAGGTTTACCATGAAAAAACTGAGTGAAACTCGCCTGTCTGTTGCCGGAAAGCTGGTCTTGATTACTGGTGCGGCTCAAGGAAATGGCAAGGCTGTCGCGCACGGTCTCGCCGAGCAAGGCGCCAAAGTCGTCATTGTCGACATTGATGGCGAAGGTGCTACGAAAACAGCCGAAGCGATCTGCGGCGTAGGCAATCAGGCGTGGGGCTTTGGGCTGGACGTTAGTGATCAGGAGGCTTGTGAGCGTCTGGCCGCGGTGATTGTGGGTGAGATCGGTGACATCGATGTGCTGATCAATAACGCTGGGATTTTGAAGCGAGTAGTATTTGAATCACCAGCTGTTTCGCAGGCTTTAGCTGACACGCTGGCGGTGAACGTGACGGGGCCTTTCAATGTCACAAAGGCCTTTCTTCCTTCCCTGAAGAGAACCAAAGGCAACGTGATCAATGTCGCGTCGATTCAGTCCTTCGTCGCAGCCACTACGTCGCCTACCTATGCGATTTCAAAGGGCGCAGTGGCTCAGATGACCCGAACCCTGGCAGCGGAACTGGCGGAATTTGAAATCCGAGTAAATGCGGTTGCGCCTGGCATGTTCGCTACCGCCATGTCTGCAAGTACACGCGGAAACGAAAACGCCCTCAGCACCTTCTTGCAGCATGTTCCGATGAGACGTGCAGCTGATCCCGATGAGCTCGTTGGGCCTATTACGTTTCTTGCTTCCGCCGCGGCTAGCTACGTTACAGGTGTCGTTCTGCCTGTAGATGGGGGCTACCTCGTCCATTGATCCCGGCATTTCACCTGCAGAGAAGCCTTTAGGAACGGCACAATGTAACTGTGTCTGTTGATTGCGGTAGACGGTTGGAGGCGATACAGTGCCGCTTTTAACGCATTGACCAGTTATCGCATGCAGAACAGAGCAGGTATTCAGGAAGGGACACTGCTTGCTGATGGAGACATTCGATGAAGTCGTCTCAGCGGGGAGTGCAAAGCGTTGAGATGGCGGGGCTGATCCTGCGCACGATTGTGGAGCAGTCCCGTCCTCTCAGCCTCAAGGAAATCGCAGACCTTGTCGAAACCCCTCCGTCACAGGTCTATACCTACCTCGTTAGCTTGACGCGTGTAGGTCTTCTCAAGCGCAATGACTACACCCAAGCGTTTGAGCCGGGGCAGCTTTCGTTCCGGCTCGGCGTTTCGGCTCTTTATCGGCTTCCGAAAGTCAGCGAAGCGATTCCAATCGTCAATGAGATTGGACGCCGCCTGGAAGTCAACGTATTTGTGGCTGTCTGGAGTCGACACGGCCCGATCGTAGTGCACTATGCGGAACACGGTACGGTGCTGAGTATCGGCTTTCGTCTTGGTACGGTTCTTTCTTTAACCAGGACTGCAACAGGCCGACTGTTCGCTGCCTACCAGCCTCAGGAACTGTCGGCGTCTGTAATCGAAAATCAGACCTTCACCAGAGACAGCCTCGAGACATTCCAGTCCGAAGAATTCAAAGAAGTCTTGGATGAAATTCGGAGTGCCGGAAGATCTGTCGCACAAGGCTACCCAACCCCTTCGGTATCTACCATATCCATTCCCGTCTTTAACGATGCAGGGTGTCTCTTGCTCACAATGACAGCATTTTCCGCAGCCGCCAGCTTCGATTTGGCACGGATTGCTGAGGTAACCAATGAGATGCGCGCGGCATCTGAGCGTCTCATTAATGGATATGCGGAAGGCAAGCCATGAGCGAGCATGACGAGAAAAGCCCTCGCGGCATCCAATCTGTTGAGGTGGCGGCTGAGCTGTTAGAGGCGCTAACGCTTCTTCAAAAACCTGTATCTTTGAAGGAGTTTGCCTCAGCTGTAGGCATGAGTTCTGCGCGTGCGTTTCCCTATTTGGTCAGCTTGGTACGCTCCGGCCTGGTTTTCAAAGATGAAGAGACAGGTCTCTACGAGCCTGGATTGGTCGCACGAGATCTAGGAGTGCTGGGGTTGCACTTCCTCAGTCCCACCCATGAGGCGGAGCCGGTCGTCAAAGAGCTCGCTGCAGCCACGGGCCACGCAGTTGTACTCAGCGTTTGGGGATCTCTTGGCCCTACTGTGGTACGAATGGAGGAGGCTCGCTTCAGTCTTTACTCTGAGATCCGACTTGGCTCGGTGATGTCGCTGACAAATTCTTCGATCGGTCGTACATTCTCGGCCTGGCTGCCCCAATCGGCCTTGCAGAAAAACCTGTTGCTTGAAGAGATCCGTGATGCGGGCTCTAGTACTGCGCGCCTCGATCTCCCTAGCTACCTTGAGCAACTCTCCTTGATTCGCGAACGCGGCGTGGATGTCCAACGAGATCGCCCGATGCCAGGGTTGAGCTCGCTGAGCGCACCTGTGTTCGGGCTCAACGGAGAAATCGTATTTACCCTTACTGTATTTGACGACACGAATGCCATGAACCTTTCGGTGGATGGCGAAACTTCGCTTACGCTTCAGAGAAGTACTCAGAAGCTTTCCAGGCAATTGGGTCATTATTCGACCCCTTGAGCTTCGGCCTCTGTAACCGTACCTGGACATCCAAACCTTTGCCCCTTTCCAGGTAGCCCGGCGCTAAGCATGCTCAGCCCAGAAGTGGGGCTGAGTGACGTTTGCTAGCAGCGAAGTAACAATATTCTTAAGCGCTACGGGTCTGAATCCACAGCAAATGCCATGAAAAGTGCAACGCTTTTACAGCGTTGTTTTGGTCTGCGCTTGTCCAAAACGACGGAAAAACACGCCGTCTTAGGCCAATTTAGTCGATCGGCCTCCCTTCGCCTTGTAAGACGTAGGTCACCCCACTGGACTGTCAGCCTGTCTATCTCAAGCGCTTTGGGGAGCGTCTTTGAGCCGTTCTGAAGGGCCATCAAACGAAGTGAACCAAGCCGATTAAGGCCGCGGGGGCGCGCCTGAATGGGGGTCGGACTTATGGAATTTGCAATTGACAATATGATTTGCTATTGGCAAATTCAGCCCCGCGGTTCCGGCTTACGCCGGATTCGGCACAGCGGAGGCACGACTCCGGCAGGATGCCCCGAGACGCCTTCAAAGGTCGTTGAGATAAAAATAAGAGAGTCACGATGATGAATACGCAATCTATAGGCACGCCTGTGGGTCAGGGAGTGTCGGCATCCGGTGAGGCGCTGCTTTTTCGTAAGGTTTTACGGCGGTTGCTGCCATTCTTATTCCTTGCCTACTTTTTTTCTTTCCTAGATCGAGTAAACATTGGTTATGCCAAGCTTCAGATGCAGCCGCTACTGGGTTTTACTGATTCCCAGTATGGACTGGCTGCGGGCATATTCTTTCTGGGATACGCTTTCTTTGAGATTCCAAGCAATCTGCTGATGGAGAAAACCGGCGCGAGAGCCACGCTGACCCGCATCATGGTGCTGTGGGGTATCACCTCAGCGTTGACTATGTTTGTATCAACCTCACTGCACCTCTACATTCTCAGATTCTTCTTGGGTGTATTTGAGGCAGGGTTCTTTCCAGGTGTAATTCTCTATCTCAGCTATTGGTTCCCCAGCTACATGCGTGGACGGGTAACATCCCTCTTACTTTTAGCGACACTGGCAGCACCAATCGTCGGCGGGCCGATTTCTGGTCTCATCATGCAAAACATGGAAGGTATTTACGGCTGGGCAGGTTGGCAGTGGATGTTTTTGCTTGAAGCACTACCCATCATTTTCATTGGGATATGCTGCTTCTTCTATCTCAGTGATAAACCGTCCCACGCCACTTGGCTGACTGCAGAAGAAAAAGCCATTCATCAAGAAATTATGGTTCGTGATAGCGCCGCTAATGTGAGTGCCGGTGGTCATGGTAAGGAAGCGATTTTCTCGGCGCTGACAGATCCTCGAGTCTATCTTTTGGCATTCCTGGCGTTTAGTGCATATTGCGGCTCATATGCATTTAACTTTTGGCTTCCTACCATGATCCAGCAGATGGGCATAAAAGATGTTTCAACCATCGCGCTTTATGCCGTAGTTCCTTTCTCGATGGCGGCTCTAGGGATGCTGGTGATAGGGCGGAGTTCTGATCTGAGGCGGGAGCGTCGCTGGCACTATGCTTTGAGTATGATTTTTGCGGCAGTGATGTTGGCAGCAGCCAGTATTTGGCAGCACTCCCTCGTCGTTTCACTACTGCTCCTGGGCTTGGCAGGTTTTGGCTTCAGCGGCGGTGTCACTGTTGCATGGGCGCTGCCTGCGACGTACCTAAAAGGAAGAGCGGCTGCGGCAGGCATCGCGCTGGTCAGTTCACTGGCAACGCTCAGCGGCTTTGTTGCCCCATGGCTAATTGGTGTCGCACGTGACTTGACCGGTAGTAGTAGTGCAGGGCTAGTCAGCATTAGCGGTATGATGCTGCTTTCAGCGCTTGCCATGATTTTCATCATCCCAAGTCGAGCAACATACGTCGCACCTAATCCGAACTGAGAACACTCATGTCAGCCACCTCGCTCGGTGGTGATGGCGTTCGTCGTGTGTATTATAAAAACAAGAAGATTAATCATGGCAAAAATTAACAACGGCCTTGTGCCACTGATGGCCATTGCAATTGCAATGGCACATACGGTACTCGCGACAGCTGCTGAAAGTAACGGGCTGATCGGTGATAGCCATCTGGATGTACTGGCAAGAAATTTCTACTTCAATCGAGATCTTCGTAACGGCTTATCTAACAATTTGGGTCGAAATGCATTCAAGCCGGCCGATGAACGTAATGGTTATCGTGAAGAATGGGCGCAGGGCTTCATAACAAATTTTGTATCGGGTTTCACTCCTGGCTTGGTGGGGGTCGGAGCTGATGGTCATTTACTTGCGGCCTTCAAACTAGACAGCGGAGGAGGGCGAGCGGGCTTGAATCTTCTCAACGTCAACAGCGAGGGGCATCCTAGTGACAGCTACGCTGAAATCGGAGGGTCACTAAAAGTCCGCGCATCTAAAAGCGTGCTTCGCTACGGCTCACAGATGCCGGCCACGCCAGTTTTCGCGGTGAGCACTGTCAGACTACTTCCGGCGATTGCAACTGGGTGGTCGTTGAATATTAATGAAATAGACAATCTAAATATTGACGCTGGTCGCTTTACATCCATTAGTGGCGTGGATTCCACTAATAGTGATGATGACCTGACTACGGACTATGCGGTAGGAATTCACTCCAAGCGAATTGACTATCTGGGGTTAAACTACAAAGAGGGTGAGTTTTCTGCCAGCATTTACGGCTCAGAACTTCGAGATGTATGGCGTCAATATTATTTCGGTGGAAAATATAGGATCGTCCTTTCTCCTGATCGGTCTGTGTCTTTCAACTTTAACTCATATAGAACTACCAGCTACGGTGCGGAAAATGGTGGGGAAATTAATAATTTCGCTTGGTCGCTGATGTCAGGTTATAGCCAATCGGGTCACACCTTTAGCGTAGGTTATCAAGCCTTGTATGGCGACGAGCCACTTGATTGGGTGGGCTTTGGAACGATGGGAGGAAACGTTCTCATGGGTAACGCGGTTCAGTACGCGACTTTCACTGAAGCCAACGAAAAATCTTGGCAGATCCGCTACGACCTTAATCTGGCGGCTTACGGGGTACCTGGGTTGGCGTTCATGACGCGCTATGTCCGTGGAGATGGAATGGACAACGATGGGAGTTCCAACACCCGGTACACGGCCAGGCACATCTACGATGATGACAAGGACAACAAACACTGGGAGCGCGATATCGAGATCAAATATGTCATTCAAAGCGGGCCCGCAAAAGACCTATCGCTGCGGTTACGGCAAGCGACTCATCGCGCCACCACGGGTTACCGATACCTTGACGTAGATGAATATCGATTCATTGTTGAGATGCCTATCAACGTGTTTTGAGCCGTTTGGATTCCCCCTCCGCACCTCACTTTGAGTCATTGACACCCAGCTGGCGATTGCACTCAGTGGGACGATAGGTCAGCGCAATGCTGATCATCTACATGCGCAATCAGCGATCGCCAGCCGATGATGCTGGCGAATCGCACTCAGCTTCCTGGTCGTCCCATACGCCTCCCGAGCGCATACCCATATGACCATCGCTGACAGCCTTGGGGGTAGTACAGAGCTCTCTCCCGCCCAAGGCGGGGGTCTGAAGTGTCTGCCAGCCCTCATCCTGAGTCCCTCAAATGTTGAGAAAGATCCGACTGCGTTGGACTGTCAGACGCGATCTCACCTGCGACGCTTGACCGCACCTCATTACGGATTTACGATTTGCGTAATCGAGTTACGAAAAATAAAACGCACACAGCGACGCAGGAGGAACGATGAGCACCAACGACAGCGGCATCGGGTATCAGTCAGGATTCGGCAACCAATTTTCCAGTGAAGCAATCGCGGGCACGCTGCCGATTGGCCAGAACTCCCCCCAGCGGGTAGCTCATGGTCTCTATGCGGAGCTGTTCTCTGGCACTGCCTTTACGATGCCTCGCCATGAAAGCCGTCGTACTTGGATGTATCGAATCCGTCCATCTGCATCCCACCCGACTTTCAAAGCGATTCCTTCACCTATCCCAGAGGGTAATTTGGCACCAGCCAACCCCAACCGTATGCGTTGGGATGCGCTTGAAGTGCCGGCAGAGCCTACTGACTTCGTGGACGGCCTCCGCGCAATGGTTGCGAACTCCAGCCTGGATCATCCCAGTGGAATCACAATCTTCCATTACGTAGCAAATCGTTCGATGGAGCGAGCGTTTTACAGCGCCGACGGCGAGCTCTTGATCGTGCCTCAGTTGGGTAAGCTTTTGCTCGTGACTGAGCTGGGACGTATTGAGCTGCAGCCGCTGGAGATTGCTGTCATCCCTCGTGGCATGAAATTCAAGGTGGAGCTGCTCGGCGCATCGGCCCGCGGTTATATTGCCGAGAACCATGGTGCTCCGTTGCGACTACCCGACCTGGGGCCAATCGGAAGCAACGGCCTGGCCAATCCTCGCGACTTCCTCACTCCAAATGCTTGGTTTGAGTCCGAGCAATCGCCAACTCGATTGGTGCAAAAATTCCAAGGGAGCTTCTGGGAAGCTGAACTGGATCACTCGCCGTTCGACGTGGTCGCTTGGCATGGCAACAACGCTCCGTACAAATACGACCTGCGACACTTCAACACCATCGGTTCCATAAGCTTCGACCATCCAGATCCATCCATTTTCACTGTGTTGACTTCCCCCACGAGCGTTCCTGGACTCGCGAACCTTGATTTCGTGATTTTCCCTCCTCGCTGGTTGGTCGCGGAAAACACCTTCCGTCCGCCATGGTTCCACCGCAACCTGATGAACGAGTACATGGGGTTGATCGAGGGTGAATACGACGCCAAGGCTGATGGCTTTACCCCCGGTGGCTCCTCCCTGCATAGCTGCATGAGCGCTCACGGCCCAGACGCCCAAACCTCCGAACGCGCCATGGCAGCCAACCTGGAACCTCAGAAGCTTGATGGCACCATGGCCTTCATGTTTGAGACACACCAGGTACTCCGCCCTACGAAATTTGCGCTGGCTAGCCCCGCGTTGCAGGGCAATTACGACGCATGCTGGGAAGGCATCGCTGGAAAATTTGAAAGCACAAATTCCTAATTGAGAGAGTAGTGATGAACAGCTGGGTAACTTCGGCCAATGGCCATCCTGATTTTTCGCTGGCCAACCTGCCATTCGGTGTTTTCAGCGTTCAAGGCGGCGAGCGCCGCACTGGCGTTGCTATCGGTGACTTCATCTATGACCTTAAAGTCGCCCTCGAAGCTGGCCTGCTGACCGGCGCAGCTGAGGCAGCGGCGGAGGCTGCGGTAGGCGGATCACTCAACAGTTTCTTCGCCCTGCCACGCCAAGACCGCAAGGCCTTGCGTGAGCGTTTGATTGAGCTGCTCGGCGAGAACGGGGCTGAGGTCGAAATTCAGCGCCAATTCGGTGATCGATTGCTGATCGAGGCTTCTCGCTGCAATCTGCATGTGCCTGCTCGCATCCAGGACTACACAGACTTTTACGTTGGCATCCATCACGCCGAAAACGTGGGCAAACTCTTCCGCCCGGACAATCCGCTGCTGCCCAACTACAAATATGTGCCAATCGGCTACCACGGCCGTGCATCAACCATCGTTCCGTCCGGCCAGCCTTTTGTACGTCCTTCAGGGCAAATCAAGCTTCCTGATAGTGATGTTCCAATCCATGCACCTTCCCGCCGCCTGGATTATGAGCTCGAACTGGGTCTTTGGATTGGCCGTCCTAACGGTCTGGGCGAGCCGATCGACATCCGCGATGCACGCGAACATATTGCTGGATTCTGCCTGTTGAATGACTGGTCGGCCCGCGATATTCAGGCCTGGGAATATCAGCCGCTGGGCCCATTCCTTTCCAAGAGTTTCGCGTCGACCATTTCACCATGGGTCGTGACTGCCGAAGCACTTGAACCTTTCCGCACGGCCCAGCCTGCTCGGCCGTCCGGTGACCCAGCTCCGCTTCCTTATCTGCTGGATGAGGAAGATCAGAGCACGGGTGCTTTTGATATTCGTCTCGAAGTTCTGCTCCTAACCGCAAGCATGCGAGAGGAGGGTGCCGCACCATACCCGCTCAGCGCAAGCACTACGCTTAACATGTATTGGACGTTCGCGCAGATGGTGACTCATCACACTGTGAATGGTTGCCAGCTTAACCCGGGTGACCTGTTCGGTACCGGCACGCTGTCTGGGCCCACCACCGAGTCGATGGGCTCTCTGCTAGAGATGACGCAAGGCGGCAAGCACCCTATAACGCTTCCAAACGGTGAAAGCCGGACGTTCCTCGAGGACGGTGACGAGATCATTCTGAGAGCTCGCTGCGCTCAAGATGGCATTGGGTCGATCGGCTTCGGTGAGTGCCGTGCGGTGGTTCTCCCTGCCCGGGAGATCCGTTGATGATCCTTTACTCCTATTACCGGTCGACGTCTTCGTACCGGGTAAGGATTGCTCTGGAACTGAAGGGGCTGTCGTATGACGTTTGCCCCATCAATCTGATCAAGGACGGCGGAGAACACCACTCCGCTAGCTATCTGGAGATCAACCCCCAAGGCCGCGTGCCTGCCTTGGTAGATGAGTCGGTTCGGGTTATTCAATCACCGGCGATTATCGAATACCTGGAAGAGGCATACGCTGACAAGCCGTTGCTAACTGGTAGCCCAGCAGATCGAGCGTTGGCGCGCTCGATTGCAGGCATCATTGGTTGCGATATCCATCCTCTACACAACGTGTCTGTGCTGAACAAGCTACGAGCGGCTGGACACGATGAGGCCTTCGTCAATCAGTGGATTCAGGACTGGATCTATAGCGGCTTCCAGGCAGTGGAGGCCCTGATTGGCGAAAACGGTTGGGCACTCGGTGAAAAGCCTGGTCTCGCTGACGTGTACCTTTTACCGCAAATTTACGCGGCCCGTCGATTCGGCTTGGATCTGACTGAATTCCCCCGAATTTCGAGGGTTGAAGCACTGGCCGCGGATCATCCAGGGTTCCAGCGTGCACATCCTGCGAACCAGGTCGACACACCGCCTCCGACGTAAAAAGAGCAATTCTTACGTGGCCTCACAAGAATAATCGGATTGCCATGATGAATAACCAGATTGAAGCCTTCCGTGCGGCATTGGATCAACGACCGTTTTCTCGGTACCAGTTCCGTACACTTGTTTTACTGATCCTCCTGCTCGTCTGTGATGGTTACGATGCCCAGCTTCTGGGCTTCGTAGTCCCTAACTTGGCGCAGGAATGGGCTACCCCGAAAGCGGCGTTCGGCATTGTGTTCACATGCAATCTGATTGGCCTTACCCTGGGTTCACTGTTCCTTACACCACTCGCAGATCGATTCGGGATCAGAAAAACCTTACTGTCCTGCGTGTTGTTGTTTGCTGGGCTTACGCTCCTGTCCGCTTGGGCACACAACATCGAAACCCTAGCGGTGATTCGCTTCCTGTGTGGAGTCGGCATGGGTGGCGCTATGCCGAGTGCGATGGCGCTGATGGCTGACTACGCACCGCCTCGCATGAAGACATTCTTTGTGACTTTGGCGGCGTGTGGCTTTTCGTTCGGTGGAGCCGCTGGTGGCTTTGTCGCCGCGAGTATGATGGAGCATCACGGCTGGCAAAGTGTATTCATCGTCGGCGGGGTAGCGCCATTGGTTCTGCTGCCATTCCTTTACCTATGGTTGCCAGAGTCCTTGGCGCGGCTGTTTAGTGCCAAGCATCTTGGCCAATCGCTTAAGAGGATGCTTGCCACTCTGGTACCTCAGTGGACTCCACCGGCGCCTGTTCTTGAGCACGGCAAAGCACAGAAGGTGACTATCGCGGATCTGTTCCGCTACGGTTATTTGAAGCCAACCATCTTCATCTGGTGCACGTGTGTATCTACCTTCATCCTGCTCTATTTCACTATCAGTTGGTTGCCTACGTTGCTATCGGAGGGCGGTTTCTCTACTAGCGCGGCGAGCCTTGCAACATCCTCCTTCCTTGCATCAGGAACGGTCGGCGCTATCGCGTTCTCGTACCTGGCGGATAAGGTCAAGAAAAAAGTCTGGCTACTCGGTAAAATCATGGCGGTCTGCGGTATTGCAACCGCTGCGATCGGCTACAACCATGGGATACCTACGCTGACTGTCTTAGCCGTGATGATCGCTGGCTTCTGCCTGATCGGTGGTCAGTTGACGTTGAACGCACTGATCAGCAATTTTTACCCCCCTCACATCCGTGCGACCGGTGTAGGTTGGGGATTAGGTATCGGCCGTTTAGGTTCGATCTCTGGGCCATTGATCGGTGCCATGCTCATCTCAATGCAACTACCGCTCAGTACCGTGATGCTCATCGCCGCGATTCCGGCAATAGTAGCGGCGTGCCTTATCGTGAACATCTCTCATCCGGACACAGCTTGCGAAAAAAAGATACAAGAGGTTGATAGCCTCCGCCCGACATCTTTAGCTTCCAAATAATCAGGTCTGCGGAAAGTTGTAGACAACTGCTAGATTAACCTCGCCCTGTCGCGTCTCTGATGCGGCGGGGTTTTTTTCGTTTAAAAAGATCAAGAGGTTTCGCTGCAGAATGCCCACCGTACGTCTACAGTGTCTATTGTATGATTGTTTGCCAAGCTTCCTAACGATCTGAGGAGTTTCCAACCTGAACACCTCCAAGGAGGCGGAGGTAGGCATTGAAGACAACCATTCAAAGGAGCCAGCGGCTGAAAGCTTTTTTCAGCCGTTTGGCGAATCATAGGCGACTCTGAGTCAACACTCTTGCGAAGGCTGCTGTATATATAAACTCTGTGTAGCGGATTAGGATGAACTCAGGACAGTCGCTCAAACCTATCGTCAGCTGGGCGCTTAGTTGGCCTGAATAAGGCGCCGAGCATCAAATGACATTGAAGCGGCCGATATGTTCTACATCTAATTCTAAGGAGAATATCCATGGCCAAAGCCTTTGCCTCTTCGACTGACACCGTCGACAAAATTGAAACGCTGGAAGTGATTGCTGACGGTGTATATGCCTTGACCGCCGAAGGTGATCCAAACGTTGGCGCCATCGAAGGTGAAGATTTCCTGGTTTGCTTCGACGCACGCGCTACTCCGGCTTCGGCTTACACTTGGCTCAAGCAGCTCCGCGAACACACCGACAAGCCTGTGAAGTACCTGATCCTGAGCCACTACCACGCCGTGCGCGTGCTGGGCGCCAGTGCTTTCGAGGCTGAGAACATTTTGGCCAGCACTGCCACCGCGAAATTGATCGAGGAGCGCGGTCAGGAGGACTGGGATAGCGAGTTCGGTCGTATGCCGCGCCTGTTCAAGAACCCAGAAGAAATCCCAGGACTGACTATCCCCAACATTGTCAGCGACGATTACACCATCGAGCTGGGCGGGGATCGCGGTACTCTGGAAGTTAAATTCCTGGGTCGTGGCCATACTGCGGGTGACCTGGTCGCTTGGCACAGCAAGAGCAAGACTCTCTTCGCCGGCGACCTGGTTGAAGCAGAAGCTGCACTTTACACCGGTGATGCCTTCCACTTCGACTGGGCGGGTAAGACCCTGGATGGCGTCAAAGCCTTCCGCGCCGAGAACGTTGTCGGTGGTCGAGGCGCAGTTGCCAAAGGCCTCGAAGCTTCGGATGCCGCCATTGAACAAACCCGCTCGTTCATCAACGGGATGCTGGAGCATGTTGGCAACGCTCACCGCAACGGTGGCACTGTCAAAGATGCGTTCGAAGCAACTCACAAGGCCCTTGAGCCGCAATATGGCCAATGGCCGATCTTCGAACACTGCCTGCCGTTCGACGTTCAGCGGGTCTGGGACGAGTACGAAGGCGTTGAGTGGCCACGCGTGTGGACTGCTGAACGCGATCGCGAAGTGTGGGCTCTGCTGCAGGGCTAAGGCTCACGCCTAGTTTCCAACTCCTTTGTTTAGGGACAGCTTGAAGTTTTGACGGCTATGAACATCGTGTTTTGTCCCCACAGAGCGGCCTAGGCCGCTCTGTTTTTTTGGATGTAAATTATCTCCCATCCCATCCAAATCCACCGTGAACAATTTGATGAGCATCGGCTTCACAGGCAGCGAAAAATCCTACGGATGACTTTCACACACCCGTCTGGGTTCACCTCACACCTTTTGCCCGAGCCAATCGACCTAACTGAGCCCAAGTTCCGTTGCGAGAAATAGCTTCCGTCTGACGTTTGATCAAGAAGCAAGCTCCATTTCCCCGCAGACACTGAACTCTGATGCTTGCCAAGGTCACGCTCCATATTGTCAGGCAAAGGTCTGAACCACGGCGCGCGTGCATTTCGTCACCCCCGCTATCTCGTTCGGCCATGTAGCATCCTGGTTCGAGACCTGAGAGATTTTGTAGATGACTCTCTTTATCTCTAGCCAGTATCAGACCCTGTACAGGATGGGGTCTGATACCGATAGCTAAGTCATTTTGACAGTCGGAATACCCCTAGCTGCCCAGGGCCGACAGCGTATAGAGCCAAGAAACCACCTGCGATGGCTACGTTCTTATAGAAATGAGTAAACATGGCCATGTATTGCTCCGGAGGTACCGACCAATACGCATGACCGATGAAGCCCGTTACGAGGGTATAGGCGGCGAAAAATAGCGCTAGAGGTCGGAAGCACACCCCCAGCAGTAACAGGAGGGCGAGGGGCCCCTCGATCGCAATGGCTACGACAGCGAACAGCGTGGGGAAGGGGGCTCCTACTTTGGCCATCGATGCGATTGTCTGATCCAGGTGCATCACCTTGATTACAGCGAATATCAAAAACAGAGCGCAAAGAAATACTCTCGCGATTACCGGTGCTAGGTTCATGCTAGCGGAGGGCGAGTGGGGCTTCGCATAAATCATTCAGCTTCTACCTTGAGGAGTGGTTCAGAAGCGCCAGCGAGTGGGGCAGTGCTTCGCCAGCGGGATAGCCAGGCGGCCATAGGAATTTTGTTATGCGTAATCAAATTACGCAAATGATAATTTGCAGCTCGTTCGACCAACGCGCTATAAAGCCGGTTTACACGATAAGAGTCCGGGCTATGGAAAATGTGCCAGCTCCAGCTGCCGCAAATAAACAGACGGTGAGATCTGCGGAGGTTGGGACTGAGATTCTGCGCGCGCTTGCCCAGCTCTCACCGTCCACCTCTCTCAGTGCGTTGGCCAAATTCATCGACATGCCGGCGGCCAAAATACACCGGTATCTACAAGCGCTGATTACAAGCGGGTTCGCCGAGCAAGATGAGCAAAGCAGCCATTACAGGCTTGGCCGTGAGGCTCTGTATGTAGGGTTAGCGGCGCTCAGCAGTGTAGATATCTACCGAAGTGGCGGCAGAGCCCTCGTGGAATTGCGCGATGCCATTGAAGAGACATGCTTCTTAGCAGTTTGGGGCAGCGAGGGAGCAACGGTCATCCAGGTCGAGCCAGCCCCCAGGTCTGTGACTGTCGTCACGCAGATTGGATCGGTCTTACCGATCTTTCGGTCTTCGACGGGACTCGTTTTTGGCGCCTATCTGCACCACCTTGATTTCCAGCATTGGCTCGACAAAGACACCGCCCAGCACAAATCGTCAGACGCATTGCGCAGGGAAGATATCGAGGCGCAACTCGCCGGCGTGCGCGACAAGCGTATGTGCTCGATCCGCGGGCTGTTTATGCCTGGAATCAATGCTCTATCGGCACCAGTCTTCGACGCGTTCGGGAACATCAAGGGTGTGCTTACAATAGTCGGGTCGGTATCAAGCTTTGCTGCTGAGCTGAACAGCTCTCAAGCCCAATTACTGGATCAGGCTGCCAGGCAATTGAGTGCAGAGCTCGGGTATCGTGAGGAGTAGATGCGCTCATGACGGAGCGGAAGCGGGTGTAGAGCTCGTGTGCAGGCTGGGTGAGTGCATTAACGGTTGTCTTGGATCTAAATGCCACGCTCTCGATCTGATGCCACAAATGCGTGGTAAGTGGCTCAGGTCGAGAGCATGAACTCGATAAGTGAAGGCGGCACCTTCACCGTATGGGAATCACAGCGAATCGAACACGCTGAAGGGAGTAGGTTGCTCTTCAATCGCGGTTGTTTTCTCGAAGATGAGCCGATTGACAATTGTCATGCTGACTGACGTCCACCATTCACCAGCACTGGTGTCGATCATCAAACCCTCGTCTTTAGCAATCGCTTGATAGTCTTCGCTACGGAGGAAATCCTCCAGGTCGTTTAGGCTTGCGAAGCTGAGCAAACTGACCCCGTCGAATTTGCTCGCTTCAGGGTGGTAGAAAGCCTCACCGGGTTCTGTTGGGCCAATGCTGTGTAACTGAACATAGCGTCGCACCAGGCCACCGGTATGCTGCATGAAGGTCGGAGCATGTTCATGCAACCACCAGTGTTGAAATTGAGCGCGGGTGGTTCCGACCTTCCGGACGTGTAGCTTGACCAAGGTGATAGGCTCGTTGTCCGAGGTGCTTGGCAAGACGATGTACTGCTTCGCGGGGATTGGCGCAATGTTTCGGAACATCGCGTGGTCTTCAGGAGCGATCTTGTTTCGCACCCGCTCATTTCCGAACACAACTGCCATATCTTCCAGTCGGGCGAAGTGTAGGTACGCCACTCCGTCCCATGATGGGCGGTGATACGGCGGCACGTGCCCAACGATCGTAGGCCACAGCTTTCCGTGTTCATCAACTGGGAACTGATAGGGGGGCGCATTGAAGCTGGTGGGGCCCGGAGCGAATCGGTGAAGCTGGTCGTACCGCAGCAGACGCTCAAGAGACTTGTCATCCGATTCTTCAACGTGCACGAATCGTGGGCCGTGAACCTTGCGCCAGTATTCACCCCAATGCTCGAAGCTGAGATTCGGATCGCCCTCAAGCGCGTTTTTAGAAGGATCGGCCGCAGGATCCTCGATGACGTTGCCATCATTATCAAGGCCGAAGCCCTGCGCACGGCTGCGCTCATTCAGCGGCGTGTTATCTGACCGGGAAAGGAGTGAGAACAATACAGTCAACGGTGCCCGCTCGGCCAACTTGGGCTCGATGTATGGAGTGCGTAGCAGGCGATCGTGTGTGGTGTTAGGCATAACGCTGTTCCCGTTTCGGTACATGGTGAAGATAGGTGACGGCCAGGGCGGCAATTCCTGAGACTGCAGCAAAGATGAACATGCCTCGGGCGCCGAAATTCGTGAATGCGAACGTGCCGATTGCCGCGCCTACGGCCATACCGGCCATGGCTCCAGCCATCATAAGTCCGTTCAAGCGGCTTCGTGCTTGAGGGTCAAGGCTGTTGATGATGCTCTGATGTGACACCAATCCAGCTTGTACACCCAGGTCGAAGAGCACGGCACCCACAGCTAGCAGCGCAAGGCTGGGCGGAAGAGCTGCCATGGCTACGAAGGAGACGATCACCAGAGCGCACCCTGCTCTGATTGCGATTAGAGGCCCACGTCGATCTGCCAAGCGACCGAACAGGGGCGCTGCTAGAGCACCGGCTGCGCCGGCAATACCGAACGAACCTGCTACACCAGCCCCCAAGTGGAATGGTTCCGCAGCAAGCACCAGGGCAAGGCAAGACCAGAAAGCACCCAAGGTAGCAGCCAGCAGACCTTGGACAATCATCGCCAATTTCAAAGCCCGGTGTTCTACCCAAAGCGTCCACAGACTCGCGAGCAATTTTGTGTAAGGCGTGCGCAGAGGAGCAGGGGTAGGAGCCAGCGTCAGGAATGTGATCAGGATAACCACCAACATCAGCCCGGCAGCTAAGAATTGCATCTCTCGCCAGCCAAAGCTGTCCGCAACAAACCCACCAAGGGTGCGAGAGAGAAGGATGCCAGTAAGCAGCCCGGTGGTGACCATCCCCACAGCATGGCCACGCGACTTCTCTGGTGCGACATGAGCCGCAACGGGAATGAAATCTTGGCCTACGCTGCCAAGCAGGCCCACGACCATACAAGACACAAGCAGGATATTCAGGCTTGGTGCGGTGGCGGTAGCAATGAGGGCCAGAACCAGGATCAGGGATTTGATGATGATCAGCTTGCGCCTCGAGATCACATCTCCGAGGGGAGCCAAAAGAAGCATGCCCAGTGCATAGCTGATCTGGGTGAGGGTGGGAACCCAGCCGATTTGCTCAACGGTGGCGCCCAGATCGGACTTCACCAATTGAAGACTGGGTTGGAGATAGTAAACGTTCGCCACACCGAGGCCTGAGCAGACCGCGAGCAAGAACAGCTCGACGTTCAGGGGCAGCTTTGAGGGGGTTACAGCGTTCATGTTGCTTCGTATCTCGTGTTACGACGGCCCCCTGACGCAGGGAACCTTGTTGTGCATATGCTATTGACGAATTTGCTTGAGATATACCATGCTGTGATCGCAATAGAGTTGACTATTGGTCGTCAATCGGATGTTTAGGTAAATGAACACAGCAGATCCTTTCCGTGGCATCTCAATTTTTCTCGAAGTAGTCGATGCCGGGAGCTTTACAGATGCAGCCGAACGCCTGGATATGAGCAAGTCGGGGGTTGCTAAAAGCATCTCGCGGCTGGAGACCACGCTTGGAACGCGGCTCTTTCATCGCACCACGCGCAGCCTCACGCTGACAGACGAAGGCACACGCTTTAGTGAAGGCTGTCGTCGATCGCTCAATGAGCTCAAGCAGGCCCAGACACAGTTGCTCGCTCAGCAGCAGGAGCTGAGTGGGCGTCTTCGCATCACACTTCCTATGGTGTTAGGCAAGCGGTGGGTGCTGCCCGAGTTGCTGGAAATCGCCAAACAGCATCCTGCGCTCGAGCTGGACATCAACCTCACGGACAGGCTTGTAGATCTCGTGGAGGAGGGTGTCGACCTAGCGATCCGCATCGGGCCGTTGCATGACAGCGCTACATTGATAGCGAAGCCGCTGGGCGTTCAGCGCGCGGTGCTATGTGCCGCACCCGAATACCTAGAGGAGAATGGGTATCCATCATCGTTGGAGGATCTTCACTCTCACGCCTGCATCACATTCGGTAGTGGTGGCCAGGCCAGGTCATGGTATTTCCTGGACGAGAATGGGCACAGCCACTCCATGGCCATCCGCGGCCGTGTCGGCCTGAACGACAGCGGTGCGATTCTGGTGGCCACTCTTGCAGGGTTCGGCATCGCTTTGATTGCAGACTGGCTGGTTAATGAGCATCTGGCTGCCGGACGATTAGCGGTCGTGTTGCCCGAAGTGAAGACGGTCGGCTTCCCAATTCACGCTGTTTGGCAGCGAAATCAGTTGCTCTCTCCAAAGGTTCGGCATGTGGTTGATCTGTTGGCGGAGCGGTTCGTCCCGGAACAGCCTTGGGAGGTTCGAGGCTAAAGGTCATCAAAAGCGATCCCAATAGGGCGGGGAGCCGATCTGCTCAATGAGAAATGCGGAGACTTCCCGTACTTTGCGTGACCGAAGCTTGTTTTCTGGCGAAAGGAGCTGAACCTGCATTTCCTCGGCTGATGCGGAAACGTCCCAATCGCTGAGCAACCTGACGAGGTGTCCGTCTTTGAAGCTCCCTAGGTTGAATAGCCAGCTGGGGAAAAGGACGATACCTTGGCCCGCGATGGCTGCTGCTACTAACACCTCTGCATTGTTGCTTCTGAGAGGGCCGCTCACCGTGAGGGAGTTGAATTTTTGATCTCCTGGGCGCTTGAAGAACCAGCGCTGCGCACCCTGATCGCCTTTGTAGAGGAGGCAACTGTGTTGAAGCAGATCTTCAGGCGTGCGTGGGATGTCGTGGACAGCCAAATAGTCTGGACTTGCAGCCAGGACATACCGCTGACCGCTGACGACCCGGCCTATCAGCCCTGAGTCGACGACCTTGCCCACCCGTACGGTAACGTCTGCACCTTCCTGAACGGGGTCGATAATAGCGTCCGTGAGCGTCAGCTCTACTGTCAGATCGGGATACTTAGCTTGCATGCTGGCGAGCAGCGGAGCGACATGCAGTCGTCCTAGCGCTACGGGCGCATTGATCCTGACCAGCCCCTTGATTCCCGTATCTCCCTGAACCATTTCCTCCGCAGCAGCGTCCAGCAGGCCTATGGCTTCTTGTACTTGTAGGTAGAACCTTTCTCCCTCCTCGGTCAGTTTCACGGCCCGGGTGCTGCGGTAAAAAAGCTGACGACCTAGCTCCTTCTCCAAAGCTGCAATGAATCTCGAGACCGACGAAGCGGGCACTTCATAGTGCCGGGCTGTCGCTAGAAAGCTGCCGGTCGTGGCCACCATCAGGAAGTAGCGTAGAGCTTTGATCTGCATGGCTGCCTATCTTGTTCGATGAGAAGCTTGGTGATTGCAGTAATCGCAATTTAATTTTGCCAATTATAGCTGTTGTTGCAGCAATGCAGGGTACCTACCATTGGATATCCACGTGCGTTATGCACCAGCTTCTTGGAGTCCCTACTCATGAAAGACCTCTTCAAACCGTTCGACCTTGCAGGGCTTAGGCTACGTAACCGCGTTGTCATGGCTCCGATGACACGCTCCCGAGCTATCAATGATGTGGCCGATGAGTTGACGGCTCTGTACTACACGCAGCGAGCGACTGCAGGCTTAATCATCAGTGAGGGCACGTCGATTTCCAATGAAGGGCGCGGTTACCTCTTCAATCCCGCCATCCATACCGCAGAGCAGATCGCCGGCTGGAAATTGGTTACGGATTCGGTGCATTCCGTGGGTGGACGCATATTCGCCCAGCTGTGGCACGTAGGACGTATCTCTCACCCTTCCATCCAAGACGGCGGCGGACTACCGGTGAGTCCTAGCTCATTGCAAGCGAAGGGGGCGACGGCGTACGGGTACAACGAACGAGGTGAGCCAGATCAGGTAACTCCTCCAGCACCGCGTCCTTTAACAACTGCAGAGGTGGAGCGAACCGTTCTTGATTTCGCGCAAGCGGCGGCAAACGCTATGGAAGCCGGTTTTGATGGAGTGGAGATTCACGGTGCCAATGGCTACCTGCATGAGCAGTTCCTGAACCCAAAGGTGAACGATCGCACCGATAAATACTCAGCTGATCAGATGGACAACAGGTTGCGCTTCACGCTTGAGGTGATCGATGCAGTGATAGCCCGGATCGGCGCCAACCGGGTGGGTATCAGAATCTCGCCGTACGGGCAGCTGTTCGACATGCCCCTGTATGACGAGATCGATGCAACCTACGTCGCGCTAGCTCGAGAGATCGCAAGACGCGAGCTCGCTTACGTACATGTCATGAACCAGGACAGCTTTGAACGCATTGATCGAGGTGTCCAAGGAGAGGCAGTTGGCGGATTCTTTGCCCTGTTAAAACAGATTAAAGCTGAGCTGCAGGACACCGCACTGATCTTAGCTGGCGGTCTGAACCGGTCGCTGGCGGAAGAACTGGTATCAGAGGGGCAAATCGACTTGGCTGCCTTTGGACACACGTTCATCAGCAATCCCGATCTGGTCGCTCGACTCGAACATGGATGGCCATTGACTCCAGCTGACAGAGAAACGTTCTACGGTGGTGATGCGAAAGGCTACGTCGATTACCCGGCCTATCGACCGTAATCCTGGAAATCTGCTCCACGCCTGGCTGGAATTGCGGGAGGGGTTTACTGGTCTGGGGTGGATCGGGCGCGGGAAAAAGAGGTGGTCTAGAGTGGATGGGAAGCCTTGCTATGGGCCTTTACCCAAACCTTTTGAGTACCGCGAATGAGCCGATCGTCACGACGTCGCTACGACAAAGAATTTAAAAAGATTTTGAGGAAGGACGGTGATAGATGTGGGATCTGTCGAAAGCCTCTGGAGCATAACTGTCAGACTTTCGGGGGATTCACCGCTGACGGCACGACGACTTTGACCTCCGAGTGCTGCCGTCACTTACTGCACACCCTGATGGGGTCTGGGGTGTATGTGAATCAAAATACCGACGCTATCCGCAGTGTCCTCAGACAGATGCCGCAAGGGCAGGGCCCCGCCACTGACGTCATTGCGGCGGCTGAGCGCATGCGCTCAGGCGTCAACTCAATTGATCGGTTGACCCAAGAAATGATGGCAAAGGGCGGTCTCACTTCTAAGCCCACCGGTATTTCTCTGACGGAAACACCTTGGAAATCGGACGACGCCGCCTGGTTTGATCGGAACAAGAATCGCACCCACAGGATGCGGCAGATCTACCCAGGAGAGTTTGAAACCCTTCCACCCGAGTATCAGCAGCTCAATATTCCAGATGATCATCGCCTGGAAATAGTGGTACGCCAGGTCAAGAAGGGTCAGCGCATCAGGTCTGCGTTTTGTCGAAACCTGTCTGTTGAAATCCCTGATACCGATGAAGTCATACATGTGATCTTTGACTGGGTGGCTGGGGGTGGAAACGGCGCAGGAGTGATGACTGCTCAGGAGCTTGCGGAGCTAAGCAGCAGATACAAAGCATCGTCATCTGGATCTCGTCATTGAACCTATTCCCACCGCGATCTTGAATGCAAAACGGCACGCTTAGCGTGCCGCTTTCTTAGGTTTGCCAAGATTATGCTTCGGAGCTGCCCACGTGAAGCGCTCGCTTAGGCGTTAGGAAAATCATCGCAAACGCCGCGAGCACCATGATGAAGCTGATGACATAGAGTCCTGCATGGTCTTTCCCTGTAATGTCTCTAACGAACCCGATCAGCGCAGGCCCGACGAAACCACAGGTAACACCGAGGCTGCTCACCAATGCGATCCCCGCTGGGGCTGCCTTGCCTTTCAGATACGTCGAGGGGATTGCCCAGCAAACGATGATCGCTCCACTGAACCCAAACGCGGCGGCTCCCAGGATCAGTAGCGAGAGCAACAGAGAGTCATTTGATAGCGTCGACAGCGAGAGCATCAATGCACCAAACAGTATGCTTGCGGTGTAATGCCAGCGTCTTTCTCGTCGCAGATCCGAGCTCCGCCCGATCAACAGCATCCCTAAGGCAGCACATGTGAAGGGGAACATCGCGTAAAGCGCGATATGCGTGAGATCAGTCACACCCATTTTTTGAATGGTTGTCGGCAACCAGAAATTGAAGGTGTAGGTGCCGAGCGCGCTGCTGAAATATAGGAATGCGAGCACGTAAACCTTCGGATCCAGAAAGGCAGCGAGCAGTGCGTCCTTGTGCTGGTGAGACCCTTGCTGATCGTCAGCGCCTTTCTGATCTTTTTGCATCACCTGTCGATGTAGCACTTGCTCATCCGCTGACAGCCAGCGCGCCTCCGAAGGTCTGTCGCAGAGCACAAAGAAGCAGACGACCCCGATCACGATAATCGGCAAAGCCTCCAGGAGAAACAGCCATTGCCAACCCGACCAGCCGCCAACGCCGTGGAAGTGTTGCATGATCAACGCTGATATCGGCCCGCCGAGTATGGGGGCGACCAGGGTTGCAATCATGATCGTGGCTGTCGCACGGCCACGCATGTAGCTTGGGTACCAATAGCTGAGATAGAGGATCACACCTGGGAAGAAACCTGCTTCAAATACACCAAGGAAAAAGCGCAAGATGTAAAGCTGCTGAGACGTGGTGACGAACATGGTCATGGCGGAGGTCACCCCCCACAGAATCATGATCCGTGTCATCGTCCTTCGCGCCCCGATCTTGTCGAGCAGGATGTTGCTGGGGATCTCAAAAAGCGCGTAGCCAATGAAAAAAATCCCAGCCGCGAGACCATATTGGCTCTCAGAAAGACCGAGCTCAGGAGCCATTTGCAGTTTGGCGTAGCCGATGTTCACCCTGTCGAGGAACGCGAATACGTAGGCGATGAACACGAGTGGCATTACGCGCCAGGTGATTTTTCTGAACAGTGCCTTCTGCGATGAGAGAGTGCAGGCGTCAGCATGCACCCACTGACCGCTGTCAGTGGTGGGTTCCATTTCAGTGTCCTGTATTGTTTTTGTCGTGGACTGCAAACGGGGGCCGAACGGCCCCGCGCTGAATTGGTGACTTACTGCTCGTCGATTACGCGATTTCGAAGAGTGCCTATACTGCTGACTTCGACCTCAACCACGTCGCCAGCTTTCATCCACAGCGGTGGTTCCCGAAACGCGCCGACACCACCTGGAGTACCTGTAGCGATGACATCCCCCGGCAGGAGCTCTGTGAATGTTGAGATGTAGGCGATGAGGTCAGGCACCTTGAACAGCAGATCGTCGATTCCGGAATGTTGCACCACTTCTCCGTTGAGCCGGGTCGTGAGCACCAGCTTGTTCAGATCGGCGACCTCATCTCTGGTTACTATCCATGGCCCGAAGCTGCCGGAGGCTACGAAATTCTTTCCGGCGGTGAACTGCAGGGTGTGCCGTTGCCAGTCTCGGATCGAGCCGTCATTGAAAACGCTGTAGCCAGCGACGTGCTCCAAGGCATCCTCGGCCTTGATATGACGACCACCCTTGGCGATTACAACAGCCAATTCACCCTCAAAGTCGAAAGCCTTGGACGCGGCCGGCAGTATCAGCGGCTGATCATGTCCAACCTGTGCGCTTGAGAAGCGTGTGAAGAGAGTGGGGTGCTTCGGAACCTCTCGCCCGGTCTCCTCAATGTGCTTGCTGTAGTTCAAACCAACGCACAGAACTTTGTCTGGGTTTGGTACGGGGGGAAGCCACTGAACTGCGTCCACAGGGATCCGCGGAGCATCATTGAGACTCCCGATAAGATCCAGCCCCTCAGGACATGCGAGTACAGATTTGAGATCAGGGTATTTGACCGCGAGCGACTGCCCTGCATCCGTGATGTGCTCGTGCTCGACTACACCATAGGAGGCGCGGCCGTTATGGATAAAGCTTGCCAGTTTCATAAATGCCTCCTTGGCTCATTCGAGGATGATCAACACATCGCCTTCGTCTACCGTATCCCCCTCAGCTACCCGGATCTCCTTGACTGTTCCGGCTTCATCGGCCTCAACGGGGATCTCCATTTTCATGGATTCCATAATGATGACCTCATCGCCAAAGTCGATGGCCTGGCCTGGCTGAATATTGATTTTCCAGACGTTGCCGGCCATCTGCGCTTTGATCTGACTCATTGAATATCTCCGGTATGGCTACGGTTAAACTGGGTAAATGCCGTTGCGACGGTCTATGCGCGGGATTGCCCGACGGCTGTAGAGGGTGAAGCGCTTGATGAGGTCTTCGCGCAGCGCATCAGGATCCACCACCGCTTCGAAAGAGAACTGGTCGGCGGGATCGAACGCGTTGATGTCTTTGGCGTACTCCTGGCGTTTCTCAGCAATAAAGCGTTCACGCTCTTCGCCTTCCATTGCCTGGATCTCATTGAAGTGGATCGCGTTGATCGCTGCTTCTGGCCCCATCAGTGCCGGCATAGCGCCGGGGAGGGCGAGTTGAGCATCAGGCTGAGTCGGCCCTCCGGACATCGCAAGGTAGCCGCCGCCATAGCCTTTCCGGATCATCACCGAGATTCGTGGGACTTTTGCCTCACAAACTGCATGGAGCAATTTAGCGCCGTGGCGGATGATTCCTGCCTTCTCAACCGCGCTACCAATCATGTAGCCGCTGATGTCCTGCAGGAACAGAAGGGGGACATTGAATGCGTTGCAGGCCCAGATAAACCGGGTTGCTTTATCTGCGCTGTCGTTGAACAAAACTCCACCTTTGTTCTTCGAATTGTTGGCCACGATCCCTACCGGGCGCCCGCCGAGGTAGGCGAGTCCAGTGAACATTTCCTTGGCGAAAAGTGCTTTGACTTCAAAGAGACTGTCCGCGTCTACCAGCGACTCGATAAGCTCCTTCACGTCGAAGGGGCGGTTCTGATCGGGCGGAACGATTTCGCTGATCTTGCGCGAGGACGAAGGCTTCTGGCTCTCGCGCAGCGGCGGCAGGTCGCTATTGTGCGATGGGAAGAATCGCAGGTAGTCGACAGCAGCTTTGAGAGCCTCGTCTTCGGTTTGAGCGAGGTAGTCCCCCAGGCCGCTAACGGCGCAGTGCATGCGCGCACCGCCCATCTGCTCTTCAGTCACTTTTTCACCGATCGCCATTTCTGCAAGGCGCGGTGAGCCCAGGTAGGCCGTGGCTTGCTTATCGACCATAATGATCAGGTCGCAGAGGGCTGGCACATAAGCGGAGCCTGCAGGCGAAGGGCCAAACAGGACACAAATCTGCGGTACCACGCCTGAAATCTGCACTTGGGTGTAAAAAATATTCCCCCAAGCGATTCGGCCGAGATAGCAGTCGAACTGGCTATCGATTCGGGCGCCGGCGCTGTCCACCAAATAGATAATGGGCATCTTGCTGGCGACAGCAATCTCTTGCATCCGTACGATCTTGCGGAAGGTGTGGTAGCCCCAGGTACCGGCTTTCACAGTCATGTCGTTGGCAATGACTGCAACTTCCCGCCCATCAATCTTGCCAATTGCGGTAACAACGGCGTCGCCGGGCATCCCTCGAGATGCCCCAACCAGTAATCCGTCTTCGAGATACTCACCGTTGTCGAAGATGAACTCCAAGCGTTCACGCACCAGCATTTTACCCTGCGCTTTGTGCTTTTCCTTCGCCTTATCGGAGCCGCCAGCCATGGCAATTTCGACTCGGCGCTGCAGTTCTTTTACGTTCTCGATGCCGCTCATGCTTGAGCTCCTTTCTTAGTGAAGAATTTTTCGATACCCCGACGGAGCTCTTCCGAACACATAAAGGCGGGACGCAATCCACGCGCGAGTTCAAGGCCTTCCTCGAAGCCAACGGACGATATTTTGTGGAAAGCGTGCTTACCACGCCTCACCGTGGCAGGTTCAAGTCGGGCGAAAGCAGCCACCTGGGTCTCGATCAAATCATCGAGCTGACTAGGTTCCACAGCCGCATTGATCAAGCCCATGCGAACCGCGTCAGCAGAACCGATGGTTCGTCCAGTCATCACTAGGTCAAGGGCATGGCGTTGACCCATGCGGTTAAGCAGAGCAGGGAGGATGAACAGGGGGAACAACCCAATCTTGATTTCCGGTGAGCCAAAAGTCGCTTCTTGGCTCGCATAGGCAAAGTCGCAGGCCGCCACTAGCCCGCAAGCACCCGCCATAGCAGGGCCTACAACGCGAGCGATAACTGGCTTGCTGAGCGTGGGGATCAACCCAAAGAGCGCCTGCCATGCATCACCCGTTTCCCAGAGCTGAGTGGCGCCCGCGTCGACCGTCGCGAGGAACTCATCCAGGTCACCCCCGGAAGAGAAGCATTCCCCTTGGCCCGTGATCACGATCACCCGGACATCGGGCTCCAGATCCAGTTGCTTGAGTGCATCTACCAGCTGCGAGGCAGTAGCGGTGGCGATCGCATTGCGTTTGGCGGGGTTTGAAATCGTTATGGTTGCACGCGCGCCTTGGCGACTGATGAGAAGGTCGGTGGAGGTCACTGCGGTCTCCTTTCTTGTTTTATCTAACGGTTGTTAGTTTTCTAGAATATAGCTACGCTCATCTGGCAGCACAACCCTTCACGTAAATTTTCCTAAACTGGCTGGATAGCCCGATTTTCTAGCTAGTAGGGGAAGGGTTTTCTGGTTAATGGAATACTTACAACCGTTTGTTTCTAGGAGGTTGGCGTGACACAACAAAAACTACTGGTCGCGAACCGAGGCGAGATCGCCTGCCGCGTAATTCGTTCAGCACGGCTGCTTGGCATTCCTACGGTGGCGGTTTACTCGGACGCCGACGCGCAGGCTCAGCACGTTAAGATGGCGGATGAGGCATTCCATTTGGGCCCGGCCAAAGCTTCGGAGAGTTATCTTGACGCTGGAAAGGTGCTAGAGGCAGCGAAGAAAAGCGGCGCGACGCTGGTGCACCCTGGCTACGGGTTTATGTCTGAAAACACCGACTTTTCGGATGCTTGCCATACAGCCGGAATCAAATTCATCGGCCCTACAGCAGCAGTCATCAAGGCGATGGGCGACAAGCAACGATCCCGTCATCTTGCGATCGAGGCGGGCGTTCCCGTTCAACCAGCGGCGGAAAATGTCACAGCCGATGACCCTGAAGCCCTGCGAGTGGCAGCTGCAGCGGTCGGGTACCCGCTGCTGGTTAAAGCCTCGGCTGGTGGCGGTGGCATCGGGTTGAAACCTGTTCATTCTGAGGCGGAGCTAATCGATGCCGTTGCAAGCACGCAAAGGATGGCCGAACGTGCTTTTGGTGATGGAACCGTGTTTCTCGAAAAACTGATTCTCAGTGCCCGGCACATTGAGGTTCAGATCTTCGGCTTTGGTAACGGGAAAGCCGTGCATCTTTTTGAGCGTGACTGCTCAATTCAACGGCGCTATCAGAAAGTATTGGAGGAGTCGCCGGCACCACGCGTGCCCCGGAATGTGATCGAACACATGGCTGAGGCCGCCGTGCGATTGGCCAGCGCTTGCCGGTACGACGGGGCAGGTACTGTGGAGTTTCTCTACGACGACGACTCCCAGTCATACGCTTTCCTGGAAATGAATACTCGCATTCAGGTCGAACATCCCGTTAGCGAGGCCATCACCGGGGTTGATCTAGTCGCCGCTCAAATCCGACATGCGTTAGGTGAAGACCTGCAGCAGGAGCTCGCTCAAAACGCAATTCGCGCCACCGGTCATGCGATTGAGGCGCGCATATACGCTGAGACGCCTGAGAAGAAATTCCTGCCTGCGCCAGGTCTGATTGAAACTCTGGTGCTTCCATCTGTTAACGGCGTGCGCATTGACACGGGCTTCGTTGCCGGTGATCGGATCACTCCGTTCTACGACCCAATGGTCATGAAGATCATTGCTCATGGCGACGACCGTGCCCAAGCGGTGGAGCGGCTACAAGAAGCGCTGAGCGGCTTAATCATCACCGGTCTGCGTACCAATCGCGAATTCTTGTTGAGAGTGCTCAGCCACCCCGCTTATCGGGACACCGCGGTTCATACCCGATTCATTGATGCGCACAGCGAATCGCTTTTTCCAGCTGCGCAGCCAGCCTAAAGGAGACAGTCATGGCGGCTACAACACCTAACCTTGCCGAGCTGGATTTGCTCCCAGCGCTAGCCTCTCGTTACGTGAGCCTGGAGCTCTTGCCCTGGAAACCGACGCCTACGCCCGGGATCGATATGAAGATTCTGCTCCAGGATCAAGAGACCGGATTGCTTACGGCTCTTTTCCGCTGGGCTCCCGGGACACGTCTGCCACTGCACGAGCACGTTGAAATCGAGCAAACCTATGTGCTTGAAGGCAGCATCGTTGACGACGAGGGTGAGGTCACCGCGGGAAACTTCGTCTGGCGTCCACGGGGCAATCGACATCTTGCATGGTCGCCGAATGGCGCACTTGTGATCTCGTTCTTCCTGCGTCCCAACAAGTTCCTTGAAGGCGAATTTGCCGGGCAAAATCTGGAGTAATTGACATGACCGACTTGCCTAAACGAATTGCTATCAACGAAGAGGGGCCGCGCGAAGGTTTCCAAATCGAGCCCAATCCAATCCCGGTCGAGCGTAAAGCAGAACTCATTCATGCGTTGGCGGATACGGGGCTGAAGCAGATCGACTGTGTGTCATTCGTGAACCCGAAGCGTGTTCCAGGAATGGCAGATGCCGATGAGCTGGCTGAGGCGATTCGAAAAAAACCAGGCGTACGCTACACAGGCTTGTGGCTGAACCAGCAAGGGCTGGAGAGAGCCTATCAGTCCCCCTTAGATGTGATTGGCTCGATCCGGGTGACCGCTTCTGAAACCTTCTCGATCAAGAACACCAATAAAAATATTGAGCAAACACTCGACGAGCAGCGGGCGTGGTTGAAGTCCTACGCTGAGCATGATGTTCAGGTTGAGTGGGGCTACGTCATGACCGCCTTCGGTTGCAATTATGAGGGCTACATGCCTATCCCGCAGGTGGTGCGTATGGTCGGCGAGGTACTTGAGCTCGCTCGCGACGCGGATGTCGCGCTTAGAGGCTTGTACCTTGCTGACACCGTGGGCTGGGCTAATCCTCTGCTCATGGAACGTACCATTGGTGCCGTTAGAGAGCGCTGGCCAGAGTTGCCTCTCGCCTTGCACCTGCACGACACCCGCGGCACAGGGCTTGCCAACGTATATGCCGCGCTCAAGCTTGGTGTGGCTAAATTCGATAGTTCGTGTGCCGGATTGGGTGGCTGCCCGTTCGCGGGTCACAAAGGCGCTGCTGGAAATATCTGCACAGAGGACTTGGTCTTCATGTGTGAAGAAATGGGCATCGAGACTGGCGTAGATCTGGAAAAGCTGATCGAGGTCGCTCATTTGGCCGAGTCAGTTTTCGGAAGACAGCTGCCTGGTAAGGTCATGCGAGGAGGCAGCCTCACAAAATACAAGGCCTAGAAAAGGAGAACCCCACGTTAGTGGGGTTCTTTTTCTCACGATGATTTGTAACTCACCATTCGCAAGGCCAGCTCTATGTGCTGCCCCTCAAGATCTTCGATGGTTAACCGACCCTCTGGGTCATACCAGGAGCAGATTCCGGTGAGCATGGAGATCAGCGCCTTAGTAGTCAGGTTGCTGTCCGTCACATGGAAGATGCCTTCTGCGACACCTTCCTCGATCAGTTGACGGACGCGACGTTCATACTCAGCTCGGAGCCTCACAACCATCCGATAATTTTCCTGGTCAAGGCTGCGAAGCTCCATGTTGCCGATGAAAACCTCTTTGCGGCGACGAGTGTGAAAATCGATGTGCACGATAATCATCGCCTCAAAACGCGCCAGGGTTGTAGGCTGGAAATCCACCCGCTCAGTAAACTCTAGGAGCAGATCGCGCATGACCGCTTTCAGCACGATTGCCAAGAATTCCTGCTTGGTGTTGAAGTAGTTGTAAAGCGATCCAGCCTTCATGCCCACCTTCTCAGCGAGCATGCGCAGGGTCATGGCCTCATAGCCGTAGGTGCTTATCAGATCAACGCCGGCTGTGTGGATTGCCTGTTCTGTTACTTCTCGTTTCGCACCAACTGGTCGCATTAGGTCTCGTGTCTCAAATTGAAGGGGTGGGTGGCTTAGCGAGTCAGGTATCCACCATCGACCGGCAGTATTGCGCCAGTAATATAGCTCGCAAGCGGGGAGGACAGGAACAGAGATGGCCCTACAAGCTCATGAGCTTGGCCGGTTCGCCCCATGGGTGTGTGACTGATATAGGCCTGGAGTTTTTCCGGGTCGGCCAGCGTAGCAGCCGACATTGCTGTCGGAAATGACCCTGGGGCTAGTCCATTTACCCTCACATCGAACTCAGCGAACTCAGCTGCCATAGCTCTCGTCAGCTGCATCACTGCGCCTTTGGATGTGCTGTAGGTAGACAGCTCTGAACCAGGGGAATATGAGCAAATCGAAGCTATGTTCAAGATTGACCCCTTCGAGCGCTTCAGTTGTGGGAGCAGGGCATGGGTGACGTTGATCATTCCGGTCACGTTTACATCAACCGTCCGCTGCCAGTGCTTCAAGGTTTCTGGCTCTTCAAACCGCCCACGAAAAAGGAGGCCTGCGTTATTTATGAGGACGCTGACGGCGCCATAGCGCTGTTCAATTTCTGCTGCCATGCCCCTGCACGCAGCGTCGTCCGTGACATCCAGCGCTAGACCAAAAGCATCCCCGCCCGTTTTTTTGATTTCGGCCGCGGTACTGGCTGCCGTTTCGAAATCAATATCGACTACCAATACCGTAGCCTTCGCGAGGGCAAATCCTTGGGCGATGATAGCGCCATTGCCGCGACCAGCGCCGGTGATCAGAACTACCTGGTTCGAAAAATCGAAAGTCATCGGGATCATTAGCACACCTCTGTTGTTTTTGTTTAGGAAACTAACGACCGTTATTTTTAGCGGTATCTTGGAATTTTTCAAGCAAAATCAGGCTTGGCGACCTGGCATTGAGGTGCGGAAGAGGCCTTCAGCCCTGCAATTCGTCACAGTTTTTACTTTTTCAGGGTTGAAAACGAACAAGCGTTAGGTATTCTTGCGGTGGAGAGATTGAAAGGCATCCCTGCGTGCGGGCGACGCCAGCGTGATAACAATTACAAAAGGAGATCTCATGTCGAGTCGTATGCTGCTTGGTGGTCACATCACCCACAATGCCCGTCGATACCCGGACAAAGTGGCTCTGATTGATAAATATGGACGTTCTACATACGCAGAGCTTGAGCGCGGCGCGAACCAGGTCGCAAATGCCTTAGGTGCTGCTGGGATTGGCTACGGCGACAAGGTGGCATTCATTGCTTCAGCCAGTCGCAACTGGATTGAAGCGTTCTTCGGCATCGTGAAAGCCGGGGCGGTTGCCGTACCCTTAAATTATCGTGAGACAGGCGAGCAACTCGCCGCGCTACTGGATGACTCTGAAGCCAAGCTGCTCTTCGTGTCTCATCACCATCAGGATTCGTTCGCGCAGCTGCTGGGTAACCTCGCAATTCCTGTTGTTGCTTTGGAGGCCTTGCCGGAGTTTGTGAAGAATGCTGCAGGCGAATGGCACACCTCGCCAGCAATCGATCCGAACGATCCTGCAGTGATCCTTTATACCGGCGGGACGACGGGCCGGTCGAAAGGGGTGTTGTTGAGCCATGCAAATCTGTATTGGAACAGCATGGACGAAATCATCGATACCCGGATGATTGAGAGCGACAACACGCTCATCGCAACGCCCTTGCATCATTCCGCCGCACTGAACTGCTGGCTGCTACCCCATCTTTACCTCGGCGCCACTGCGACCATCCTCGAAAAATATTCCACCGAGGATGTGCTACGGGTGATTGCGCAAGAGCGCGTTACTAACACATTCATGCCACCGTCGTTGACTCGAGAGTTCATCCTTCATCCGCTGTCCAAATCCCTTGACCTTTCGAGCTTCAAGCGTTGGTACGTGGGGAGTGGCATCCTTACAGCTTCTGACCGCCAGGCGATGAAGGAATGTATTCCTGGGGTAGAAATCTTCTATCAGTACGGGCTCACCGAGGCTGGCCCGATCGCCACCGTGCTCAAGGAGGAGGATTATCAGAAGGCTCCTGACTCGATTGGCAGGGCGTTCATCAACATGGAAGTTGAGATCCACGACGCTAATGGCCAAGTGGCAGTACCTGGAGAAGTCGGCGAGATCGTATTGCGTGGGCCGACCGTCATGCTGGGGTACCACAACCGCCCGGACGCCACAGCTGAAGTCCTCGACTCTAACGGATGGCTGCACACCGGTGACTTGGCCCACATGGATAGCAACGGCTACGTCTATTTTTATGACCGCCTCAAGGACATGATCAAAACGGGCGGGCTCAATGTGTACTCGCAAGAAGTGGAAGCCGTCCTGGCCAAACACCCTGACGTCCGAGAGGTCGCCGTAGTCGGCCTGAGTAACGAACGATGGGGGGAAGAGGTCACTGCCATCGTTGTTTTGAAAGTCGACAGTCTGCCGGATCCCGAGTCTCTGCTGAATCACGCCAAGGAGCTGCTGGCTAGCTACCAGGTACCGAAGCGCATTGAGTACATCGCCTACGAGGAAATGCCGTTCAATCACAACGGCAAAATTCTTAAGCGCGACCTGCGTCAGCGTTTCCAGCCAGCCAATTGAGTGAGTCCGCCATGTCCATCATGTTTGAAAAAGTCGGCCATGTAGGCCTCGTTACGATCAATCGGCCCCAGGCCATGAATGCCATTGACCTCGAATCGCATCTCGCGTTCCAGCAGGTCTGGGGGAAGGTGAACGCTGATGACCAAGTGCACGTTGTTGTCATTACTGGAGCCGGCGGTAAAGCGTTCTGCTCAGGTGCTGACATCGGTACGTTCCTTCCATACCTGCGCGAGCGTGCCCAGCGCGAAGTGGATGATGGTGATTTTTGCGGTATCAATCGAAAGCCGCCCACGACGAAGCCCATCATTGCTGCCATCAACGGCCTGGCTTACGCGGGTGGCCTTGAGATCGCTTTGGCATGCGACATCAGAATCTCTGTAGTTCATGCTCGATTCGCTCTTCCTGAACCCAAATGGGGTGTTATCGCTGGGGCGGGGGGCGTAACCCGTCTTGCGCGGGCGGTGCCTACTTCATTGGCGACTCAAATGATTTTGACCGGTGAACCGATAACGGCAGATAGAGCGTTGGCTGAGGGTTTGGTTAGTGAGCTGGTTGAGCCTGACCAACTCCTGCCTCGTGCAATGGAAATCGCGGAGCTGATTGTGCGAAACGGCCCATTGGCTGTCAGGTCTTCGTTGCAAGTGGTTCGCCGCGGTGCAGACTGCGGCCTTGATGCTGCACTTGAGCTCGAGCGCACTGCATTCCGCCGTGTTCTCCTCAGTGAAGACTTTAAAGAGGGGATCGCTGCGTTTACTGAAAAGCGAACTCCCGTCTACAAGGGCATCTGAGGGTTAATCGCATGGATATCTTCACACCTTTGAAATGCGGCGCTTGTGTTTTTCCCAACCGGATTCTCATGGCGCCCCTCACCCGAGCGCGCACACCGGACACAGTACCTGGGCCGCTTCAAGAGCTCTACTACAGTCAGCGCGCGAGTGCTGGGCTGGTTATCTCAGAAGCCACGAACATTTCTCCGACAGCAGTTGGCTACGTGTACACGGCAGGGATCTACACCGACGATCAGGAAAAGGGCTGGGGTGGTGTTGCCCGCGCAGTACATGCTGCAGGGGGCCGCTTGGCGATGCAACTCTGGCATGTAGGGCGCGTATCGCACGAGCTGGTTCAGCCAAGAGGAGCTCAGCCTGTGGCGCCGACTGCAATCCGAGGTGAGACTACCAAGGCCTTCGTGGAGTTTGCTGATGGCTCCTCTGGGCCGACGCCCGCCAGTACGCCGCGAGAACTGAGTACCGATGAAATTGGCGGCATCGTGGATGATTACCGCAGGGCAGCAGTTCGCGCCACTCGTGCGGGATGTGACATGGTGGAGATCCATGCCGCGAACGGATATCTCCTCCATCAGTTCACTGCCACTGGTACGAATAAGCGAAAGGATCAATACGGCAGCACGATCCAAAACAGAGCAAGGATTGTGCTTGAGATTGTCGACGCGGTAGGTATCGCCATCGGTTACGACCGGGTGGGTGTCCGCCTTTCTCCTTTGACTGACATTTTTGATATCACAGATGACGATTCAGAAGAGATGGCACTGTACCTGGCCCAGCATTTGTCTCGCCGTGAGGTGGCGTATGTGCATATCAACGAGCCTGATTGGCGGGGAGGGGAAGTCAAACTCACTGAGGACTTTCGCCGTGCTCTGAGGCAAGAGTTTCCGGGCGTCTTGATCTACTGCGGTCACTACGATGCTCAGAGCGCTCAGCACTTGCTTAACCAGAATCTGGCAGACGCAGTGGCATTCGGACGTCCGTTTATCGCGAATCCCGACCTTCCCAACCGTTTTCGACTGGGGTTACCGCTCACGAAACCTGACTCCTCGACCTACTACGGTGGCGACGCCAAGGGCTACACCGATTATCCATTTGTGAATCAGCAATAGGCTCACCCATGACCACCTCGCTCGCTGAACTGGTGAACATTTTCTCGCTTGAACGCATTGAGCAAGGCATTTTTCGTGGCGCTAGTCAGGAACTGTATTTACCGCAACTTTTCGGAGGCCAGGCGCTGGGCCAGGCCGTTGCTGCATCTAGCATGACCGTCGGAAGCGAGAAAGTGCTGCACTCTATTCATGGATATTTCATCCGAAAAGGAAGGGCCGCCAAACCAGTGCTGTATCAAGTCGACTCACTGCACGATGGCAGAAGCTTTAGTACACGCCAGATCACTGCAAGTCAGGATGGAAAGCCGATATTCACTGCTTCGGCTTCGTTCCACATTTTCGAGCCTGGCTTGAGTTATCAGACGAAGATGCCATGTGTGCCGGGGCCGGAAACCCTTCCGCTAGAGATTGATTTAATGGAAGGGAATGAGGCATTGGCAGAGCAAGTCAGACTGCGTTTTTCCGCGGCCCAAGCGATCCAAATTCGTCCTGTCGACTTGATTGATCCCAGCAAGCCAATAGCGCAACAGCCCTTGAAGCGCTTTTGGTTCAAGGCAGCAGGTGACTTACCCGAAGATCAAACGCTGCATAGGTCAATCCTGGCTTACGCCTCTGACATCGGGTTGCTCATCACATCACTATTGCCTCATGGTGTTTCAGATCTTCAGGAGAATATGCAGGTCGCCAGCCTCGATCATGCTCTTTGGGTTCATCAAGATATCAAGGCTGATGATTGGCTTCTGTATGTGATGGACAGTCCCTGGTCTGATACAGGAAGAGGCCTGTCGAGAGGGAATATTTATAACGCACACGGCGCAATGGTTGCCAGTGTGGCTCAGGAAGGGTTGATCAGAAAGCTGTAAAGATTGAAGCTACTGGGCCAGAAAGTCACATTCTTTCGTTGTATCTAAATACAAAAATAATAGATGGTGCACCCTATGACTGCGAACCGAGTTGCGTGCTTGGCTATCATCCCCTTTGTCTTTTTTGAGGGGAGGGCAAACGCTGAACAGAATGCCGATTTCATTGGTGATAGTAAGCTGACGGTGACGGCTAGAAATTTTTATTTCAACCGTGACTATCGTAATGGTGCAAGTAGTGGTACCGGCACAAACGCATTCAAGCCAGCTGGTGACCGCAATGGGTATGCAGAAGAGTGGGCGCAAGGCTTCATGGCCAATTTCACATCTGGGTTTACGCCAGGAGAAATTGGTGTCGGCGTAGATGCTTACAGTTTCTTGGGAATCAAACTCGATAGCGGCGGAGGGCGCACGGGTTTGCGGCTGATGCCTATACAGGATGATGGTAAGCCGCAAGATAACTTCAACAAGGCGGGTGCTTCAGTAAAATTGCGCTACGATGGAGCGCTTTTCCAGTATGGGAATCTATTTCCAGCAGTCCCGGTTTTCTCGGTCAACACCGTTCGCCTGTTTCCAAGCTCTGCGACCGGCTGGATGTTTGGTTGGGACGTGGAAAAGCTGCATTTGGATGCAGGTCACTTCTATGGGCAGGGAGGGGTTGCCTCTTCTAATAACGATGACCCAATCACTACGGACTACGGCCTACCCATTGCTATTGACTCAGTGAGCTATGTAGGTGCTAAATATTCGGTTATTGATAACCTAAAGCTTTCGGTGTACGGCTCCGAACTCGAAGACACTTGGCGTCAGTACTACGGCAACGTCAATTACCGCTACCAGATTGATCCATCTCAGTCGGTCACATTCGACGGCAACATTTACAGAACGTTGGATACTGGGCGTCAACTGGCCAGCGTGATCAATAACACAACCTGGTCGATGTCGGTTGCCTATAAGTATCTGGCGCATACGTTCACATTCGCTGCTCAAAAAGTAGAAAGCGATGAGCCGATGGATTGGGCTGCATTTACCACCATGGGTGGATCAGTTTCTTTAGCCAACGCGGTACAGTTCGCGACCTTTACTGAGCCCAATGAGCGATCTTTCCAGTTGCGTTATGACTTAGACATGGCACCGTTCGGGGTGCCTGGACTATCGTTTATGACACGCTACGTCAGAGGCGATCAGATCGATAACCGAGATAGTCATAACACTTTTTATACTCGACGCTATGTCTATCCCGAGGGCGCTGATGTTCGCCACTGGGAGAGGGACATAGAGGCGCGGTATGTCGTACAGACTGGCGCAGCTAGAGATCTCTCTGTCCGTGTCCGACAAGCTACCCATCGCTCCTCGACTGGATACCGCTACGTAGATGATGATGAGGTAAGGATTATCATCGACTATCCCATCTCTATTTTCTAGAGATCCCGAGCGGACTTACACAGGTACGCGGCTGAAATAAATTCTGTTTCAGCCGCGCATACCACTGCTTGCGGGTTTGAAGTTTGACCCTCGCTCCCGCTTAGAATCGCACTTAAGGAAGAGCGTAGGCGATCACGTAGTCGCCGCGGTCAGGCGATTGTCTGGCTCCACCGGCGGTGATGACGACATACTGTTTCCCTGTTTTCGGAGACACGTAGGTCATTGGCCCGCCTTGACTGCCAACTGGCAGCCTGGCCTTCCAGATTTCGCTGCCATCGGCGGTGTTGTAAGCGCGAAGGTAGTAGTCTTGCGTACCCGCAATGAATACCAAGCCACCTTGGGTCGACAGTGTACCTCCCAAGGTTGGCATGCCGATCGGAAGCGGCAGGTGCATTTTGACACCGAGTGGCCCAGTGTCCTGGACGGTACCGACTGGTACCTGCCATGCGATTTGACGGGTTTTCATGTCAATCGCAGTCAGTGTTCCGAACGGTGGCGCTTGGCAAGGAATGCCAGCGATCGACAGGAAACGGTTTTTATTGACTGAGTAAGGAGTACCTTTGAGCGGGACTGCTCCCATCCCGGTATTCAGCGCTTCGCCGCCAGACGCAGTGGGCGCATTCTTCTCTTGAGGAGTCATCTTCACCCACAAGCCGAGCCGCATGTCATTGGCGAAGATGTAGCCATGAACGGGATCAAACGACAGCCCACCCCAATTCATTCCGCCCAAGGAGCCTGGGAAACTCAGCGACAGATCAGTTCCAGGGGCGGTGAATAGACCCTCGTATCGCATCTGCTTGAAGGAGATCCGGCACAGCATTTGGTCAAACGGTGTCGCGCCCCACATATCTGATTCAGTAAGAGTAGGAGCGCCAATTTGTGGCATGCCCAACGACTTCGGCTGGGTAAGTGAATACTGCTCGTTAGGAATGTCGGCCGCTTTAACCGGTACCTCCTCCACATGAGTCAGAGGCTTACCAGTAGCTCGGTCGAGAACGAAGATCTGACCCGCTTTGGTACCAATGACTACAGCAGGCACAGATTTTCCATCAACAGGGAAATCGACCAGGCTTGGCTGCATGGGCAGGTCAAAGTCCCAGAGATCGTTGTGAACCGTCTGATAGACCCATTTCTCCTCACCAGTGGTGGCGTTGAGAGCAAGTACGGAAGCGCCATACTTGTGGTTGAGAGCAGTACGCTCGACACCGTAAATATCGGTGGAGGAGCTGCCCATAGGCAGGAAGATGGTATTCGAGGATGGGTCATAGGTCATCGGAGCCCAGTTGTTTGGGGTGCTCCGCACGTACGTCTTTCCAGAATCAGGTGCGGCCCGGTCAGTGGGATTGCCTGGGTCAAATGCCCAGCGCATGGCACCAGTGACAACATCGAAGCCCCGAATCACGCCGCCTGGCATGTCAGTTTGTACGTTGTCAGCGATTCGCCCGCCTACTACCACCGTGGTACCCGCAACTTGAGGCGGAGATGACAGTGAATAGTAGGAATCTGGCATGTCGCCCATACCGTCTTTCAGATTTACCTCACCGTTCACTCCGAAGCCTTGGCAGAGGGCACCCGTGTCGGCATCCACAGCGATCAGTCGAGAGTCGATAGTGTTGGTGAATAGGCGACGCTGGCAATTGGCGCCTGCAGCTACGGCAACAGCGGGTACGGGAGTGCTTCCGTCCGAGGGCTGAATGAGCGGCGTAGAGGCATCGAAGTACGCCATGCCGCGGCACCGTTGCCACAATTTAGTTTTAGCGTTGGTGTCGTGTCTCCACAGCTCTTTACCGGTGTCCGCATCCAGTGCAATCACGTTGTTGTGAGGGGTGCAGATGAAGACTTTGTTGCCGATTTGCAATGGCGTCAGTTGATCTTCAGCTCCGTTACCATCGCTGAGCGCAACGTCACCGGTGTGGTACGTCCACGCCGGCACGAGTTTACTGACGTTGCTGCGGTTGATCTGATCCAGTGCAGCAAACCGGCTACCCCCTGCATCATTACCATAGGACTGCCAATTCTTCTGCGCGAGGGCAGGATCAACGCTTGTCAAACCTGGCCCTTGGCCGTTCACCGGATTATGAGGCTGGAACATACCCCAGAATCCACCGATCAATGCCAAGAACAAAACGCCTGCCACACTGTAGGATCCGGCGATATGCGCTTTACCGTGCGCTCTCAACGCCGTTGGATAAACCAGTGCCACGACCAAGCTGAGGACGCCAAGGGCGAAGAGCCTTGAGATCAATGGCCAGAACTGCAGGCCAACATCTACCAGTGCCCAGATAACCGAACAGATGATGACGAGGGCGAACAACCAAAACCCTTCTAGCCGTCTACGTGCTGTGAGCACTGCTGATACTAGGAAACCTACGCCAGCGAGCAGGAAGTACCATGATCCTCCAAGGCCTGCCAGGTAGGCGCCTAAACCGATGAAGGGCAGGGCGAAGATCAGCATGCCTAACACGGCGAGCCAGATAGGCCAGCGGCTAGTGTTGGGGGGTTGGGGAGTAGTCATATTGCGTGAGTCCTACGAGGAGAAAACTGTGTTCCATCCACCGGTAGAGGATCGATATGGGAGGGTTCCATCGATCACCTACCAATCCGGTGGCTTTGAATATTGGGCTATAAGCGCGACGGCGGGAGGCTGTCGCGCGAGGTCTGTTTTAACTGTGCTTGCTCAGGCCTCGAGTTGATTAAGATGGGTAGAGCAGCCCGGAAAGCGTCGATGTGAAGATGCTGTCAGCACCTCGCTTCATGCGTTCACTTGCTGATAGGCCTTTAACCGGCACCTCCACGCCGTAACGAACATCTCGCGGCAGCACCTCAATCAGCTCAGCAAGGGGCAGCAATCCGCTCCCAGGCATTAAGCGCCCCTCCCGGGCTTCCTGAATGATGAGTTCAGGGGAGGGGGGAGCAAGAGGGGCGTCGCATAGTTGGACATCTGCCAACCACCCGGGATCAACCTGCTGAAGATCAGCCAGCGTATTCCCCGCCCTGAACAGATGCAGCGCATCCAAGAGGATTCCGCTGTTCTGTTTACCAGCCGCTTCAACAAGCGCAGCGGCCTGCTTGAGGTTGGCCACATCACGCCAGCGCATGAATTCAATGTTGATGCGGATCCCATAAGGCGCGGCCAGGTCGCAAAGACTGCTGAAGTTTGTGCTGAGCCGAGGAAAGTCTGGATCATCACCGGAAACCGTCAGGGAATCAGCGCCAAGCTCCGCTGCGGCCTCCAAAAGCCATTCCACACTCTTCACGTCGATTTCAGGCGTCAGTTCAACGAATTCAACATCATTGACCCTAATGTCTTCGCTCTTGAGCACGCTAAGGAGTTCGGCCATTGCTGGGGTGCCTGAGCGCACTGGATAAGCCAGACCGCCCTTCATGGCTGGATGCAGGCGAAGTCCGACATGTGTGAATCCAGCCTGGGCAGCTTCCTTAGCTAAGGCAACTGGTGCCAAGTCGAGGGCCGTGAGATGAGCAACACTCAAGCGTTTCAATATGTCGCCCTCCCGCCGCTCAAGTCGAAGACGAACCCTGTGGTGAAGCTGCACTCTGGCCCAGCAATCCAGTTGACCATATTGGCGATCTCTTCAATCTGCAGGAACCTGCCCATCGGAATCTTCGCTTTGCTGGCGGCGATGTGCTCTGGCGTCATTTCGTTCATGAGCGCGGTTTCGGCCATTGCGGGAGCGATGCAGTTCAGAATTACGCCGTCTTGGGCGAGCTCTTTAGCAGCAGCCTTAGTGAAAGCGATCACACCGGCCTTGGCAGCTGAGTAGGCGGAGATGTATTGCACCCCGTCTTTACCCGCCATGGATGCAACGTTAACAATCCGTCCATAGCCATTGGCACGCATGTGGGGGATGGCGGTTCTGCAGCAATAGAACACTCCGTTCAGGTCTACGGCGATGACCTGATCCCACGCTTCGATCGGATATTCCCAAGAGGGTGTAACGGGGCCATTGATTCCGGCGTTGTTTACCAGGATGTCGATGCGACCGAACTCGGCTGCAGCTACAGCAAAAGCCTCTTCCACGGATGCGAGGGAGGCGACATTGACGGCCTGCCGAAGCGCCGGCTCAAAACCATTAGCCTCTGCATCCCAGTTGTCGACATTCAGATCCCAGATCACAACTCTCGCGCCTGAGGTGTGGAGGCGCTTTGCGATGCCCAGTCCTATCCCCCGCATGCCGCCAGTCACAATCGCCGTTTGGCCTTCGAGATACTGTTTCATTTGGTAAGTCCTTGCTCAGGCTGCTCAATGGCAGGCAAACGGGTGAGATCACGCACGATGAAGAGGTAGCAAAGGGCACCGAGCACGGTGATAGACGACACGAACGCAAGTGCCCAGACGAAGGAACCTGTTGTGGAAACGATCACGCCGATCGTCAGTGGAGTCACGATGCCGGCTGCGTTAGCAAACAGGTTGAACACACCGCCAGAGAGACCAAGCATGCCTTTGGGGGCGATATCAGAAACGATCATCCATGCGAGTGCAGACATGCCCTGTGCGAAGTAAGCGACACACAGGATCGCGATCACCAAGGCGTCAGAATCGACGTAGTTTGCGAGTACGATCACGGATGCAGTGAGTAGGCCTGCGATGACTGGCAGCTTGCGTGCCACGTTCAAGGAATAACCGCGGCGCAGCAGCGCGTCCGAGAGCCAGCCACCCACCAAGGTTCCCAGCGATGCAGCAATGAAGGGCAACACGGCGACCCAACCTACCTTCAGCCAGGGCATATGGCGCTCTGTAACCAAGTAAGTCGGGAACCATGTCAGGAAGAAGACGTTCGTGGAGTTACACGCAAATTGACCAAGGCAAATGCCCAGCATGTTGCGATGCTTGAGCAGAGCAGGGATCTGACGCCATTCAAAGCGAGTAGCTTTTTGACCACCGTCGACCACACCGCCACCTTCGCGGATGTAATCGAGCTCGGCCTTGTTTGCGGTGCGCGACTCGTGTGGTTCATGGTATTTCCGCCACCAAACCAAGCCATAGAGCACACCTACAGCGCCAACACTCAGTAACAGCACTCGCCATCCGTAGGCATGCAGAACCCAGAACAGCGCAGGGGAGAGGAAGGCGAGACCTACATACTCAGCGAAGGTGTAAATACCCGTTGCTCGAGCGCGCTCGCTTTGCGGGAACCATGTGGCGACAACGCGGCTGTTGGTCGGAAAGCATGGAGCCTCGGAAGCGCCGACTAGCATTCGGAGGCCCAGAAGCGACGCAAAGCCTTGTGCTAGGCCCTGTAGCGCAGTGAACACTGACCACAGTGTCAGTGCTAGCCAGTAGGTCAGCTTCGTGCCGAGCCGGTCAATGAGGATGCCGCCCGGGATTTGAGCAGCAGCGTAAGTCCAAGAGAACGCAGAGAAGATTAAGCCCATCATCACTGCTGACAGGCCCAGGTCTTGGCTGATGGCTGGGGCTGCAATACCCATGACCGTGCGGTCAAGGTAATTGATCATTGTGCCGCCGGAGATCAAGGCCAGGATCATGAAGCGTGTCCGCGTACGCCGCGCTTGAGTCGCGGGCGTATCTAGCACGGGAGTATCGATCGCCATTTGGGGTGCCTCTTATCATTATTGGTTGGTAGCGCGCAGGCTCGGCGGGCGTGGCAAAAAAGGACGCGAGCTCAGAGTCCTTTCTGAGCCACGTCCCACACACGAGCAAGCATCAGCAAAAGGGCCACAATTCAACCGGTAGGCTTCGGTCAGCGGCTTGACCTTTCGAAGAAGGCAAGGCCCACTGTTATTGTGGCTCGTAACCACATTACGACGACTCAGCCGGCGACGCTCATGACGAGATCGCCTAAACCATTAGCCAAGGTAATGATGTTCATGTCCATGTCAGACTCCGCCCAGTGGGTATTCAAGATGCGCCACATGGAAATGTTCCGAGCCGTGATGCTCACGGGGTCGGTCAGCGCGGCTGCAAAGATGATGTATGTCACCCAACCGGCGGTCAGCAAGCTCATCCAGTATGTGGAGGCTCGTCTGGGCTACAGGCTATTCGAGAGGGTTAACAACAGGCTGGTACCTACTGCAGAAGCTCACACTCTTTATCGAGAAGTAGAGCGAGTTTACCTCGCCGCCCAAGCGGTCAATGAGTGTGCGATGGCGTTGGCAGGGCAGCCGGCTCGGCAGTTGCGAATATGCTGTAGTACTACACTTTCGACAGTGCTTATCCCTTACGCGTTAGCGAAGTTGAAGCGTGAAGTCCCGGGGCTTGACATCCACTGGCAAACTGCACTCATAAGAGACATGCCTGCTCAGCTACTCGGAAAACAGATAGATCTTGCTGTTGCAGCCCTTCCTGTGGAGCATGAGCACCTTAACTGTTTTCCATTTATGCGCGGCAGCATGGTGTGCGCTGTGCCGCCAGACCATGTTCTTGCGAGCCAGGAGGTTGCAACCCTAAAGCAGTTGGCCGACTTTGAACTGCTGTTATTCAGGCGCGACATACCCTTTGGTGGAATTTTGGCGAAAGCGTTTGAGGATCAGGCGCTTGCTTATTCTCCAATTCTCAATTTCACCACGGCAGTTGAGGGCGTTGCCTTGGTGAAACAAGGTTTAGGTATTGCGTTGGTCGATGAGTTCGTGGCACAAGATAGCGGCTTAGCCGTAGTTCGGTTGGTAGAGCCCATTGAGTTCGATATCAGCTTTGTGTACTCGAAATTTGAGGCTTTGTCCGAATCTTCAATGCAGCTTATGAGGATTTTGCTCGATCGTGCGGCTGTTCTAAATCGATTGATTCCGGGTAGTCGACTCCCATTCAACTGACTCCTTAAGCTCGACACAAATGGACTGAAAATGGCCTATTTGATTGGATCATTATGTGGGACTTAGCTCTCGGACGTCGGTTACGGCACGAAAAACGACCGCATCCTCCCAGCGAAGCAGCGGAGGGTGCGATCGATAGGTCGCGACGACTATTTTACAGAGGTGTTGGCATGAAAGGGCGGGTAGTCGATATAACCGGTGAAGTCACCAGCGTAAATACGATCAGTGTTTACGGGAGCCAAAGGCCAGCCATTCTTAAACCGAGCAACCAGGTCTGGATTACTGATGAAGTTCTTACCGAAAGCTGCTAGGTCAATATAACCTTGAGTAATCAAGCGCTCTGCCCGAACTGGGGTCAAGCCACCGGCCAGGATTAAAGCTGTGCGTGGCAGGTGAGCCTTCATCTTTTTTAGGAGTACAAAGAAGTCATCGTCTTGGTTCGTGCGCTCGACAAAGTAGAAGCGTTCTGCCCCTCTCTGGTTCATGATATGAACATAGGAAAGATTTCTTTCACCTGCCTCAATCGCTAATTGCTCATAGGTCTGATCAATCTCGTCATAGAGAGGCATATCGAAAAGTTCACCGTATGGTGACAATCGAATGCCTACTCGCTCAGAACCAATGCGCTCTATACAGGCATCGATAACATCCAAAGTGAAGCGGATACGGTTCTCAAGCGTTTCTGCAGAGTACCGGTCGCTGCGATCGTTGACATGCGGGTTTAAAAACTGCTCATGCAGATAACCGTTCGCGCCATGGATTTCCACGCCATCGAATCCAGCCTTCACTGCGTTGTTTGCGGCATCGGCGAAATCACGGATAACTCGCTCTACCTCCTCAGTACTCAAACGGCGAGGGGCAGGGGAATGCAACCTCGCAGGCTTACCCTGTGCGTCATAACCAAAGGCTTGCGACGCCCTAGCTTGTTTGGATGTAGCACTGACTGGAGATGTACCATTGTCTTGGATAGACGGATGCGACAGCCGCCCAACATGCCAGATCTGCGCATAGATTCGCCCCCGACCGAGTGGACTGAATCAGTGGTCAGCTTCCATCCTTCGATCTGTGCGGGTGTATAAATACCAGGGTTAAAGATATACCCCTGACCCTCACGCGATATTGGCGTGCCCTCCGTAACGATCAGCCCTGCTGTTGCACGCTGAGTGTAGTGCAGGGCAATCCCAGCATTAGCGATGTCATCAGGCGCCCTGACACGAGTCATGGGAGCCATAACGATCCGGTTAGAAAGCTCGATTCCTGATAGATCAAAGGGACAAAAAAGGTTAGTCATAAGCTGCTCTTTTAGGTGGAGGAGGCACTGGGGCCGTTAGCCAATGCCCCATTAAGGTGAGGAACGTGTAGGGTGGGAATCCCAACCGTCTTGAAGAAGAGCCTCCGACAGAATCGAGGGCTACTTCAATGGCAGATAGCTGCAAAACAGAATTGCTTTAAACGGAATTCCAGGCCGTGCTTGACTGACTGCCACTCGAATTCGCAGCAATCACGCAAACCTGATGCCTAGGGGCAGGAGGGTGCAATTGGTCAACCAATGCACCCTCTACCGAGCGCTTACTGATCAGGCAAAGAATAGGCAATCACGTAATCACCGCGGTCAGGGGACTGGCGCGTTCCGCCAGCGACTACCACGACATACTGCTTACCGGTTTGAGGCGAAACGTAGCTCATCGGTGTTGCTTGGGAGCCAACCGGCAGTTCTGCTTTCCAGAGCTCATCACCAGACGTCTGGTCATAAGCCCTCAGGTAGTAGTCCTGTGTGCCGGAATGGAAAACCAGACCAGAGCGCGTGGTGAATGACCCGCCCAATGTAGGCATGCCTAGTGGTACTGGGAGGCTGACGCGAACGTTCGCCATGCGGATATCACGCACTGTACCTGCTGGCCGCTGCCATTGTAGTTTTCCGGTATTGAGATCAACCGCTGACACCGTCCCGAACGGCGGAGCGATACACGGAATGCCGAGTGGGGACATGAACGGAGAGGTCACCACTGCATACGGAAGTCCTGCTTGTGGCGAATAGAGGTTTTTGCCGTCATGAACGCCGGTGCTTTGTGCATCGCCGATTGCGCGCGGCTCGACCAGAGTCGTAAGCAGCGGAAGACGAATGTCATTGACGATAAGTGTGCCGGTATCTTCATTGATCGATGCGCTGCCCCAATTCATACCGCCATAGTTGCCGGGGAACTGCAGCCCTGTGGACTCGGGCCGAGGAGGAGTAAAGTCACCCTCGTACCGGACGCTCTTGAACGTTATCCGGCACAGCATCTGATCAAAGATCGTCGCTCCCCACATGTCTACCTCTTGGAGACGCTTGACGCCGATGACTGGCATCTCCACTGAGTACGGTTGTGTAGGCGCCAGGTGATCACCTGGCGCTGCGCCTTGCGGTACAGGCTTCTCTTCAACCTTTCGGATTGGATTTCCGTTGCGACGGTCAAGCACGAAAATCTGGCCCCGCTTAGTTACTTGCACCAAGGCCGGTGTCTTGCTCCCATCCTGTGCAGGAATGTCGTACAGCGCTGGTTGCGCGGGAACGTCATAGTCCCAGAGATCATGGTGAACTGTCTGGAAACGCCATGCGATCTTGCCGGTGGCAATGTCGAGAGCCACGATAGAGGATGAATTCTCCTCATCGAAATCACGCCGTTTGCCTCCGTAGTAATCCGGAGTCGCGTTGCCAGTCGGGAGGTAAACCAGGCCCAATTTTTCGTCGAAAGCTGGCGTGCTCCAGACGTTAGGAGTGCCGCGGGTGTATTGATAATCTTCTGCCGGGGGCATCTGCAGATTCGGATTACCTACATCCCATGCCCAGGCGATCTTGCCGGTGCGGGCATCGAAGGCACGGAAGGCGCCCGATGGTTCGCTCACTTCCTGATTGTCGTACACCCAACCACCGACAAGGATCAGCCCTTTTGCCACGGTCGGCGCCGAAGTCGGAACGTAGAAAGCATTTTTTATTTGGCCCAAGCCGCGCTTCAAATCGACGCTGCCTTTATCGCCAAACTCCTCGCATGGTTTGCCAGTGGCGGCATCCAGCGCGATCAGCCGTGCATCCACGGTGCTGGTAATAATCCGTTTGCTGCAAGCTTGGGATGATTGATCTACCGAAGCGTTCACGCTCGCTCCAGCGGGCGAGATGCTGACGTCGAAGTAACTCACACCGCGGCAACGCTGCCATTTACCGTTGCTCTGCACCTTCGGATCAAAATGCCAGCGCTCCTCCCCCGTATCAGCGTTCAGTGCGATCACACGGTTGAGCGGAGTGCACACATATAAAGTATCTCCAACCTGTAGAGGAGTATTTTGATACTCAGAGCCGTTAACTGGCAGCTCACCAGTTCTAAAAGTCCAGGCAACCTTTAGCTTGCTTACGTTAGTTTTGTTGATCTGATCAGCTGGAACGAAACGTGTGCCTGCAGCGGTTCGGCCATAGGCGGCCCAGTCGCTGGCGGCAGAGGTTTCAGCGGATGGATTGACTGTCACTTCCTGCGGATCGCTGATCACCCCATGGGGCACGAACATCGCAGCGAACCCTGCAATGACGGCGACCGCCATAACTGCTGCCGCACTGTACCAAGGGCGGGTGGGTGAGGTTGGGCCGGAGAGATGAGGGGCGATTAGCAGTGCTGGAACTGCCAGTACCAATACACCAGACAGACGTGGCACAAGTGGCCAGAACTGTAGCCCGACCTCTGTAAGGGCCCATAGGAGGGTACCGATAAACAGTACGCAAAATGCCCAGAATCCGGAGCGCCTTGCTTTCACATGGAGATAGCCGCTGACAAGGCACACGATTCCGGCGAATGCATAATACCCAGAGCCGCCTAATTTAAGAAGTTGGACTCCGCCAATTAACAGAGCTAAACCGCACAGTAGCAGAATAAAGCCGAACAAGGCGGGCCAAGTTCGTTTTGTTGCAGGGGATACTTCGCTCATTTTTATTACCTTCATAGAGCCAATTCCTTGCTGAGCAGAAGGATCATCTGGCTTGAGAGATGGTGTTAACGCGACGCGCGAAAAAAATGTACGTGCAAAAACGCAGGGGAAGCAAGAAGTTACATTTCTCACGACAGCACTAGGACTTGATTTGAGGTGGCACAGGTAATCACTTTGGGGTGCGAAAAGTGCCAGTCAATCACGCTGACTTCAGCCGCCTACCCTTGTGACCCATATGAAGTATGCCGCCCGAGCCTAGCAGGTATGTGAGGTGCCTATGCTGAATGCCCCGTATTCTCTAGGCTTCAGGGTTCAGTGTGTGTGTTCCGGGTCGTTGATTTCTAACTAACTAGCATGAACGCTCAAAATTGGTTGACCGTTCAATCAATCCTATGAAATTGAGTTCTGATCACTCATTGACGACTTTCAGTCAACTCACTTACTAAATGCGTCCTACAATTGATTAACTAAACTGGCTGCGCTTTTGAGTCTCGCTGTCTTTCAGTGTGGATGAGCACAGAGGGCACGTCAGATCGGTTTTCCGTGGCTTAAGGGGATGGTGGTTGCCAGGGCTGAAACATCTAAGCGAAAGTTAGGGAGTGTGACCAGGTTTCGGTTGGTCTCTGTAAAAGAAGCTGAACTTTAAAATAAATATTCTGAAAGAGCTCAGTGGTAGGTAATAAAGAGCATTTAGCACTACTTGATGCTTCGTCAAATGTTGCGTTCTTGCTATCGATTAGTTGGATCTTCTGTATTGCCGAGATTGCTTTGCCTGTCTTGCTTAAGGCTTCTCGCGTGCTACGGTAAGGCCATGAGGCCCAGTGGAAGCAATCCGCATTATCGTGAAAGCTGAACCCCAAAAATTGTTAATGTATTAATGAGCCTGCAGTGGCATAATGCTTTGCACATTTCATCACTTATGCCTAGGTACGCATGAGCACACCAAGACCCTCCCTGACGCTCACCTTACTGCAGGCGCGCGAAGCCACGATGGCGTTCTTCCGCCCCGCGCTCAATGCCCATGACCTCACTGAACAGCAATGGCGCGTCATTCGCATCTTGCGTCAGCAGGGAGAACTGGAAAGCCACCAGTTGGCTGAGGCAGCGTGCATTCTCAAACCCAGCATGACGGGCGTACTCAAGCGTCTTGAGCGCGATGGCATCGTGGGCCGGCGCAAATCAGCTGAAGACCAGCGTCGCGTGTTCATAAGCCTGACCGAAAAGGGGCATCAGGCATTCCTGGCGATGAGTGAGGAAATGGGTCGAAATTACGAGAAAATTCTAAGTCAATTCGGCGAGCAGAAGCTCCAGCATCTGATGCAGTTGCTCGAGGAGATGAAGAAGGTAAAGCCGTGAAGCGCCCGTAGCTTAGCCAGGTACCGATGCACTTGGCAGGGTTCAGCCTGCGATTTCTGGCTTACCAATGTCTACACTGAAAGCTGTTCTTGGAGGCAAAGTCTTGGCTATCACAACTCTGCCTGCCTGACATCGTCGGTCGCCTAATCAAGGGCCATAGCACGTGCCACGTTAAGAGTTGGCGCTTGTGCGATCGCTACACCAAGAGCATGTGATGACTTTGCATCACGCTTTACCATTCCTGAAATTCGAGAGCGTCGCGCCTTGGTTATTCCAGGCAAGCGTCTCATGGAAAGTGCAATTTTCCCCTCGGAACGTGCATTTCTCGACCACGTCCAGCGACACATACTGAAACTGTCATCGAGATTTCTCGGCTGCCCAATTCTGCATTGGGCATGCGCGCTGACTATCCAATAATAAAGAGACAGTTCATGAAAAAGCCAAACCCCCTGCTGGAAGACCTCAAAGCTGTTCTGCCGTCCATTGCCTCCAACGCCTTTCGGGCGGAGCAGGATCGCAGCGTCCCCGCAGAGAACATCGCCTTGCTCAAGAGCATTGGCCTGCACCGTGCGTTCCTGCCCAAGCAGTATGGTGGGATGGAGATATCCCTACCACAGTTTGCTCAGTGCATTGCACTGCTGGCCGGTGCCTGTGCCAGCACTGCATGGGCGATGAGCTTGCTGTGCACCCACAGCCATCAGATGGCGATGTTCTCATCAAAGCTGCAGGAAGAGGTATGGGGCAGCAACCCTGATGCCACCGCCAGCAGCAGCATCGCACCCTTCGGTCGTACCGAAGAAGTAGAAGGTGGTGTGAGCTTCAGCGGCGAGATGGGCTGGAGCTCCGGCTGTGATCACGCCGAGTGGGCCATTCTTGGATTCCGCAGGCCTAACGCCGAAGGCTCCCAGGATTACTGTTTCGCGCTACTGCCGCGCAGTGACTATGAGATTCGTGATGACTGGTACGCGGTCGGTATGCGCGGCAGCGGTAGCAAGACACTAATCGTTAAGGATGCATTTGTGCCTGAGCACCGTATCCAGAAAGCCAAGGATATGATGGAAGGCAAGTCGGCAGGTTTCGGACTGTACCCGGACAGCAAGATCTTCTTCACCCCTTACCGTCCATACTTCGCCAGTGGATTCTCGACAGTCAGCCTCGGCGTCGCCGAGCGCATGCTCGAGGTCTTCCGCGAGAAGACCCGTAATCGCGTACGCGCCTATACGGGGGCCGCGGTCGGCGCCGCAACGCCAGCGCTGATGCGCCTCGCCGAATCCACCCATCAGGTCGCGGCTGCTCGCGCACTCTTGGAAAAAAGCTGGGATGAGATTGCCGAACACAGCGAGCGCCACGAATACCCATCGCGCGGCACGCTTGCATTCTGGCGCACCAACCAAGGATATGCAGTGAAGCTGTGCATCCAAGCGGTCGATCGGCTGATGGAAGCTGCCGGTGGCGGTGCTTGGTTCGAAACGAACGAGCTGCAACGACTCTTCCGTGATTCGCACTTGACTGGCGCCCACGCCTATACCGACTACGACGTATGCGCACAAATTCTGGGGCGTGAGCTGATGGGGCTGGAACCCGACCCAGCGATGGTCTAAGCCGCTTCAGGCTGATATCCCCACACAACCACAATAATGAACAGGGTAGGCCGTCTGGCCTGCCTGGGAGTCTTGCATGTCTAATGAAACTGTAAACCCTGCTGATTTCGACACCCGTGCCTTCCGCCGAGCGCTGGGTAATTTCGCGACTGGCGTAACAGTGATTACCGCTGCTGGGCCTAGCGGCCGGAAGGTCGGTGTTACTGCGAACAGCTTCAATTCGGTATCACTAGAGCCGGCGCTGATCCTCTGGAGCATCGACAAACGCTCCACTAGCCATGAGGTATTCGAGGAGGCTTCGCACTTTGCCGTGAACATCCTCGCGGCTGATCAGATCGATCTGTCCAATAACTTCGCACGCCCCAAGGATGACCGCTTTGCAGGCGTTGATTACGAGCAGGGGGCCGGTGGCGCGCCTCTGCTTGTCGATTGCTCAGCGCGTTTCCAATGCGAAAAGCACCAGCAACTCGACGGCGGGGATCACTGGATCTTGGTGGGCAAGGTAGTAGCTTTTGACGACTTTGGACGCTCGCCGCTGCTGTACCACCAAGGTGCCTATTCCATGGTACTCCCACACACTCGTATGACTCAGCGTACCGAAGGGCTTGCACCGAGCAGCAGTTTTCAAGGCCGCTTGCAGTATAACCTGTATTACTTGATGACACAGGCACTGCGCGCTTACCAGGCCGACTATCAGCCACGTCAACTGTCCACCGGATTGCGTACCAGCGAAGCGCGCATGTTGATGGTTCTGGAGAACGATGCAGGTCTGAGCCTGAATGACCTGCAACGCGAGGTGGCGATGCCTGCGCGTGAAATCGACGAGGCGGTGGCGAACCTAAAGCGTAAGGGTTTGATCGCCGACGATGAAGGCCGGGTACGCTTGTCGATCAAGGGTATTGATGAGACCGAAGCTCTCTGGAGTATTGCCCAACAGCAACAAGAGAAAGTTTTCGACCGATTCAATCCTGAGCAAATCGAGAACTTCAAGACTGTGCTGAAGGCGATCATTCAGCTGTAATTCTTCTGAACACTGCAAAAAAACGGCGCCCATTGGGCGCCGTTTTCGTCTTGTTCATCGCACTCTGTCTGTGCGCGCGATGTGGTGTCAGTAAACACCACCACCAGCACTGCTGAACACCAGCGTATCCTTGAATTTGCCGGCGAGCGTTTGCAATCCACGCATCAGCACGGTGGTATCGACCCCGACCGCAACGAAGGCCGCACCCAGCTCGATATAGCGCCGCGCCAGCTTCTCGTCGGCGCTGAGAATCCCCGCCGCCTTGCCCGCCTTGCCGATGCGCACGATGGCGTCCTCGATCGCCACTTGCACGTCCGGGTGCCCGGGGTTGCCGCGGTGGCCCATGGCCGCGCTGAGGTCGGCAGGGCCGATGAACACGCCATCGACGCCGTCGACCTCGACGATCTCGTCCAGGTTGGCCAGGCCTTCCATGTTCTCGATCTGCACCAGCAGGCACATCTGCGCGTCAGCCTGGTCGAGGTATCCCGGGATGCTATTCCAGCGCGAGGCCCGCGCCAGGGCGCTGCCCACGCCACGCACACCCTTAGGCGGGTAGTGTACGGCCTTGACCAGCTGGCGTGCCTGTTCGGCGCTCTCGACCATGGGTACCAGCAGTGTCTGCGCACCGATATCCAGCACCTGCTTGATCAGCGCGGTATCGCCGATGACCGGGCGGATCACCGGCTGGCTCGGGTACGGCGCTACCGCCTGCAACTGCGCGAGCATGCCGCGCAGGTCGTTGGGCGCGTGTTCGCCGTCGATCAGCAGCCAGTCGAAGCCGGCATTGGCGGCAAGTTCTGCGCAGTAGGCATCGGCGAGGCCTAGCCACAGGCCGATCTGCGCCTGGCCGCTGCGCAGACGTTGCTTGAAGGTGTTGATGGGCATGTCCATGGCGAGCTCCTCAGATGAACCGGCAGGCAATCGAGCCGAGAAGGTCGTAGTCGACGTGGAAGGTGTCGCCGGGGCGCGCAGCCACCGGGCGGGTGAACGAGCCGCCGAGGATGATCTGGCCAGGCTCCAGGGTGATGTCGTAAGCGGCCAGCTTGTTGGCCAGCCAGGCAACGCCTTTTGCCGGGTGGTTGAGCACGGCGGCGCTGACCCCCGACTCCTCGATCACGCCATTGCGGTAGAGCACCGCCGGCACCTTGCGCAGGTCGATCTCGGTGGGGCGCACGGCCCGCCCGCCCATGACCACGCCGGCATTGGCGGCGTTGTCGGAAATGGTGTCGAAGACCTTGCGCGTGGCCTGGGTCTGCGGGTCGACCTGCTGGATGCGGGCATCGATGATTTCCAATGCCGGGATCACCCATTCGGTGGCGTCCAGGACGTCGAACACGGTCACGTTGGGGCCTTTGAGCGGCTTGCCGAGGATGAATGCCAGTTCGACTTCGACTCGCGGCACGATGAAGCGCTCGAATGGAATCTCGCTGCCTTCGTCGAACAGCATGTCGTCGAGCAGCGCGCCGTAGTCGGGCTCGGTGATGTTCGACGACACCTGCATGGCGCGCGAGGTCAGGCCGATCTTGTGGCCGACCAGCTTGCGACCAGACGCGATCTTCTTCGCGACCCAGGCACGCTGGATGGCGTATGCATCTTCGATGGTGATAGTTGGTTGCTCTAGGGAGAATTGGCGAACTTGCTCGCGCGAGCGTTCGGCCTGGTCGAGGCGCTCGGCAGCCTGCTGGATGAATGCGTTATCAAGCATGGTGGGGATCTCTGGATTCAAGGGTTGACGATGGCGGCCCGGGTGCGCAGCACCAGCAGGCCACCGAGGGTTATGAAGACGGCCAGGGCGTACAGCGCAAGACTGGCGCTTTGTGTGGTGTCACGCACCCAGCCGATGAAGTAGGGCGCCGCGAACGAGGCGATGCTGCCCAGCGAACTGATCAGGGCGATGCCGGCGGCCTGGGTGCGGGCATTGAGAAAAGCCGGTGGTAACTGCCAGAACATCGGCAGCGCAGCGCTGGCGCCCATGCCCGCCAGAATCAGCCCGGCCAAAACCGGCCAGGGTTGCAGCGGTGCCAGGCCGGTGATGGCGATGCCGGAGGCGGCCATCAGTAGCGGTACGCACAGGTGCCAGCGGCGTTCGCGCTGGCGGTCGCTGGAGCGCCCGCAGGCGAGCATGAACACGCAGCCGGCCAGGTAGGGAAGGGCGCTGAGCAGGCCGACGCTGGCGTCGCTGCCGATGCCGGCACCATGAATGAGGCTGGGCATCCAGAAGGCCAGGGTGTTGACCGCCAGCATCACCGCGCAATACACAGCCACCAGCAGCCAGATGGACGGGCTGATGAGGATGCCGCCCAGGGAGGTGACCGTCTTGCGCTGCTCTTCACAGCCGAACTGGGCTCGCAGCGCCGCCTTCTGCCGGTCGTCGAGCCAGTGCACCTGCTCGAAGCGTTCCGGCAGTGCCGCAAGCACCACCAGGCCCAGCACCACCACCGGCGCACCTTCGAGCAGGAACATCCACTGCCAGCCTCGCAGCCCGGCGCTGTCGTGCATGAAGGCGAGGATCGCCCCGGACAGTGGCCCACCCACCACGCCGGCCAGCGGCACGGCGATGGCGAACAGGGCGGTGACCTGGGCCCGGCGCCCGGCGGGGTACCAGCGATTGAGGTAGACCAGGATGCCCGGGAAGAAGCCGGCCTCGGCCGCGCCCAAGGCAAAGCGCAGCAGGTAGAAGGTACTGCTGCTTTCAATCATCAGCATGCTGGTGGACAGCAATCCCCACACCACCATCAGCGTGGCGATCCAACGACGCGGGCCGACGCGTTCCAGCATCAGGTTGCTGGGCACGCCGAACAGCGCATAGGCAATGAAGAACAGGCCGGCGCCAAGGCCGTAGACCGTATCGGACAGCTGCAGGTCTTGGCTCATCTGCATCTTGGCGAAGCCGATATTGATGCGGTCGAGGTGGGCGAACAGGTAGCAGACCAGCAGCAGAGGCATCAGCCGCCAGGTAATCGTGCGGTGGGTGGCGTCGGCCAGTTCAGCCTGGGTTGGCGCCGGCGAGGCATGTTCGAGTGTGCTCATGGTTTTTGTACTTGTTGTGTGATGAGGCAACGGGCGGCCTGGGTTCAGGCCGGGCGGTTGAACAGCGGGTGCAAGGTGCTTTGTTTGGCGTCGTAGACCTGCTGGGCACTTTCATCGATCTGCAGGGTGATGCCGACCGGGCGTTGTTGCAGCAGCCCGTCCAGGCGTTGTTTGAGTACCTGTTGCAGGTTGTCGCCGACCGCCTTGTGCACCTCGCGGCTGCGGCCGCTGCCCATGCGCAGGTTGGCGTACAGGAAGCCGTACTCGCCCTTGCCGTCAGCCACCGCGCAATGGGTGGCGGGGTAGGCCAGCACGCGGGTGCCGCCGGTGGGGAACACGGCCTTGCCGGTTTCGTCGTGCTGTTCGAGCATGCAGTCGGCCAGGGCGCGGCACAGCCCGGGTATATCGGCATCGGCTTCCAGGTCAGGGGTGTAGAGCAGAACCAGGTGTGGCATGAAGGCATCCTCAGCGAGAAGCACCTGGCCATCGCGGGGACGGCCAGTTGCGAACGGGTGGGTTACAGGCGACTGGTGGAAGCAACGTTGGCCGGATTAGCCGCCTGCGGTTGCGGAATCGCCGAACCGTCCTGGGGGGTGACCGGGAAGATGGCATTGATCTGGCCAGTTCCCGAAGAGCCGAAGTACGGGGTCACTACCTCAGCCTCGCCGTCATAGTTCGACCAGCCGAGGGTTCCGAGCAGCATCGCCGTGTCATGCATGAAACCTTCGCCATGACCTTTGGAGGCGTACTCGGGGAGCATTGCGCAGAAGTCTGCCCATTCGGCGCTTTCCCACATTTTCACCACCCGGTGATCGAGGGTTTCCAGGAACGGGCTCCACACCTTGGTGGCGAAGTCCGGGGCCTGGCCGTTCTGGGCGAAACGGTGCGACAGCGAGCCACTGGCAAGGAACGCAACGGTGCCGTCGTAGTGGTCTTCCACGGCTTTGCGCATGGCCCAACCAAGGCGGGCGCTGTCAGCCAGATAATGCGACGTGCACAGAGCCGAGACCGAGATCACCTTGAAGTGCTGGTCTTGGTTCATGTAGCGCATTGGTACCAGGGTGCCGTACTCAGGGCCCAGCGTGGTGGCATGGTGGGCCATGGTTTCAACACCAAAAGCATTGCAGGCATCGGAGAGGATCAGCCCAAGCTCTTTGTTACCAGGGAATGCGTAGGGCATGTTGCTGATAAAATGCGGCAGCTCGTTGGAGGTATAGACCCCTTCAAATCGCTCTCCGCAGAGAATGTGATAATTGGCATTGACCAGCCAATGGGTATCGAACACAACGATCGTATCGACGCCCAGCTCACGGCAACGGCGACTGATTTCGTGATGTCCATCGATAGCGGCCTGGCGAAAGCCTTGGCGGGGCCCAGGCAGTTCGGACAAATACATGCTGGGCACGTGAGTGATTTTGGCTGCGAGCGCCACTTTACCCATGATCAGACTCCTTATTCTTATAGATCCCAGAGCACCAAGCGAGGTCGCAGTCGTCAGAACAGAAGCCCGCCCGGTACTCAGGGAAAACGGTCACACGCCCCAGCGCGGGATGTGGTGGCTACCCATGGAAATGCAGACGTTCTTGATTTCGGCAAACACTTCGAAGCTGTACTGCCCACCCTCGCGGCCGGTACCGGAGCCTTTCACACCACCGAACGGCTGACGCAGGTCGCGCACGTTCTGGCTGTTGATGAACACCATGCCTGCTTCGATACCACGGGCCAGGCGGTGAGCCTTGCCGATGTCCTGAGTCCAGATGTACGAGGCCAGGCCGTACTCGGTGTCGTTGGCCAGTTGCAGCGCCTCGGCTTCGTCCTTGAACGGGATCAGGCAGACTACCGGGCCGAAGATCTCTTCCTGGGCGATGCGCATCTTGTTGTTCACGTCGGCGAACACGGTGGGCTGGATGAACTGACCTTTGGCCAGGTGCGCAGGCAGGTTAGCCGGGCGCTCCAGGCCACCGGCGACCAGGCGAGCGCCTTCTTCGATACCGATGCGGATGTAGCCAGTGACCTTGTCGTAGTGCTGCTGGGTAATCATCGAGCCGACCTGGGTTTTCGGGTCGGTCGGATCACCGACGATCAGGCGCTTGGCGCGTGCAGCGAACTCGGCAACGAACTGCGGGTACACGCTTTCCTGGATGAAGATGCGGCTGCCGGCGGTGCAGCGTTCGCCGTTCAGCGAGAAGATGGTGAACAGTGCAGCGTCCAGGGCGCGCTCGAGGTCGGCGTCCTCGAAGATCAGCACCGGGGATTTGCCCCCCAGCTCCATCGAATACTTTTTCAAGCCAGCGGTCTGCATGATCTTGCGGCCGGTGGCAGTGCCGCCGGTGAAGGAGATCGCGCGTACATCCGGATGGCGCACCAGGGCGTCGCCAGCCGTGGCGCCGTAGCCCTGGATCACGTTGAGCACGCCATTGGGGATGCCCGCCTCGACGGCCAGGCGGCCCAGCTCGTTGGCGGTCAGCGGTGACAGCTCGCTCATCTTCAGTACCGCAGTGTTGCCCAGCGCCAGGCACGGCGCGGTCTTCCAGGTGGCGGTCATGAACGGCACGTTCCACGGCGACACCAGGCCACACACGCCGACCGGCTGGTACATCGTGTAGTTGAGCATCTGGTCGTCGACCGGGTAGGTGTGGCCGTCCATGCGCGTGCACACTTCGGCGAAGAAGTCGAAGTTGTGCGAGGCGCGCGGGATCAGCACGTTCCTGGTCTGGTGGATCGGCAGGCCGGTGTCGAGGGTTTCCAGCTCGGCCAGTTTCGGCACGTTCTGGTCGATCAGCTCACCCAGCTTGCGCATCAGTCGTGCGCGCTCTTTGGCCGGGGTATTGGCCCATTTCGGGAAGGCTTCTTTCGCCGCGGCCACGGCCTGGGCGACTTCCTCGGCACCGCCGCTGGCGACTTCGCAGATGGCGTCGCCGGTAGCCGGGTTGTAGTTGACGAAGGTGTCTTTGCTTTCGACCTCACGGCCATTGATCCAGTGCTTGATCATGCTGCTCATGCCTTGTTGTTCTTGAAGAAGTCAGCTTCGCTGACGATGCGGTTGACCAGGCGGCCGACGCCTTCCACTTCCACCACCACTTCGTCGCCCGGCACCACGTCGGCCAGGCCTTCCGGCGTGCCGGTGGCGATCATGTCGCCCGGCTGCAGGGTCATGAAGCTGGAGAAGTATTCGATCAGGTGGGGGATGTCGAAGATCATGTCGGCGGTGGTGCCTTCCTGTTTCAGCTCACCGTTGATCCAGGTGCGCAGCTTCAGGTTGCTGACGTCGGGTACATCGGCGGCATCGACGATCCACGGGCCGACCGGGGTGGTGGCGTCGCGGTTTTTCACCCGCAGGTTGGGGCGGTAGTAGTTCTCGAGGTAGTCGCGGATGGCGTAGTCGTTGCACAAGGTGTAGCCGGCCACGTAGTCCAGGGCATCCTCGCGCCTGACGTTTTTCGCCGCTTTGCCGATGACCGCGACCAGCTCGCACTCGTAGTGCATGTACTCGACATTGTCCGGGCGCCAGGTCACCTGGTTGTGGCCGGTGTAGGTGCCCGGCGACTTGATGAAGGCCAGCGGCTCGGTGGGCGGGGCGAACGCCAGTTCGCGGGCATGGTCGGCGTAGTTCAGGCCCAGGGCGAACATGCTGCCGTCGGCCGGTGGCAGCCATTCGACCTGGCTTTCGTCGAGCACCCGGCCATCGGCCAGGCGCACGGCGTTGTCGGCTTCGACGGTGACAGCGTGGACGCTGCCCTCATAACGGATACGCGCGTGTTTCATGCAGGCTCCCCCGACTCGGCAACGATGGTGTTGGCCAGGCGACCCAGGCCTGTGATCTCGACTTCCACGTGGTCTCCCGGGAGCACGTCCACGCGCCCCTCCGGGGTGCCGGTGATCAGCACATCGCCTGCATGCAGGGTCATGAACTCGCTCAGTTCGGCGATCAGTTGCGGGATGCTGCGCACCAGGTTAGCGGTGGTGTTTTCCTGCACCACAGCGCCGTTCACGTAGAGCTTCAAGGTCAGCTGATGCGGATCGGCGACTTGCGCCACCGGCACCAGATCTGGGCCGATCGCGCAGAAGCCATCGCGGCACTTGGCCTTGACCGCAGGGCGGTAGTAGCTGTCTTCCGGCAGGCTGTATTCATTGACGATGGTGTAGCCGGCCACATGGCCCAAGGCGTCGGCGGCGCTAACCCGGCTGGCGTCTTTGCCAATCACCACGCCCAGCGCCGGGCCCGGTTGCAGACGCTCGCCGGCGGGGTGAATCACGTTGGCACCATGGGCGTTACGGGTGTTCGGCGTCTTGATGAACAGCACCGGCTTGACCGGGGCCTGTTTGTAAGGGGGCTGTTCGAACTCAGCCAGACGCTGCTGCAGCAGACCGTTGTAGTTCAGCGCTACGCCGAACACGGTGCCGTTCGCAACGTCATGCAACGCATGGCTCATGCTTCTCTCCTGGCAGTGATGGGGAGCAGATCCTCCCCAGCTAGATTGTTAATGTGTTAACGTTATAATTAAGATGTTAACGAACGTCAAGGTTCCATCCTGTAGTGTCCGCTTCCCAGCGGGTGCACTATGGGTCATGGTTAACTCGGTCAAACGGCTAGCGAGTAAGCAGTGATGAGCGATCGGCACCCCATCCCGAACATCAACATCGGTCAGGTTTACGACCAGCGATACAGTGACAGCGAGGTGCACTACGACCGGCTCGGTAACCTGGCGGGTTTTTTTGGCCGCAACATGCCCGTCCACCGGCATGACCGGTTCTTCCAAGTGCATTACGTGAAATCGGGCACGGTACGGGTGTATCTGGATGACCAGCAGTTCATCGAGTCGGGGCCGATGTTTTTCCTCACACCGCCGACTGTGCCGCATTCTTTCGTCACCGAATCGGATAGCGACGGGCATGTGTTGACGGTGCGTCAGCAACTGGTTTGGCAGTTGATCGAGGCCGATGCCAGCCTTCTGCCTGCCGGCGTTCAGGCGCGACCTGCCTGCGTGGCACTGGCGAAGGTACCGGCATCCGATCAAGCTGAGGCCAGACGCCTGGAGCGCTGGCTGGAGGCGCTTAGTGATGAGTTCGCAAGCTCTCATCCCGGCCGAGATGCAGCGCTCCAGTCGCTGACCCGGCTGGTTATGATCAGCCTGCTGCGGTTGTGCCCTAACTCGCAGGAGTCCACGACAGCCCGTCATGAAGACCTGAAGATTTTTCACCGTTTCAACGCACTGATCGAAGTGCATTACTTGGAGCATTGGCCCCTGGCGCGCTACGCCCAGCAGATCGGGGTCACTGAGGCGCGTCTCAATGATGTTTGTCGACGGATCGCTGACCTGCCATCCAAGCGCTTGGTGCTGGAGCGACTGATGCAGGAGGCTCGACGATTGCTGTTGTTTTCCGCAAGCTCGGTGAATGAAATCTGCTACCAGCTTGGCTTCAAGGATCCCGCCTACTTCAGCCGTTTTTTCAATCGCTATGCCCAGATCTCGCCTGGTGAGTACCGGCAGCGGCAATCGGAGTTGCAGTGAATTGACCACGTGGGCACACCTGCGGGGCGTTGTAGTTGTTTGTCACTGATGCTCGCAGCTTGCCGACAAGGCTTGAATGGGTTTTCCGTAGATCAGATTGCACTTTCCACAGGGTGGAGGTAGGTTGCTATCGTGCCGCGCGGCGCCTATCTCCATAGCAGTCTCTATCAGCACAGAGCCCAACGATGATCAAGACACAACCCTCGTTGACGTTAAGCCTGCTCCAAGCGAGAGAGGCAGCCATGGCATTTTTCAGGCCTCTTCTTAACGATCACGACCTGACTGAGCAACAATGGCGGGTGATTCGCATCTTGCATCAGGAAGGCGAATTGGAAAGCCATCAGCTCGCGCATTTAGCATGCATCCTAAAACCGAGTATGACGGGAGTTCTTGGGCGCTTGGAGCGTGATGGGATGGTCAGCCGGCGCAAGGCCGCTGAGGATCAGCGGCGAGTACTCGTGACCCTGACTGACAGTGGCCAGGCATGCTTCAGTGCGATGCGTGAAGGTATGGAGGCCAACTACCGCAAGATCCAGGCGCAGCTTGGAGAAGACAAGCTGCAGCAATTGTTAGGGCTATTGAACGACCTCAAGCGCATCGCCCCTTAACGGCACGCGATCAACTCATAGCTGCGCTTACGGTCTTCGAAGCGGTGGGTAACCGTAACGATTCCGATCTCCTTGCAGTCATAATCCCGAGCGAAAGCTTCGATTCTGCTGCGGCAGGTGTGCGCTGACCCGACGACCATTGCGTCGAGTGTCTGCGCATACTCGCAGCGCACCTCCAAACTCATGCGCGAATATCGCTGCTGTACCTGTTCCGGGCTAAGCAATGGCTCACGCGCGCCGTGCCTTGCACTCATCTTGCGATACACCGCCGTGCCAGCGAGAAAGCGCGCCTCTTCGTCCGAATCTGCGCAAACAACTGCTAAAGCCAACAGGCGCGGCGGCGTTTCGTCATTGCCGGCCTGGCGCCATGCCCGAACGTGATGCTCGAAGATGCCTGGAGAGCAGGTGTTGGGTGCAATGAATTGCGCCAGGGCCAGACCCATACCCAGCTGACCTGCAAGATTTGAGCTGCCACCACCAGAGCCGAGCATCCACAGCGAAGGCAGCGTCCCTGCCTCCGGTTGGCAAGTTAGGGAAGCATATGGGTGATCAGCGGGGAACTTGCCACGCAGGAACGCGCAAAGTTCGGCCGCCTGCTGCGGGAAGTGATCGTGCCCGAGGAGTTCGCCTGGCGCCGCCAGCGCGATACTGCTCAGGTGGCTGCCGCCTGGAGCACGACCGATGCCAAGGTCAATGCGCCCGGGGAACAGGCTGCCGAGTAAGGCGAAAGTTTCCGCGACCTTGTAGGCACTGTAATGGCTGAGCATTACGCCGCCGCTGCCCACGCGCATGCGCTGAGTGGCACTAGCGATACGGGTTAGTAGGATTTCTGGAGCGGCTCCAGCGAACTGGATGCTGTTGTGATGCTCGGCCAACCAGTATCGGTGGAAGCCCAAACGATCACAGGCCTGGGCCAGCTCCAGAGAGGCCGCAGGTGCGGTACCTGAGGTGTAGTGCTCGTGCACAGGGGTTTGGTCGATCACGGTAAGGAACAAGGTCAAAAATTCCACGTGGATTTCTAATTAATATATTAACAAATTCGGGCTGGAGCACCTAGAATGTTAAGATATTATCGAATTTGACCTGCGGAGCGTTCGCTTGACCCATCCTAGTCGTCTGATCGTGTTACTGGCTGCGTTAGTGGCGTTTGCCCCGTTGTCCATCGATACCTATCTGCCAAGCCTACCCAGCCTCGCTCAAGACCTAACTGCCGACACGGGTCGCGTGCAGATGACGATCGGCGTTTTCCTCGCCGGGCTGTGTATCGGAATGCTCTTCCATGGCCCTTGTGCCGACCGTTATGGACGCCGGCCAGTCCTTTTATGGGGGATGGTGCTGTACTTAGCCGCAACTATCGGCTGCATGGCGGCGGGAAGCGTGGAGCAACTGATCGCCTGGCGTTTCCTTCAGGGAGTGGGCGGAGCTGCCGCCTCGGTACTGGCGCGAACTATCGTGCGTGACATCTTTCCGCTCAACGAGTCGGCCAGGATCCTTTCGCTGATGCATCTGGTGACCATGCTCGCCACTCTCGTCGCTCCACTCGCTGGGAGCTTCCTGATGTTGCTAGACGGCTGGCGAGCAATTTTTGCGGGGCTTTTCTGTTTCGCCGCTATTTGCCTAAGCGCAAGCCTGCTGTTCATTCCCGAAACACATCCTGTCGAAAGACGAGCGGGAACGTTCCGAGCGGCGGTGGCTGCTTATTGGCAGATTGCACGCAACTCTCGAGCCTTGGCGTTAATCCTGTGCATGGGTTTGTCGTTCGGTGGAATGTTTGCGTTCATTACCGCTTCGCCCTATGTCTACATCGTCTACTTCGACGTTTCGCCTCGCGACTACGGATTGCTATTTGCCCTCAACATCGCGGGAGTAATTGTGGTTACCTTGCTGAACGCCCGACTGGTCGGCCGGTATGGCCCTTTGGCAATGCTCGGTGTCGGCGCGGCAATCATCACGGTGGCGGCATTGGGATTGGGCTTTTTGGGGAGCGCAGGAGTTCGGAGCTTGGAGGGCATTGTCCTACTGGTCGTGCTGTACGTCAGTGTCACCGGTCTTATGGGGGCGAATTGCGTTGCCAGTCTTTTGAAGTTATTCCCAGCCAATGCAGGAGCCGCCGCCGGGTTGGCGGTGTCGATGCAGTTCGCAATGGGAGCAGCGTTCAGTGCGCTGGTCGGTGCCTTGGCTGACGGCTCGCCGCGGCCGATGTGCCTAGTCATCGCGGGCGCGGGGATGGGAGCAGCACTGTGTTATGGATGGATCAGGATCAAATCAATGGCTACGCGATAGGCGCGCATACTCCAGTGGTTCTATCTCCGTCCCGAAGCAGTGGCTGGGCGGATAGACGCATCGTCACTCTGAATCCGCATCAGCGCCATGCTATGGATTCGTGTGTCTGAAGGGTCTACCGCTCGCGGAAGCATTTTCTACATGTCCTATTCACACTGCGGCGTAAGGGTTGCGCTCCCTCCAGATAACGGCATCGAGTTCAGCCAGATTTTTAGCGGGATAGGTTTTGGCCCGACTCAGCGCGATGCGGAGCAATCGCGCCGATCGGATGTAGTTGGCTCCCTGGCTTGCACCTCTCACCCTGTCAGCGCCTGTTCCTAGCAGCCAATCGCGGATCGGGGAATTTAGTACAAAGTATCGTTTGGGGAAAAATTGGCAGAGCATCTCAGAGAATAGAGCTCCACGTGTGTTGACCCCAGCGCTGGCAAGACGATCAATCTCAAGCCTGACAACCCTATCCCGCGATATCTCTTTGGCATTGAGCACGCGTACTACGCTGATAGCCAGTTCCTGGAAATTACTGCTCCGTCCCTGACGCTCCCAGCCCGCACCCTGGAAGCGATTGCGATGGCCATGGCACCAGAGACTGTTGAGCTGGTCGTAGAATCTCGCATCGTCGCCGGCCCTCCAGGTTTTTTTATCCGCTGCTGCCCGGAAAGCAGTCTCCAGCTCCGAGCGGAACCTAGCGAACTGACGCATTTGCCCTCGACGTCGAGCTAGCACCTGATCGAGCCTTGAAAGGGATTTCGGATTGGGTAGCTCTAGCTCGAAAACCGCCCCTTCGTCATCCCCATCCTGCCGCCCCTGTCGCTTAGGTTTACTCGGCTGCTTTGCCTCCTGGTAGCCCGCAAGCCAGTTCGAATCGAGTGTCGCGCAATTGTTCGCGAGATTCTCAATCCACTTCTCGGCCGCTCGGAACGTTGTCTTCGAAATACGCGAGTACCCATTGGCCTCGTGATTGGATGAAAACGCTGCTTTGGAGAGATTGGATGAGCCTACGAGTGCGTGGCATGATCCATTCACCTCCCGCCAAAAAACCGCCTTCGGGTGAAAGCCCACGATACCTTCTGCAACGAGGAACTCCTCGTGCCATTTCTCAGGAAGCCACTTGAGCACCTGCTTGCAAGCCGCTATCCGAGTGATTCCAAAGTCTTTGCCGACGATAAAAGTAAAGGTCTCGCACTGCTTGCCTAAATCTTCCTCGATGTCCCAGTGGGTGAGGTAGGCGCTGACTATGTACAGATGGGTTGAGTTGCGGAAGGCGCGGCGGTAGATGTCCGCAAGCTCTGTTTTCGAGCTCTGAGGGAGCAGCAGTAAATCCATTCGGTAACATCCATCCAGAGAAAAGCAGCGGCAGAATTTGCCCAGATGACTTGGAAATGGAGCCACTCCCGGCAAAGTCTTGTGCGCGTAAATGGAACAGCCGCAGACAGCAAAATTGCCGTCTAGAGATGCTGTCATATAGCTATCAATGGTTGCGTGTGCCCTCAGCTTTTGCAAGCTTTCGAGCCCACCTACCTACAGGTTGAGCTGAAAAGGCAGCTACGGCATCGATTTCGTTCAGAAGCAGGGCTATTTCCCTATATTTTGGAATTCAAGGATGAAATGAATGGAATTTCTTGCGATTAATCGTTTTAGCTAGTGCCCGTAGAATCAGCGCCAAGTCAGCGAGCTAGAGCTTCCAACCCGACCCGTTTAACCCGCAGGCGCGGGTGCATTTGAGGCAAGCCGACAGCTGGGGCTTTCCAAGGCCCTGCCTCGAGCTACTGCTCAATCGAGTCTTCTAGCCACACCTCTAATAAAACCACCTTAAACATTCTGTCTAGCGCTACAGCGTCAGGCTCAGTCGCGCCCTGAAAAGGATGCGGCTGTATTGCTGTGGGCTGATGAATCATTGGAGATCAAATGAAGAAACCCATTTTGATTGGGCTTATCTGCGCGCTTCCTGTCGGCGCGCTGTTGCTGGCGGGATGCAAACCGGCAGATACCCATTCGGAGGCTGCTCACGCACTCAAAGTCGGTTACTACGAGGTAACCGAAGCGCCGATCACGCTCACTACAGACCTGCCTGGTCGTACCTCCGCGTACCGTATGGCGGAGGTGCGGCCACAGGTTTCAGGCATTCTCCAACAGCGACTGTTTACAGAAGGCAGCGAGGTCAAACAGGGGCAGCCGTTGTATCAAATTGATCCGCGTACCTACCTTGCTCAACAGATCCGAGCCGAAGCCAATCTCAAGTCTGCACGAAACCTCGCGGAGCGATACGAACGCTTGCTCAAAACTCGAGCGGTAAGTCAGCAGCAATACGACGACGCTGTGGCTGCTTGGCAGCAGGCACAAGCTGATGCAAAGGTTGCACAGATCAAGGTGCAGTACACCAAGGTACTTGCGCCTATTTCAGGCCGGATTGGTCGTTCGTCGATGACAGAGGGGTCACTTGTCACAGACGGCCAAACCTCCGCGTTGGCCGAGGTGAATCAGCTTGATCCGATCTATGTCGACGTCACTCAGTCCATCACACGTATCCTGGCACTCAAGCGAGCACTCAAATCAGGTGATCTCAAGTCTGCCGGTGACGATCGGGCTGAAGTCACCCTGAGACTCGATGATGGAAGCATTTACCCAATCCCGGGCACGCTTAAATTTTCGGAAGTCAGCGTTGATCAGGGAACCGGTTCAGTCACGCTTAGGGCAGTGTTTCCGAACCCTGACCGTGCGCTTTTGCCAGGCATGTTCGTTCACGCCGGGGTGAAAGAAGGAGTCAGGCAGAACGCCATCTTGGTGCCCGAGCAAGCAATCATCCATGACAGCCGCGGCATTGCAACCGCGTGGGTCATTGGTGATGACAACCACGTTCAGCTGCGAGACCTCACGACGGTTCGAACTGTAGGCAATGCATGGTTGGTCGACGCCGGTCTTGAGCCTGGCGATAAGGTCATTACCGAAGGACTTCAGTTCGTCCAGTCTGACTCCATCGTCGACGCCCATCCTGCAAACAACGTTCAGCTGAAAACAGCTCTGAGCGCGAATTAAGGGGGCAACGATGTCACGATTTTTCATAGACCGGCCCATCTTTGCCTGGGTCATCGCGCTGGCAATCATGCTCGCTGGAGTGCTGGCGATTCACAGCCTTCCCGTTAACCAATATCCCAACATCGCCGCACCTGCAGTCCAGATTTCCGTTACTTATCCAGGTGCTTCCGCTCAAACCGTTCAGGACACGGTGATCCAAGTCATTGAGCAGCAACTCAATGGCCTCGATGGACTGCGATACATCAGCTCTAACGCAAACAGTGATGGCAGCGTCGAGATCACTGTCACTTTCGACCAAGGCGTCAATCCAGATATCGCCCAGGTACAGGTGCAAAATAAGCTCCAGCTTGCAACGCCGAACCTCCCGGAGGAGGTTCAGCGCCAAGGCATTCGCGTAGTCAAATTCCAAGCGAATTTCATGCTCTTGGTGAGTATCTACTCCACCGACGGAAAGCTGAGCTATGGCGATCTAGGTAACATCATCGTATCGAGCTTCAAGGATCCGCTGTCTCGAACCCAAGGAGTGGGCGACTTCTTCGTATTCGGCTTTCAAAATGCAATGCGTATCTGGCTGGATCCGGCAAAACTAAATAGCTATCAGCTGATGCCTAGTGACGTAAGCGCGGCGATCGCATCTCAGAACGTTCAGATCTCCTCCGGCTCAATTGGGGGCCTTCCTACTCGCCAAGGTGTTGAGCTGAGCGCCAATGTCATCGGAAAAACACGCCTGCGCAGCGCGGATGAATTCAAGGAGATTTTGGTAAAGGTTCGGCCAGATGGTTCGCAGATTCGCCTAAAGGACTTGGGCGAGGTCGTATTGGGAAGCGAGACCTACTCCTACGACGTCAACTACAACGGCAAACCTGCTGCGGGTATCGCATTGCGCCTCGCGAGCGGGGCTAACATGCTTCAGACAGTGGAGCGGGTGAAACAGACAGTCGATAAGCTGAAGGCAAATTTACCGCCAGGTGTGGAAGTGGTTTATCCCTATGACACCAGTCCATCAGTGAAGGCGTCGATTGAGTCGGTGGTTCATACGCTATTCGAAGCCATCGTTCTGGTATTCCTGGTCATGTTCCTGTTCTTGCAGAACGTGAGAGCGACATTGATCCCCACTCTGGCAGTCCCTGTCGTTCTGCTTGGTACCTTTGGTGTCCTCTACGCCTGCGGCTTCACCATCAACGTGATGACGATGTTCGCAATGGTGCTAGCAATTGGCTTGCTCGTCGACGACGCCATCGTCGTGGTTGAGAACGTTGAGCGGTTGATGCAGGAGGAGCATCTGTCCCCGAAAGAAGCTACCTACAAGTCCATGCAGCAGATATCCGGAGCCTTGATTGGCATCGCATTGGTCATCACTGCAGTGTTTATGCCCATGGCCTTTTTCGGCGGCTCCGCCGGCATCATCTACCGTCAATTCGCCATCACCATCATCACGGCGATGGGATTGTCAGTCCTCATCGCCCTGATTTTCACACCGGCACTGTGCGCGACGATACTCAAGCCTCATGAGGCCAAGAAAGCAACGGGCTTTTTCGCTTGGTTCAATCGCATGTTCGAGCGGAACACCACCCGTTACGAACGCTCGATTACCCGGATTTTGAGCAACCGCAAACGGACTTTTGTTGTGTATGCCATGTTGCTTGTCGGCGTCGCTCTGATGTTCCGGAATCTGCCATCTGCTTTTTTGCCGGACGAAGATCAGGGACTCTTGGTCGTGCAGATCCAGACACCGCCCAACAGCAGCGCTGAACGCACCGAGTCGGTACTGAAGAAGGTGCGGCATTATCTGCTTGAGAAGGAGCAAGCTGGTGTGCTCTCGGCATTCACGATCAGCGGTTACAACTTTGCAGGTCGTGGGCAAAACTCTGCCGTTGTCTGGGTGCGCCTCAAGCCATTTGAGGAAAGAGGGGCGAAGGAGAATTCTGCATTCGCTATCGGACAACGCGTGACGCAGTTTGCACGAACGATATCAGAAGCCAGCATTGTTTCGATCGTGCCCCCTGCCATCATGGAGATGGGGAACGCGACCGGGTTTGATCTTTACCTGCAGGACAATGGCGCCCGAGGGCATAGCGCCCTTATGGCCGCGCGCGATCAGCTAATGAAGCTCGTGGCCAAAGAACCAGCGCTCTCCATCATCCGCCCGAACGGGTTGAATGATGAAGCCCAGTATCAAGTCACGATTGATGACGAAAAGGCGAGGGCGTTGCAGGTCACGATTGAGTCGATCAACGACACCATGTCGGTGGCTTGGGGCTCGAGCTATGTGAATGACTTTATCGACAAGGGCAGGGTGAAACGGGTTTACGTGCAAGGTGAAATGGATGCTCGCATCTCTCCTGAAGACTTTGATAAGTGGTACGTCCGAAATGCGCTAGGACAGATGGTGCCATTTTCGGCGTTCGCCAGTGGTACATGGGTGTATGGCTCTCCAAAGCTAGAACGGTACGCCGGCGTTCCATCGGTAGAGCTCCTCGGAACACCTGCTGAAGGCTACAGTACCGGTGATGCCATGGCCGCAATCGAGCGGATAGCGTCTCAGTTACCCAGTGGCTTCGATGTGGCATGGACTGGTCTGTCCTATGAAGAGCGCGCTGCCGGTTCACAATCCACGATGCTCTACGTGCTTTCTCTGCTCATCGTATTCCTCTGCTTGGCAGCGATGTATGAGAGCTGGACGGTTCCTGTTTCAGTGATGATGGTAGTACCGCTGGGCGTACTGGGTGCGGTGGCTGCGACGTTAGGGCGAGGATTGTCGAATGATGTTTTCTTCCAGGTAGGGATGCTCACCACCATGGGCTTGGCGGCCAAGAACGCCATCCTCATCGTTGAGTTCGCTAAAGAGCTATATGAAAAGCAGGGTCGTACCTTGGTTCAGGCTGCTACTGAGGCAGCTCGCCTGCGCCTGCGTCCGATCATCATGACATCGATTGCCTTCGTCATGGGTACCTTGCCACTGGCTCGCGCTCACGGCCCGGGCAGCGGTAGCCAACACTCCATCGGTACAGCAGTCGTGGGCGGCACGCTGGCCGCAACATTCCTCGCCATCTTCTTCGTGCCACTGTTCTACGTCGTGGTGATGAAACTCATTTCTTCCAGGAAAGCATGCGGAGAGCGCAGCCTGGCCGATATCGGAGTCCAGCAATGAACCGAATGACTTTGATTGCGGCGCTCACCTTGACCTTGGCCGGCTGCAGCATGATTCCTGAATATCGTCGGCCTGATACGACTACCCCGGAGCGCTACCCAACGGGTCTTGCGTATTCTCAGCATGCGTTAGGAGACGCCTCACACATTCAGTGGAAAATGTTTTTCCAGGATCCATACCTTCGACAATTGATTGATCTGGCGCTTACCAACAATCGGGATCTGCGAAAAGCCACATTGAATGTGGCTGCCTATCGCGCCAAATACAGAATTCAAGGTGCAGCTCTATCACCTGAAATCGGAATTGAGGGGGCGACCGGACGCTCTCGTACTCCTGGGTATCTGTCTGAAACCGGAAAACAGCTTACGGCAGGCAGCAACAGTCTGCAGGTCGGATTAGCTAGCTATGAGATGGATCTCTGGGGGCGTGTTCGTAGCCTGGATCGCAATGCGCTCGAAAACTACCTGGCGACAGAGGAGGCCCGGCGTAGCGTGCATATTGGATTGGTGGCTGACGTAGCAGTGGCATACCTTACCTGGCAGACAGATCGCCAGTTGCTTGATATCACTCGCTCAACGCTGAAGAACTACCAGCACAGCCTGGAATTGACTACTGCAGGCAGCCAAGCAGGAACTGCGTCTGATCTTGATGTTCGTCAAGCGAGAACGTTGGTAGATAGCGCGAGAGGGCAGGTGCAGTCCTATGTACGACAGGTTGCCCAAGATAAGAACGCGCTACAGCTTTTGCTCGGCTCGACGGTACCGGCAGAGCAAACTTCCGCTGATCTGGACACCCAGATTCTCGTTCAGATACCTGAGGGTTTGCCAAGCGCATTGCTTCGACAGCGGCCTGACATCCTAGCTGCGGAGCACCGACTCTTGGCAGCTAATGCCAACATCGGTGCCGCCCGAGCAGCCTTCTTCCCAAGCATCACTCTGACAGGCGGAGCAGGTACGGCCAGCAGTCGTCTCAGTGGACTTTTTGATAACGGTTCGGAGAGCTGGAGCTTTGTCCCACAGATTCACATCCCGATCTTCACAGGTGGGCGACTCGAAGCGAGTTTGGACTACGCCAAGATTGCAAAGGAAATCGAAGTGGTGAACTACGAGCAGTCAATCCAGACGGCTTTCCGAGAGGTGGCTGATGGATTGGCAGCTCTGGGTACGTGGGACGAAGAGCTCAGTAGCCAACACGATCTGGTGCAAGCGACCGAAGAGTACACTCAGATGGCTCAACAACGGTACGATGAAGGCGTTGATAACTACCTCACCTTGCTTGACGCTCAACGGCAGCTGCTTTCAGCCCGACAGAAGCTGCTCACTGATCACCTGGCTCAGCTTACGGCCCAGGTTCAGTTGTATAAAGCCTTGGGAGGAGGGTGGGATTCGAGCACTGCAGCGGGCCGAACGTAGCGCAGTAGCAGTGTCAATCCATGACTGTCGAGATTGATAAGTGGGGCATACGCAACAGGGCCTCACCTGTCTTGAACAAGGACAGCAAGCCGTGGCCGCATGCTATCAAATAACCTGTAAGTCGTTTGTAATGGATGAAAAATGATTTATCACTACTGCACCGCTAATGTTTTTTCAAGCATTATCTCCACTCAGGAGGTCTGGCTCACCGATATCACTAAGCTTAATGATGAGACCGAGTACGTAACGGGTTTCGACTTGATTTCGGAGGTTTTGTCGGCGCGAGGGATTAAGAAAAAACTTCTCCGAGACTCAGCCTCGGAGCAGATCTCCTGCACCAGCTGTCAGATATTAGTTGGATGCTTCTCGCAGGAGGGTGACCTGGGAAGCCAGTGGCGTCTGTATGCTGATGACGGAAGGGGTTTATGCATCGGTTTTGATGAAGCTTGTATTTCAAGAAACAATCTTTTCAATCGCTCCACAGCGGCAGGATTTCAGCCTATAAAGTCACACGTAGCGCTTCGATCAGTAGAATATGACCAAGCGGCGTTTATCAGAAAGGTGGAGGACTTAGTAGATACCTTGGAGCATAACAACCCTAAGATTAAGGATATAATGTTGGATATAGGGCTTCGACGTTATGCGGCTATCTATAAAGACCAGTTTTTCAGAGACGAGCGGGAGGTCAGGGCGATGATTGAAATTGATGCTCGTATCGATGACGATTATGAGCTAGGAGTTAGGAAAAATGTCTACAATGAGCAAGCGAACTATCATAAATTGTTGACTTCATACAGAGGGATTAGTGCTATTAAAGAAGTTCTGATTGGCCCTCTTTGCCCCCTGAGCATTGAGCAGGTGCGGGATGAGCTGGCGTCGCACAACTTGAGCGAAGTCGAAGTAACATATTCTTCTGGCCGTGGTCGGTACCGGGCTGCTCCAGCTAAAGCTTGAGATTGAAGTGGCATCAGGTGGTGATTCAACTCACCACCTGATTAAATCCGGCATGCTCATCCATGTGACCGGAAGTGAGGGAGGATCTCTTCCGCCAGCTCCTGGAGTATTTCACGATAAGGCCGGTGACTGACTTTCAGATTCAATGCGAAATGGTTAATGCCTGCTTCTTGGGCTTCATGCAAGTACTCTTTTAGCATGTTCCTACCTGTCCGAATGCCCCCGAAGCTACGGCGCAGCGGTGCATCGGCATTTTCGAAAAGGTCTACAAATGCGCCTATACCTAGGGGCTTGAAGACTGAGCTATCAAACTCAACTAGAGCGCTTCGCCACTCCATCGCTGCGGCTTTCAGTTGATACGGTTCCGGGGCAGAGCGAATCAGACCATCCATATGCTCAGCAATCCACGCAAGCGATTGCTGTGATCTTCCTACCGCCAAGGCTGGTGTACGACCAATAACAGGCTTGGGCACAAGCTCGAATTCTCCGTTAGACCGTCCAAATAGAGGTGACTCAAAGGCAGGAAAGCTTTCCTCTGTGAGTGATCGTAAAACCTCATAGCTTTCTCGGAATCGGCTTCCGCGTGTTTCAAAATCAATACCAAACAACGGATATTCAGCGGGCCTGTCCCCTGAAGATATGCCCATCATCAGGCGACCGTTGGAAAGGTGATCCAAAGAGGTCATTTGCTTTGAGAAAATCAGCGGCTCTCGGAAGGGCAGCACGAAGCCGGTCGTACCTAAGGCGATTCGTTTGGTGATTGCTGCAAGGTAGCCAAGGTAAGGAACAGGATCGAAAATCTGCGCTACATCACCGTAGTGCGGGTCGTAGAATGGAACATCCCTGAGCCAGAGCGCACCGAATCCTAGAGTGTCTGCACGCTGGGCCATTTCGCCGTGATCAGCCATCGTTGGAGCGGGTCTACCAGGATGGGTCTCGAGCGGCATAATCAAGCCGATTGTGAGCTTTCTTTCTTCAAAAAGACGACGATAACCTGGGTGGCCATCCAGGCGTGGAGCTGGTAGATCTAACTCCGCTGGTGCTGCGACTGAGTTCATCATTGCTCTCCATTTCATCAAGAGCTTGAGTGTATTCCTGTAGAATTTGTGAATTAACCCGTTCAAATTCTCTACATTGCTGCCTGGAATTCTAAAATGTCGATGATCACCTTCGACGGGGTAAGGGAGTTCGTCGCGGCGGCCCAAACCTTGAGCTTCACCGCTGCGGCTCATGAGCTAGGAGTAACGAGCTCCGCGGTCGGCAAAAGCGTCACCCGTCTTGAAGCGCGTCTTGGTGTCAAGCTGCTCCACCGGACGACGAGGCGATTGATCCTGACGAATGAGGGAGAGGCGTATCTGTCGAGCTGCCTGCGTGCTATGGAAGAGCTCCTTGAGTCAGAGAACTTTCTAACCACAGGGCATCAGGAGCCCGTCGGACGTTTGCGTATCGACCTTCCTGCGGCATTTGGACGTCGCCACATCCTTCCAACGCTGATCAACCTCACAGTTCGTCATGAAAAGCTTGACCTATCTGTGAGCTTTAGCGAGCGAATTATCGACATAATCAATGAGGGAATCGATCTTGTCGTGAGGATAGGGACGCTCAAGGACGACAGTGAAATCGTTGCAAGAAAGCTCGGTTCACAAAGCTTACTCATCTGTGCCACACCAGAGTATTTGACGCTCCGTGGTACTCCTCACAAGCGGGAGGATCTCCTGGCCCATGACTGCATCGTGGGTTGGAAGAACGGCATCCGAAAGACTTGGATGCTTCTGGATAGCGATGGGGTCGCTATTGAGCAGGAGATTCGGGTCAAGCACGAAATGGGCGACGGTGAAATGTTGCTTCAGATGGCGCTAGCGGGAGGAGGGCTAGCCCAGTTGCCGACCTGGCTAGTCCAGGACTACATAGAGCAAGGCACGCTTGTTCCTGTCCTCGAGGAATATTCTGGCGCTGAAATGCCTATCCACGTCATGTGGCCACGTACCCGGTACATTCAACCTAAGGTCAGGATGATCGTGGATGAGCTGCTTGCATTAGCCCAGCGTGATGCCAAGGTTTTCCGACCGGATTGAGGGAGAGCACAAGCCGGCCGGGCTGATCGTAGCGCGGCCGTGAGCTGACCCTAGTGCTCCGACCTTGGGCTCATTCGTGATCCAGATCCGCCAATCGCTTGTACAGGTATGACCTGGAGATCCCAAGCTCCTCAGCGACCCGCTTTTTATTGCCATCATACTTTTTCAGAGCGTCGCGAATCAGGTTCAGCTCGACGTTGTCCATTGTGTCCTTCATCGTCACAGGCGCGGGTTCGAGCGGAGCTCTATGGTCATGATTTTCGTCAGGCAATGCCAGGTGGCTGAAGTCCCGTGGCTCTAGCTCGTGGTGGCTGGCGAAGATGATAGCCTGCTGAATCTCATGGTACAGCTGTCGAACATTCCCGGGCCACGAATGACGCTGCAGTAAAGCCAAAGCCTCAGGACTGATGCTCCGTACACTGGAACCTACTCGTTGCGAGATATGCGTGATGAAATGACGGGTGATTAATGGAATGTCTTCACGACGTTCGCGCAGAGGTGGGATAGTGAGGGTCACCCCATTGATTCGGTAAAAGAGATCTGCCCGATAGTCTTGGCTTTCGATGGCACCTTTTAGATCCCTGTTGGTGGCACTGATCAATCGGAAGTCTACGGTTCGTGCTTTATTGCTGCCAACCCGCTCAAAGCTGCTGCCCTCAAGCACACGCAACAGCTTCACCTGTGCCTCCAGCGGCAGATCGCCGATTTCGTCCAGGAACAAGCTGCTACGGTCAGCCAGCTCGAACTTACCTAAGCGTCCCTCACGCTTTGCTCCGGTGAATGCTCCCTGGTCGTAGCCAAATAACTCGCTCTCGACCAGCGTGTCAGGCAGTGCGCCACAGTTCACAACCACCATCGGTTTTTCGCTTCGCCGGCTCAAGTTGTGAATTGCGTGTGCTACGAGCTCCTTGCCAGTACCGCTTTCTCCTGCGATGAAGACAGGAACATCGAGGGGAGCGACCTTGCGAATCTGGGCTTTCAGCCGCTGGATGGCATCACTCTCACCGACAATTTCCTCTAAGCCGTAGGTACGGTGCCGTAATCGGGTGAGTTCCGTCTCGTAGTAGTTGACCTCTGCCCGAAGGGATGAAATCTGCCGGCTCAACTCATGGACTTCTTCAGGGGCGCGGAACATCACCCGACCAATCGCCCCGACCACCTCATCCCCCCGGGTTATCGGGATGCGGTTCACGACACGAGATGTGTTTCGCATTTGCTGAACCTGGCCAATCTCCGCTTTTCCGGTACGCACGACCTCCTGCAAGCGCGTGTTCTCGATGACTTCCTGTACCGGCTGGCCGACTGCACCGCCTGGTATAAAGCCAAAGAACCGCTCATGGACAGGACTGATGTACCTCAATATCGCGTCCTTATCGACAACCGTAATCCCTTCATAGGGGTTGGTGATGAAGTGTTTGAGGATGTCGAATGCGATATCGACCGTACTGATGAAGTCGAGCAATGCATGATCAGCGTTCTGCTCGTGAATGATCACCACAGTCTGATCTGCGCGCCTGAGGACGAGCCCGATACGGCTATCTTCCGCACCCAATGACACCATCTGCTTGTGACCCGGTGTGTTCCTCACGAGCTGAGCGAGCTCGGTTTGATGGGAGGGGTTTGCTATCCCAGCGGTACAAAAAAGCACGGCAAATTCGCTATCAAACGCGATCACTTCAAAGCCGGGTTGCATCACTCGCACCTCATATTCTTGTAGGTCAGCACTGTGTCCCCGAGAGACACTGCCTTCAGCTTGGGTGTATTCCGTAAATACAAACTCGGTCAGTTCTGCTGCATCTGTCAATCAAAAATAATCGCGCAGCATCCGTAAATCATTGATGTTTCAGCAGTCCTCGACAAGTGGCACACCGGTTGCACTCCAGACTACAAAAAGCAAAAGGTGAAACCAATGTTAGCCACCAGCCTTCCTACAGGTCACTCGGAAACCACCTTCTCGATTCTCAAAGGGGTGTGCGTGGTAGACCTGACCACGTCGATCGCCGGGCCTTATGCAACAATGCTGTTGTCGGATTTCGGGGCTGATGTCATCAAAGTCGAGCGGCCCACCGGTGATGATGCTCGCTTCTGGGGGCCACCCTTCCTGGATGGCGAATCGCTTTGGTTCCTCAGCGTAAACAGGAACAAACAAAGCATTCGACTCGACTTCAGCAAGCCCTGCGGCCGCACCGTACTCGACGCTCTGCTGGATAAGGCTGATGTGGTGGTGACCAATCAGACACGAGACGTACAGGCAAAGCTTGGGATGTCGCCGGAGCAACTGCGAGCGGGTCGGGAGGGGCTGATTGTCGCCAGCATCACTGGGTTCGGGCTGACCGGCCGCAATGCAAGCAAACCTTGCTACGACCTCATCGCTGAAGGCTACAGCGGGATCATGGATCTGACCGGCCCCTCAGAAGCCTCTCCTCAAAAGGTTGGCGCTCCCGCAGCTGACATGCTTGCAGGAAGCGATACTGCCATGGCGGTTTTAGCGGCCCTCTACCGCCGGCAGCAAACAGGGCAGGGTGCCACAGTCGATATCGCTTTGACTGAAAGTATGGTGCGTTTCACTTCGCCGCGAATCATCCCTTACCTTGGGTCTGGCGAAGTGTCACGCAGAACCGGCGGCCGCGACAGTGTCATCGCTGTGTATCAGACATTCGAGACAGCCGACGAGCCGCTCACACTCAGCTTGGGAACCGACCGGATCTGGCAGCGCTTCTGGAATCTGGTTGAACGACCAGAAATCGGAGTTGATCCGTCTCTCGCCAGCAATGCCCAGCGACGAGTGCGAAGAGAGGAAATTGTCGCGGGGATTCAAGACATCCTGCTGCACAAGCCCCGAGCTGAGTGGCTGGAGCTGTTTGCGGCAGCCGGCGTGCCCGCCGGCCCCATTTACCGGGTCGACGAGGTCACGGAGGATGCGCACTTCCACGACCGTGGCCTGTTTTTCCAAATTCCTCGAAACGGAGAGGCATTGCCCCAGGTTAGCCTGGGGATTCACCTCGATGGGAAAGCTGCGGGCTACCGTAGTGCCCCACCTCGACTGGGCGAGCATACTCAACAAGTTCTGGGCGATCTGCTGGGTTATACATCCGAGCAGATTGAGCTGCTGCGAAATGAAGAAGTCATCTGACTGCCAATTCACCTAAGGATAACTGCCATGCATTACGAAACCATCTTGTACAAAGAAGACGGCCCGGTTGGCACCTTGACGCTGAACCGTCCTGAAGACGGCAACATGTTTACCAAGACCATGTGCCTCGAGATTCGCGACTGCATCGAGTCTATTCGTACCGAGACCCGCACCCGTGTGCTGGTGATCACCGGTGCCGGAGATCGCTTCTTCTGCACAGGGGGACGCAAGGATGGAATGGAGGATTCTTTGCTGTACGCAGGCGTGCTGCCAACGCTCGAAATGTATGACGCCATCGAGCGTCTTCAGAAACCCGTGATTGCAAGTATCAATGGGTACGCCGTGGGTGGGGGCAATGTGCTGCAAGTCGTGTGTGATCTGTCGATCGCCAAAGAAAGCGCGGTGTTCCGTCAGGTGGGCCCTATGGTGGGGAGCTTCGACGCTGGTTACGGCACATGGTACCTGGAAGATCTTGTAGGCAAGCGTCGGGCGAAAGAAATGTGGTTCCTGAACGACAAGCTCAGCGCTCAGCAAGCTTTGGAATATGGGCTTATCAACAAGGTGGTTCCGGACGACGAACTGGAGTCCGCGACTCGTGAAATGGCATTGGCTGTAGCTGAACGGGGTGCGTTCGCGTTGGCTTCCTTGAAGGCGGCGTTTACCGCACGTCACAACGGCGTAGCTGGACTCGCGCGCGTTTCGCATGACCTGCTTCTTCGACCCTACCTGGATTCCCAAGAAGCGCACGAGCTTAAGGATGCTTTCGCAGAGCGCCGCAAGCCTGATGCCAATAAATTCGGTCATTGATCCCATTTCAAGCACCACCGGAGACACCCATGAATGTGATCGAGCGGCTTGATAGTCAATTGGGTCTCAACCCTGAAGAGGCCATGCTCCTGGAGTCTGTCAGAGCGCTGGCCAAGAATGAAATTGCTCCCCGTGCCGCTCATTATGATGAGACCAAGGAATTCCCTTGGGCAAACGTTGAAGCAATCAACCGTCTGGGTCTGAATGCGATGTTCATTCCCGAGCAATACGGGGGAGCAGGCCTGTCGTATCTGGTTTACCTGGCATGCGTTCGCGAAATCAGCTCGGCATGCGCCAGCACAGGCATCATCTGGGCAACCAATTATCACGCGATTAAGCCCATCATCGAGTTCGGAACCGATGAGCAAAAAGAACGGCTACTGCCCGTAATTGCCAATGGCGGTCTCGGTGCACTGGTCATCACCGAACCCGATGCTGGGTCGGATGCGACCGGGATGAGAACCAGTTTCCGGGAGGACGGTGACCATATTGTCGTCAGCGGCAGCAAGACGTTCATTACCAACGGCGATGTCGCGGATTTGTACTTGGTGTTCGGGAAATGGGCCGGAGTGGAGGACGCCAAGGAGGCGATTTCATGTGTTGTCATAGAAAAAGGCACTCCAGGCCTGAGCGTAGCTCGACTGGAGGACAAGCTTGGTCATCGTGCCTCCAGCACCGCCACGTTGAATTTCGACCAATGCCGCATACCTCGTCGGAATCTGATACGCGGCCCTGGTGAGGGCTTGCGAATGCTCATTGGCTCCTTAAATAAGTCTCGTCCGAGCATCGGCGCTCATTCGTTGGGCATAGCCCGAGCCGCCTTCAACGACGCGGTCGCGTATATCAACGGTCGGCGCCAATCTTCTCGGCGCATCATTGAGTTTCAGGGAATCCAGTTCCTACTTGCGGATCTGGCCTCCGAGCTGGCGCTCTGCGAAGGGTGGCTGCTCAATGTGGCTCGCCTGGTCGACAGTGGTGAAACGGACATCGGTGTTGAGGCTTCCATTTTGAAGCTCAGGGCTTCTGACCTGGCCATGCGGATGGCTACCGAGGCTATTCAGTTGCACGGTGGCTACGGCTACTGCAAAGAGTACCGAGTCGAACGCCTATTCAGGGATGCGAAGATCGAGCAGATCTGGGAAGGCACCAACCAGATTCACCGGCAAATCATCGGCCGCAGTTTCGTCGAACGTTAACTGCTCACAGCAAAGGAAAAGACCAATGTCCAAGTTATCCATCTGCGTGGCAGGCTGTGGAACCATGGGTACCGGCATAGCAATCGTTGCCGCTCGCGGGGGTGCCAACACTGTGCTTTTTGACGTCGCGCGGGATCGCCTTGAAGCGGCACGCCAGCAAATGGCGAACTTCTTCGAGAAGTCGGTAGCGCGCGGCAAGCTAGCCCCTGAGCAGGTCGAAGAGATCATGGGGCGAGTTAGCTTGGCAACTGATCCCGCCGAGGTTAGTGACTGTGATCTTGTCATAGAGGCCGTTTTTGAAGACCTGAAGGTGAAGGGCGCCCTGTTCCAACGGTTGAACGAACATTGCTCCCCATCAACTCTGTTCGCGTCCAACACCTCGACTTTGTCGATCACCGAAATTGCAGCGGTCAGCGGACGCCCAGATCGCTTTGTGGGCATGCATTTCTGCCTCCCAGCGCAGCTAATGAAGTTGGTCGAAATGTCCCCTGGGCTGGAGACCACCGATGAGACCTTTGATCGCGCTTGGTCGATCTGTGAAGGGTTAGGACAACAGCCGGTTAAAACGCTAGATCAACCAGGCTTCATCCTTAATTGCTTCCTGGTGCCATTCAACAACGACGCGATCCGTCTGGTAGAGCAGGGTGTGGCAGAACCGGCAGAAATCGACAAGGCCATCAAAGGTGCCTTGGGATATGCGATGGGGCCGATGGAGCTGCTGGATCTGGTAGGGCTTAATACCCAGGTACTGCTCTGTGAGGCGTTACATGGCGTGACCCATGAACCTCGGGCGGCCTGTCCACCCTTGCTCCGTAGGATGGTGGCAGCCAAGCGCTTAGGGCGTAAAACCCAACGCGGCTTCCTTGAGTATGACTCCAACAAAATTTACGGGAGCTGATCGATGAACTGCATGATTCTGACTGCTGGCGCCAGCCGCTCATTTCCGACTTCGCATTCGTTGATCGAAGCGCATGATCCTAACTCCAACTTGCTCATGATCATCGGCAAAGATTCGGGCCGCGCATTCGCCGAGCTCACCGATATCCAGCGATTCAAGCTGATCCTCATTGAACTCGAGGACGAGTGCTTAGGTGTGCACACAGGTGAGCAGCGCGGCACCGAAGGAAGCAATGTCTTGGGCTTCGCGAGGTTCCGCTTGGGGCACGCAGATCCCACCCCATTAGTTGAAATTGTGCGCCAACCCAACAGCGCGGCTGAGGCGGTTGCGCTGGCTGAAAATCTGTTCCAGTCGCATGGTCTCAAGACAGCCGTCTGCGCGGACTTCCCTGGTCGCATCGTCAACCGGTTGGTTCGACCTTACTACAACGCTGCTCTAGCCAAGCTGGATGCGGGGTTAGCGACGGCGAACGATCTCGACCTCACTCTTCGTCTGGGGTTGGGGTACCCAGAGGGCCCGATCGAGCTGCTGGAGCGAACCGGCCTCGCGGAGCATTGCGTCACCACCGAGTCGTTGTACCGAGCGTTGGGCGACCCGGCTTATGCGCCAGCACGCCGAGCTCAGGTGGCGTTGGCGAGATCTAAAAAATAATCCTGGCTGCTTCACCGAAAACTCCAATAAGAGGTGAACCCTATGCAACCTTTGGAAGGCCTTTTGGTTCTGGATTTCAGCACATTGCTGCCGGGGCCAATGGCTAGCCTGATCTTGGCGGATGCCGGCGCACGAGTTGTCAAACTTGAGAAGCCGGAACGTGGCGACGAGATGCGTTCCTATGAGCCAAAGCTCGGCGAAGACAGCGTGAACTTTGCGCTGCTCAACCGTGGGAAACAGTCGATCGCTATCGACTTGAAAGCACCTGACGCTGTGCAAAGGCTCAAACCGCTGATTGAGCGTGCGGATGTCCTCATCGAACAATTCCGTCCAGGCGTCATGGAGAGGCTCGGACTGGGCTATGAGTCGGTACGGCGTATCAATCCAAAATTGGTGTATTGCTCAATCACCGGCTGGGGCCAAACGGGCCCCAAAGCCAAGAGTGCAGGACATGACCTCAACTACATGGCGGAGACCGGACTCCTGGGTCTGACAGGGGCTGGTGGCAAGCCAGTTCTACCCCAAGTCTTGGCGGCTGACATCGGTGGGGGCGCCTATCCCGCGGTCATGAACATCATGTTCGCTTTGACTCAGCGAGACCGCACGGGCCTTGGTTGCTACCTTGACGTAGCAATGGCAGACAACCTCTACACGTTTATGTATTGGGGGCTTGGAAATGGCTTTGCATCAGACCGCTGGCCTGGAATGAGCGACGAAGTAGTAACTGGCGGGTCACCTCGGTATCAAATCTACCCCACTGCGGATGGTCGTTTCTTGGCGGCTGCGCCATTGGAGCCCAAATTTTGGGAGCTCTTCTGCGACCTGATTGACCTACCTCAAGCAATGCGCTCGGAGCAAGCGCCCGCCGAGGAAGTCAAGGCAGCAATCGGTGAGAGGGTGGAGCGCCATACCTCTCTGCATTGGCGAGCAGTCTTCGAGGGCCAAGATGTCTGCTGCTCGATTGTCGCAACGTTGGAAGAAGGTGTGCGTGATGCGCAAGTTGCAGCCCGTCGCTTGTTCGACCGTCAGGTCGACGCCGGCGGACGCAAAGTGCCTGCGTTGCCAAGCCCCGTTGCACCGCTGTTTCGCTCGGCCCAGGTCTGCGCCAACGCTCCTCGGCTCAACGAAACCCAAGATCCCCTATTGCTGATCTGATTGGAGATGATCCCATGCGTAGTTATCGAGTGCACGAACATGGCGAGCCTCACACTCTCCAAATAGATGAGCTTCCTCCGCTGCAGCCAGGCGCAGGCGAGATAGTTGTGGATGTGAAAGCCGCTGGGATCAATTTCCCAGATGTGCTGGTGATATCCGGCGAATACCAGCTGTTGCCGCCTCGCCCTTTTACGCCTGGGAAAGATTTTGCTGGGGTTGTCAGTGCAGTCGGTGCCGGTGTCGAAGGGTATGCGATAGGTGACCGGATCATGTCCCAGATCGAATGGGGAGCACTGGCCGAGCAAGCGATTACTACTCCGGCTCAGAGCTTCCATATGCCGGATGGCCTAGAGTATGCGGAAGCTGCAGCAATGGGATTGGTCTACCAGACAGCCCACTTTGCACTGGTTGAGCGTGGGCGAGTTAACGCTGGCGATGTCGTCCTGGTGGGCGGTGCTGCGGGCGGAATCGGCCTTGCCTCAGTTCAGATCGCAAAAGGCCTTGGCGCTACTGTGCTTGCAGGTGTGCGTAGCGATGTGGAAGCACGGGTCGCTTTAGAGTCGGGGGCAGATCACATCATCGACCTGTCCGGAGGAGATCTCAGAGAGCGGATTCGCGAGCAGGTTTACTCGGTAACAGATGGCCAAGGCGCTGATGTCGTCATTGACCCACTGGGCGGCCAATTCTTTGCTGGCGCCCTACGTGCAACAGCGTGGTGTGGGCGCATCGTCGTTATTGGCTTTGCGGCTGGAGAAATTCCTACGCTTAAAGTGAATTACCTGCTTCTGAAGAATATCGGCGTCTGCGGACTGCAATGGAGCGACTACCGCAATCGGACGCCGGAAAAAGTGGAGGCGGCTCAGGCGGCGCTGTTTCAGCTCTGGCGAGAGGGGGCGGTGAAGCCTCGCATCATGCGTTTGTTCAACTTTGAGTCAGCCAGTGAAGCCCTCGCTATGGTCAAGGCCGGGCAGGTTCATGGTAAGGCGGTAGTCTCTATGGAACGAGGAGCGTGATATGAACGCATTGTCTCAATCGGTTCCCGTTGCGGTAATCGGAGTAGGTGCAATGGGCAGCGGCATCGCCCAGGTTGCAGCAATGGCGGGGCATATTGTCTGGCTATTTGATGCCCGAGAGGGAGCAGCCGCCAAGAGTCGCGACCAGATAAGGGCCGTGTTCTCCAGGCTGGTTGAAAAAGGGCGCATGAGTCCTGAGCGAGCCATCGCAGCTGGTGACTCATTGCGTGTGGCGAGCTCACTGACAGATATCGCTGAAGCAGGGCTGGTGGTTGAAGCGATCGTTGAAGATCTCAAGGCTAAACAACAGCTTTTTGCCCAACTCGAAGAGGTAGTAGCGCCAACCGCCATATTGGCTACAAATACTTCTTCTGTGTCTGTCACAGCCATCGCCGCTCATTTGTCTCGTCCAGAGCGTCTGGCGGGGCTGCATTTCTTCAATCCGGCGCCGCTGATGGCGCTGGTGGAAATCGTATCTGGTTTGGCAACTGCCGAGCAGGTAGCTCAAACGCTTTATCAAACCGCTAGCGCGTGGGGCAAGAAACCCGTGTACACCCGTTCTACCCCGGGGTTCATCGTTAATCGTGTCGCACGCCCTTTCTATGCTGAGGGGTTGCGCTTGCTCGAGGAGGGAGTTGCCACCGCACCTACCCTTGATGCATTGATTCGCGAGGGCGGAGGCTTCCCAATGGGGCCTTTTGAGCTGATGGATCTGATCGGTCATGACGTGAATTACGCTGTGACTTGCTCGGTGTTCAATGCTTACTTCCAAGACCCACGGTTCAAGCCCTCATTGACACAGCAAGAATTGGTGCTCGCTGGCCACCTGGGCCGAAAAGCTGGACGAGGCTTTTACCAGTATGGCCCAGCATCAGAGCCGCCCGCCGCAGCAGAGCAAGGTCATCAAGCTTCTCCATCAATCGTGATAATCGAAGGGGATCTTGGCCCGGCGCATGCCTTGATGGAAACCGCGGCCGAGGGGATAGCTGTGCAGCGCCGCCCGGGCAGCGGGGTTTTACGAATGGAAGGCTGCACGCTCGCCATGAGTGACGGTCGCTCTGCGACTGTTCGGAGTAGTCAGGACAGCTATCCCGACCTGGTGCTGTTCGATCTTGCTTTGAATTACCAACAGCCTGGGCGATTGGCTATTGCCAAAGCAGACCAAACATCCGACGAGGCTTTGAAAATCGCGACGGGTTTGCTGCAGGCGTTGGGCTGGCGTGTCAGCGTGGTCGATGACAGCCCAGGATTAGTCGTGCTTCGCACGGTTGCGATGTTGGCAAACGAAGCAGCAGATGCCGCGATGCAATCAGTAGCGAGTGCCGAAGACATCGACGCTGCCATGCGTTACGGCGTGAACTATCCACTAGGCCCGTTGGAATGGGCTGATCGGTTGGGTGTGAGCTTTCTCCATCAGGTGCTCAGCAACCTCCAGCAGCACTATCAGGAGGATCGTTATCGTCCCTCAGCCCTTATGGGTCGCCTGGCTACTGGTGGGCGCGGATTCCACTGAAATCTCAGAACCTGTCCAGTACAGACCTCATGATAAAAAAATAAGATTGGAGGCAGTATGCGCTCGACTTTGATGACCCTACACGACCCGGCAATTGCTAAAGATTTCTATGCCCGCGGCTTATGGCAAGACGCCACGTTGTACACGTTGGCGCGTCGTCACGCTGCCTCACACCCAGCACGGTTTGCATTCCGAGATCGTCAGCATCGTCTGACCTGGGAGCAGCTGGTTGATTGGGCTGATAGCGTAGCAGCGGGGCTCCATGAAGCTGGTTTACGAAGTGGTGACCGCGTTGCAGGGTGGATGCCAAGCCGTGTTGAGTGCGTGGTGTTACTACTAGCCTGCTCGCGTAACGGTTACGTGTCCATGCAGTCACTTCATCAAAATCACACCGTTGACGAAATTTACACGCTGCTAGAGCGCTGTGGGGCGTGTGCTTTCGTTGGTCAGCCAGGATATGGAGCTGATGCCGGCACCAAGGATATTTTTGCTCGGCTTCAGGATCTGAATGGCTTCTGTCGTGCGTATGCAGTGGCCCCTCCTGACATCTCCCAGTTCCAGCTGCCTGAAGGTGCCGAGGTGTTTCCAAGGGCCAAGGTAGTCAAATCGCTGCCACCCGCAGACGAGAATCCAGACAAGATTGTCTACATTGCGCTTACTTCCGGCACGACCGGCCATCCTAAAGCTTTGATGCATAGCGATAACACGTTGCTGGCTAATGGCCGAGCACTCGTCGCCGATTGGTGCATGACACGCGAGAATGTCATCTATTGCCTTGGCCCCTTGAGTCACCACATCGCCACGGTAGGATTCGAGCAGTGTTTTGTGACTGGGTGCGAAATGGTCGTCAACGATCAGCCTAAAGGTGCTTCGCCCATCGACCGGATTTTGGAAACCAGTGCCGATTACATTATGGGTGTACCCACCCATGCGATCGATCTCCTTCAGGAGCTTCGTCAGCGTGGTTTGGAAAGGTTAGGGCGCGTCAAAATGTTCTACATGGCGGGCGCCGCCATTCCTGAAGAGGTAGCAAGGCGCCTGGTAGCACTGGGGATCGTGCCTCAGAACATCTACGGGATGAGTGAGAACGGCTCTCACAACTCCACGATTCCAAGCGACAGTATCGAGACGCTTACCCGCACAGTAGGCAAGCCGGTGGGCCGAAAAAACCCCGCCTATGAGGTCAAAATTTGGAAGGCCGAAGATCGCGATACTGAGGCCGCTCAAGGGGAGGTTGGTGAAATCGGTGGTCGTGGCGCGACGCTGATGCTCGGTTATTTTGGTAATCATGCCTCCACTCAAGCGTCATTCAACCGTGAGGGCTGGTTCATGAGCGGAGACCTGGGAAGGATCGATGCCGAAGGTAACCTCGAGATTGTTGGTCGCTCGAAAGACCTCATCATCCGAGGCGGGCATAACATCTATCCGGCGGAAATCGAGAACCTAGCCCTACGTCATCCTGGCATTGCAAAAGTGGCAGCATTTCCCGTCGCAGATCAGCGACTAGGAGAAAAGGTGTGCCTGGCCATCATCCCTGTACCAGGCGCTACCCCGAGCAGCGATGAGATCCTTCTCCATTTGAACGAGGTCGGCCTATCGCGCTATGACATGCCCGAGTATTTCCTCTGCTTGGAGGCTTTTCCTATGACGGCTAGCGGCAAGATTCTTAAAAGAGAGCTCACTGAGCAGGTGAAAGACGGTCATCTGAAGCCAGCAGCGATCTGTTGGGGAGCGACAAGTGAGGCAAAGCGCGCGTGAAGATTGGATGGGCCACGATCGCCGTCATGCGCCCTAGCGAAGGGCACATCACGTCGGCATAGCGTATTTCTGAAGGGTGCAGCGCAACGCGCGGATTGACGACTGCCAGTCAACTTACTTGCGATAGAGACCCTATATATTTAATTAATCGCGCTCATTAGTATCTAATTGCCACCCAACGCGATGAGCATCCTATCGGCGTAGCGAGAAGATCCTCGAGCTTGTATCCAAGGTATAAGGAGGAATTTCACCACTCATGAATCCAGGTGTGGAACGCCTGCGGATTCGGAGCGGTTCGGCAATAGATGGGTCTTAGGCAAGGAGCCCGATTTGGCTCATGGTTTTCAATGCCTGCTGATGTACACAGCTCTGCGACCCAGTCTCGGTCTGAGTAGTGCGTTCTCGAGGAAATCTATGGATTGAGCAGCAGCCGACCGAGCACCCTGCATTTCAGCTTGTGCTGCCTACGATGCAGGCTAATACCCAACTGTCGTGAAAATAACGACTAATTCTTACGTGGCCTCACAAAAATAATCGGAATGCCATGATGAATAACCAAATTGAAGCCTTTCGTGCTGCTTTAGATCAACGACCGCTTACGCGATATCAGATTCAAACCCTCGTGCTTTTGGTTCTATTGCTTATCTGTGATGGATACGACGCTCAGCTTTTGGGATTTGTTGTCCCGACCCTCGCGCAAGAGTGGGAAACACCAAAAGCTGCATTCGGTGTTGTATTTACTTGCAACCTACTTGGACTTACCGTCGGCTCGCTATTGCTAACCCCTTTAGCAGATCGCTTCGGCATCAGGAAAACACTGCTCAGCTGCGTACTCCTGTTCTCTGGGCTAACGCTTCTGTCCGCATGGGCTAACGACATCTACACTCTTGCGGCCATCCGTTTTCTTTGCGGGATAGGAATGGGTGGTGCTATGCCAAGCGCTATGGCCTTGATGGCGGACTATTCGCCTCCCAGAATGAAAACGTTCTTCGTGACAATGGCTGCCGCAGGTTTCGCATTTGGCGGGGCTGTGGGGGGCTTTATCGCTGCAAGCATCATGCAAGTCTACGGCTGGCACAGCATCTTCATCGTTGGTGGTGTCGCTCCCTTGCTTTTGATGCCTCTGCTTTATCTGTGGCTGCCTGAATCCTTGTCCAGGCTGTTCCGCGCTAAACACATGAGCGCTGCACTGGCCGCCATGCTGCATAAATATCTGCCCCAATGGACTCCGCCAGCTCCTATCTCGGAGGACGGCAAGCCACAGAAAGTCACGATTGTTGATCTTTTCCGTTATGGCTACCTGAAGCCCACTATTTTCATCTGGGGTTCCTGCATTGCTAGCTTCACTGTTCTCTACTTTACCGTCAGTTGGTTGCCGACTCTCCTGAGAGATACAGGGTTCTCATCCAGCGCCGCAAGCCTTACCACCTCTGCCTTCCTGGCATCAGGGACTCTCGGAGCTGTCACGCTTTCGTACCTAGCAGATAAGGTTAAGAGTAAAGTCTGGTTAGTGGGTAAAGTCATGGTGGTTTGCGGTATAGCTACGGCTTCCGTAGGCCTGGAGCATGGGAACGCTACTTTCACTGTTCTTGCCGTAATGGTGGCCGGGTTCTGCCTGATCGGCGGATCGCTCACACTGAATGGTGTTATCAGTAACTTCTATCCTCCACACATTCGTGCTACCGGAGTGGGTTGGGCGCTGGGCGTGGGTCGGTTGGGCGCTATCGCAGGCCCCCTCGTCGGAGCGACGCTGATAGCCATCCACATTCCCTTCGTCGGCATCATGTTCCTTGCGGCAATTCCCGCAGTTCTTTCGGGTATTTTCGCTATAAATATTGCACACCCCAATGCAGTGCCATCAGATAATTCTGAGGAAGCTTTAGGCTATCAAGTGCCTAAGACCTCAAAGAACTAGATGGCACATCATCAGTGACGGCTTGAGTCGGCGCTCGGAAGCCCCGCGGTTGCTACCAGCGCTGCGGGCATGCTGCAGTATGGAAATAGCTAGCGACCCTATTGCGCGGCACACGGAAAATTAGTCTGGGAAATGATCTCGATAGAGCTACCTGTCGGTTTCTTTCGCATAGCATATCAACAACATGCAATTGCTGATCACGATCGAACATTGAGATTTCAATGCTGGTTGTCGTTACTTGTTGCAGCAGCCAATACAAGGTTAGTTCTATTTCCTGATACTTAATTCCCGCTCAACACCTTGCTCTCCTTACTACAAAAACAATAGCTGGAAGAAAAAGATGACCACCAAAAAAGTAACTTGCGTTGCATTGCTTTCTGTCCTTTTTTGTGAGGCCCAAGCTGACGAAAGCCATTCACCATCATTTATTGATGATAGCAAGCTAACCATCACGTCTCGTAACTTTTACTTCAATCGAGACTTTCGTCACGGAATGAGCAATGGCGGAGGAACTAATGCCTCCAAGAGCGTAGGGGATCGCAACGGCTACGCTGAAGAATGGGCGCAAGGCTTCATGGCCAATTTTTCGTCTGGGTTTACGCCTGGCACTGTAGGCTTAGGTTTCGATGCGTATAGCTTCTTGGGCATAAAACTCGACAGTGGTGGCGGCAGAGCGGGTGTTCGCCTGACACAACTTGATAGTGATGGTGAGCCACGAGATCACTTTAGCAAGTCAGGCGGCGCTGTAAAATTGCGGTACGGCGGCGGGCTGTTGCAATATGGCAACCTATTCCCAAGCGTACCCGTATTGTCGGTGAACACAGTGAGGCTTTTCCCGAGCTCTGCAACTGGTGGTATGCTCGGATGGGACATCGATAAATTGCATCTCGATGCCGCGCATTTCAATGGCCAAGGTGGCGTGGACTCGTCGAATAATGACGACGATTTCACGACTGACTACGGCTTACCAATTGCGATCAAGTCCGTTAGCTATGTTGGCGCAAAATACAGTTTTGGAAATGCATTGAAGGCATCCATCTACGCGTCTGAGGCAAAGGACACATGGAAGCAGTACTATGCCAACGGTAATTACACCCATGCCATTGATGCCGGCCAGTCCATTACTTTTGATGCAAACGTATACCGCACAGTTGATACAGGTAAAAAGCTCGCAAGCGTAATTGATAACACTACCTATTCCCTGTCGATGGCCTATAAGTACAAAGCACACACGTTCACGTTGGCATATCAGAAAGTTGACAGCGATGAGCCTATGGATTGGCTTGGTTTTGGTACGGCACCTGGTGTAGTTTCACTCGCAAATGCGATCCAGTTCTCGACCTTTACTGAGCCGAACGAGCGATCTTTCCAGCTTCGCTATGACATAGATATGGCAGCTTTTGGAGTTCCAGGGCTTTCATTCATGACGCGCTATGCGAGAGGGGATGATGTCAGCAATCATGGGAGTGACAACACGTTCTATACCCGTCGGTACGTGTATCCTGAAGGGGATGACGTACGCCATTGGGAACGTGATATTGAGGCTCGGTACGTCGTGCAATCTGGCCCAGCCAAAGATTTGTCCATTCGGGTCAGACAGGCTACTCATCGAGGTTCGACCGGCTATCGATATGCCGACAACAACGAAGTTCGCGTGATTGTAGACTACCCGATATCTATCTTCTAACGGCTGCGGCAGGGATGCCGCTGCTCGGCTTCTCAGGACTGACTCCATTTTGAAGTGACAGGAAGGCGATTGGGAATCTCAGCATGCCCGTCCCGCTGTAGAAGTGAGCCCTTCAATAGCCTAACTGCTACTTGGGCACGATGAAGCACTTTGACATGATCCTAGAGCCACGGGCTCATGGTTGGCTTCAATTGTTATGCTCCTTGTTCAGTCGATACGAGCCATCTGCTGCCCACCAACCATGCAAGGAGTGCGGCAATCAAGGCCTTGCACGAGAGCATCGACAACTCCACAGAGCAATGCTCCTGCCTCTTCTTCCACCAGCCACGCCTCGTCGTAAAGATGACTCTTAAGAACAGCAAGGATACTGCCGGTGATCTGGTTGAGCCTGGGATGGTTTACCTCCATCCCGCACCGCGCGCTGATGGCTAAGCCAAGCAGCACTCGGTATCGCTGGTGTAGTTGCTCGATCTCTGCACGTTGAAGATCTGTCAGGCGACCCACTTCACGGAAGGCGAGGCCTAGAGCAAGGCGATCTTGCTGCACGTGCGACATGAAAATACGCACCAGAACGGCAAGTCGTTGGTCTGGAGTCCGCTGGGTCATGTCTGCGGTTGAACTCGCATGGACTAGGCGTGACAGCGCCTCATCTGTGATATCAGCCAAGAGGGACTGCTTGCTCTCAATGTGGTAGTACAGGGATCCCGAGCTGATTCCGGAAAGTTGCGCGATCTGCCTCAACGACACCGCTTCATATCCCTGTGCGTGAAACAGCTGAGCCGCCACCGTCATTATTCGCCGAGCTCGGTCACCCTGATGGTGCGTAACGGAAGTATCAATCATGGTTTTCCCCCAGACCCGTTTAGCCTGCAACCGCAAGTCATGTGCCAAGCTGGCTGGGGCTACGAAATCTGTCGATGCTGGGCATATCAAGGCCAAGGGAAGTCGCTCCATTGTCCCCTGAGGCTACAGCAGGTTAGTGCTACGTGTAGTCAGCGCGGACACGAAGCAGACGTGAAACTTGGAACGGGGACGGTGCAGACGAGGCAGGACGGGTTCATGAGAGGATGGCACGACGCTTGCGATGACATACGAGCCTGTCTGACCTTCAACAGGCTAGAGCAATACGCATAGGCCTTCCACTGGAGGGGGCTTCAACAAAATCAGTACGAGAGACATCGATGACTCTAGCACTCACTCGAGAAGGACTGTACGCCCGCCTGACTCTAGACCGTCCTGAAGCATTAAATGCCCTTAGCTTTTCAATCCTTGCCCAAATCGGCGAGGCATTGGATGAGGCCGCCACGTGGGACATTCGAGCCCTGATCATTACGGGCGCTGGTGACAAAGCATTTTGCGCCGGCGCGGACATCAAAGAGCTTCAAGGCCGTACGCTTGGAGACCAACGTAAAGGTCTCGAGTTGGGACAAAGCGTCTTCGCACGCCTGGATAAATTTCCCGTGCCTTCGATTGCCGCGATTAATGGCTACACATTCGGAGGCGGGCTTGAGCTGGCCCTAGCCTGCACGTTCAGGATTGCGTCAATCAAAGCTCGACTGGGCTTACCAGAAGTAAAACTGGGTCTCATCCCTGGGTACGGCGGGACACAGCGTCTCCCCAGGCTTGTAGGTGAGGCTAGAGCGATGGAGCTCATCATTACCGGACGAACCGTGGAGGCGAGCGAGGCACTAGCGATTGGTCTCGTGAATCGAGTTGTTGAGGAGGACGTTGTGCAGGCAGCAACGGCATTTGCTGACCTGTTCAGTGGTTACAGCAAAGCGGCAACATCATTCGCGCGGGAGGCAGTCCAACGCGCCCTGAGTTCCACGCTTCAGGACGGACTGCGAGTCGAGGCAGACCTCGCCACGCTGACATTCCAAACCTCGGATGCCAACGAAGGAATGGCTGCATTCGTAGAAAAACGCCCACCACAATTCAAGGATTTCTGAGATGAATGGGAAGAATATTTTCCTGACGGGAGCGAGCCGCGGAATCGGGGCTGTGCTGGCTCTGGAACTCGCTAGTTCTGGCAACACGGTAGGGTGTTTTTCACGTAAAGGTATGGGCCCGGAGTCCGTCGCGATTCCCAACGATTTAAGAGATCGTTTGGTCTTCTTGAAAGGTGACGTGACAGATCCATCCTCAATTGCGGCAGCCCTGGAAAGCTTCAGCGCCAAGGTAGGGTCGATCCACGGGCTGATTAACAACGCTGGTATCCAGCTCGAAGCACCATCTGCGCGACAGGCACTGAGCGAGTTTAGCGAAGTCGTACAGACCAACGTGATCGGAACGTTCTCCGCCTGCCAGCAGGCCTACCCGTACCTAGAGGGTCACGGCGGCCTCATCATTAACGTGGGTTCCTTCTTTGACAAGATGGGTGTTCGTCGCAATGCGGCTTACTCTGCATCAAAGGCAGCGATCGCAGCTATGGGACGCTGCCTTGCGGTCGAGTGGGCGGCTAAGGGAATACGTGTGATAACGGTGGCGCCGGGTTACATAGAGACCGACCTGAATAAGGAATTTCTTCAGTCGGAAAAGGTGAAGAATTTCCTAGCTTCTCGCATTCCCGTCGGTGGGCCTGGAAAAGCCAAAGACGTAGCGGCTCTCATCACAATGCTCTTCCGGGAACAGATGGACTACTTCACCGGTGAGACCATCTACCTTGACGGCGGTCAGGGCGTCGCCCTTTAGTTTCGTACCCTCTCAAGATGGCGGCCACGAGGCCGCCTTTTTTGTGTCTGTGCTCATGGATTGAAGTGTCTTCCGAAAATACAAAATTAACAGCCGAGTTGGCTGATCCTTTGAAAAATCGTTGGTAAACATGGAGTTACACAGCGCCACAAGGATGGTACGCCTCTTGCAAAACTCCTTGGGCCTGATCCAGCACTGCTGGAAGGCCAGGACGGTTCACAAACACAATAAAAAACCTCCACTGGAGATGCGCCCATGAGTCGCCCAAGTGACAAACCGCACCGCTCCCCAATCGTGAAAGTGGCAACCGCCAGCTTCATCGGGACGCTGATTGAATACTTCGACTTCTTCCTGTTCGGTACCGCCGCGGCGCTGATCTTCAACAAGGTATTTTTCCCGACTCTCGATCCTTTGCTGGGCACGCTGGCAGCGTTCGGCGCTTTCGGTGCTGCCTTTATAGCTCGACCAGTGGGCGGGATAATCTTCGGTCATTTCGGCGACCGCTTAGGACGTAAGACGATGCTTGTACTGAGCTTGCTCATGATGGGACTCTCCACCCTGTCCGTGGGATTGATGCCAACCTATGAACAAGTTGGCCTCTGGGCGCCCGTACTGCTATTGCTGGCTCGACTGGTTCAAGGTGTTGCGATTGGTGGAGAGTGGAGCGGGGCGGTTCTTATGGCTGTTGAACATTCGCCGCCACGCCAGCGCGCGTTTTACGGCAGCTGGCCTCAATGTGGTATCCCGGCAGGCCTGGTGCTAGCCACCGCATCATTCTACTTCGTGCAGCTCCTTCCCGAAGCTGAGATGATGAGCTGGGGCTGGCGCATCCCATTCATCGCAAGTGCACTGCTCGTAGCACTTGGCCTTTACATCCGGCTGAAGATCTCCGAAACCCCCGAGTTCGCCGCTGTGAAGCGGGAAGGTCGGGAGGTGCGCTTCCCGGTGGCCCAGGTGTTGTCGAAAGCCTGGCGGTCTGTACTCATCACGATGTTTTCAATGGCGGCGCCGAACATCATTTTCTACATCGCGACGGTGTTCATCCTGAAGTACGGGTCGACCACCGTTGGGCTTTCCCGCTCGACGGTTCTGGGCGCAGTGTGCCTGGCATCTTTTGTTCAGATTTTCACCATTCCGGTCTTCGCTATCTTGGCGGATCGCTACGGTCGTCGCCCAATTTTGATGACGGGCTGCGCGATGATGATTTTATTGGCCTACCCGATCTTCTGGCTCGTGGATTCTGCAGAGACGCTTAACGTCTATTTTGCGCTGATGCTCTGCCTGCCGCTGCTGCACGCTGCCACATACGGCCCACTCGCCAGCTTCGTAACTGAGCAATTCGACACACATCTTCGATACTCGGGTTCCGCCCTCGGTTACCACAGCGGCAGCATGATCCATAGCGGGCCTGTTCCATTCCTGGCTGCAGCCTTAGTCGCATGGGCAGGAGCATCGTGGCCTCTGGCGGTCTATGTAATCCTGGGAGGCGTTATGACCTTCGTGGCGGTAGCGGCAGCACGAGAAACCGCTCCCCATTTGATAGCCGCTACCGCTAAGGGGAATGAGCCTGTGGACAATCAAAATGATCGCCTTATGGGATCTCGTGCAGCTCGCTGACCCTTAATCATGAAATAGGCAGTCGACCGACTCCACGTTGGTCGACTGATCTATCCTCTCGAGTCAGAGCCCGATGCATATGAGCTCTGAAGCGAGAGGGGCGAGGCTTTGATTCCTGGTGTGAAGACAATCAAACTGCCTCCGGCACCAACAATGATTTCAGGTGTACCTCAAATGAGTCTACGTACGCCTTAACCATGCTTGAGTAGGGCATGTTAGGCGCTTGCATCCTGCGCATTTCACGAACTCGTTTGAGCGCTCGCTCCAAAGATTTCGGTGATCCACCTAACGCCATGTCCTCTTCAAGCTCTTCTATCGTTCTGCTGGCTTGGTACCTTAATTCGTTGAGGATCCTTGTGCGACTTTGAACCAGTTTCAGACGGTTCAACGCAAACACACTGATGCTAGCAAGAGCTCGAGTACAAACCCAAGGATCATCGGTATTAGCTAGAACGACGCTGTATGACCCTACATCAGACCATTTAAAAAAAGGTTCTGGATCTTCGGCGGTTGGATCAATCAAATGCGGCCGTTCGGTCGTTAGGGGGAAACCATACGTAGCCCGAACACCGTCGATCGGAAATTGGTTCGCCTTTCCATATGACAATTTGGCCTGCGTGGATCGTAGGGCTAAAAATTGCTCCTCAGTCATAAACTCTGTGACTAAATGCTGGCGTCTACTTTGGTTGCAAGGAGTGCAAGAAGGGAGCAAATTTTCCCAGGTGTGGGCTAACCACCAATAACCAGGATGCCCAGGGTCACCTGTGACACCGCCCTTAGGTCTGAAATGCTCAACATCCATATCATCTCCAACCTCGTCTTCACAGTATGCGCATTTGTCGTGAAATAGAATGCGAAGGGCGGCGGTGACATCAAATCCTTTGTAGTGGTTAAATGTATACGCGGCTGGACGAGGCTCCGCAGCTGCGTTGAAAGTTCGATAGTACGCCGCAGCGCCCAGCTTCTCGTCTCTGACAGATGCACTGGGTGTTGTCAATGAAGGCGGTGCGGCGACCGAACTGCGATCCACGTACCTCATAGTCAGTTATCACCCTCACTCAGGGCTTTTAAGACAGCCTCTACCGCTTCAGCGCGCAATTGCGGTCTTAGCATTCCCCGTTGAGATTCTCGGTGCTCGAGATATTGAGTCAAGGCCTCTTGAACAATTTGTTCTGTTGGCGAGTCACCGATAGCCAAGCGGCTCACAAGCTCGGTCGTAGCCAATGCAGGAGCGAATGTCGAGTCTCCTCGCCCAGTTGTTCTAGCTACATCGCCCGCTAAGTTGGCCAAGCGGATTTCGGTTGAAGGGTCAGTTGTGCTTGCCAGCCCAAAATAGTCCGAGGTTAGCAATTGCTCTGCAGTCATACCTTGAACACTTGGCAGACCAGCTAGAGAGTGGATGCGTCCCGCTCGATCTCTTTGAAGCACCATCACTTCACCGTCGTCCATCCCACGTAAACAGAGCGGGTCGTGAGTGGTGACAATAAACTGTACTTTAGGAAATACGTTCCTGAGTGAGGTCATAACCTGCATTTTCCATCGAGGATGCAGATGAGTTTCCAACTCATCAATGAGGACTAAGGCTTGCGCCTCCTCTAGGTTCTCAAAGTCATCAATCAGTTCGCGGATAATATCGACCGTCATGACAAACACAGATCGATAACCTTCACTGAGCGCGTCAATTGGGGTCACTCGCCCGTTAGCTCTGACTGCGAGATAATCTGGTTCTACAATCAGCTCGTCATCGTCACCTAGCGCAAGGACAACTCTCAAGGCTGACGCAATGCTGTCAAATCTATAGCCTGTTTGGGCTCGCAACCAATCACCCGGATACGGAATTGTTGCTAATGGGTTGAACAGAGTTACAACACGAGCAGCCGCCCCGTACCCCCGATTTCGCTTGTCCGTATCAAAAAAACGGCGAGGCCCATAGGCAAGCACTTTAAGAGCAGGATATGGCGAGCCTTCTGGAGCTTCTAGCGAACGATTGTAGACAAAAGCAGCACTGCGATCACTCAGATGAAAACTTATATCCGCTGAAACTTCTCGATCATCTAACTGATCGAAACGGCTCAGTGCCGTACTGTGCACCAGTGCAGGTAGATGTTTTTTTAGTTTTTTGGCTTCATTCGCTCCAATTGCCGCCAATGCAATTGCCGTAAGAATGCTGGACTTTCCAGTTGAATTCTCCCCCAAGATCATGAGCGCCGGAGTACCAGATCTATGAGACCTGCGCTTAGGCAGAGTAAACGATAGATTTTCAATGGCTTTGAAATTGGAGATGGTTATATTTGAAATTTCTCCAGCGGTGTAATGCCATTCTCGTCCAGGTATATGGTCAATTGAAGGAAGAGAACCCTCCCAATAGAATTCAGGTAGATTTTCTTCACGCTCGATTTCTTCAATCGACGCTTTTAATCTTCTATGCTCATCATTACTAGCCGCTTCGTATGCTTCTACAAAACGTCGGATGAATGCGTCACCGCGGCCAAGAGATGAGCGCCCTAACGGTCTCCATGCCCCAACTAATCTGCGAAGGATACTTCGCAGGAAGCCTGAATGTGGAGCATATGCATGAAGCATGGACTGAAAGTCCATGTCAGCCCTGTATTGTAGCGCTCTAAAAAAATCTTGAACTGTTTTAAGCCTAGCGTAGACCAATTGAGAACGATCGAGCCCAAACGTCTGTATGGTCTCGTAGCCTTTGTGAGTCAGCGGGTGAACATCTCCGTTGAGCCTAAAAAATAGATGTTTTTCTGGGTCGTCAGTTGTAGGATCTATGAGCAGCGCACGCTCATGCTTTACAGTATCTTGATAGCTTGACAAAAAATTTGCAGGACTGCCTTCAATTGGGAACTTATTACCTTTCCTGAGGGCGCATTCATCGCAGGAGTAAAACAAATTTCTCCACTCAAACGCCAACCAGAGATAATACTCCCGGTATTCTTTGCTGAATCCTTCGACATAGCGTAGCGGGCGCATATGCAAGGTGCGTCCGGACTCAATTAACTCAACCTCGCAGAATGCACACTTATCCTTGAACGTGTGAGCTAGGGCTCTAACAAAGTCTCTGTCAAAAAACATATCCTCATTGACCCCATCACGACGCTGCCTGCGGTCACCTTCATCTCTTCGAAGAAAATCTAAAATTCGTCTTCGCTCTTCCATTACAGTCGAGGTATTGAGAAAATTCGGCACCTTTGCTGGCCGTTGGATCCGTAACATATTATTGTACTCGATGCGATTGGATGAAAACCACGAAAGAGAGGGGCGTCCTTTGCGGCTTCCGTTTCTAAAGGTCTTGACACGGAAGGCGCCTGCGGAACTACCTTGGTAATTAGAATATTAAGGTCGTTGACATGTTGGGTTTCCTTCCCAGATTGCTTGTCCATGTTTCTTGCACGCCCATTATGTAGATCGATGGCGGCCTAATGATATCATGTCTTATCAATTTCAAGGGATGTCATTGCTTGCTGAGGTGTATGGGAAGTAGACACGATTAGTGTCGGACGTTGGAGAGATGTCATCACGGCAGAGGTGCTTGATTGAAAGCGGCCGTGTGGCGCGTCAGCACATGGGCTTCCTCCGTCACAACCCCTCAAACCTAAGGCCCACAAAATCGGCTAATCAGTTACCAATGGCATGAGCTTGAGGTGGGCAGCCGTCCCTGCGCTGTGGTTACGGAACGTCGCATTCCATGTTTCAGGGGGGGAAATTGAAAACCCCGTCTGCGCGACGAATATTGTAGAAGAGCGGCACTGTGGCCATAGCTCAGCGATGTCACACTCGAATTTAGAGGTCATGTTTCGGTTAGGCGAGCGAGCCTTATGCCGTTACGATCGGTAGAGTGCGAGCATAGGGCTCGCCTGAACGTAAGGAATACGCATGTTCGGCTCATTATACGATCCCCGATTTCCCATCCCTGAAATGAAAACTGCCGAGAAATACATCAAGCAGCTGAGTTGGGTGGGTAGCAATCTATTGGCGCTGTGCTGGCTGCTGGCGACAGTCAACGTAAGCACCTCGGTGCTTTTGGGTACCGGAGTATGTGCTGGTCTTTACCTCGCCTATGTGGGGACAGACTACCGCCGGGCCTTCCCGCGCATCAGGGCGTCAATCACAAATGGTGGGCTACTACGGCTTTTTCTCAAGGCCTGGCCGGCTTTTGTAGCTATCGTGATCATCTCTGGTCTTGCCGTAGAAGCGTTTACGTGGCAGCAATTGGGCCAAATCAAGACCCAGATTCTGGGGTTGGCGGCGATTCACTACGGATCCTGGATACTGGGGCAATTTTTAACGATTGATTAGGCGTTTCGTCGTTCGCCAGGCAGTGAGTGACTCTTTTAGATCAGTCACTGCCAGGCGTTTGGTACAGCACTGGCGCTGACCCAACGAGACGACGTATCGCAAAATCGTGGATGGTGCCCAACGAGGTGCCGCAGGTACATGTGCCCAGTGTGTAATGACTTCTTTTCGGGTGACGGCCGAAGCTGTTACGTCATGCGACCATTGCCAGGGCGCTTAGCCTTCCAGTCGCGAACCGCCTCGATTTCAGCCTGTGGTTCCTAAGTGACTGGAATCCAATGCCGGTTATCATTTGATTTTTCCTCACTAAAGTAAGCAGCTCTAGGGTGAGGGATGCGTGGCATTAGCTTCGATCCGACGAAATGACGACATCTGTCGTGTCTCGCGCCCGTATTGGCTCAGTGTTACAGAGGAATACCAATGAGCAGTAGCATTCAAGACGTCGTTGATCGTGAAGAGATCCGTAATCTCCGTACCTTGTACGCTCACCACCTGGACAGCAATAACATCCAAGCGCTCGACCAGGTTTTCGCGGCTGATGCGGTGGTGGAGGTGACCGTTGGAAAAATGGAAGGGATTGAGTCAATACGAGTCGGCCTGGAGAACGCGTTCAAGAAATTTGATAGAGACCAAACAGGCCGCTATCCGTTCATGCATGCCATCGTCAACCACTCGATTATCCTGACGGGGCCAGATACCGCAGAAGGGCGCTGCTATCTCATCGATTTCGAAACTGCGTCCAAGCCTGATCCTAACCCACTATTCCTGCTTGGCCTGTATACGGATCAGTATCAGCGTATCGACGGCCGCTGGCGCATCTCGCGTAGCAAGCTGGAGGTGGTTTGGCCCAAGCGCGCCTAGCCCACTGCTTGATGGCCTTCAAATCAGAGGATCATCGAATCTCACGGTTTCGTTGATCCCTGAGTCTCCGGCTCAACAGATTGAGGCGAGGACGAGGAGGGCAGCTACCTTTGCCAACTCGTTAGCTCAACGTCCGTCGAAAGCTTCGAATGAAAAAAATTTCAACCACCCCCCTTGAAATTTTTTTTGCGCGACGGAGTATATATTTTGTAATCAAAGAAAAGCGCCACTCTCCTAGAATTCCCATGCCCTAGCAGACGCTGCTCCTGCCATTTCTGTCGTTGCGATTCCTGTTGCAGCCTAGATTTTTCTAGCTACATATTCAGCAGGGAGCTTGCCCTGCTTTTTGTCATCTGATTCAACGGTTCGGGGCATATTAGTAAGTGTCGCTTCCTTCGGCCGTTAGGACGGCTAGCTTCTCTTTTGTACTCAAAATTTGAGCTACCCCAAATTTTTTTGAGCTGACTCGACGATCTCATCGCTAGCGAAACCCGGGCCCTGGCTCTATTGAGGTCATGCCACTCCCTGGGCGACACGCACAAAATGCTTCCTGTGATTCAGGATTCTGGTGAGCACATCTGTGTTAGCCGTGCCTACGAAGCCAGCGGTATGCGCGATTCACGGGCAGCCTGTTCCAAGCCCGGCATATCTCCATCGCGTTCCAATCTCTCAATTTCTGAGCGGAGGTCGCCGATGAGTTCCGCTGCAGATTTACCAGACTCCTGGCTCAGGGTAAGAGTCAGCAACGTCAATGAACTCAGTTCAAGCCGGTGGCTCACCTGCTCGAGCTTGTCCAGCGTTAGGCTTGATCGGGCGCCTTCCAATTTGGAAAGGAAAGTCCGGCTAGTATCTCCGAAGTCGCGCTGCGAGATTTTTCGCCTGGTGCGAAGCGTCCGAAGGACGATGGCGAATGATGACTTCAGTGACATGTGCAATTCCTCCATATGTTCTCGTCCTCAGTTGCTCCACGTGAGGTCACGGCCTGGCTCAGTCTGAATGTCCCTCTGTTCAGGACAGGAAGGAGGCGTGACGAGCATTCCCCTCCGTCGAAGTACTGTTGATGCATACAGTGTATCTCGCTAAACTCAGAAGGAGAACATTTGTACTCCACGCGGTGACGAGCGCCATGAAGAATCCACACGAGACCCAGGACGACTGCTTCGCGTTTTTCTCGCGAGAGGAGCTGCTCGAGCAGCAGTGCCTTCTGCTTGAGAGTGAGCTGCTTGTGATGGGCGAGGAGTTAAGTGCCTCCCGCGAAAAAATTGCCACCTTGGTTCTGATGTGGACGGGCATCAAGAATGAGCTACTGCAAGCGGAGGTGGAGTTGAGTGAGGCAAGGCAGCAGCTTGATATGAGCACCACTGGTCACTCATAACCCTCGGCACCCTAGCTGTCTTCATGATGGCTTTATGATTCCACTCCGGTTACGCTCATTCTCAGCAGGGAAGAGGTGCATTGAGCTAGTGCCGTGTGGGCTTTGCACGGCAAATCATCGTAGGGCGTTCCGATACCTACCTCGTGCTTCTCTGGTCTATGCATTCGACTCAAAACGAGGAAGGAACCCATGTCATTTAGCGACTATCTGAAAGGCCCAGCTCACCGACAGCGTGCGGAAGTTCTCGAGGCACAGCTTGCCGAGCTCCAGGTACAGCATTCGCAGCTGCAAGAGCTCGTTACGAAAATCGGCGCCATGGACGTAGTGAATATCCAGAAGCTGATTGAGCAAGAGCAGGCGAAGCTGGCAGGTGTACGCGAAGAGACCCGACGCTCAGAGAGGGAGTTGGCTGCACTCGCACAGCGCTCCACTGACCTGCAGGGGCAGATACTCGTCTGGGAAGAAACGTTGCTCTTGGAAAGCTTTGCCCTGTATGAGCCCAAGTTCAAGCTGACTTCCAGCCAGGAGTACAAGGAGCGACTGGATCACGTCCGTGATCGTCAGAAAGTCCTGATCAAGAATGGGCAGGCGGCCACCGGCAACATGAACTGGACGGTGAACAACAGCCAAGCCCAAGGTCGAAAGCTGGTCAACGACATGATCAAGCTGGTGATTCGCTCGTTCAACAACGAAGCTGATGCCTGCGTGGCCAATGTGAAATTCGACAACGTTGAGCTCGGCGAGAAGCGAATCCTCAAGTCGTATGAGGCATGTAATCGACTAGGCAAGATCATGAGCGTGGAGATTTCTGGGATCTATCTCGACCTTAAGCTCGATGAGCTGCACCTTGCCCATGAGTTCCAGATCAAGAAGCAAGAGGAAAAGGAAGAGGCCAAACGCGCCCGTGAAGAGCTTCGAGAGCAGCAGAAGCTCGAGCAGGAAATTCGCGCGGCCCGGGAGAAAATCGCGAAGGAGCGGAAGCACTTCACCACCGCTATGCGTGATCTCCAGGCCCGCCTTGAGCAAGTGCAATCTGATGAGGAGCGTTCAGCGCTGCTGGTGAAACTGGCCGAGGTTGAGGCAGGTCGCGCCGAGCTTGAGAGCGAAGAGAAGCTCATTGATTACCGTGAGCAGAATGCCAAAGCCGGGTACGTCTACGTGATCTCTAACCTGGGGGCTTTCGGAGAGGGCATCTACAAGATTGGCATGACTCGCCGCCTTGAGCCTATGGATCGAGTTGATGAGCTCGGCGACGCCTCGGTACCGTTCTGGTTCGACGTGCATGCGATGGTGTTCTCGAACAACGCTCCTGCATTGGAAGCGAAGCTCCACGAGCATTTTGCAGCTGGTCGGCTCAACAAGGTCAATGGGCGGAAAGAGTTCTTCCGAGCCGAGATTGCTGAGATCGAGAAGGTCATTCGAGAAAATTACGATGCTGTCGTCGAGGTCATGCATGAGGCGCCGGCGGAGCAGTATCGCGAAAGCTTGCGCATGGCATTGCCCAAGCCGGTGATCCAGCAATCAGAGCGCATGGCTGCGCAAAGCTAGTTCGTGACCAAAGGCGTGTGAAGCGTAACGACACAGGGACGGTACACCGTGATCTACCAATGCAACCACTGTCATCGCTCAACCTTTGAAACCTTTTGCTCTCAATCTGCCGCTACACGGTGGGCAGCGCCTGGTACATCACCTCAAAGAGGCACGGCGAGCCGTGAAGAGCGCGAAGGCCTCGGATGATGCAAGCAGCTTCAAGCTGCTCGATTGCAAGTAGGTGCAGTTGAAGTGGCTTTAGTGGAGAGGCGCCCGGTATGGTGGAGCGATGGTTACCCGGGCTACAACCGCCACAGCCAACCAATACGCCTTACGCTGACAATCCCCACTAGGTGCGCGATGAACCGATGGGGTCTGCATCAGGGCTAATCATTCTCAGAGGCTGCGCCTTTTCCGAGAGCGGCACTTAGGCTGCTGGAGAGACTAAGCCGAGCTCAGTCAGCGCCCTCAGTCCTTCAGTCTCTACAACCCTGGCGATATCCGAAGGTGCCCATGTGGATATCTCTTTCCTGAGAATTTCGCTCGAGCGAAAAGGCATTGTCGACATCGCATCGAGCATTCCAACTCTCGAGTTTTGATAGCGATCGATGTCGTCTAGCTGCAGAAAATAGCAGTCGGCGTGCTCGGAGAAGATCAGCTTAGCTGATGCACGGAGGCGCAGGTGCTCGCGCAGCAACTCTAGGGCAAAGCCCGAACCCCGTACTGCATCAACAGCGACAATCAGGCGATTCGGGCACAAGGGCAGGTCATGCGGAGCTGCTTCTTTAGGTAGTTCACTCATGACTCATGCTCGCCTCGACCATTCACATTCACCTGATTCATGATTGCCCATGTCCTTTCCATATTTCTCTGTCTACAAAATGAGCAATCTTGTGATCTTTCCCGGCTTGCAGGGTACATGGGATGCCGCTACATCGCCTATCCCCAAAGGGGGCTTAGGGGGACGATGGGAAGACGTGGCGTCTCCGCGCACGGTTGTCCACCTCAAGCCCCCCTCGGCACCATGCCCAAAAGCTGCGGCATCAGCTTCCCCAGGTTTGGTACCGAGCGCTTTTTCGGCGATCATGGCCAGCATCTGAAGAGGCTGGCATCCCGTTGTCGCGACGGGGCATATGGACAAGAGAGGAACCGCGTGGCGTCGAATACTTATGGGGAACAGGTCTGCTACAAGTGTGTTCAGGATGCCTATCTAGCCGGCAAGATCAAGCGTACCGGGAAGCCCGCCGTCTGCCACCTCTGCAGCGGCACTCGAAAATGCATACCGTTGTCCACCGTCGTTTCCCTCGTCGAGGGCATCCTTGATAGCTACGTCATAGAGGGCGAGTATCATCGTAGATGGGCTGATTGGGGCGATAGTCAGGAGGGTGACAGCCTTGACACTTGGGTTAGCGCGATCTTTGGCTGCGACAATGTTGAGCCGATCGTGGAAGCCGTATGTAATGGTCTAGACGGCTACCATATGGACACCAACTACTCCAAGCGAGCTTATAGACTGGATGACATCGGACTCCAGTGGTTCGAGTTCCAGGAGGGGATGAAGCATGGGCAACGATTCTTCAACGATCGCGCCAAGACGTTCTTAGATTGGATTTTCAAAGGTCTGGACAAGTACTCAGCCTCTTCCGACGAACATGCTGTGGTGCGGTTGCTTACACCTCAAGAGTCACCAACCATCTACCGTGCTCGCACCTGTATGACGTCTGAGGAGGTTGGTGGGATCACAGCCAATCCTGCGCGAAATCTAGGGGTTCCTCCGAAAGAGAGAGCCGGAGACGGGAGGATGAACCCAGCTGGCGTTCCGGCATTCTACGGGGCATTTGAACGTAAAACGTGCATCGCTGAATTGCGCCCCCCTGTTGGCGGAACTGTTGTCAGCGGTGAATTCAGGCTGAAGAGGATGGTGAGGGTGCTGGATTTCGGACGCTTCGAGAAGGCAGATCTTGGCCCAGTCCCGAGCTTCTTTGATCCGAAGCATCACGCCAAGACCGGACGCCGGGAGTTCCTTAAGTATCTGCACAATGAGATCACTGTGCCGGTGCTGCCTGGCGCTGAACGTGATTATCTTGTCACCCAGGTGATAGCTGAATACTTGGCAACCTGCTGCAAGCCAAGAATTGATGGAGTGATCTTCAAGTCGGTGCAACAGAGTGCGGGAAGTAACATCGTCCTGTTCTCGCATGTAGCCTGCGCCCCTACGGCTTCCTGGGGACGATTACAGGAGAGCTACGGCATCAAAGGAGTAGAGGAGCCCGGCATCGAATATGTCCGCAACACTTTGGTGTATCACGCGATTCGTGAGGTCAGATACCAGGTGGATGATGAGCCTTTGCCGGAAGGGAAGCCGTCCTTCATCTTGGAGACCGATTTCTGACCGGCAACCGTCATCCAGAGGTGAGGACATGTCGAGCGAGAATGCCTGCAACTACTTGTCCATCTCGTCACGCCTCTCCATCATCATGGGCTCTTGATCAAGGAGCTCATCACATGGAAATGACATCACTTAAACTGCTTCACCGCAGCATGATCTCGATCGGCAGTGATATGCAGCAGTTTCTGGTGAAAACAGGAGCAGCGAGTTTCGATTGCCTGTTCTCGACGCGGGACACGCCCTTCGTGCTTACGCTTACCGCCAGAGGGAAGGCCCGGGGCTTCTTCCGTTTCGATGTCCTTGCAGGCTATCGGATTCGAGATTATCTAGGTGATATGTACGGCGATCTCTTAGAGGTTCTCAAGGAGGACGGTGGTAGCGGCCAGCGTCTGATTCCCAAGGAGTTTCTGGCCCAACTGAACGATGCCATTCCCACCCGAGCCACGGAAAGGGCCCATCCCACCCCTTCGGATATCGTGCGCTTGCGACCTGATATCGTCGAGGATAGAGAAAAGCCTTACTTCAATTGCTGGTCATATTGGACGCAAGGTCAGAAACCCAGCGCTGAGAATCAACACAAGACCTTGCTTCTTTTGGGCCCTGATGCCTTACGCCACAGCCTGGAGCGGAGCGCCTCATCACGCTGGAGCGCTACCGACACTGGCGGCTCATGGACTAAAGATATCTCAAAATAACCAGTCGAACTGGTATTCACTGGGCACGTACCTATTGGTGATTGAAAGAATTTCCAATAGGTACCGAGCGCTTTCGCTGGAATCGATAGCCTAGGTGCACTTTCTACAAACAGGTGAACCCGAATGTCCTACACATCCACTGAGGCTGTCGAACACTGCGAAACCCTTCTTCGCGGGATGATGGAAGACCTCCAGGCCAAAAGCATTTGGCCTAATGTCCAGACCATCATCCATAGCATGCTCAAGCGTCGTATCGAGCTGGTTGAGGTGTATGAAGAGGTGTTTACCTCGCTGGCCACAAAGCCACGAGCGCTTTATGTCTTCTGGGATGCTTTCGTCCATGCCGCTGACGGCTGGAATCCTGCGAAGAATCGTGCAGCCCGGCAGGCGCGTGAAGAACTGATAGGAGTCAATGCGCGGATCAGTGAGCTCGCCGATCAACTGGCTACGCTGCTGGAGCGGCGTGATGAGCTTCATAACTACTCAGGCTTCGGCTCCAACACTCATCACCATATCTTGGATATCGTGCACGAAGCGTCGGTGCACAATTACCTCTACGAGAGCTATGTGAAGGAAGACCTGGAGCGCATTCATTACCAGTACGATTTCAAATACTGGCCACCTTTGTGCGATGTGATCAGTGCTATTGGTAGCGATGCAGATGTGGCAGAGGTGACTGCCAACGATCCGGCTACCGAAGCCGCCACAGCGAGCAGGAAGTCGGGCCGCTCAGATTTTGTGAGAGCTTTTCTGGCTCGTATCGATGACAACCGGGTGCGGGAGTGTGGGTTTATACCTAACAGCTTCGCGCTCTCTGACAGCAGCCTGGCGTCGCTTGTGAACTGTGGACTTGATTTGGCTGTGGACGAGCTGGTGGATGCTGATTTCATCAAGCGGTTTCGGCAGCGTCAGCGGCAAGCGAAACAGGCCTGATGGAAGTCCAACCTCATCCGTACAGCATGGGATTTATGAGAAGCGGAGCAGCGCTGGAACGGTCAAGGTATGGGCAGCACTTCACGGTATGGCGAGCTTTACTGCTCATCCCTCCAGCTTCCTGATGAGTCCACCAAACTGCTGAGCCGGCTCCACATAGCGAAGTGCTGATTTCATGTCGCTCCATCCCACGTACTCCATGAGCGTCTTGATGTCCCATCCTGAGCTTGCTGCCCACGTAGCAAACCCGCGTCGGATCGAGTGAGCACTGTAGATCTGGGAGGGTAGGCCACAGCGCTCAAGTGTGTCGCGAAGCAGAGGTATCAGGCTATGGGCTGCAAGCGGTCTCTCGCTGATGTTGCCCCAGCGATCAATACCTCTGAACACACTTCCGCGGGTAAGGCCAGCAGCCTCGATCCAGTTCAGATAAGCCTCGACCGGGCAAAGCTTGCTCAGCGATGGGGTTTTGTACTCGCGCCCGATGTTCTGCCGATCTCCCTTGCTAGACCCCAGGTAAAATCTAATCCCGACGTAGCGCTCAACATGCGTGTTTTCGATCGTTAGCCTGGCAAGTTCATCCCCGCGGAAACCTCTCCAGAACCCGACGGTAAGCAGGGCTGTGTCGCGGCTCGCCCTGAGGAGAGCGGCCATGTTGCCGGTGGCTCTTGCCTGAGCAGCCTCATCCTCAAGATGCGCGACTGCCTTCTCAAGATGTAGCAACGCTAGCGGGGCGGCTTGCTTTTGCTGAACGGGGTGAAGCGCCCTGATGCCTTTGAGCAACTGCCTGACCTTCGGTGCCTTGGTCGGATCTGGGAACCCGTTGCTCTGATGCCAGCTGGCGAGAGCAGCCAGACGCTGCTTAAGGGTACTGAGCGCCAGCTGGTCAGCGTATTCAGCGATGTACCTCACAACTGACTCGGTGGTGGTGGGCAGATAGCCGCCCCATGTCACCTCAAAGTGGGAGAGAGCAGCTGCATAGCTCTTCGAGGTGTTCTCTCGAACGCTCGCCTCCAAGTACTTATCTGCCTTGCTGGCCCGCTCAACCACGTAATCCTCCAATTCCAGCACTCGGTGGCTCTGTTTTGCCGTTTGTATCGGCTTTCGGCTCATTTTACCCACGACCATGGCCTTGACAAGCGATAATCCTCAATTATGTCTTGCGAAGAATGAAGGGGTTCATACCTATAAATTGTGATAATGTGGCACGTAATTACATGAAACGTAAAACAGTACGAAATCGTAGGAGCTGACATGGCTAGAGGCGGCATTAACCTGGCATTGGTGCGCAAGGCGCGAGATGCACTGCTGTCCAGAGGGCAAAACCCTAGCATTGACGCTATACGCATCGAGCTCGGAAATACCGGCTCAAAGACAACAATTCAGCGCTATTTGAAGGAAATTGAGTCGTACGACCCCCGACCATCGGCTTCGCCTTCACGACTAAGTGATGAGCTCACGGAGATGGTGGGCAAGATGCTTGAACGCTTGATGGAGGAGGGGAACGAAGCGTTGGCGCATGAACGAGCCGCATTTGAGCTTGATCGCAAAGCGATGAAAGCTGAGAGCAGTACACTTCAAAACAAGCTTGAGCAATCGCAGTTGGAGATCGCCAAGCTGCAGTCAGCCCTGCAGGCTCAGAACGAAGAATTCAAAATCGTTCAGTCCAGCCTTCAAACTGAGATCACTCGAAACGCTCGGATCAGTCAGAACTGCAGCGACCTTGAGATTCGCGTGCAAGAGAAGGACGCTCAGATCGAATCTCTGGAGGAGAAGCACACGCATGCCAGAGAAGCACTCGAGCACTACCGGATAGCAGTGAAAGAACAGCGCGACCAGGATCTAAACCGTCACGAGACTCAGATCTACCAGATGCAGCAAGAGTTGACCCTGCTCCAGCAGACGCTGATGGTTAAGCAGGAGGAGGCCACCCGAATGATCCGGGACAACGAGCGCTTAATCGCTGAGAACCGCCAGCACGCCAAGGAGACCAACCAACACCGTGATGCGATTGAGCATCTGAGGGGTGACCTGGGCATTGCCAACGCGGCGACTGCGCGAGCAGAAGGTGCCAAAGAGTTGCTCGCACAACAGCTCGAGACCAAGAGCAAAGAGGCTACTGAGGCCCAGCAGGCTGGGACAGCAGCACAGCAAAGGGCAGAGGAACTGAAGGCCCAACTCGCACAGTCTGACGCAGAGCTAGAAGCACTCCGCGCCGCAATTGAAACCAATGATCAGGCAAAAGCCGGTAAGCCCGAAGTCGAGATGTAGCAAAAGAGTACAAATGTACTCCTGCCGTATTTTCAAGCAAACGACTTTATCTGCGCTGCTCCGAAGGGATGATCAACTACGATTTTCTTCCATAGATGAACCGGGCCAGGCAACCGGATGTACCAACCCCGGAGAGACGCGTGTCGAGGAAGAAGCCGGCGCCCTCTGCAATGATGCAGTCATTCCCTTGCATCCCTGCCTGCAGCACCATCGGTTCAGTTTCCGATCTGCGCTGGCGAAGAGGCTTTGCTTACCATGTGAAACTGCTGGCGCTATCATCGATGTACTGATTGCACTCGGATGACTCACCAAATGTTTTACCTGTACGTAGATGGCAGCGATAACGATGCCGTGGAGGCCGAGCTCGTAACTGCGTTCCTTGGTCTCGCCAGCGAGTGGTCTGAACAGGGCGCGTTCCTTGTCAACCAAAAACACGGACGTGACGAGGGCCAATCGGAGAGTGATCTGCCCGGTTGGGACATAGGGCTGAACCTACCCTTGGAAGGCTATGGCATCGGGCAGGCTAACCGCCTGATACGCTTTGCGCAGGAGCTTGCTGTAAGCACAGGCTGTGAGTTCGTATTTGGGGTTTCCAGTGATCACGGGAGTTGCCAGGATCTGGTTTTTCTTGATTCGCACTCTGGGCCGCGCGAGCAAGACATCCTCAACAGTCTGCTCAAGGATCTGAGCAGTTCCCCAGACTGCATAAGCGGTCACTAAGCAAGCTGACACCTAAGCTGGCGACGTGGAATTTGTTCCCCTCGCAGTTTCGCCGCAGCGCTCAATCAGCCGGATGCAAGAGGCAATTTATGGATCGCGAAGGCCCTGGCAACCCAGGCACCTTTGATGCTCTGGCATCACCCAATCAGGAGCAGGTGTTTCCGACGACCGCTTCTGAGCGACTGCAATTGGCGCTCGACGCTGGCGCTATCATCGGCACGTGGGTGTGGGATATTCCAGATAACCGTGTGACCGCTGATGAGCGATTCTCGAGATCTTTCGGTTTGCCGGCGGATAAATGCATGACTGGCATTCCTATCGAAGAAGCGTTCTCCTCCATACACCCTGATGACCGTGATCGAGTCTCTGCTGACATCCAGGAGGCCATGCGTCGTGGTGGCGCTTATCGGTGTGAGTACCGGGTGCGGCAACACAACGGCGACTACAGGTGGGTCGAGGCCAATGGCCGTGCCGAGCTCAATTCGGAAGGCCTTGCTGTGCGCTTTCCTGGAGTGCTCATGGACATCGAGTCACGGCGCACTGCCGAGGCCGAGCGTGACAGAATGTCAGCCTTACTCCGCACTTTTGCCGCGGCAGTACCTGGCGTTGTCTATGCCAAAGACCTGGAAGGAAGACTGCTGGTCGCGAACCATGGAGCCACGCAGCTAATTGGTAAGCCACCTGAGTTTTACCTTGGCAAGACCGACCTGGAAGTTCTGGAAGACAAGGCCCAGGCCCGTCAGATCATGGAAACCGATCAGCGCATCATGCAGAGCGGAAAGGCTGTTCAGATTGAAGAACGCGTCGACATGCCGGATGGCAGCGCCACTTACTGGCTTTCGCTCAAAGCGCCTCTTTGCGACGACTCCGGCCAAGTAATGGGGTTGATCGGCTCGTCTATTGATGTGACCGCGCGAAAAAATGCTGAGTCAGAGCTTTTGGAGCTCAATCGTACGTTGGAAGCACGAATTGAGGAAGCCGTTGCCGAACGGGAAGCTGTGCAAGCAGCGCTCCGCCAATCGCAGAAGATGGAGGCGGTTGGGCAACTGACTGGAGGCATCGCCCACGACTTCAACAACCTGCTGGCTGGGATCACAGGAAGCTTGGATTTGATCAAGCTTCGTATGAAGCAGGGGCGCATTGCTGACGTAGAACGCTACCTGACGGTAGCTCACGGGGCCGCCCAACGAGCGGCATCCCTCACTCACCGACTCTTGGCCTTCTCTCGTCGCCAAACGCTGATGCCTGTTCATACCAATGTGAACAATCTCATCAGCGATATGGAGGAGCTGATTAGTCGAACAGTAGGGCCGACAATCCAGCTCAGAGTAGAGCTGAATGCGACATTGAGTACCTGCCTGGTTGACCCAGCCCAGGTGGAGAATTCACTGCTCAACCTTTGTATCAACGCTCGCGACGCATTGGAACGCGAGGGGTCGATCTCCATTAAGACGTACAACCAAATTCTGGAGCAGGGCTCGGAACTGGATCCTGAGCTGGCGCCTGGAACGTACTTCACAATCTGTGTCGCCGATGACGGAGTCGGCATGAGCACTGAGACGCTTGCACGAGCATTTGAACCTTTCTTCACGACAAAACCTGTCGGAGCGGGCACTGGGCTCGGTCTTTCCATGATCTATGGCTTCGCCAAACAATCGGGAGGCCAGGTTAGGATCGAGTCAGAAGAGGGGTGTGGCGCCCGGGTGTTCCTTCAACTGCCCACCCAGTCGAATGAGGTCGAAGCTGGAGCTCGAGCCGAGCCACTCCCTGAATTGGCAGTGATCTCGTCAGGCGAGACCGTGCTGGTCGTCGATGACGAACCTACAGTCCGTATGTTCGTGAGCGAGGCGCTAGGTAATTGCGGGTACATCGTCATTGAGGCAGCCGATAGCCTTGCTGGCCTTCAATTACTCCGGTCGGATACTCCCATTGATCTACTTGTGACAGATATCGGTCTTCCAGGAGGGATCGACGGGAGGCAAATGGCCGATGCCGGCCGGGGCACCAGGCCTGGTCTTCCGGTCTTGTTCATGACTGGGTACGCGCAGCCGAATGTTTTGGATAACGCCCAGCTGGAGCCCAACACGGCAGTCCTGACTAAACCTTTCGCACTTGAGGCATTGACGATGAGCGTCAATGAGTTGCTCCGCAGGCGCTTGGGTGAGGCTGATTGATACAGTTCATGGTCAAAATGACTCCGGGTGGCAAAGGAGCGTCTCGAAGGCAAGTCTTGCCGCACCAGATTCTGTTTCAGCGTAACGAGCACTCCAAAAGGTAACATGGTCACCGAGATGAACTCTAACCTACATGTCGTTAGGAGGATCCATCATGCAGCCAAAATCCGAAGGACTTGAAGAGCAGGGCCCTAGCGGCGTGCCCTACATCAACGACCCTGAAAAACCTACCTCGCCGCCTTTGAATGACGCCGATGCCACGGACTCAGCGGAGGCCGAGGAAGACATCGAGGACGACGGTGAAGCCATTTAGGCAAGAGGAGAAAGGCAATGGATAGCTACCACCTGAGCCAAACCGCTGATGGCTGGAAACTCAAAAAAGCCGGCGCGGAGAGCGCCTCGAAACTGGACGCGACGAAGCATGAATTGGTGAGCTCGCTGGCCGACTTATTTGATGGCAAAACCGCATCTGTGAAGATTCACAAGGCCGATGGCACCATTGAAGAAGAACGTACCTACCCGCGTTCTGCTGCCCCAAGGCGTTCCAAAGGGTGACACCTATCACCGCTGTTGACCTTGGAATTGAGGTCGGGGATGAGAGCGGTCACGGGTTGTACAAGTGGTTGCTCGCGAGCTTTTTGATCGGGAAGAGGATTCGATCCTCAGTCGCAGTGGAGGCGTATCGGAACCTGGTTGATCGGTACGGCCTGGATACGCCAGAAAAGCTGGCTAGCTGCTCCCATCATGACCTGGTCAGGTATCTGGGTCAGGCGGGCTATGCGCGGTACGACGAATCTACCGCCAGGCGCCTGCACGTTCTTGGGATGAGGCTCTCCGAAGAGCTGCCTCGACAACTTACGATCTTGAGGGCGGGTATTGTGGACGCCTCCGCAGTCGAGCAGTGGCTTCTGGGGTTCGAAGGCATAGGCCCAAAGACTGTAGAGATTTTTATGCGGGAGGCCGCTTTCTTGTTCCCCCAGCGGCTACCGAAGCTCTGAAAGCCAGTTCCTGCTAGGTCGGCTCTAAACGACCACGGGGTCAGGAGTTGACCTCAAGCGCTGTGTTCTTTTTTGCAGCCCCTCAGGTTCATGAGACAGAGGATTACCTGCAGTACGATCAGGCCCCAGGCCCCTGCGTGCCACCCCCACGCTGACCACAACAGGTTACTGGCTATATAGCAGCAGAAGCCAAGCTTCCTTCTTTCGGGCTCCGGGCCGGCGAGAGCCTATACACCAGGGCAGCCACTACCGTCACAGCCATGGCTGGCCACTCCAAAAGATTGATCCACATCTCCACCGACTGCCCTCCAGCATTACTTTTTTAACAAGCTCGATCCTGTCTCATGGGGATCGGCAACCAAACCGCGTTTCGCGCCGAAGACGAGCCTGCTCCCCAGCCATGCGATCAATCGTCCGAGATCAGTCCGACATTCTTTAGCAACGCGATATTGGTGAGCTTGACGTCGACCTTGAGTATTTCCTGTGGGCTGAACCATCGACATTCCACAATTTCACTGGCTGCGTGCGGCACCACTGAATCTGGAACTGGCATCTGATACAGGTAGTGCTCTTCCGTCTCGAAAACGTAGTGCTGGACGAATTCAGCGTTCGTGAAGGGCAGGGTGGTCTCCTCCCTAAGCTCTCGTTGGGCTGCCTCGAGGTGATCTTCGCCAGGGTCTATTTTCCCGCCAGGTAACGACCACTTGGGCGCTTCCTTGCGCACCATCAAGACCTTTCCATCCTGCAGACAAATGACGGGGGAATGCCGTTCTCGGATCTGGCTCATCATTTTTCCTCCCATATGAAGGAATGGCCATTTCAGCCTGCGTAAGTTCAGTCGCAGGCCGGATGTTCTCGGCCTCACAAGGCACACATCTCGTCATAATCAATAGCCATAATCCGCCCGCCAGTGATTGCGTTACCGCTTCACTGCGCTAAGGTGAGAGCACCCCACAAATAAGACTAAAGTCGTAGGAGGTCGGCATGCGGATTCGCGGTGATGTGTTTTGGAAATGGGCAGATCCAACGCTCCACCACAGGTCTCACGACGAGACACTGGACGACGGCACGACCATGGACATCCAGGTGCGACTGTCGCGCACCGGCGCTACCCAATTGTTCATCGGTGTATATGCCGGGACGGGGATGGCACTTTATGAAGAGGCATTTGACTCGCGGCCTGGCGAGTCGATGACCAGGGCATTGGCTTGGGGGGTAGGGCGCGCAAGGTGCCTTGCCACCAATCAAATGCCTGTCGAGCGGCGAGTAGCGTAAGAGGGCCTACGCCAGCAGTATGGTGGCGGCAGACTACTGGCCGACACCTAGGTGAGCCCACTCGCGGTATGCCGATTTCAATATCTGGGGCAGGCGAGGCAGTTCACGCCTGATTTCGCCCAGAGCATCGGGGCTTCGAATCCACTCCGTCAGCCACGCGATCATCATGGATCGAGTAGTGGGGCAAGTCCCAACCTGCTTTTCAAGCTCGTCGGCTATGTGGTCGAGTAGTTCGAGGTACGCGTCCAGCTCGGCAATTTGATTTGCCATGGTGTTCAGCCTCTTCAAGTGCGGACAAGCACTTGCTTCTCCGCTTCTCCCGCTCCCATTTCAGCAAGTGCGCGTCCTCTGCCGACTCCCCACGCCATTGCCCGGGTAGTCGTCTCACCGGGCCGCTTGGCATAAGCCTCCTCAATTCGGGCCAGGCCTGACCGTTCGTAAATCCCTATGAAAAGCTGCGTATCGCCGGTGCGGGAAAGTCTGACCTGGACATCAAGCCGTGCTCCATCTGCCAGTTGCTCTTGGTGAGAATGGTGCTTCAAGGTGGGGTCTGCCCAAGCCCAAAAAACTGTTCCGCGATGTCGCATCCTTGCCTCCTTATTACATCTCCATCAGGACAGCCTAGACCGTTTCGCTTGCGGCACGGGAGCTAATCATTTCAGGACATTCCAAGCCGAAGACCGTCACTACAGTGTGCGGGGTCATCTACTTACTCGAGGTCAGCCGTATCATCCGAGCTGTCGTATCGCAGCCATCCCGCAACCTCTAAGCCTCCGCCTACGCGGTCTTTAGGGTGAGTCCGGCCTTCATAAACAGGCAGCTCGGGGAAGTCAAAGGGGCTCATGCCTTCGACGCAGGCCACGTTGACTCCGTACTGGTCTGGCTTAGAGCGGCGCTGGTGAAAGGTGTAGATGCCACATTTGGAGCAGAAGTAGTGTTTAGCTTCGCGTGTGTTGAACTGATAGAGGGTGAGCGCCTCTTCCCCCTGAGTGACAGTGATGTCACTCAGGTTGGCCGATACCGCCACGGCACCACGCATGCGGCAGAGCGAGCAATTGCACCTACGCGCGGTACGCAAGCCATCGGTCAATCGCAAGGTGAAGCGCACCGCCCCGCAGTGGCAGGCTGCTTGGTGAACAGGGCGATCATCGTTCTTTTCATCAGTCATAGCATTCTCTGATCCAGTCTGAGGAGGCAAAGTGGATTTGGCGAAGAGCCCGGTCTCGGCTAGGTAATTCTAACGAGATAACTGGTTCCTGTCGGTGGCCCAGCAATCAATATCATCCCTCGCTACCTCCTGCGAACTGGGAACGGGTATATGCGGACACAGTGTTGGCCACGACACAAACTGAACGGTGAGATCAGGGTGCTGGTCAGACCGTTAACTGTCACGGAAAAGGACGTTAGCGATGAAAGCGATGACTCGAGTGTTCACTGGCCTCGCCATGGTTGGCGCACTGGCAAGCTCTGCAGCATTGGCTGACCAGCCTGGCGCTGATTGGAAGGTTACCAAAGATCAGGCTGAAGCCACTTTGAAGGGCGCCGGATACACCCAAATCACCAAGATCGAGGCCGATGACGGACATTGGGAAGGGGAAGGCATGAAATCTGACGGCAAGCTGTATGAATTCCAAGTCGACCCACACGATGGCAAGATCATCAAAGACGAATTGGATAACTGATCATCCCTCATGGGGAAAAGCCCGCGCTATCGCGCGGGCTTTTGTTTGAGCCGTGATCAGAAACCTTCCAGGACAATCTTGCCTCGGGCCTTGCCGCTTTCGATCAAGGCGTGGGCACGCTTGAGATTGCCGGCACAAATGCTCCCGAAGTGCTCCCCAACAGTTGTTTTCACAATCCCCTCATCGACCAGCTGCGAAACACGTTCGAGGAGCTGGTGCTGCTTGATCATGTCCTCGGTTTTGTACAACGAGCGGGTGAACATTAGCTCCCAGTGCAGTGACAGCGATTTGCGCTTGAGCGGCATGACATCCAGTTGCGCCGGATCATCGATCAGTGCGAGCTTACCTTGCGGGCGAAGCACCTCCACCAATTGAGGAAGGTAGGTGTCGGTGTGGGTCAGGCTGACCACGTAATCAATCGGGTTCAACTTGAGCTCTTGCAGCTGAAGCGGAATCGACTCAGAGTGATCGATTACATGATGAGCTCCCAGCTCTTTCACCCAAGCTTGAGTCTCAGGCCTTGAGGCCGTGCCTATGACTGTAAGCTGCGTCAGCTTCCTTGCCAGCTGTACCAGGATCGAGCCCACTCCGCCCGCAGCCCCGACCACCAGCAGGCTCTGACCTTTGCCGCCATCTTCTTCTATGGCTAAACGGTCGAACAGCAACTCCCAGGCAGTGATGGACGTGAGGGGCAGGGCGGAGGCACTGGCGTTGTCCACGCTCTTAGGCTTGTGGCCGACGATTCGCTCATCCACCACGTGGAGCTCGCTATAGCTGCCTGGTCGATCAATGGCACCGGCGTAGAACACTTCATCCCCTGGCCTGAACAGGGTTACCTCTGGGCCAGTTTCACGGACGACACCGACAGCATCCCAGCCGAGAACTTGTGGGTGCTCACCACCACGGCTAGCCCGAACTTTGGTATCGACCGGGTTGACGGCAATTGCCCGGACTTCGACAAGCAGGTCACGAGCGCCGATTTTTGGCTCGGGGAGCTCCGCGTCATATAGAGACTGAGCGTCCTGAATAGGTAATCCGGGTTGTGCGTAAACGACAGCCTTCATGGCGCTACCTCTATGAGATTCAAAAGTGGGGATAGGCTATTCGCTTCGATTGACTCTAAAAACAGCCTAAAAGCAGTAAGACTTTCTCGCTTGCAATGAAAATAGCGAGAGGCGCTGATGACTAGACCAAGCGCCCCACAGTCCATCACTTACCGGCAGGTGGGAAGTCGATATCCGTCATCGCCACGTTGTTGAGGTAGTTGGTTAGCGTCAGCAGGGAAACCTGAGCAATCACATCGACGATTTTCGCGTCATCCAGCCCTGCTTCCCGTGCAGCTGCTAGCTGGGCATCGCTGACCTGTCCTCGACTAATTGTCACCGCCCTGGCGAATGCAGCAACGCCATCGAGCGTGCCTGCCCGTGCCGCCAGCAGCGCATCGGCATCCAGCCCTACTTTGCCCCCAAAAAAGCTGTGCGCAGCGATGCAGTAGTCACATCCATTTACTTCAGATGCAGCCAGCGCCGCCACTTCACGCTCGGCGGGGCTGAGGCTGTTCTTGTTCAGCGCTTGGGACAACGCGAGGTATCCGCCCAATGCTGCAGGCGAGTGGGCGAGGGTGGCGAACGCACTCGGGATAAAGCCCAAACCTTTCTCTACACCTCGCAGGGCCGCCTGGGCTGCCGCGGGCGCCTGTTCCAAAGGCAAAGCATTGATACGCGTCATGACTGGACTCCTTCAAAAAAATTTGTACCGGTGTCAGGTCAAGCAACCGGGATCGGGTTCTCGACCACGGACTGATTGAACTGGTTGATCAGCTCATGCTCGTTAGCCCCTTGATTCGCACGCAGCGGCAGCACGCGGTCTACCAAGACTTCGGTCGTAGCAGTTTCGAGCTTGGCCAGCGTTTCTTGGATGAAGTCATCCAACGGCATTGCACGGTCGTCACCGCTTTTGTGGATCAAATCGGTATCGACCCATGGCGGTGCGATTTCCAGTACTTTGACGCTCGTGTCACGTAGGGTGAAGCGCTGCGACAGGGAGTAGGAGTGAATAGCTGCCTTGGTCGCCGAATAAAGTGCGGTGGCTGCCAGTGGTAGATAGGCCAGTACCGAGCTGTTATTGATGATGTAGGCGTCCGGCTGGCGCTTGAGATGCTCAACGAAGGCAGCACTGACTCGTACTGGGCCGAGTAGGTTAGTCTCCAGCAGGCTTATCGCCTGGGCATCGTCATAATCACCGGATGCTGGATTGTCGAACGGCATGATGCCGGCGTTGTTGATGATCACATTCAGCGAGGGGTGGCGCTGGATAACCTCCTGGGCCACCCGTGCAATTTGCTGAGGATCGTTGATATCCAGTCTTACCGTGTCGATGCCAGGGTTCGCATGAGCGATCTCGTCCAGCAGTGCCTGCCGGCGGCCTGCTACGATCACCTTATTGCCACGCTGATGAAAGGCTTCGGCAAGGGCACGGCCAATGCCTGAGGTACCACCCGTGATAAAGATGGTGTTGGCGGTCAGTTTCATGATTGGTGTCCTTCGAGGGTAGTCAGTTGGCGCTGTAACGCGGGGCGAGTTGGCTCGTGGAAAGCTGGCCGAACAGGGCTTGTCGGCTGGCTTCGTAACGCTGAAAAGCTTGCAGGTCATGTAACGACGGTAGGGAGATCAATACGTCCCGGTCGAAGTCCTGCAAGGCGCCAGTCACCAGATCCTGGGCCGACATCACGATGCCGGGGTCAAGGTGCTCGAGGGGTAAGCCGCCAATCTTCCAGAGGTCGGTTGCAGTGGCGCCCGGCAGTACCGCCTGGATTTTGATGCCCTTGTCCGCAAGTTCTTTATGCAGAGAGTGGGTAAAGGCGGTGACATACGCCTTGCTGGCGCCGTAAACGCCATTGAGCATCTCTGGCGCGAGGCTCACGACGGACGAAATGTTGATGACCGCGCCATGCTGGCGAGCAACGAACCCTGGGATGGCAGCGTAGGTAAGGCGGGTGAGGGCGGTGACGTTGAGATTGATCATCTCAGCCATGCGCTCCACATCGCTATCCAGCAAGCTGGTATGTGTACCAACACCTGCGTTGTTGACCAGCATTGAGATGCTGGCGTCTTCCTGCAGCTTACGCTCCATCTGGCGCAGGCCCTCGGCATCAGCCAAGTCTGCTGCGAATACCTCCACAGCCTGCTGGGTCTCGGTAGTGAGCCGACCGGCTAAGGCGTTGAGTCGCTCACGGTTGCGTGCAACCAGCACCAGGTCGTAGCCGCGACGTGCAAGCTGCTCTGCATAGATCGAACCGATCCCGGTGGAAGCGCCCGTGATGAGCGCGGTGCCTTTGAATTCCTGCGTCATGGTCATGCTCCAGCGGTTAGGTGTGGAGTCATGATGTGGGAACGTTCTCTTGTCTTAAACGACGCTTATGCTACTTTTTTAGGACATCGCATACTGGAGCTTCAAACCATGCACCGGGTCGGCTACCTCATCACTGAAGGTTTCCAGGTCATGTCACTGGCGACACAAGCTGTATTCGAGTTCGCGAATATCGTTGCCGGTGAAACGGCTTACAAGATCCAGAACTTTTCCATTGAGGGCGGTACCGTGCGGTCGTCTCTCGGGATGTATATGGATACGCTTCCCCTGGGGGCTCCAGGCCTGGCCGACACTTGGATGATTACGGGGACATTGACCCCTCTGACACCGCCAAGTGAAGACGTGTTGGCGAGCGTGCGTGGCTTTGTGGATGGAGCGAGACGCACGGCAGGCCTATGCACGGGCTGCTTCGTGCTGGCGCAGGCAGGCGTACTCGATAACCGGAGGGCAACGACGCATTGGGCCTATGCGAATAAGCTTCGTGAGATGCACCCGAGGATTGAAGTCGAGGAAGACCGTATCTTCATCGTGGATGGGCCAATATGGACGTCTGCAGGTATGACTGCCGCTCTGGACATGGCGCTGGCCATGGTCGAGAAGGATCTGGGCACCGAGATGGCTCGGTCGGTGGCGCGTAAGCTGGTCATGCATCAGCGCCGCTCCGGTGGTCAATCACAGCACTCCGAGCTGCTGTCGCTTTCACCAAAGTCTGACCGTATTCAGATGGCTCTGGATTACGCCCGTAAGCACCTTACCCGTCCAATCAGCGTGGACGAACTTGCTGAGGTCGTTCATCTGAGCCCCAGGCAATTCACGCGCGTATTCACCGCCGAGACGGGGCAATCACCGGCGAAGGCCGTGGAAAGCCTGCGCCTCGAAGCTGCCAGATTGATGATTGAGCAGAGTCGGCACAGCCTGGATGTAGTAGCCCGGGAGACAGGCTTCAGAGATCGCCGGCACCTGCGAGAAGTGTTTATCCGCGGATTTGGTGTACCGCCTCAAGCCGTGCGAAGGGATGCACGGCGGGTCGTATCCGCCTGACTGTGAAATTCCAGCCGCTTTCTATGCAATCACTCAGCCTAACAACTGAGTCAGCGCACGGTAGTCGGGGCAAAGGTGGAAATTCGCATCACCGACAAACCTGGAAAAGTCAGTATCTCCATAGCCCGCTACATGGCAGCCCGCGAGCAGTCCTGCCTTAACACCAGATAGGCTGTCCTCTACAACCAGGCACTTTTCGGCTGGAAGAGCCAAACGCTCCGCCGCATGAAGCATGATTTTAGGGTCAGGCTTCCAGGCTTGCACCTCATATGCGCTGATGATGGCCTTCTCGAAGGCAGGATAAAGGCCAACAGCTTTGAGGCAGGTTTCGATCTTGATGCGAGGCCCATTGGAAGCCACACATGCAGGAATTTTGAGCGCCTTTACAAACTCGATTGCGCCCGGCATGGGCTCCAAGCTCCTTTCAAAGAGAGGGATGCTCCGCGTGCGAAATCCAACCGTGAGAGCCTCGGAAGAAAGCGTAGGGTAGAGGTCACGCAGACCATCTACGAAGAACTGGAATTGGGCACCCCGAAATCGGATGAGTACCTCAGCAGGTGACATCGCAACATCCTGCTCTCCCAGCAACTCACTCAACAGCTGCGCTGCAAGGCGTTCGCTGTCTACCAGGGTGCCGTCGCAGTCGAAAATAATGCCGTGAATCGTCATAGGTATTTCGCTAGCTCCTCTTTGACCAGCTTACCGAGCACCTTTTCTCAAGCGATAAAGAGCTCATCCCAGGCATCGTGCTTCAATAAATGAGATTTTTCATACCTCTGTATCGCCAGTCCTGACCCGCGCTTCCGCTTGCCCGAGCGTATCAACCGAGGCCTGCTCCCGGATGGCATTCTTAGCCTGCAGTTCTAACTCGTCAGGTGCCCGCTCAGAAGCCTCCGTTTCACTCTGTGGGTCGTCAGGGGGTAACACTTGAGCCAGAAGCGCGCTGTGGTCATCCAAGGTGTAAAGAGGAGCGATGCGCAGGAAAACAATCTGAGCGTTCAGTTTCCTAGGTTGTTCCGGTCGCTGAGCGGCCTGCTTGGTACTAATCAGCATACGCCTGATGAGCGCGAAGTAGGTGGGTGTAAACCCATAATCCTCGAGATAGGCGAACCCTTTCAGGCTACGTTCTAGAAATTCTGTGGGGCAATGTGGATGCCGGAATAGAGGCTCCAGAAGATGCGAAATCAGCTCAAGCATCATTGGAAAATTACACCTGCCGGTTACGAACAACTGGCTGATAAATCCGATTACCATGAATGCTGCAGAGTCAAAATCTACAGCAGGTGCCGCGAGGTAAAGCCGCAAGCTTCTGATGCCCATATTCGCGAAGGCTAGACCTTGATCCATCATCGCGATCAGACTCGGAATGTCTACTGAGACGAAGCTGCGGCCTGCTGCAATCAGCTTGATCAGTGCGCAGGAGTATTCAACGCGCCTAAGCACACCAATATCCTGCATCCCTTTGAGCAGCATTTGAGTCGATGCCGAGTGCACACCAAGTGCCAAGGCCAGTTGAAGCATCCGCGCATCCAGAGAGAGCAGACCAGCGTCGTACTCTTTGCACAACATCAGGGACGCATGCTCCTCCACATCAAGTACGTCCCGTAGCCGATCTAGCTCAGGCGTCGGATGGAGTGGGCCATAGCAAGGCACCACGGTGCAAAAACTGGAAATCGCAATATCGATACTGCTTAGGAAAGCTTGCTCGCGAGCGTGATCATCTTCGGTTTCCTCATGGAATCCCAGCTGCCCCTCATGGGTGAACATCGTGCCGCGCTTGCGGAAGGCCGACGACATTTCGATCTTCATGTCGAGCGATCGTCTAGTTGCGGTGCTGACATAGACTGTCGCCAGGTGACCGAGCACATCCAAAAGCCCCAGCATCGCCAGCTGGGTCAGCATCGACAGATCAACTACCCAGGTGGAGCCATTGAGAGAGCAGGGCAGGACGTCGTGACCTGTCCCCACGACAGTAGAGACTTGCAAGGACGGGCCATCCAGAGGCCAACCCCGCACGAGATCAATGATGTCTCGCCCCAAGCGATTCGCAACCAGACCTAGGGTAAGCGGATTTTGCTCATAGAGCTTGAGTATGCTCTCACCTTGGGATTGATGCTGATCGAGATGCTGTAGGAAGACATTGAAATCCATCTCACCATTGGCATCGGTCGGGATTCTCATCGAAACCAAGGTCTTGCTCGGAACGACGGAGTCCCGAACCCGATTATGAGAAAGCTCCATTAGCCGCTGGTGAATCGTCATGATGCGCCTCACCTCTAAAACCTGCGTGCCCATTAGGTAACTGAACGTCACCTTCTCCGATACGCCTAGGCCGATCAGGCCTAACGCAAACTCCGAATCCGGTGCGATAAACTCACCTACGGATGGATAGTGCGTGTCTCTACCATCGATACTGACATGCCGGATTTCCCCATGCTCGTCAGCCAGCTCTACAGATGCTCCGGGCTCAACTACAGCTAGCGTCTGCTTAACCATGCCCATGATCGAGTCCGCTTCTTCAGTCAGCGTCAGCATCACCTTGACGTGGGTCGCTGCCAACTCAACGTCTTCAAGGTTATTTCGCATGGTGTGGGCAATACGAGCGAGTCCTTTTTCTGCTTGGCCATGGCGCATCTCGATGTTGGCCAACAACAGCAGGTCTGTCGGTGAACCTGCAAGTTCCGACGGAATCTCTGAAATGAGTGCGTTCAGGTCGACAACCCCTTCGCATGCGGCAACCCGGATCAACGTGAGCCAGGGGTTAACATCTTGGCGGTGCTCAGAAACTGTTAACTCCGCAATCTCGCGCATGCGAGCCCAGTCACCGGCACTGTTGAACAGAAACAAAGCCTGTTCCCGGGCTTCAGGCGACTGCCGCCAGGCAGTTGGCATAGAGTCGAGTAGATTTCTCGCCTGCGCATGGCGACCCACCAGGATGTAGCAGTGCAGCAAATCAACGTGCAGCGGCGTAAATGACTCGGCTGGGAGCAGCTTTTCGAACAGAAAAATTGCATCTTCATATCGGTGAGCACGAAGCATTGCTCGAGCTGCCATTGCTAGCTCTTGAGGCTCTGTGCACGCTGGCGCTAGCTCTGCGATTCGATCTACATACTGATTCCGAAGTGCGTCATCGTCTTCGTATGCTCGACTGGCGAAGCACAGGTCAATGACGGAGGTACTGGCCGGAGAGAAATCACGCTCGGCAAGCTCCTTGCGGACGGTTGCCGTATCTGCTGACTGCAACAGCATCTCCCAACTGAGCCGCCGAAGCATGGCCGATACACGAGTCACAATGTCAGACGGAGTCCGCCTTGCCGCCTCATTACGCGCTACCTGTAGAAGTTCATGACGGGACTGGGCCATGCAGGCATGACCAAAGCGGAGCAGGGACTCATCAGGCAAAGTATCGATCACAGCAGAGAATTGATCGGTTACCTCCCTCCAGCGTTGGAGGTCGCACATAGCCTCGACTTCAACCCGAGTCACAGCGGTCGTTATGCTGGCGCCCTTTGTTTTGGCTTGCTGAACAAGCTCGAGCGCTTCCGCGGGACGCTGCAGTAACACCATCGCGTAGGCTAGATTAGCGATAACCTCGCTCACTGTCTTAGCGCTTTGCGAAGCCCAGATCGTATTGTCTCGATCATCAAAGCAAGCCATAGCGTCCGACAAGACTGCTACCTGATGAGCAGATAACGACCTCAGGTTCACTCGCGCCTCATCTTGCGTTGCGAGGCGGATGGCGAAGCGCAGGTAGGACTCAAAGATGAAAAACGTGCAGTCCTGCTTTTCCATCGCTATACGAATGAAGCGAACGGCGCCTTCATCGTCATCCATACCACTGAGAGACGATGCCAGAAGCTGCCATGCCGATGCCTTGTCAGCAAAGATGCTTGGAATTTCGTCCTCGCTCGTCAACCGCTCTCCGGCAAGTAGCCGAGCGTTGGTCGTCACAGCCCAGATATGAAAGGACTCAGGGAACCGATCTAGCAATACGCGACCGATATCTACCGCTGCTTGGTACTCCTCTCGCAACATTCGTGCGCGAACCATAGCAGCGGCTATTCGATCATCTGAGTCACAAAGGCTAGCGGCGGTATCGAAATCCGTCGCTGCGGCTTCGTCAGTGCCTAGGTGCCAGAGGGAGAGTCCACGCAGTAAATACCATCTGGCCTTCTGGTGATCGTCGAAGTCCTTCAGGTCGCTCTCTAAAAGCTCTAATTGCTTCAAGCTGTCTTGGTATAGGTGCTCTCTCTGCCCTTCAGTAATCCGATCCAATTGTCGCGATATGAATGTGTCCGCTGATGATGCAAGGGCCGAAGGCAGATCGTCTGACATGATCAAGCCTTGAGCAGTTGCAGAAACGGAACGCAGTTCACCTAGGTGGCCATCAGTATCTGGAGTCAAGGTGAGGGCAGCTGCCAGCTTGCCGCCGCCACCAGTGAGCCTCAGGCCATTCTCTGCGTGGAAACCCTTCCAAATTGAACGAGTGTGTTGGAACTCCAGGGCCAGGGCGCCCAGATGACGCTGTGCTGTTGCCTCCGAGATTTCGCCTGCAGAGCTATTGAGTTCTGCGCATGCAGCCTGAAGCGAGGCCCACACATCACTGCTCTGGCGCGAGAAAATCCGCTGGCTAATGAGCTGCTTTTGGTTATCGACTTCTATTGAGCTGTCGGAGTCCAAGTCATGCGGCATGAACTTGAGATGAAGAACGAATGGGTATAGGTCGGCCTTGTCCATCTCAGAGCCAGTCTGGAGCTCCACTGCCCGCTTGATCGCAGCGTACGCTTTACGGTTGCTTTCGTTACTAAATCTCTGAGCATGGACACGCACATACCAGTCATCAGCTGAGGCAGACACCATCGCGTAGCGCACAACCTCTACAGCACCTTGCATTGAGGAGCTGCTTGAAGCGTGATACACGATGAGCAGCTCATCTAGGTTGCGCTGAAACCCTGGCTTTCTGAAGTCTGTCCAGGCGAGTCCAACCGCCTCGTTGAAGATCTTGTTGTCGGTGGGTTTCAGCGAACGCTTCATTTGCAGACGCTGTTTTGCGGTCTGGCCAGTGAGGGGATGCAACAAATCGATGATCAGATCATCTGTGTCATGATCGAAAAGTCGCCCTTGGAAAAGTAGCCGGGTGATGACATAGCCATCCCGTGCACCTGGGCATTGCGAACCAAGACACAGAGCAAGCAGGCGGACTGCTTGGACACGGCGCTCGAATGACCCGCCACGATCGCCGGTGGATACCGGACTCGCAACATTTTTTCGGCCGCCTTTAGCAGCCGCATCATTAGGGGCTGGAGCTACCCTTGCGGGCTTTTTCCTTGGAGCCTTGGCCATACCTGGTTCGCAATCCTGAGGTTCGGGCGTATTTTAACGGTCAGCGCGTGCGGTGCGTAGCCGTTTTGCACCGAGATCGCATGATGACCTCTGATTACTCAAACTTGGTTTCCCAATGTGTTTGCAAGGATAGTGCTGGCGCCTATCAGAGCCTGGGGCGCATGTGGGTGCTAGACGCCCTCGACTGTAGGCATCGTGTTCATGCCTATATTATTTTTGATTCCCCAGCCGCGGCTGTCTGAGTCCGATACTGAAGAGTTGTTCATCAATCCAAAGCTTTAGCGTGGCGGCTTTCAAATCTAATGTCGTTCGAACCTACCAAGCGCGCTGGCCGTTGCTAGGATTGCTCGACAACCAGTTTCGCGAATTGCATTAGGTCTCGGATTGCTTCAGTTCCGGATCGATTTAGATAGAAGCCTTTGATGCCAATAGCTCGAGGCCCATCGCGATCGCACCTTGGTGAATCTCCGATCATTGCTACCTGAGCCGCATCTTCGAACAAGTGGCCAGGAACTACCCCGAGATCGTGGCACACGGAGCGGTAGATTGTTGGGTCAGGCTTGATGACCCCGAGCTCGTAGCTGAACGCGTAGGCGTTGAGATCTGGCAGTAGCCGCTTCACCGCCGGCCCGTAGGGTGCAGCAAGATTGCTGCATATGGCAGTAGCGATGCCGTGCTCATGCAGCAGGGCGATCGCATCATGTGCATCCTGGAAGACCTCAATCGAGTCGATCTCGCGCTCAAGAGCTGACTCAATTGCAGCCATGCGGGACGGTGCAACCTGGATGCCGAGCAGGTCAGCAGCATCTCGAATCCGGGCGTTGAGGGTCATCAGTCTGTGGAAATCCACTGAGCAGGGGCGACGGCCATGCTTGGCACCTTCACGCAGCAACTGGCGAAATGGATTTGTGTGCGTACCGATTCGCAGGGTTGTGCCGAATGCGTCGAAGATCACTGTTGTGATTGCCATCCGTATCTCCGTGGTCGATCTGGCGGATGCGAGAGTACACTAAGCCCTCAGATGCAGGATGCCACACCGTTGAGGGTGAACAAGTGAAGAGAACGCTGCTGGGAATGGCTGAAGCCGGCGAGCCGCTGCTCAGGCAAGCGCTTGACGCTATCCGAGCTCAGAACGACGCTCTCGCTCATGGGCTGCCAGCAGAAGAAATCGAACGCCTCCGACTGGAGGCTCATCATCTCTACCAGACAGTTATCGACTACCAATTGCACAGCGCCGGCACACTGGGTGAGTCAGTTCATTGATTGAGGCGAAAAGTGTGACAATTCGCCAAATCCGTGACGACATCCAGTTGGTTCCCCGGCTCCCCACTGAGCAAGCGTGACGGTATGCAAGGGGTTGAGCGAGGCCGATCTTTTAGTCCGCGAATGCTAGTTCCGCCTGCCTAGACTCCCTCATGCCTAAGTGAGTCGTCTTAGGAGCGTTCATGCGAGGGCGGCGAGCAGCGTCGAGTCCTTCCACTTTGATACGAAGGCCTGGAAGCCCACCATCGCGCTGCAGCTCTGAAAGCTCTTCCGTTAGCTTTGACATCAGGTCTACTGGCGTTCGACCTGTGTCTTCACTGAGTGTCAGGGTAAGGAGCGTCAACGGGCTGAGTTCTAGCCGGTTACTGATCTGTCCGAGCTTATCCAGGGTGATGCTGGATTTGCCTAGCTCGAGTTTCGAAAGGTACGTACGGCTTGTTGTGTCGGCGAAGTCACGCTGACTGATGTTGCGCTTGTTGCGGAGCGCGCGGAGTACGCTGGCGAAGGAGGTCTTTAGAGTCATGACGCTTGCTCATCGGCTCGGGCGTAAATGTGCATTTCCTTTTGCTCCGTTCAATGAAGAGGCGGCCACCTGGAAGGCGCTTTCGATAGCAGGCTATCTATGGTTTCAGAGCCTACCATGATTGGTAACTAGGACAAACGACGCGTAGACCTAGATCTGGGACGCCACAATGGTGCCTACGCTTCCTCCACTCAAGGAGCGTATTTTGAACGTTGGTGCGCTGATAGTAGCGCTGCCAAAATACGACCCGGCGCTATCAGTGCTGAACACAGTTCACCGGAGTGATCACGAGGAAGAAGGATCTCAGTAAGGTTTTGCTACCCGACCATCCGATGTACACCGATGCAGTGGATGCTTTGAAACGCTACCACCAGGCTCAAGCCGACGGTGTTACGGGGACTGAGCTTGAGCGCCTTCGTCTCATGGCGGAGCACCAGTTTCAAGCAGTCACCGACTACCAACTGCACGCGCTCGGTGGGCCAGCAGAGCTGAGCACTAGAAGCTCCTGCTACACGCCGTACCGCTTGTTCCCTCCAGAGGTGATGCAGTAGCGACCCCCTCTTGGGCCTATACAGATTCGACCAGAGGAGCAGGGACACGATGAGCCAATTTCGGGCGTGTTGATGCGCGCTGGTTGGGGAGCCGGGCGGTCACTTTTAGGCCGCGGGGTGGCAAAGCAGTTGGAACCGCTGCAGAGGTTTCTGGAAGAAATCCATCGTTGCGGTTGGCCATCGAGACTGATGCGCGCCCATTCCTCTTTCTGCTCATAGACCTGCACCTTTTCCCCACGCTTCAGGCTGGATATCACTTTACCTCCTGGTTGAGCGCGCAGATTCAGCTTATCCGCGTTGACGAAATGCTCAGGTGCTGACGCTTGTGTCGGTTGTGGTGCTGGTGATGAGGTTGATGCCAAAGTGCTTACCGGTGCCTGGCTGACTGACGGCTCAGTTTTGGGCGTGTCCTTCTTGCCAACAGCCCAGCCCACCACGAAGAGAACCAGCAGCATCAGAAACCATGACTGACCATTTTTGCGCATATCCTTTGCACCCTCGAAGTGAGATCTGTCCTTTACAAGCAGTAGTCGGCGGGATCGCCGCACCACCGAACGGCTCAGTTCGGCAATGTACGCCTGCAGAGCGATTTTCCATCCGCCATCGCTGAAGATATTCAGCTTAGCCGAGCGGCACGGATGGGAAGGGCAAGCCGTCTAGGCGGTCTCGATCAGTCTCGTAGATATCACCAGATGAGAGACAACAAGCGGAGCGCGCCGGCGTGACGGATGGACGCCCGAAGCGACGAGACGTCGCGTACGACGATCGCTCGGTTCACGACAGCCGGCTCCGAAAGGACACGCCCACGCCCTCGCGGCTACCTGTCGTAGTAGAATCCTCCGAGCTGACGTTCGGATCGTCTTTGTCGCCGGCACATGAAGCATTTTAAGGAGCAACACCTGTGTTCAGGACGTTCATGGATTTGATCTTCGTGGTGAGCGTGGCTTTGACTGTACTCGCGCTCATCCTTATACCGTGTGTGATCCTGTGCCTCGGAGTGCTGCTCGTGCTCGGCATCGATGACAGGTTTGTGAGCCCCATTGTGGCTTACATTGCGTTTCCACAGGCCGTCATCATCAGCGGGTATTTGCTGCTTCACTACTGGAGGCAAATCACCGAAATTATCAAGTCGATGACACCATGGTGATGTAGGAATGCGTGGGGGAAGCGAGTGATTTGGTTTCTGGGTGACGTACACGGACGCTTTGATCATGTCATCAGGTTGGTGAAGCGTGATCGTCCTGAGGCAGTGGTATTCCTGGGTGACCTCGAATGCAGTTTGCCCTTGGACATGATCCTGCGCCCGATCTTGGAGCTGACAGAAATCTGGTTCATTCACGGCAACCATGACACGGATCGTCCGGCCTACTGGCATAACCTCCATGGCTGCGGCCTCTCTGATCGCAGCCTGCATCGCCGGGTAGTGGAGATTGCTGGCCATCGTATAGCAGGCCTGGGTGGCACCTTCGAGTCGCAAATTTGGTTACCAGGTAGCCCCGATACCGGCATCCAAAATTACGGGGACTTCCTTCAGCACCTAGCGCTCAGGCCACAGCAGGCAGACATACTCGCGACGAAAAGGCAGCACGCGCTGTCAGCAATTTACCCGGATGATTACTTCTCGCTCGCAATGGAGAAGGCGGATATCTTGGTCTGTCATGAGGCCCCTAGCTGTCATCCATACGGACACTCGGAGATCAATGAGCTTGCCCACGCCATGGGGGTTAAAATGGTCGTTCATGGCCATCATCACGACTGTCTGGATTACAGGTTGGATTGGCCGAATCTGGGGTTTGAGGCTTACGGCGTTGCGTTCAGGTCGGTCATGGCTGTAAACGGCCAGGTCATCCTCTGACCGATATCAATAAGCTGTGGGCGCAAGCGGAGCGCGCCGGCGTGACGGATGGAAGCCCGAAGGGTCGAGACGTCGTCGACGACGGCTTGATTCACGACAGCCGGCCCTGGCAGGGCACGCCCTCATCGCTCTACAGGTCTTTCAACATCCGCTCCAATGTCTGATGCTCCCAAGTCGACAGCAAAGCAACCGGATCTGTTCGATCACCTGGGTCGAATTCCCAGCGCTGCCCATCGGGACTCACACATCTCTCGCAGTAGTCCAGCTCATCACAGTCGTTGTAGATCGTGATTCGCCATCCCTCTACATCGACCTCGAAATGGCAGGCGTATAGCTGTTCCCAGGACTCGTTACCGACCTTGGCCATTGTCCGGCGTCCAAGCACGACCTCTCGCAGCACCTGGCAGACTTCCCGAGCAGTCAGCGTGCCTAATGGCGTGTCGTTGTAGTTTTCTGTATGGTGTTTTTGCGTCGGCTTCTGCTCATAAAAGGTCAGCGTTGATGAAGCACGCAGGTTCGCGTGCTTGCTCTGAACTGCAGAACAGATCAGGTTAACACGAGAAGCCTCAGATCCCCCATCGAGCGGCTGCCCGGGCGGTGCATGGCCGTGAGGAGTACAAATGTACTCGCCATCTAGCTGCAGTCTTCGAAGCGTTTTGAATGTCGGTCATGTAACCACACACGAGATCTGCCCCTATGCATCCAACAACGCCGGACGGTCGCTACCTCGTAGTCAATGGTCAGCTCTGGCGCTGCAGCAACCCCGCGTTGCCTGATGAGGAGCGTCAGCACCTGGTGCACGACTTGATGGAAGCCCGGCGAGCCGTGAAGGAAGCCAAAGCACTGGGTGATGGCGACAAGCTACATGCCGCTCGAGCAGCGGTGGACTTGGCGAAAGTGGCACTAGGGGAGAGGGGCCCGGTGTGGTGGGATGACGGTAGCCCGGACTACAACCGCCACAAGGCGATCAACACGCCCTACGCTGAATGGTACCGCTCACTGTCCGAGCCATAGCGATCATATGCTCGGAGTTGATTTATGGCGTCATGGCACACAGACACTAAGATGGCACCTGACGAAGCGCCATCTACCTTTCTTCATCGAGTTCAAGGCGCCCGTCAGCGGAGAAGATTGCGTCTGCGCAGCCGTGGACGCAATTCCTTAGTGACGATCTCCCCCGACAGCGAAACGGAATCTGCTGTCCAGAGAGATTATTGCTAGGAGATAATTATTGCTTAACCATAATTTCAAATAATTATTCGCCCCCTAATCGGCCCGACCACTGCGCTCGCACCACGATCACCAACCAATCTCGCTAGCTCTTCGACCGCGGCACGCAGTGCGTCCTGGTTGTGGCTTAAGCGCTCAAGGACTTCAGCGGATGTCCATAGCTCTTTCATGAATAACGTGTCTTGGTGAGATTGGCGGTAGACCTTTAATCACGGCTTCCCTCTCATCTGAGGCGAGGGTTGGTATAGTCATCGACACTTCGGGCTCGAAGAGGCCGGCTGAATCGTTGCGAGGTTTTCTTAATGAGTTTGTATAACGAGCCTTACGAATGTGGCTTGGAGGTGGGTAGGAAATCACGGACGATTCAGTCAAAGATTGACTAGCTAGATTTGCGTGCTAAACCTCAAACTACTAGCAAAAAATAATAGCAGAGGCTATGCATGTCCAATGATAACCGACCCAAGCTAAGGCTCATCAAGACAGGCTCCAAGTTAAGCATGCCTTTGTTTCGCAATCCGGCGAAGGTCGAACTTGCGCCTATGGCATTGTGCGAGCCAGCGGATGCTTGCCAGTCCACATCTGCTAGTCCTTGGCCGCACAAAATTTCATTCGACCTGCAGTCCATTGATGCCGGCTCACTGCGCGGAATCATAGACGTCGCCCATGAGCCATCAATGCTTCATCCGGAGGCTGAGATGATCGTAGAATGGGCTTTCCGCTCGGGCTGTCTCGACCAAAGCATCAGTAAGCGGGCCGTGTGGGAAAACGTAAGGGCTAAGTGCCGGGAGGCGGGCATTAAGTCTCCGCCCTACCAGGCTGTGGCCAAGCGCATTGATTGCTTGTTTTCGCTTGAGGTGTTGCGTTTCCACCCGCTGACCCGCGAGAAATACGCGCGAAACTCTGGCGATGAATCTGTGGATTAACCCGAACCTGTCTTTGCCGTCTCCACATTGCGAATGGCTGATTTCATGTCGCTCCACCCCACGTACTCCATGAGCGTTTTGATGCCCCAGCCTGAGCTTGAGGCCCACGTGGCAAATCACTCCTGGATACTTGAGCAGACTGAAGGGAGACAGCGCTGTCGTCCGCAGTAAACGAGCTTTTGACTGGGATCGCTTTCATTCCAAGAGCTGCCAGGCGGCGATCTTCCTGTTCCTTAGCTTCACGATCCTTGACCATCTTTTGCAAGAGGACACTCCCGGTCGCGGCTTCGGGTGAGCCTGGGTAGCGGGAGGTTAACGCTTCCAAAGCGGCTTTTGCTGCTGTTTCGTTCCCGGTATCGACCGCTTTTCTCACCTGCGCCAAGGACACTGGCGGTGTCTCTTTGAGAACCTTATTTTCCTGTTCAAGCTGGCTGATCCTACTGTTCGCAGCTGCGATCTGTGTCTGAAGAGATTTGACGTCTCCACGAAGACTCTCCGCCTGCTTTTTATAGGCTTCGCCCCCATCCCCACATCCGGTAAGAGAGAGTACCAAGCAGGCCACCACCAGATCATTTCTCACATCGAACTCCTTGAGCTACCAGCTTCCACGTAGATGGCAATTTACCATCATGCCGCTATTGTCGGAATGGGATTCGCAGTCGAATCAGGGGATCAGCCCGTTTCTTGGCGCGGCTTGCGCCTCCGGTGCGAAGCTGTGCTAGGAGTGCTCGTAGCATACAGTGCAACCATATTGGAACTCCTCTTGCCGAGCTGAGATCTTGGACTACATTAACAAGAGGCTGCCTCGCCTAAGCTCTGGTCGACTTGAAGAGGTTATCCGCCAAACACATCCTCCCAGCATCTTATGACTCACCTGTCTTGCGACAGATAAAACGACCAGCAGCAAAACAGGGCTTGAGGATCATGAGATGGCCAACATTCTCACCCACGCTGCTCGTCATGCTAAAGCGGCACTCCTTGCTGCAGGCATTGAACTGGGGCATGCGAAAATTCAGGAAGTCCTGGCTGCGCTCCTTGGCTACCACACCTACAGTGCACTGAAACAGGAAGAGGATGATCAAGAGCTCGAGCATCATCTGTCCGATGCAGAGTTCGTCATTCTCCATCAAGAGTTAGGCGTATGCCGTGCTGCTGACGTCTCCGAGCTTCCGGGTGAGGTGGTACCCAGGTGCATCGCGGCGCTGGAGGAATGCCTGGCAGTTCGGGTTCTCCCAAACACGGACGCTTACCTTGAGCGTCATGGAACGGCGGCAGCAGTCGCAGCTTTGACAAACCTCTCGACGCAGGGATTGCACCTTGGGGCAGATTGGAGCTCGAGCGTTAAGCCGAGTACTGGCCTACGTTTCTCAGTTCAGCAGCCTGTCTGGGAATCGCGTCATTTATGGCACGTGCATGCCCATGTCTCATTGCAGAGCATCGCTCCTGTAGCGGAGCCTCTGAAAATCGATGTAGTACTGCTATATGCGAAAGCGGGCCGCTCTGGCTTGATCTTGAAGGGGGTTAAGCCAGTAGTGGATACCACCGCGACGATTGGGTTCATGCGAGTGGATCTGTCGGTTCAAAGGGATGACGCTTCACTTGTTCGACCTTGGGTCGCTATCGTCCTCGATACCTACTCCGATACTGTCTTGGGAAGCGCTGTTTCATTGACCGATGATCTAGCTCTGCTAGGGGTCAACGATTTGACCAACGCAATTAATTCGACTGCGCCTGGTGATAATGAAGAAGGAAATGGAAGCAAAGTTTACCGCATTACCAAGCTCGAGATCGATCACTCCTATGCTTCTGCGAGGGTGAAAGAAACGGCCCAGTTAGCTGGGATTGAAATCATTGACCGCAATAATCGCATTCAGTGGAGGGGACGAGCAGAAGCCATCATGCGCAGTATTTATATGCCCACAGCGAAGAACCCGCCGAGCCTACTTAGAGTGAGTTCTCTTTCCGATATTGAAACGGTGACGGAAGAGCAATTTGTGCAGCTTTTCCAAATAAGCTGCAAGCACACGCCACGTCGGCCGGTGTAGGCGGGTTACACCTGTACAGCGTTCTAAGTGCAACGCGGTCATACGCAGCTACCTGTGTGGGAGCCATGTTGCAAGTCAGCAGCTTAGCCGGTCATGAGGGAAGGGCGCCGAGATCTCGAATCTATCGGAAATTCGGGCTCGAAGAGACCGGCTCATAGCGAAGGGCACTGAGAAGAAGTGGTCGCATAGGTCTGGAGCACCAAGCCGGGCGCCCATCCTGGTTGCGATCAAAACCTCGGCCTTAAGTGATTTCGCTTCCACACACAGACTGTGAGCCTGCCTCTTGTGCTTTCACCACCTCACCAATAGGCCACCGGCCTGTGCGAGCCACGCAGACGCGGGCAAACGCCGTAATCTCGAAGAAGAGATTAAACATAAATTGCCAGCGTCAGGATAAGCATGGCGAAGGCCAGTGCTATGGATGCATCAATCTAGGGCGCCGCGCTCTTGCTGAGGATGACTTCGTATCAACAAACGCTATTAATTGACGCGTGTGCCGCAAAAAAAAAATCCTAGGGATATTTTCTGTCAACAAATAGCTAGTGATGCCAGAAACTCGATTCTTATCGATTAGGATGCAGCTCATCAATAAGCCTAAAATGTCACCTTCCCGCCGGAACGGCGGCTCGATGCCCGTCAATAAACGATTTTATGCGGACTGTTACCGATTCTGAGATGATGACAGCCGACTCAATGCCAGGTGATTTCCTTGCCTACCCACATGATTAATCTTACCTATCGTGACGGCGCCAGATCAGACAGGCGGCACGGGTTGCCCGCTCTGTACGCTACAATTCGAGAAGGAGACCGTGGAGCCAAGCCCCTTATGAACGCCCCAAACCGCCACGAGGCCATACGCCTCGCTCAACAGCGCATATGTGAGCTGGAGCAGGAGATTAGCGTCCTTCAGGAAGGGGAGGAGACGCCAGATGCCGATTTCTCACAGAAGCTCAGCAAGCTGATGAGGAAATACCGGCTCAGCGCAGATGAGGTGATAGCGCTCTTGCTTGTCAGAGGTGATGTGGATCAAAAATCCGTGAGCCTTGAGACCGTGTTGAAGCTTCGGTACATCCTGGGGCTCAAAGACGTCCAAGCATCACACAGTTCTGAAAAACCTTTTCGGGTGAGAGGCTGGGTCAATGTCGATGTCGAGTAAGCGCAACAGAGCACTGGATGGGCTTGTCAAAGAGGGCTTTTTCGATGTCGAGAGTGTCGCGCGCCTCTTCGAAATTAACAGTGTCATCGGTCAAAAATACGCAGAGGCATGCGCAGAACTAGAGGTACCCAGGGTAGCAAGCATGGTGCGCTTCTTGGCTGAGTTAGATAGCCTAGCGAAACAGCATTCTGTCTCACCTCAACAGGTCATAGCTTTGCTAGATCCTGATCATTTTCAGCGGAAGGGTAAACATCCGAAGGGCGCCGAGCATCAAGAATGTTGAAATAACTCGACTAAATATTCATTTAGTTGAGTTGGAATCGAGCACGCATAAAAAAGAAGGGGAGTCTGGCGTTTATTGCTTATGAATGCAACGAATCTAGGAAGTATTCCTAAGCTTTAGAGCTCCGGCCTCTGTTCTCGATGGTTCACAGCGTGGGCTAACTAGCAGCCTGGCGGTTGAAGTGGCTAGACATCCTATCAGCAATCTGGCGTGGACGCCTCAGCGTCAACTGGCGTTGATTACCTGCATTTGCATAGTGAGCCACAGGCCTCGTTGCTAGCTGCCTGTCATACACAGGTGCCGTAGCGCCTAAATTTCTTCTTGAGGCATTAAGGTAAAAATTGCTTCTTATCAAAGATCTCGGCCATTGGTCAGAAAAAGTGCAGCTCTCAACGGTGCTGTGATTTCATCGATAATTGATCGTGGTTTACCAACGCAAGTCGACTGGTGCGGCTGAGGCTCTGCTAAGCACGATTGAGGTTGCATGTGCGCAGTGGAAACGTACAAAACCTTCTAGATGCGAGGAAGATGTAGCCGAGAAGCAAGATTGCACCCATGGCATCACTGGACAGAACTTAGAAACCGGTCTACCAGGTGCGCACCCAATCTGATCAGCAAATGGGATCAGAATGTGGTTGAAAATGGGCTTAGGCCGATTTACTTCCGCGATTGGGGTCAGAAAGGCTTCCGTGTACTACGTCCTTGAATTGAAAATGGCCATGCTGGAAGGATTGCGTGTGGTGAAATGTACCCTGGGTGTGGCTCACGTGGAATATACGAAGGTTCGCATAATGCATATTATGTTAAATCAAATACTACGATACACAACTCCAACTCTTTCCTTCGTTGCTTCGCCCGGGCGCCGCAGATGTGAGGATCGAGGGAAAGATGGAAAGCGCTTTGAATCGCCCCTGGTTTCCTAGACACTCTCCAAGCTCAGAAAATAGCGTTTCTCATACTCTACTGGCGACAGCTGCATAGCACTGCTGTGTCGGCGTTTAGGGTTATAGAACATCTCGATGTAATCGAAAATATCACTTCGGGCTTCGTCACGCGTTCCGTAGATCTTTCGCCGGATTCGTTCCCGCTTCAAAAGCTGGAAAAAGCTCTCGGCCACGGCGTTGTCATGGCAGTTTCCTCGGCGACTCATGCTGCTATCGTGATATCGCCCTGCTCACAATCGGTTTCTGGAGGGGTTTCCGCGGAGACGAACTAGCTAGGCTCACGATCGAGAACACGCATGCGGAGCGATACGTCGGGATTAGGTTCTACCTAGGATCGAGCAAAGGAGACCGGCAGAACATCGGGCGGGAGTACAAGACACCTTCGTTGAGCAAACTCTGCCCCGTGGAGGCGTATCTCAACTGGATCGAAGCTGCCGGCCTAACCCGCGGCGGTGTGTTCAGGGGCATAGACCGATGGGGCAACATCAGTGATCGCCCGCTTGCGGCCCATAGCTTGATCCCCCTCCTTCGCGACATCTTGGATCGATGTGGCTTGCCGTCCGAGATCTACAGCGCTCACTCGATCCGACGCGGGTTTGCTACCCGGGCTGCTAGCTCAGGTTGGGACATTAAAACGCTTATGGAATACGTAGGCTGGAACGACATGAAATCAGCTCTTCGCTATGTCGAGCCGGCGCAGCAGTTTGGTGGCCTAATCAGGAAGCTGGAGGGATGAGCCAGGGCAGCACCTTTCAGGGACGGTAAGTGACCGTTAGCAAGCGGAAGATGTTTGAAAATCTTCCCCTCTCTTCTCAGGCCGAGCAGTACCACTCAATCCACTTCTTGCATAGACCTTGCCCGCCTAGCAGCGGGCATTCTGTTGCCCGCAATTTCTTTATCGACCAAACCCTCAGTGCAGCACTGGACGTGCAGAGATCAAGTGTGAAATGCACCAAATACGCGAATATGTGGCGTCGCGCACCTGTGCGTGGCCTCAACTCAAAGCATATGCCCTGCCCAAATGCCTTGCTTTACCAGCTCAGATGCAAGCTCAACGAACGTCTCGCCAACATAGCGCGTCGCGGGTGTGACATGGCGGTCGGCAGGCGACACCATCACCAGTTTGCGCATGGGTATCGGGTCCACTAAAGGTGCGGCGCACAACGTGCCGTTTTGCAGGTGACCATAGATGGATGCCAATGGCAGTGCTGTCAGTCCAAAGCCGTGGCGAACCAGGTCAATCATTGCGCCAAAAGAATCAGCCTCCACGTTGGCATTGAGCTTTATGCCGACTTCTGCAGCGCACTGGTTCATGATCTTGCGTAAGCCGTGACGGCCACTCGGCAGAATCATCTGTTGTTCGGCGAGGCTTGCGAAACGCACTGACTCGTCAAGCTTGAGTCCGGCAGCCGGTGGCCCGACGAGCACGAGGTTTTCCATCATCACGGGGGCTATGTGCAACGTGTGAAGCGGCTCCAGGTCATACGATATGGCCAGCTCCAGTTCGCCACGCTGTAGCCAGTCAAGCAGATAGCCACTAAAAGCCGAAGAGAATCGTATCGAGAGGTCCGGGTGCGCCTCACGAATGCGCTTGACCAGGCGAACGGTGACAATTTCAGCAATCGTCGGCGTGGTACCAATCGCCACTGCCCCACGGAATGTACCCTGCACCCCGGCGACAGCGGTGCGGATGGCTTCCAGCTCATTCATGATTCTGGTGGCGTGCTCCAGCACATCACTGCCAGCTTCGGTGATCACCATGCCACGGCCATGCCGCTCGAACAGGTAGACGCCCAACTCCTTTTCCAATTGACGAATCTGTCTGCTGAGTGCCGGCTGAGCGATGTGCAAGCGATCCGAGGCTTTGCTGAGGCTCCCCAGCTCGGCAACATGGATGAGGGTTTTTAGCTGAACGACGTCCATTCACAGACCAACTTTAGATAATTCAGGTGAATCAAAGTCTAAACAGCCCGCCCCTGCACAGCTATAGAATTTCGGCATAACAGTTAGTTGTCCCAGCCCCTTATTGAAGGGCGAGAACTGGCGTAGCTTGAAGTGAAAGTCGGTGCTTGCCACGCCCGACTCACTACAAGAATAAAACCAGAGGGCTAAACCATGTCATCTATCGCCTCTCCTCCCCTGGCAAGACTGAGTCGCGCCGCGACCTTCTCTTACCGGACCCAGCGTCACCGCTGAGATACCCACCTCGTTCATGTCACCTCGCCCGGAGCCCGTTTCTGTGCTCCGTGGGGACTTGCGCCTTGCCAGAGGGTTTCGCCATGCCTGCAACATCTTCAGTCACCAGCACCGGTGCTCCATCCACCTCTCAACCACCAAATCGGGTGCGCGCCATCCTCGGGGCCTGTTCGGGCAACCTGGTCGAGTGGTATGACTTTTTCATCTATGCCTACACCGCAATCTATTTCGCCGCTTCGTTCTTCCCCAAAGGCGACACGACGACCCAACTGTTAGCCACTGCCGGTGTTTTCGCCGTTGGCTTCTTCATGCGCCCACTGGGGGGCTGGATCTTCGGTTGGCTGGCGGACACCCGCGGCCGTAAGGTATCCATGATCATCTCGGTGTTCATGATGTGCGGCGGCTCGTTGCTGATCGCCGTGATGCCGACCTATGAAACCGTCGGCATCGCGGCGCCGATCATGCTGCTGGTAGCCCGGCTGATCCAAGGGCTTTCGGTAGGTGCCGAATACGGGACCGGCGCCACTTACATCAGTGAAATTGCCACTCCGGGACGCCGCTGCTTCTACGGGTCATTTCAGTACTTCACGATTATTGCCGGGCAATTGCTGGCACTGTTCACCGTGGTTGTGCTGCAGCAGACGCTGACCGATGAGCAATTGCGCGAATGGGGCTGGCGCATTCCGTTCTTCATCGGTGCGGTCAGCGCGGTAGTGGTCGTGTACCTCCGTCGCTCGATGCACGAAACCGCCTCGAAGAAGGAGATGCATAAAGAAGGTGCAGGTTCGCTGCGCGGGATGTTCAAGCACAAGCGCGCCGTTGGCCTGGTCGTTGCCTTCACGATTGGTGGTTCACTGTATTTCTATACCTTCACCACTTACATGCAGAAGTTTCTGGTGATCTCGGCCGGCTTTGACGCCGAGACCGTCAGCTTCATCATGACCTCGGCGCTGATCGGCTTCATGTTGTGCCAGCCCCTGTTCGGCTTGTTGGCCGATCGGGTCGGGATCAAGACGCATATGCTGCTGTTCTCTGGGCTGGGCATCCTGATGGTCATCCCGCTGCTGTTCGCGATTCAGAGCACCAATAACCCAATCGTTGCATTTGCGCTGGTGTTTGGCGGCCTGGTCATCGCTTCGCTGTACACACCCATTGCAGGCATCGTGAAGGCAGAGCTGTTCCCGCCGGCAGTTCGGGCGCTTGGGGTCGGTTTCCCCTATGCAATCGGCAATGCTGCGTTTGGCGGCACCGCCGAATACGTCGCGCTGTCGTTCCGTGCAGAGGGCGTGGAGAACTACTTCTTCTTCTACGTCGCAGCAGTGCTTTGCGTCACCTTTATTGCTTCGGTGCTGATGCCTAACCTGACACGGCATGGCTACATCAGTGGTGACGGTAAAGTTGAAGAAAATACCGGCATGCCGGTGAACAAGCCGCAAGTGTCGGAAGCCATTCAGGGGTGAAGCTTGCCCACCGGTGCCTGTCCGATTCGGGCAGACACCGGTGGTTGGCTGGCTAACTGGCCATCGATTTGGCCGCAGGAGCACCCTCGTCAGCTATCTCTGCCTGCGTCTGCGGTTCGGTTGTCAACTCCCCTTCCCACTTCGCCACTACGGCAGTGGCTATCGAGTTGCCAACCGCATTGGTGGCTGATCGTCCCATATCGAGGAAGGTATCGATGCCCAGGATCAACAGCAGGCCTGCCTCGGGAATGTCGAACTGCACCAGCGTCGCGGCAATGACGACCAGCGACGCACGGGGCACCCCCGCCAGTCCTTTGGAGGTCAGCATCAGGGTCAGCAGCATCAGAATCTGCGTGCCGATGGACATCTCAATGCCATACGCCTGGGCAATGAATAACACGGCGAACGTGCAGTACATCATCGAACCGTCCAGGTTGAATGAGTAACCCATCGGCATGACAAAGCTGGATATCTTGCGCTTGACGCCAAAGTGGTCCAGTGCAGCCAGCAGCTTCGGGTAGGCCGATTCAGAGCTGGCCGTCGCGAATGCCAGCAGGAATGCCTCCTTGATCAGATGCAGCAGGCTGAACACGCGGCGCCCCAGGAATAGAGTGCCTGCCAGCACCAACAATACCCACAACACGCCCAGTCCCAGGTAGAAATCGCGCATGAACACCGCGAACGTCGCCAGGATCGACAGGCCGTTGATGGCCACCGTGGATGCCATGGCGGCCATTACGGCCAGTGGTGCCAGCTTCATCACGTAGCCGGTGATCAACAGCATCGCCTGGGCCAGTTCGTCGGTCAGGCGAATCAGCCCTTGGGCCTTCTCCCCAAGGGCTGCCAAGGCAACCCCCAAGAACATCGAGAAAACAACGATCTGCAGGATCTCGTTGTTTGCCAACGCCTCGGCAAAGGATCGCGGCACCAGATGGGTCACGAACCCTTTGAGTGTGAATGCCGACGTCTGCAGGGAGGTGGTCGCGTCTACCGGAGGTAGCGGCAGCGCCAGGTGCTGACCTGGCTGCAGGACGTTGGCCATGATCAGGCCAACCGCCAGTGACAACAACGAAGCCGTCATGAACCACAGCATGGCCTTGCCAAACACACGTCCCACTGCACCTGCATCGCCCATATGGGCAATACCGACGACCAAGGTGGAGAACACCAAGGGCCCGATCAGCATCTTGATCAGCCGCAGGAACACGTCCGACACAATCGAGATATGGCCGGCAATCTCCGTTGCTGAAGCTTTGTCTGGGGCACTCAAAAAGATCGTGTAACCGATGAGCACGCCCAAGCCCATTGCCAGCAGGATCCACCCTGCCAAAGGAAGTCGGAATTTCATGAACCACCTGTAATCAAGTAATGAAGATCGCTTACGCGCTCGCGGCGCATTACGGAATGAGGTAGGCAAGAGAAAGGAGCCCTGTCGGGCAAGCCGAGGTGGGCTGCGAAACGTTGGAAAGTACCGCGAATGCGCGCCAGCGCAAGAAGCGTACGAACATGGTGTTGCCCTCGGACTTTATTGTTGTGGGTACAGCCAAGCGTTCGGAGCGAACGCCGCCGGGCAACCTAGCGCAGTTGCATGCCTTGAATAAGTGCGGTTTGGGCCTATCAGATATCCAGGCTCGTTATAGCTACAGGGGGGATGGTCAAGGTATGCCCGTTCGGCATATCTCAAAGTGAAAAAAGGTAGTCGTCGTCGACACAGGTTCACTCCATGATGAGGCAAAACAAAAGCAGCACGGGAGACACCCATGTCATCGCAAGAAGCTGAACAAAACTGGCAAGAAGACGTGTTCCGCGTCCTTAAGGCCCACGATGTAAAACACGTCGTGTTCGTACCGGATGCCGGCCACAGCGCAGCCATCCGCATGTCCTATGAAGACCCTGATATCAAAGCCGTGGTCCTCACCACCGAGGAAGAAGGCATCGGCTACCTGGCCGGCGCCTGGCTCGGCGGCGAGCGCGGGGCACTCCTCATGCAATCCAGCGGCGTCGGCAACTGCATCAACACCCTGGCCCTGCAGAACTGCGCTGGTTTCCCGCTGCTGATGGTGGTGACCATGCGCGGCGACTGGGCCGAGTTCAATGCCTGGCAGAACCCCATGGGCCAAGCCACCGAAGCCTCGCTGAACTTGATGAAGGTGTTGACTTGGCGCGCCGACAAGCCCGAAGACGTCGCCCCGCTGCTGCACGGCGCCGCCACCATGGCGTTCAACGGTGATTCCGCCACTGCCCTGCTGCTTGGCCAGCGCCTGATCGGAGAAAAGAAATGGGTCAAGTAAGCGCCAACCACACCCTTTGCCGCCGTGAAGTGGTGCGCACCCTGCTCGCAGATCGTCAGGATCTGCTGGTGGTCACCGGTTTGGGTTCAGCCTCGTACGACGTGATGGCCGCAGGCGACCACGACAACAACTACTACCTGTGGGCCGCCATGGGCAGCGCGATCACCGTCGGCCTCGGCCTAGCCAACGCCCAGCCAGACAAATCGGTGGTGGTGATTACTGGCGATGGCGAACTGCTGATGGGCTTTGGCGCGCTGGCCACCGTGTCGCTGCAAAAACCGAAGAACCTGACCATCGTGGTGCTGGACAACGGCCACTTCGGTGAGACCGGCATGCAAGTCAGCCACGCAGGTTTCGGCATCCAGCTCGACCAAGTGGCGAATACCTGTGGCTTCAGCTGGACCAACGAGATCCGCGAGATCGAAGGCGTGCACGACCTGCGTGAACGCTTCGCTACTCGCGAGGGTGTAAAGCTGGCGACCGTCAAGATCAAGGCCGAAAACCCACCGCGCGTGCTGCCGCCGCGTGACGGCTTCTACATCAAGAACCGTTTCCGCGCCGCCCTGGGCTTCCAGCCGACCTGACCGTGCAACACGGGCCGGGCCGGCTCACGACCCACGATCAGCGAGCCGGCCTTGCCCAACTGGAGAATAACAATGAGCGACTACTACAGCGAAGAACTCAATGCCATCCGCGAAGGCGTGCGCGCCCTGTGTGGCGACTTCCCCGCCGAATACTGGCGCAAGATTGACGTAGAAAAAGGCTTCCCGGAAGCTTTTGTCAAAGCCATGACCGACGCCGGCTGGCTGTCGGCCATGATCCCCGAGGAATACGGCGGCTCTGGCCTGGGCCTGGCCGAAGCCTCGGTGATCCTCGAGGAAGTGAACCGCTGCGGTGGCAACTCCGGCACTATCCACGGCCAGATGTACAACATGTTCACCCTGCTGCGTAACGGCAGTGATGAACAGAAAAGCTACTACCTGCCCAAGCTGGCCAGCGGCGAACTGCGCCTGCAATCGATGGGCGTGACTGAGCCCACCACCGGCACCGACACCACCAAGATCAAGACCACTGCCGTGCGCAAGGGCGACAAGTACGTGATCAATGGCCAGAAGGTGTGGATCTCGCGTATCCAGCATTCCGACCTGATGATTCTGCTGGCCCGCACCACGCCGCTGGCCGAGGTGAAGAAGAAGTCTGAAGGCATGTCGATTTTCCTGGTCGACCTGCGCGAAGCCATCGGCAACGGCCTGACCGTGCAACCGATCGCCAACATGGTTAACCACGAAACCAACGAGCTGTTCTTCGACAACCTGGAAATTCCCGCCAGCAGCCTGATCGGCGAAGAAGGCAAAGGTTTCCGCTACATTCTCGACGGCCTTAACGCCGAGCGCACGCTGATCGCCGCCGAATGCATCGGCGACGGCCGCTGGTTCATCGAAAAGTCCGCGCAGTATGCCCGCGACCGCGTGGTGTTCGGCCGCCCGATCGGGCAAAACCAGGGGGTGCAGTTCCCCATCGCCGAAGCCCATATCGAAATCGAAGCCGCCGACCTGATGCGCTGGCAGGCATGCGAGCAGTATGACAGCGGCAAGAACGCCGGCGCCGCCGCCAACATGGCCAAGTACCTCGCCGCCAAGGCGTCGTGGGAGGCTGCCAACGCCTGCCTGCAGACCCACGGCGGTTTCGGTTTTGCCACTGAATACGACGTGGAGCGCAAGTTCCGCGAAACCCGGCTTTATCAGGTGGCGCCGATCTCCACCAACCTGATCCTGTCCTACGTGGCCGAGCACCTGCTGGAACTGCCGCGTTCGTTCTAACACCTGATCCACGTGAAGCTGAAGAGAGAGACAACAACATGACCCAGCCCACCGGACCTCGCCCGCTCGACGGCATCACCGTCATCAGCCTGGAACATGCCATTGCCGCGCCCTTCTGCACCCGCCAACTGGCCGATCTGGGGGCACGGGTCATCAAAGTCGAGCGCCCAGGCGTTGGCGACTTCGCTCGCGGCTACGACCAGCGCGTCGACGGCCTGGCCTCGCACTTCGTCTGGACCAACCGCTCCAAGGAAAGCCTGACCCTGGACCTGAAACAGGATATTGCTGGCGATATCCTGGACCAATTGCTGGAGCAGGCCGATGTACTGGTGCAGAACCTCGCACCCGGCGCCGCCGCGCGCCTCGGCCTATCCTTCGACGATTTGCACACGCGCTTTCCGCGTCTGGTCGTCTGCGACATTTCCGGCTACGGCGCCGGCGGGCCTTACGAGCAAAAGAAGGCCTATGACCTGCTGATTCAAAGCGAGGGCGGGTTCTTGTCGGTCACGGGCGGCCCCGGCGAAGAACAGATGGCCAAAGCCGGTAACTCTATTGCCGATATTGCCGCCGGCATGTACGCCTACACCGGCGTGCTTTCTGCCTTGATGCTGCGGGAAAAGACCGGCGAAGGCAGCCACGTCGACGTTTCCATGCTTGAAAGCCTGGTCGAGTGGATGAACTATCCGCTCTATTACGCCTATCAGGGCGCCACGCCTCCCCCACGGGCAGGCGCTGCCCACGCCACCATCTACCCTTACGGGCCCTTCCCCACAGGCGACGGCAATACCGTCATGCTGGGGTTGCAGAACGAACGCGAATGGCGGCTGTTCTGTGAAAAGGTGCTGTTGCAGCCAACCCTGGCCGATGATGAGCGCTTCAGCGCCAATTACCTGCGCGTGGAAAACCGCGAGGCTCTGCGCACGCTGATCGTTGAGGCCTTTGCCAGCCTGGAGCTCGACACGGTCATCCAGCGCCTGGATACGGCTAGCATCGCCAATGCACGGGTCAACGACATGCAAGGCGTCTGGAGCCATCCACAACTTCAAGCCCGTGACCGTTGGCGCCAGGTTGGCAGCGCAATCGGAAACATTCCGAGCCTGCTGCCACCGGCGTCGAGCAACGCTTTTACGCCACGTATGGACCCTGTTCCAGCACTGGGCGAACACAGTGCCCACATTCTTGCCGAACTGGGCCTGCCTTCCGAACGCATTGATCAACTGCGCACTTCAGGGGTCATCTGACCCCTCTTTTTTCGCTGTTGGTACGCAACGATTCAAGGAGTCATTCCGTCCATGAAAGTGCTCGTCGCAATCAAGCGTGTGGTCGACTACAACGTGAAAGTCCGGGTCAAGCCGGACAACTCCGGCGTCGACCTTGCAAACGTCAAGATGTCCCTGAACCCCTTTTGCGAAATTGCCGTCGAGGAAGCCGTGCGCCTGAAGGAAAAAGGCGTTGCAAGCGAGGTCGTCGTGGTTTCCGTTGGTCCGGCTACTGCTCAGGAGCAGTTGCGCACTGCCCTGGCCCTGGGCGCTGACCGCGCCATTTTGGTCGAAGCCGCTGACCAGCTGAACTCTCTGGCCGTAGCCAAAGTGCTGAAAGCCGTTGTCGACAAAGAGCAACCACAACTGGTGATCCTGGGCAAGCAGGCCATCGACAGCGACAACAACCAGACCGGCCAGATGCTGGCCGCTCTGACCGGCTTCGCCCAGGGCACCTTCGCCTCCAAGGTTGAAGTGGCTGGCAACACGTTGAACGTTACCCGTGAAATCGATGGCGGCCTGCAGACCGTCTCCCTGAACCTGCCGGCCATCGTCACCACCGACCTGCGGCTGAACGAACCGCGCTATGCATCGCTGCCGAATATCATGAAAGCCAAGAAGAAGCCGCTGGAGTCCGTTACTCCAGGCGCGCTGGGCGTATCGCTGACCTGCACCAACAAAACCCTGAAAGTCGAAGCGCCTGCTGCACGAAGCGCTGGTATCAAGGTCAAAACGGTGGCCGAACTGGTCGAGAAACTGAAGAACGAAGCGAAGGTGATCTGATGGCCATCCTTGTAGTAGCAGAACATGACAATCGCGCCCTGGCTGGCGCAACCCTCAACACTTTGGCGGCAGCGCAGCAGATTGGTGAGGAGATTGTCATACTGGTGGCCGGCCATGACGTGTCCGGCGTGGCGTTTGCAGCGGCAGAGATCGCTGGCGTGACTAAGGTATTGATCGCGGATGATGCGGCCTTCGCCAATCAGCTACCCGAGAACGTTGCGCCTCTGGTTGCTAACCTGGGGCCAGATTTCTCCCACGTGCTCGCGCCGGCGACCAGCAACGGCAAGAACATCTTGCCACGTGTCGCCGCCTTGCTGGACGTCGACCAGATCTCCGAAATCATTGCGGTGGAATCGGCTGATACGTTCAAACGCCCGATCTACGCTGGCAATGCGATTGCTTCTGTGCAGTCGAGTGCTGCGGTAAAAGTCATCACCGTGCGTACCACGTGTTTTGAAGCGGTGGCGGCAACAGGCGGCGGAGCAATCATCGAGCAGCTCGACGGCGCACGGGATGCCGGACTGTCGGCTTTCGTCTGCGAGCAGTTGGCCACCTCCGACCGACCTGAACTGACTGCCGCGAGCATCGTCGTATCCGGCGGTCGCGGCTTGGGTAACGGTGACAACTTCAAGCACCTGTACAGCCTGGCCGACAAGCTCGGCGCTGCCGTCGGTGCCTCGCGCGCTGCAGTTGACGCCGGCTTCGTGCCGAACGACATGCAGGTCGGCCAGACCGGCAAGATCGTCGCGCCACAGCTGTACATCGCCGTCGGTATCTCCGGCGCGATCCAGCACCTGGCCGGCATGAAAGACTCCAAGGTGATCGTCGCGATCAACAAGGATGAAGAAGCCCCCATCTTCCAAGTGGCCGACTATGGCCTGGTTGCCGACCTGTTCGAGGCAGTGCCCGAACTCGCCAACCAGCTTTGAACACAAGGACAATAACAATGACCAGCGAAAACCTCAGCGCCTGGATTGGCCGAAGTGAAATCAGCCACGACCGCCTCACTCACAATCTGGTAAAGCGTATCGCCGCCACCCTGAGCGAGCCTGCACCGGGCCCGGGTGATGCCTTGCCCCTGCTGTGGCATTGGGCGTTCTTCCAGGACCCTGTTGAAGAAGCGGGTTTGGGGAGCGACGGCCACCCGGCGCGCGGTGGGTTCCTGCCGCCGGCAGACAACCGCAATCGTATGTGGGCCGGGAGCCGATTGGAGTTCCTTCATCCGTTGAAGGTCGAGGCCCAGGTCTCGCGCCGCTCGACCATTCTCAAAGTCGAGGAAAAACACGGGCGCACGGGCTCATTGCTGTTCGTCACGGTCAAACATGAATATTTGCAGGATGGCCGCAACGCGCTGGTCGAAGAGCACGACATCGTCTACCGCGAGCCTACCCCGCCGAAACTCGGTGGCACCGACGCCGCGCCTGCGGGAGACTGGCAGGAGGTCGTCGAGCCAAACGCCACCCTGCTGTTCCGCTATTCGGCGGTAACGTTTAATGGCCACCGTATTCACTATGACTGGCCTTATGTGACGGAAACCGAAGGCTACCCCGGCTTGGTGGTGCATGGCCCGTTGATAGCTACCCTCAATCTAAGGGCGTTCCAGCGTGCCAACCCTGCTGCGCGCATCCGGCGCTTTGCCTTCCGGGGCCTACGCCCGTTGATCTCCCCTACCCCATTCGAACTGGGCGGTCGGATGCTGGATCACGGCAAGGCACAGCTCTGGGCAACTAACGACGCGGGGATGGCACAGTCGGGTGAAGTTGAGTTCACTGAGGAGCGCACGCAATGAGCCAGGCTAACGTAAGGTCCGCATTGTTCGTTCCTGCCAGCCGACCTGAGCGCATTCCCAAAGCGCTCGCCAGTGGTGCCGACTGCGTGATCGTCGATCTTGAGGATGCCGTCGAGGAGTCCGCCAAGGAGCAGGCGCGCGATCATCTGGAGGCATTTCTGAGTGAAAACCCTGATGCCCGTGTGTTGGTGCGCGTGAATGCGCCTGGGCATTGGGCGCACGACGCTGACTTACGACTGTGCATGCGTCACGCCGGGGTCAAAGCCATCTTGTTGCCCAAGGCAGAGACAGAAGCTCAGATCAGGCAGGCGCATGGCACAGGCAAACCGATCTGGCCCATCATCGAAAGTGCCCGCGGTTTGGTCGCGCTGCCACAAATTGCGGCAGCTGACGGTGTGGAACGCCTGTCGTTCGGCAGCCTTGACCTGGGGCTGGACCTGAACCTCAAGACCGACAGCGAAGCTGCCAACCAGGTGCTCGGCCAGGCACGCTATGCCGTGATCCTGCATAGCCGCGCGGCCGGCCTGGCGGCACCTTTGGATGGTGTCTACCCCGCCATCCAGGACGTTTCGGGACTGCACAAACACGTTCAATACGCGCGCGACATGGGTTTTGGAGGTGCACTGTGCATTCACCCAAGTCAGATCAGCATCATTCACCGGGCACTGCAGCCTTCAGAGGCTGAGCTGAACTGGGCGCAGCGCGTTGTGGCTCAAGCGCAGTCTGGGGCAGGTGTGTTCACACTCGATGGGCAGATGGTCGACGCACCGGTGATTCTGCGCGCACGCGCTCTGCTAGAGCTGGCTGGTCAACAGCCGTAACTTGTTTTCCCGGGCGGGCCGGATGCACGGGTTCTGACGGACCGCACTCGGCCCGCCTCGGGTTTTTCAATCGCTGAATGCTTGAGGTTTTTGCCATGCACAGCCTGATGCCACGGTTGAGTTGCCGACGCACGCTTTGCCGAATATTACGCGCGTTGTCCAGGCTGCCAGTCTATGCCTGAAGTCGCCCGATCAAGTTCTGATTTCCTGCTGTGCGCTGCACGCGAGCTAATGGCGGAAGTTGGCTACAGCGCCATGAGCATGCGGCAGCTCGCCACTCGCGTGGGGCTGCAGCCAGGAAGCCTTTACCATCATGTTGCGAGTAAACAGGACCTGCTGTTGGATGTGCTGCTCGACATCGTCGAGCGTCGCATTGAAGCCTGGCGCCGCGGTACCTTTTGCCGGGACCTGCAAGGTTACTTGCGCTTCGCCCTGATGTGCCAACGCACGCACCCTGGTGACGAACTATTGCTTCGCCATGACTCCCGCCATTTGCAGCCCGTTCAACGCAACTGGCTGGACCAGCGCTTGAAAGTGCTGCGTCAGCCTTTACTTGTGGCAGTAGAGGCCGACATCAATCAAGGGCGGTTCAACGTTCAGGACGCCGGCAGTGTGAGCGAAGCCATCCTGGCATTGATCGACAGCGCCGATACCCTGCGCCGGCGTGCGATACCGGTCGATGAGGCCTGGATCGAGTCGTGGCTCATGCGCATGAGCCTTGCCTTGTAGTTTTAGCCCTGCCCGCCGGTCGAGGTATCATGGCCCGACCAGTTTCAGGGGCCATGTATGTTCGATTGGGAAGACCTCCGCCATTTCTCTGCGTTCGTAACGTCAGGCTCATTGTCTGCGGCCGCCAAAAAACTCGGCGTCGATCACGTCACGGTTGCCCGGCGCATTGCGTCGCTGGAAGCGTCGCTGCAACTCAAGCTCGTCGATCGTCGGCCGCGAGCCTACGTGTTGACCAATGAGGGGCTGCGTGCGGGTGAATTCGCTGAGCAAATGTTGCTGTCCGCATTTGCGCTGGAACACTTCGCCAGCGCCGGGCAACAGGAAATAGACGGCCAGGTGGTAGTGGCGGCCCCTCCTGCGCTACTGGCCAGCATGGTTGCAGCGCGGCTGGGGGAACTGCACCTGCGCCACCCTCGGTTGCGCCTGAAACTGGTCGGCAGCAAATCGCGCACCTCCCTGGCCCGGCGCGAGGCCGACATTGCCATTGCCCTGGCAAGGCCCACCGAGCCCACGCTGGTCACGAGCCTGCTTGGCCATCTGGACTACGGCCTGTACGCAGCGCCCGGCTACCTCGGCTGGGCGCAGCCGGTTTATATTGGCTATGACGAGTCTCAGGCCAAGTCCCCCCAGCAGCGCTGGCTGGTCGAGCAGGCCGCCGGCCGACCGTTCGTGCTGCAAAGCAACGATTTGCGCATACAGGCCCAGGCTGCGGCCAGCGGCATGGGCGTTGCTTGCCTGCCGGTGTTCATGGCGCAGGAATACGGGCTTGAAACGGCAGAGGGCGATGACCGGACCACCTCCATCGCCTTATGGCTTGCCGTGCACGAAGACGTGCGCGCCACGCCCCGTATCAAAGCGGTCTGTGACTTCATCGTGGAACAGGTGCGGCCATTGCTGCGCTTGTGAAAATCTGCACATGAAGGTTTCACATTCCGGGAGTTTGCGCACAGGGCTGCCAGCGCTACCCTTGCTCTGCATATCGATGAAAGAGGAAAAGCAGATGCAATTCGTCAAGCTGGGCAACACAGGCCTGGATGTATCGCGGTTGTGCCTGGGCTGCATGACCTTCGGCGAACCGGACGCAGGCACGCACCCCTGGACCCTGGGCGAAGCCGACAGCCGCCCCATCATCCGCCACGCCGTCGAGCAAGGGATCAACTTCTTCGACACGGCCAACAGCTACTCGGCCGGTACCTCGGAAATCATCCTCGGCAAATTGCTCAAGGAATTCACCCGCCGTGAAGAAACGGTGATTGCCACCAAAGTGTTCTTCCCGGCGAACATGTGGGAAGGCAGTAGCCGCCCCAATGAGCAAGGCCTTTCGCGCAAGGCAATCATGGCCAACATCGACGCGAGCCTTTCCCGTTTGGGCACAGACTATGTCGACCTGTACCAGATACACCGTTGGGACTACCACACGCCGATCGAAGAGACCATGGAGGCCCTGCACGATGTGGTGAAGGCTGGCAAGGCTCGCTACATCGGCGCGTCGTCGATGTACGCCTGGCAGTTCGCCAAAGCTCAACACGTGGCCAGCAGCCATGGCTGGAGCCGATTCGTGTCGATGCAGAACTACCTCAACCTGATCTACCGCGAAGAAGAGCGCGAAATGATCCCCCTGTGCCTCGACCAGGGCGTGGGCCTTATGCCCTGGAGCCCGATGGCCCGCGGCCGACTGACTCGCCCCCATGGCCAGCAGACCCAGCGCACGCGCACGGACATCTCCGGCCAATCGTTCTACGCCAATACCGAAGTGGAAGATGGCCGCGTCATCGATGTGGTCGAGCAAATCGCACTGGAGCGCGGCGTGCCCATGGCCCAGGTAGCGCTGGCCTGGGTACTTGGCCAGCGCGGGGTGTGCGCACCGATTGTCGGGGCTTCCAGACCTGAGCATTTGGATGATGCGGTCGCAGCGTTGCAATTGTCGCTGTCGGAGGATGACGTAGCGCGCCTTCAGGCACCCTACGTGCCCCACGCCGTTACCGGTTTCAAGTAACCCGGGTCGAAGGCGCTGACGATCAACGACTGGCGTGATCCTGCGCCTGCAAACGCTCCAGAAAACGAGGGAACACCTGCGGGTTCACAATGCGTGGGGCTTCCTGGCCGTCAAACAGATCAATGATCTGCCGCGCCGCCCATTCCCCCATGCGTTGCCTGGCCTCACCGGTGACTCCGGCAGTGTGGTAAAGGCCCACCACCGTTGGCAGCGATAATAGCGGGTGGTCCAACGGCGGAGGCTCCTGGTCCCAGACATCGATGCCGGCCCCACCCAGGTGCCCGCTTGCCAAAGCGCTGTACAGCGCCTGTTCGTCGTGCAGGCCACCGCGGGCCGTGTTGATGAATATCGCACCTTCGCGCATTTGCCTGAAGGTCGAGGTGTTCATCAGGTTCATTGTCTGCGCCGACCGGGGGCAATGCAGGGATACCACATGGCTGGCCCTGAGCAGGCTTGGCAGATCGACGGCTTGAGCACCCCTGGCCGCTATTTCTTCGGCTGACAGCCAAGGGTCACAGGCCAGCACGCGCATACCCAACGCCTGTGCTATTCGGGCAACCCGAGCACCGACCTGGCCTATCCCCACCAACCCCAAGGTCTTTTCGTACAGTTCCGCGCCCATCAGGTCTTCGCGGGTAAACCCGCGAGCAGTGCGAAGCCTGCGATCGGACTCGGTCACGCGGCGCGAGCAATCGATCATCAAACCGATCGTTGCTTCTGCCACCGACTGCGCATTGGCCCCGGACTGATTGACAACCAGCACGCCTGCATCGGTGCAGGCAGCGACATCGACTGTGTCATAACCTGCGCCATTGGTGGAGACACACAGCAAGCGCGGCAGCTGCTGAAGCAAGCGTTTGTCTGCCCTCCACTGCTCGGGCAACTCGTCCCTGGCTGACGGGATCTGGTAAGCGTGGCTGGCCTGCAGCGCACGCAGGATCTGCTCCTGCGGTGCGTTACGGGCAATCGTCTGCAGCTCGATGCCAGGTGCTTGCGCGAACACCTGTTCCATCACCGGGTGGTACCAGACATCAAAGCGAAATACGCGTTTTGTTTCCAGTGTCATGGTTGACCTCGCGCCTTCAGGCATTTGGGTTGCCCGGCTGCGTCCGGCGCTGCAGAATCTGGCGCAGGCCGGTGTTCTGCTCAACCTTGCCATCTCCATCCAGATAGCCATGCTTGGTCAGGTCGGGCATCAGCAGTGCAGAAATCCAGGTTATTGCTGCAATGGCCGCCACATACATGTAGAAGTGCTCTTCCATGCCCCAGGAGCGGAACGTCAGCGCTATATATTCGGCCGAACCGCCGAACATCGCCGCCCCCACCGCGTAAGGCAGACCAACACCCAGGGCCCGAACCGTTCCCGGGTACAAATCGGCCTTCAGTACGCCGGTCACTGGGGTGTAGAAAGCGGCGATCAACAGCCCCGCCACTACGAGGCTGAATGCCGTGTAGGGGTCCTGCGCTGACTTGATGGCAGTCAGTAGCGGAATGACCAGGCAAGTGGACAACGTACCGAAGATGATCATGTTGCGGCGCACGCCGATGCGGTCGGCAAGCATGCCGAACAACGGCTGGGCGAGCATGAAGATTACCAGGGCTGCCGCCATCAGCAGGCTGACAGTCGCGGCAGGTATACCCACGCTGACCACCAGGAACTTCTGCATGTAAGCGGTGAAGGTATAAAAGTACAGCGAGCAGCCAATCGTCAGCGTAAAGGTCAGTAGCACTGCACGCTTGTGCTGCATCAGCGCTTTCAGTGAACCCGACTCCTTGCGCTTCATGTCCTTTTCATTCGCTGTTTCGCGCATGGTACGGCGCAGGTAAACCACCACGATCGATGCCAGCGCTCCGATGAAGAACGGAATTCTCCATCCCCATGCTTTCAGGTCCTGCTCGGACAGCACCTGTTGCAACAAGGCAACCGTCAGCAACGCCAGCAACTGTCCGGCGATGATCGTCAGGTACTGGAACGAGCCGTAGAACGAACGCTTGCCGGCCCGGGATACTTCACTGATGTAAGTAGCGCCAGTACCGTACTCAGCGCCGACCGACAAACCCTGCATGAGCCTGGCAACCACCAGCAGAACCGGTGCGGCCATGCCAATGCTGGCGTAGGTAGGCATCACGGCGATCATCAGGGAGCCACCGCACATCATGAACACCGAGATGATCATCGATATCTTGCGACCGCGCGTGTCGGCGATGTAACCGAAAATCCAGCCGCCCAACGGACGCATGAAGAAGCCAACGGCAAAAATGCCCGCCGTGGCCAACAATTGGCTGGTCTGATCGCCAGCCGGAAAGAACAATGACGCGAAGTAGATCGAGGTGTAGGCGTAGATGAAGAAGTCATACCACTCCACCAGGTTGCCAGAACATACACCCACAATGGCCGTTGTGCGCTCTTTGCGCGTCAACGGGCGTGCGTTGCCCATATCTGCATTCATGACTCGTACCCTTGTTGTTATTGTTTTACTGACTCGGGTGCTAGGTTTGCACAGCTTCGTCCAGGCAGCATCAGGGCTCAGGGCCTAACAGATATGCCGGCGTGGCATCGCTTGGCGCATCAGGGAGCGGGGGTCACCGTGGTGAGTTCAAGTGCTTCGCCACAAGCTCGGCGACTTCGGCCAAACATCCTTTGAAAAAGTGGTTGGTTCCCGGGTAAAGGACCACCGGGCGTCGGTCCGGCCGCGCCCAATCCAGGAGGTTCTGCAAAGGTGCCATTTCGTCCAGCTCGCCATGCACCAGCAGGCAGCCCTGCGGTAAGGCAAGCGGCTCATAGTAACGACCGCCGGGTACATGGCCGACAGGCATGCCAAGCAGAGCGACCGCATGCAGCGAGCCCTGCAAGGTGCAGGCGACACGTGCAAACACGTGGGCGCCAAAGGAAAACCCTACCAGGGCGACGGGCAGGTGCGGGTACTTGAGCCTGACGTACTCGACAACCGCCAGGCTATCCTCGCACTCACCAATCCCCTCGTCATGCGGACCTGTGGTTTTGCCTACTCCACGAAAACAGGGGCGTATGGACGTCCAGCCTGCTGCAGTTAGCCTGCGCGCCAAAGTTACCGGGACAATATGCTGAGGGCTGCCACCGAGCAGAGGTTGAGGGTGGCTGATTACCACCACCCCCTTTGAAAGCGCTGTTGGCTCATCGACTATCAGTTGAATGTGGCCAATCGGCCCATCAATCAAAAGCTCGGGGCGTTTAGCGTCAGTCATTATTGCTACCTTGTGCCGTGCTGTCCGAAGCAGCCTGGGGGACGCTTTGCAGCGTTCGAAGCACCAACCCCACCAAGATCACATTGAGCGATGCGAGGCCGCACAGCGCTACCAGTACACCATAGGCACCGAAATGCTGCATCAGGTAGCCACCCACCAAGGGCGTCAGGGCTTGCCCAATCAAGGATGGACGGGACATTTTTCCCATCAGCGTCACGTACTGGGATGCAGGCATCAGTGAGAGCGGCAACAGCCCCCGCACAATCGCCCGCAAGCCATTGCCCAGTCCATAAAGCAACAGGCCCAGGGCGGTAGCGCCAGGCGCTATTGCAACGAGCAACATACCGACCGCCACCAGCACTACGGAAACCAGCGCGGTCCAGATGGGATGGCGCTTGCTGGCAAGCATCTGCAGCACCCGTGAGGCCACCTGGCTGGGGCCCAGCAGCGTAGTCAGCGCAATGGCAGCGGCCAGTGAGTAGCCAAGCCCTTGCAGGACCGCCACCAACTGCACGGAAACCGCAGTCATAATGATCGCGCCTAGGGCGAAGATCCAGACCAGAAGCCGGTACATCCGCTTGTCGACCCCACCTGTGCCCTGCTCTGCAGTGCGCTGACGCGGCGGTAAGCGACCACCGCGCGGGAGTACCCAGAGGTACAAAGGCGCCACAATCACCAATAACACGGCGGCATAAGCAACGCAGGCTTCACGCCAGCCCATTTGCTCGATCGCCAAGGCAACCACGGGCCAGGATAGGGTTGTTGCAAAGCCGGAGATCAGCGTAATGCCGGTGATTGCTTTACCGGCTTGCTCAGCGTAAAGAGCTCCAAGCGTTGAAAACAGCGCTTCGTAGAGGCCTGCTGCCATCCCCACCCCGATCACCACCCAGGCGAACAAAAACACGGTTAGTGTCTGGCTCCACGCCATGACCAGCAGGCCAACAGCGACGATCGCGCCACTGCTCGCCAACTGAGCGCGGCCGCCGTAACGTGCAACCAGTCGGCTGGAGAGCGGTGCGAGCAACGCCGAGACCATCAAGCTCAGGGACAGTGCGCCATATACCCACTGGCTACCCCAGCCGGTGTCACGCATGATCGGCTCGCCCATGACCGCCAACAGGAAGAATGAACCACCCCAGACCAGTATTTGCAGCAGGCCCAGGCAAAAGATACCGGTTGTACCGGGAAGACGAGCATCAACGTGCACGGAATAACCTTCAGCAAAACAGTCGAAAACGATGACGCGGGATTCGCGTAGCGGGGCGCCACGCGGGTCGCGCCCTACGCGAAGGGTTAGTTTAAAGAGCATGAGAAATAGCTGCTATAGAGCGTTGGCATAACAGCTATAACGTTGTATCAGAGCCTGGGTGCAGAGCGCCTTCAGCGCATCAGACATAAGGAAGTTCAGGTTCATGGATTTCGCGGGATCGGGCTGGTGAACCATTTGGCATACAACGGATCGATGGCTCAGGAGCTGTACAGCTCGTTGAAGGTCCGATCGACGATCTTTTTGAAGTGGCAAGCACCGGTTTTACTGGGCCTGGTCAAACCCGGAGAGACCTATCGTGTACCGCTACAAAGCCTGCCACCGCTTGAGGCCAACCAGTTGTTCGAGCTGACATTGGAGAAATCCGCCAATTCGCCTACCGGGCTGCCGACGGGTCCAGTGAAGTTCATTGACCGCGCGGTAAAAGTGATTTGACCAAAAAGGTTTGCAACCACTTACCGCTATGGGTCGATTGCGGTCAGTCACGACCGGCAGCTATCGACCCATATCGGCCTTTCGCGAACACGAATAGGGTCGCCAGGACGCTCAGCAGGGGAACGCTGTAGCGTCTTTTCATCCCTGTTTCTGGAAAATGGGTCAGAGCTAATTGACGGCCGTCCGCAGCACCGCATCAGTCGACTCCACGTCCCACCGCTGGTCGCAAACAGCGAACGACTGGATATGTTGACCCCTCTCCTGTTCTGAGCGCCGCAGAAACGCACTCAAGCCATCAAAGCTTAGTGTCCAAGCCTGTCGCTCGCTGTCCCGCCCGCCTCTCATACGAGCCTTGCTTAATGCTCTAGGGGAAATCGCGCGGTCAAAAAATCGTCTGATCACGCCGGGCATTCCCGCCGGCGTCATTCGAGCGGCCTTGAATCAATAGTCGAGATGCTCTACTGCCTATGGCCTATGGCCAGGAGCGCACCATGAACTTCGAAGAACGCGACAAGTACGGTATGTACAAGGGACGGACCGATTTCACTGTCGAGGGAGACCGCGGCCCGGGGCCGCGGCTGATGGGTGCGGATACCCTCATCGGCAACGACGTGTATAACACGCAAGACGAAGACCTGGGTGACATCAAGGAAATCATGCTGGATACCGCAAGCGGCAAGGTTGCGTACGCTGTACTGTCGTACGGCGGTTTCCTGGGAATGGGGGAAAAGCTGTTTGCCGTGCCGTGGGCTGCTTTGCGCCTGGATACGGTGAACAAGCGCTTCGTCCTTGATGCCGACAAGGACCGACTAAAAAACGCCCCAGGCTTCGATAAGGACAACTGGCCAAACATGAGCGACCCGACTTGGGGCAAAGGTATCCACGACTACTACGGCACCACATGGGAAAATGATCCCCGGCTGTGATGTGCCAGCCTGCTTGGCCGGGCTCCCGGCCAAGCCTATCCTGGCCAGCAGTTCAGCTCCTGCTCAGCCATCCAAAGCTTGAAAGAAGGCTAGATTCGACAGATCGGACAGCGAAGAGGCCTTGACCCACCCCAGCCTGGCAGCCAATCCACCTACGGCAATCAAGGTTGCCACAGGCAGTAATGCGTCCAATGCTGGGGTTGGCATGCATGATCCTTAATCGGGAAAAGACTCGATCTGAAGGACTGAAGGCGTTGACCTCTTGAATCGATATTTGACCGGCATGTTCTCTGTAGGTCTACCCGGTTTAAGTCGTTTCAGCGCCTTCAGCGCAGAGCATCCGGATCAATGAAGATCAGTGCTTTCGCTGCAGAGTATGGTAGCCAAGCTCTTCACGGGCCTGTTTCAGCGTGCGCCCTTGGCCAAGCAATGCGCGGATATCCGCTTCCACCGCCTCGATCTGCCGAGCCACCTGGGCAACTTCACGTGCTCGCTCACGCGGAACTACAACGACACCATTGGCATCGGCCACAACGATATCGCGTGGGCAGACACGCGCCTGGCCAATGGAAACCGGTTGATTGACCGCTTCGACCTGCACACGGTCTTTGCCAGTGCGCATGAAACGGCCTTTGCTGAACACCGCGTAACCATCGCCAAGGGCCTTGTTCACGTCTCGGCATACGCCGTCGATGACCGTAGCTGCAATGTTACGGGAACCTGCATATTGAGTCATGATATCGCCCCACACGGTGCAGTCCGTGCGGCCATCGTTGTCGATTACAACGACGTCACCTTCTGCAACGTCATCAATGAAATCGCCCACAGTGCCAGGCGGAACGCTTGCCGATACGTACTTAACGGTAAAGGCTGGGCCGACGACCACCTGCTTGTAGTTATCCAGCGGCATAACGCCAAAGCAGTGGCCAGGAAGGCCGAGCTTGTCCAAGGCATCCGAAACGCCGGGGGTGTCCAGGCCTTCGAACAGTGCGACCAGCGCTTTATCTTCTGCGTGCATCGTTAACTCCTTTCAAACAGACTGATTGATCACAACAGGTGACGCCATACACCGTGAGGTCACGCCCTATTTGCCTTCGGCACCGGCTCCAGAATCGTCAGCAACAGCACGAAGCTGGCGAACGAACCAATGGCAAGGTAGGTGAACACGTAGTTCCAACCGTAACTGTCAAGCAGCAGACCGGTCAGGAACGGCGTCGCTGCCGCCCCTAGCTGCCCGACCATGTTGACGATCGCGTTGGCCACGGGGAAGGTTTTCTTGGTCGCCAATGCCATGGGATAGACCATGTACGACGAAAACCCGAAGCTCAGCACGACACCGGTCGCCATCAGCAACAGCCCGTACGAGAGCGGGTCGGCAGGTGAATGGATCAACAGGTACATCATCACCGAGGTACCCAGCGCCGACAGCAACATCCCCGGCTTGCGCCGCCCAGCCAACCAGCGGTCCGAACAGTACCCGCCCAACAGGTTGCCCAGCACCGCGCCTACCCACGGCGCTGCCGAGACCAGGCCCATGTTCATCAGCGAGAAGCCTTTGACGGTGATCAGGTAGGTAGGGATCCATGACAACAACACGCTGGAGACACCCAGCTGGAAGCAGTACGCCAGCGCGCTTCCCCAGATCAGCCAAGAGCCAAACACCTGGCGCTTAGTCTCCAGCGCAGACACTTCGCGGCGACGAATAAAGAAGTCCAGGCGCTTGAGGCCGAGTCCTGCCGCCTTTTGCTCAGCGGGTTTTGTGCTGGCGAGCTTGTCGAGCGGCGTTTCGTCGGTGATGTAGTCCAGCTCGGCCTGATTGACGAATCGGCTTTTCGACGGGTGATCGGCAATCATGAAATACCAAGCGATCGACAACAAGATGCCGGGTATTGCAAAGAAGTAGAACACCTCGCGCCAGCCCCAGACCGCGATGATCACGGCGCATAGCGGCGGCACGATGACCGGGCCGAACTTGACCGCAGACAGGAAGATGCCTGAAGCAATGCCCTTTTCCCTCGGTGGGAACCAGTTGTTGATGGTGGTGGTCATGCTGATCGGCAGCGGCCCTTCGGCCAGGCCCAGGCCAAACCGATAGATTTTCAACGCAAGCAGTGAGCCAGCCGTGCCCACCAAACCGGTCAACACCGACGTCATGACCATGGCAGTCGGCAGGATCCGGCACACGCCCATGCGGCTGAACGCCAGGCCCGCCGGGATTTGCGCCAACGCATAGGCGAGCAGGAAGAGGCTCATCAGCCCACCCGCTTCAGCGTTGCTCATCTCGAACTCTTTGCGAATGAACGGCAGTGCAACGCCGAGATTGGCGCGGTCGGCAGCAGCGATGGTGTAGATCGAAAAAATCATTCCAGCCACTATCCACCGGTAACTGCTGCGCCCTTTGGCCTGGGCAACTTCAGCGATCGACATACTTCAAACCCTTGTTTTTGTAATTCGGCGGTAATCTAGGCGCGGCAAAGGTAGAAAAAAAGCGACAAATACTCACCACTTATCATCGCTTTTGGTGGACAATCAGATCACTCTTAGCGCCATCTAAATTTGGCCAAGCCGCTCTAATACGGCCCTCTCGACCTTAGGGAAAGCGATGATCACGTTGAAGCAAATCGAGGCTATCTACTGGATTGTCGAGTTGGGAAGCTTTGAAGCGGCGGCGGCCAAACTGAACATGTCCCAATCGGCGATCTCCAAACGGGTACAAGAGCTGGAAGACGCCTTTGGTGTCGCGATTTTCGATCGCTCCAAGCGCAGCGCCCGCCTCACCCAGAAAGGCCTGGAGCTGCATGGCTGCGCGGTCGAAATGTTGCGCCAGCGGGATAACCTACTGGAGCGCGTCAGCTCGAAGGAAACGCTGGTCCGACGCTTCAGACTCGGCGTCACCGAGCTCACGGCGCTCACCTGGCTACCTACCCTGGTCGAACAGATCCACCAGACCTATCCCAAGGTCGACCTGGAACCATCGATTGAATTAAGTACCGACCTGCTGCGCCGGCTGGAGGCAGACGAACTCGACTTAATCATCGTGCCCGACATTTTCCGCGATCCCCGTTTCATCAGCACCCCACTGGCCGCTGTCGAAAATGCGTGGATGTGCTCCCCCTCCCTGTACCCCGGGAACGCGCCGATGAGCCTGCAGTCCCTGTCGTCGTTTACTGTCCTGACACAGGGTGGCAGTTCAGGCACCGGACAAACCTACGACCGTTGGCTGGCGGAACACGATGTGCGGTTGACCAGGACCCTCACCAGCAACTACCTGGTCGCCCAGGTCGGGTTGGCGATTTCCGGCGTAGGGCTCAGCTACCTGCCCAGGCAATGCATGAGTACGTTGATCGAGCAGGGCCGATTGAAGGTTATTCAAACCGACTTGCCGCTGCCGCCGATCAGCTATGTCTGCGTGCATCGGGCCGATCGCTACCAAGGCCTCAGCGGCGAAGTCGCCCGACTGGCACAACAGGCTTGCGACTTCACCAGCCTTATCATCACTTAAAGCGATGGTTTTGAATCGATAAATATCGCTAAAAGTAACTGCAGTTCTCTCCTACCATCGGCGTCTACCCCGCTGGTTCAAGTCATTCAGGAGATTGTCATGCTGTTACCCGGGTCTCGTATCCTGCCGTCGCCAACCCTCGCCCCTGCGCACATGATCGAATCGTTCCAATCGGTCGTAACCCCGCACATCAGCGACAACCTCGGTCGACACATTGGCGCGCGAGGGCTTACCCGTTACAACACCTCGGGCAAAATTGTCGGCACCGCGCTGACCGTGAAGACCCGCCCGGGCGACAATCTGTTCATCTACAAGGCGCTGACGCTGATCGAGCCAGGTCACGTACTGGTCATCGACGCTCAGGGTGACACCAATAACGCGGTCATCGGCGAACTGATCAAGCTCTACGCAGAGCAGCGCGGCTGCGTGGGTTTCATCGTCGACGGGGCGATTCGCGATGTCGAAAGCTTCAAGTCCACCCCTTGCTATGCCCGGGCGGTGGTTCACTGCGGCCCGTACAAGAGCGGTCCGGGCGAAATCAACGTGCCGGTTTCGGTTGGCGGCATGATCGTTTCGCCCGGCGACATCATCGTGGCGGATGAAGACGGCATCGTTGCTTTCCCTCAGGAACTGGCCGAACAGGTGCTGGGCAAGGCACGCGAGCACGAGGCTCACGAAGAAGCGGTCAAGGCAGAGATCGCCACCGGTGCGCTGGACCAGTCATGGCTCGACAAAGTCCTGGAAAAAGCAGGCCTGGCGAACTGAAGCGAACACGCTCGGTCGTCTGCAATCATCCTGATCGATCGTTGTTGAACGAGGGCAGATTCCTCTGCCCTCGTGCTCGATCAAGCGCTGCCACCCACTGTCATGTTGTCAATCTGCAAGGTGGACTGCCCTACCCCGACCGGCACACTCTGGCCATCCTTGCCACAGGTCGCCGTGCCTTCATCCAACGCCAGGTCGTTGCCGATCATGCTCACATGCTTGAGCGACTCAGGCCCGTTGCCGATCAATGTCTCGCCCTTGACCGGTGCGGTGATCTTGCCGTCTTCGATCAGATACGCCTGAGTCGCGGCAAAGGTGAAGCGCCCGCTGGTGATGTCCACCTGCCCCCCGCTGAAGTTTGCCGCATAGATACCACGCTTGACCGAACGAATGATCTCCTCCGGCTCGTGCTCGCCGCTGACCATGTAGGTATAGGTTATGCTCGGTAGCGGCTCGTGCGCATAGCTCTGGCGCCGGCCGCTGCGCCCGTCGAGGCAGCCCAACGTCTATGGGTTACACTGGGCGCAGTTGGGCAACAGATTCGTCGTCTGGAGCAGTGGCTGGGTGCTTACCAGTCCTTGGCTTTTGGGAGGATGAACTTGATACAGGCGTGCTCTTAGACGAAACCATGCTCTCACCTGTTGTGCGACCTGTACGGCATTGGTTGCTGCAGGCCGTGAGCCACTTAGGAATGCCAGGAACAGACTGATTACCAGCTCGACACGCTAAGGTATCGTGGACTAGCGCTTCGAGCCTCAAAGCGCCAGTTGAAGATGTCGCTCACTCCCCGAGTCTGGCAACCGCCTCATCAATAAAGCGCTGCAGCTTGACGCTGCGCTGCTTTTCGGCGGGATAGATCAGGTGAACAGGTTTGTAGGGGGCTCGATACTCAGGCAGCACTTGCACCAGCTCGCCAGCCGCCAGCGATCTCTCCACCAGATCTTCGGCCCCAAGCAAAATGCCCAGCCCTGCGCGCGCAGCATTGAGTTGAGCCACGGCGTCGTTCACCTGAAGTCGTCCGCCAACACGCACGCAGAACTGCTCGTCAGCACGGGTGAAAAGCCATTCATCGTAGACAATACGGTCCCAGAACACGTAACCCAGACACTGGTGCCGGTGCAGATCACTTGGGTGAACTGGAACACCATGGCGTTCCAGATAGTCTGGCGCGGCGCAAACAAGCATCTGGTAGTACCCCAAAGGACGCGCTACCAAACTGCTGCTTTCGCCAACCGCAGGCTCACCAATACGCACTACTGCCTCAAAGCCCTCTTCGATAATGTTCACCGCACGGTCAGAAAGGTGCAGGTCTATTTCGATGTTCGGATAGCGCTGCATGAACTCCCCGACAAAGCCCATCAGACTATGTGAGCCGAGCTGCTGCGGCGCACTGATACGCAAGCGGCCATGGGGCTGTTCGTGTGCTTCCATCGCCAAAACGTCGGCGGCATCGACGGCCGCGAGGGCATCTCTGCAGCGTACCAGGTACAGGTGACCAATTTCGGTAAGGCTTTGCTTGCGGGTCGTGCGGTTGATCAACCGCACCTGCAGGCGGTCTTCCAAGGTCTGCACATGGCGCGCCACCATCTGTGCGGACATGCCCAACTGAGCCGCCGCAGCGGCAAACGAACCGGTGTTGGCAGCAGCAACGAATACTTCCATGGAGCGAAGTCGATCAAGCATGTCGTATACACATTCAGGAGGCAGACGGGGTTACGTGGCTGCGTACGGGGGCTCAAGGGCGCGTACATACTGGTCGCATTCAACGCACGCGAGTTCAGCTACCAGGCGGATGGCTTCGGATGAGTGCGCCTGGGTATAGCTTACAACCAATGGCTGGTTAGGAATCGCCAGCCCGCATTCTACCAGCCTTACTCGACCAGACTCGATGGCATAACGCACGGGTGCAAGGGGCACGAACGCGTTGCCAAACCCCGCCTCAACCAGTTGTACCAGTGCGGAGATGGAGCTGACGTGATGCGTTTTGCCGACTGGAAGACTAAACCTGCGATAGAGCTCCTTGAGGACCAGATGCGGCTGTGAGTTCTGGCTCATGGTGATGGTCGGCTGCCCCAGCAAATCAAGTATGGGCTGCTGGGTGCTTATCATCGCCTGATTGCTGACTATCCACCCTGTGGCAATCGACAGGCAGGGAATGCTGGTGATCCCATCACTTTCGATGGGATGCGTCTGCAGGGCGATATCGATCACGCCATCACGCAGCGCTTTGTACACGCCAGCGCTGGTTTCCGAAGTTAGCTGAACCTCGATACCTGGGTAAGTTGACTGCAGACGCTTTAGAAAGGCGATCAACCAGGTATGCACCACGCTGTCTACTGCGCCAATGCGCACCAGCCCCAGGACCTCGTGGCCAGGCCGGCCCAGGTGGCGGATTTCCTGCTCGAGATCAAGCATGCGCTCGCCATAGTCCACCAACCTTGAACCGACCGCTGTCAGTTTGAGCTCCCGGGTCTCCCGCTCAAATAGCCGAGCGCCGATCTCTTCCTCTAGCGAAGCAATCCGGTTGGAGATGGCAGCCTGGGTCAAGTGCAGGTGTTCTGCGGCGGCTCTGAAACTCTTCAGCCTGGCAATCTGGAGGAATGCCTCGATGAAACGTGTATTCATTGGTTCCCCACGAGTTCGACCCAGCAGAACGCCCCGCCGCGAAGCAGGGCATATGATCCGGGATCAATGATCCATCAGAACAGACTCAGTGGGTAGCTGATCACGAGGCGGTTTTCATCGATATCGTTACCGAAGGTTGAGCGGACTGTGGCGTTGCGCCATTTGAACGAGGCGTTTTTCCATGAGCCAGCCTGGATGACATAAGTGAGCTCACTATTGCGCTCCCACTCGCGACCTTCACCCCCACTGGAAAGTTGAACCTGGTCGCCTTGGACATATCTGCTCATAAAGCTCAGCCCTGGAATACCCCAGCCAGCCAGGTCCAGATCGTAGCGTACCTGCCACGAGCGCTCCCCAGCGTTGGAGAACTGCAGGATCTGAACGAAGTTGACCAGGTAGGGGTCGGTGCCGTTCACGTATGGATATGCATCACGTCCGCTCATCTTCTGGTAACCCACGCTCACCGTATGATTCTTTTGGCGATAGCCTATCAAGGCGCCAAATGCCCTGTTATCGATGTCGCGAAAGTCCTCTACTTCCGCGGCCTTCGCCCAGCGCAAATCGAAGGAGAGATGTCGATCAGCGGAGAAGTCGAGACGGCCAATGTAATTGGCGAGCGTATGTTGGTAGATACCATCCAGCTTTCCGTAATATGCCCGGATCTGGCTTTTTTCAGTCAGTACATAGTCTGCTCCGTACAAGGTGAATTCGTCACTGCGACCACCATATCGGCTGGTCAGCCGCCCCCAGTCCGAAGAATCCAAACCCATCGTCTGGGTCACGCGCGCAGCCTGGAGCGTCAGGCCCTCCAATTCGCTGGATTCCAGCGTGGTAGCTTTGAACAACCCGGGTAGCAGGCGAGAATCGGCGCTCTGTAGGACGGGTTTACGAAAGGCCATCACACCTGAGCGGACGAGGGTCTTGGAGTACTTCAACTTGACGCTTGCGCCCAGCCGACTGAATTCGTCCACCGAGCTGCCGTCGTGTTCAGCGGGGAACATGCCGGTGCCCGCTCGATCTGTGCTGGAGTCGAGCTTGAGCCCGGTCATGGCGATGACATCGACTCCCAGCCCTAGTGCGCCTGGCGTAAATCCGGACTGGAGTGTCAGGACGGCGGCTTGGCCCCATTCCCGAGCCTGGCTTTGCCCATTTGCCTGATTACCTCCAGGCTGGCGAAAGTCACGATCGAAATACAGGTTTCTGAAATCGACGTTTGCCCGGCTGTCTTCGAGAAAGCCAGCGGCTCTCAGATCCGTTGCAAAGGTCAAACAAAAGACAACAGGCACCACGGGCCAATGTGCACGCATGCAGCGACCTCTTCTTCTGGAATGGTTGAATATCAATGGAGAGAACGCGCACGACAAAGTCGTGCGCTTGTAAACTGCTATCTAGGACGGGATCAGCCTGGCGATTGGCGCGCCATAACCGACGAGCTCGCCGTCGGCTGGGCAATAACCAACCATTACGCCACCGGCTTTCACTTTGACGGGTTCGAGTACTTCCCCAACCTGAATGAAACCAATGATTGCGCCTGCATCGACGGGCTCGCCCACCGCCGCGAGCGAGATGCCCTGTAACGGATGAGTGGCCAAGAAGTAACCGGCCTTTGGGGACTCAACCAAACTTGCCTGGCTATACGAAGTTGACAACTGCTCCGTTTCCGCCACAGAGGCGGCGGCATCTGCCGCGAAGACCAGAACCACTGACCCCTGCTCGGTTTCGTACTCACAGCGTGCGATACCCCGACCCTGCAACTGCTCGATCAGTACCTCGAGTTCTTCAACGCTCATAAGGGGTCTCCGCAAACTGACCGAAGCCTTGTTCGAACAAATGTTCCAGGTGATGGATGTTGTAACCGCCAGCTAGGAAGCCAGGCTCATCCATCAGCCGGCTGTGCAGTGCAATGGTGGATGAAATGCCTTCCAGCACGGTTTCCCCCAACGCCTGCCGCATCCTGTGGACGGCCTCCTCACGGGTGTTGCCATACGTGAGCAGCTTGGCCACCAGTGAATCGTAATGGGCGGGTACCCGATACCCGGAGTACAGGTGTGACTCGACACGAACCCCAGGCCCCCCAGGCGCAAGCCATTGGCTGACCATTCCCGGCGCCGGCGTGAACTTCCATGGGTCTTCGGCATTGATGCGACATTCAATTGCGTGCCCGGTCACGGTCACATCCTTCTGGCCGAACGACAGAGGTTGGCCGCGCGCAATGCGCAGTTGCTCAACCACCAAGTCGATGCCGGTCACCAACTCGGTCACAGGATGTTCGACCTGAATTCGCGTATTCATCTCGATGAAGTAAAAGCCGCCTTCTTCGTAGAGAAACTCGAACGTACCGGCTCCCCGATAGCCGATATGCACGCAGGCTTCGACACAACGTTGGCCGATTTCGGCAATCGCCTCACGCGAAATACCTTGGGCTGGCGACTCCTCAATAACCTTCTGGTGCCTCCGTTGCATTGAGCAGTCACGCTCACCCAGCCACACCGCGTTGCCGAACCCGTCCGCCAGAACCTGAATCTCGATATGCCGCGGTTTCTCAAGGAAGCGCTCGATGTACAGGGCCGGGTTACCAAACGCACGATTGGCTTCCTCGCGCGTGGTGGCCACCGCCTGCGCCAACTGGCCAGGCTCGCGGACGATGCGCATGCCCCGGCCGCCCCCTCCTCCTGCTGCCTTCACGATTAGCGGATAACCCACATCACGGGCAATGTCGGCTACCGCTTGTGGGTCAGCGGGCAGAGCACCGTCCGAACCGGGTACGCATGGCACACCGGCTTCAAGCATGGCCTTTTTTGCACTGACCTTATCGCCCATCAGGCGTATAGCTGCGGCAGTGGGGCCGATGTAAATCCGCCCGGCACGCTCTACGGCCTCGGCAAAATCGGCGCGCTCGGACAAAAAACCGTAGCCGGGATGGATGGCGCCCGCACCGGTCAACTCTGCAGCTTCCAGTAGGCGATCAATGTCCAGATAGCTTTGCGCCGAGGCCGCAGGCCCGATACACAGCGCCTGATCAGCCAGTTTCACATGGCGAAGGTCAGCATCGGCTGCAGAATGCACGGCGATGGTTCGCAGTTGCAGAGCCCGGCAGGCACGCAGGATTCTCAAAGCGATCTCGCCTCGGTTGGCGATCAGCACAGAGTCAAACATGGTTGTCCTCCAGCGGCTGCAGTTCGAACAACGGCATTCCTGCCTCGATTGAAGCGCCATCATCTGCCAAGATGCGCACCACACGCCCACCGCGCTGGCTTTCAAGCACGTTGAGCATCTTCATTGCCTCAATGATCCCGACCTGCTGGCCTTCCCGGATAACGGTGCCAACCTCGACAAATGCGGGCTCGTCCGGTGAAGGTGCGCGGTAGAAAACACCCGTCAATCCGGCATCAATGGTCCAACTCGACTGGGGTCTTGGGCTTGCGGCGGGTGCCTGCGCTTTAGGGAGCTGCAGCTGATCAGTCAGCACCGGCGCCGACGCTTTCACCAAACGGATACGCGTGCCGCCCGCTGAATACTCGATCTCGCTCAACGCGCCATTTTCGAGCAGACTGACAAGCCGCTCGACAAGAGGTTTGTCCATCAGCGAGCGCCTCCACCGAATGCACTAACCAGGACACCGGCCGCCTCCAGGGTGTTGCGCAGCAACCGCGCCATGCTGATCGCGCCTGGCGTATCGCTGTGCACACAAATGGTATCGATATGGACCGGAAGCATGCGCCCGCTCACCGTTTCGATCCCGCCTGCCTGGACCATGCGCAACATTCGCTGGGCGGCAAAATCTACGTCATGGAGCACCGCACCAGCTTCTTTACGATGGACCAGATGACCGGCCTCGGTATAGGCGCGGTCAGCGAACACCTCCGCACGGGTTTCCAGGCCCATGTCATTGGCAATCGGTATCATCAGACCACCTGCGAATGTGACGCAGACGAGTTTGGGGTCCACAGCCTTGACGGCTTTGGCGATCGCCTTGGCAACGTCGGGGTCCGTTTGGGTGAGGTTACCGAGCGCACCATGGGCTTTGACAAAGGTGATCGGGTGGCCGGCGTAGCTGGACAGCGCCACAGCCGCACCAACCTGGTACGCGACGAAGCGCTCGATTTCACCGGTGGTGTGCGGGATCACCCGGCGACCAAACCCCCATAGGTCCGGAAAACCAGGGTGAGCCCCCACCGCCACACCCTTGGCTTTGGCCTGTGCGAATGTGCTAGCCATGATTTCCGGGTCGCCGGCATGCAGCCCGCAGGCAACGTTGGCTGAGGTGACGATATCGAGAATCGCCTCATCGTCGCCCATTTTCCAAGGGCCGAAGCCTTCACCCATGTCCGAGTTGATGTCGATGCGTAAGGTTTTGTCGTTCATTCTATTGATCCTCGAATCAGGCCGATGGGCCGACGCCCAGTTGTCGCTTAATGTTTGCTAGCGCCGCACGGTATTGGGTAAGGGCTTCGATGCCTTCTGTCACACTGACTGGTTTGAAATGAATGCTGCAGCCAACGCCTGCCTGGGCGAGGCGCCAGAGGTCACACTCAATCACGGTGGCAATTTTCGGATAGCCGCCACAGGTATTGGCCTCTGCCAATTGCACGATGGGTTGTCCTGCTGGCGGAACCTGGACCGTGCCTGGCGCAATGCCGTGAGAAAGCAACTCGATGGGTTCAAGGGGTCGCAGGGGTTGGCCCTGAAGGCGGTAACCAACGCGGTTGGACTGCGGGGTGACTTCGTAGGGGCTGGAGTAAAACGTACCTAACGAAGCAGAGCCAAACGCTTCGGCCTGTGCAGCAGCAATCGCCCGCACTGTCACTTGCTGCCGGTGCATGGCCTCTGCGTGCTGTACACGCTCAAGCGGCAGGACTGCGCGATATGCCGACGCAAGACGCTGTGGAAGCAGAGCCAGACGGTCGCCGCGAATGAGCCCACGCCCTTCATGGCCGCCGAACCCCGCCTTCAAATCTGTCGCACGAGAGCCCAGGTGCACAGGCGAGTCAATGCCACCTGAAAACCCGAGATATGCCCGGACACCCAAGCTTGGGCGCTCAATCACCACCTGTTGGCCGGCCTTGATGTGCAGGCAGCTCCAACTGGGTACGGGGCGTCCGTCCACGCTCAATGCGCAGTGCGCACCGGTGCAACTGACAAGCAACTCGCGTTCGGCCTTAAAACGGAACGGGAAGATGTTTACCTCAAGCCCCGCTGCGTTTTCATCATTGCCAACCAACCAGTTAGCAATCATCAGCGCAGGGGCATCCATGGCGCCACTGCGGCTGACACCCATCGACATGCACCCTGAACGCCCGAGATCCTGAACCAGGTTGAGCGCACCACTGCTCAGTACTTCGATCATGACGCGTCCTCCCGGATCAGGAACCGGACGTGGTCGCCGGGTCTCAACAGGCATGGCTGTTGCCTTTGAATGTCGAACAGATCGACGTCGGTATGCCCCACCGCGTGCCAGCCTGACGGTGCCGTGCATGGCATGACTCCGGCCTGCGTGCCACCAATGATTACAGTGCCTTTGGCAAGCTGCGCTCGCGGCGAAGCTCTTCTGGGTTTGGTCAGCTCCGCAGGCAATCCGGTCATGTAGGCGAACCCGGGCATCGAGCCGACGCACGCGACCTCGTAGGTCGCATTGCTGTGACATTTGATCCACTGATCAATACTGATCCCCGCGTGCTCGGCAAGCATGGCGAGGTCTTCACCAGCCTTACCGCCGTAGCTCACTGGGATTTCCAGAAGCCTGGGGGTGGCAGGATGCGCATCGGGATTCAACCATTGGCTCTGGATCAATTGCTCAATTGCTGATGGCGAACTCACGACTGGATCGAACATGACCAACAAGTTATTCACCCCAAGCACCACTTCGCTGATCGCTTGATCAGTTTCAAGTGCGCGGGCTAATGAAAAGAACCTATTTTGCACAAGTTTAGAAAACACCGAATTACGACTATCAACCAGCAGTGCGCCACAACCCGATGGGCTGATCGATAGTTCGGCAGCAGAAGTTGTGATGCTATCAAATTCTCGCATGGTCTTATTCCACGGCGACAGTTCAATAGGCAACTCCCAACTTCTCAGATGAAAGCTGCCTATACTGATCAATTTATTCTTCTAACGGCTTCTTGGCAGTTTCACGCGCAAATGCAAGTGCAATCAACGTGATGATCAACCCGCCGGCAATATAGAGGCTGACTGCGAACGAAGACTCGTAGACCTTGAATATCCCTGTGATAACCAGGGGCGCCATTCCACTTCCGACAATCCCGGCCAGGGTGTAGGCCAAAGACGATCCGGCGTACCTCACACGGGTAGGGAATTGCTCGGTGACAAAGGCTGCTTGAGGACCAAACATCATTGCCTGGAAGATCATGCCGACTATGACTGCCAGGCAGATGAGCACGGGGGATGCGGTATCCAGCAGAACAAAGAACACGAACCCCCAACCAAGTGAAAGGACTGCTCCCAGCGCGTAAACCGGCCGGCGACCCAATCGGTCAGAGAGCATGCCGAACAGCGGGACGCTGAGGGCATGAAACACCGAACCAATAATCGTGGCGGTCAGGGCGGTAGAGCGAGGTAAATGCAGCACGTTGGTCACATAGGCAAGTGTGAACACCACCAGCAGCGCGTAGACGATGTCCGAACCGATTCGCGCACCACCTGCTATCAGCAAACGGCGCCAGTGACCAACGAACACCTCTCGTACGGGTGCGTCGACTTTCGCTTCCTTGGCCTCGATCGATTTGAAGACAGGGGTTTCATCTACACCACGACGCAGCCAGAAGCCGAGCATTACCAGCAGCACGCTGGACAGGAACGGAATCCGCCAGCCCCATTCCTGGAACGTCTCCGGCGTCATGACGAACGTGATCAGGGCAATGAAGCCGGCGCCTAACAGAGTCCCGCAGGCTGGCCCTACCTGTGTGAAGGAAGCATTCCGGCCACGGTGGCGATCCTCGCCATGCTCCATGGACAACAGAACCGATCCAGCCCACTCCCCTCCTATGGCTGCGCCTTGCAGGAAGCGCAACAGCACCAGAAGGATTGGGCTCCATATCCCCCATGTCTCATAAGTGGGCAACAAACCCATCAACCCGGTTACCGTACCCATGAGGATCAGTGTCGCCACCAGTACCCAGCGCCGCCCCAGCTTGTCGCCCAGGCTGCCAAAGACGATGCCGCCAAGTGGACGCGAGATGTAGCCCACCGCATAGGTGGAGAAAGCGATGACGGTACCGGCCAACGGGTCGAACGAAGGGAAGAAAATGACGTTGAAAACCAACGCCGCCATCAGGTTGTAAACCGTGAAGTCATACCATTCGAGGGTTGTACCGATCGAGCTGGCAGCGGCAAGGCGCCTGATGTCGGCACGCTTGCCCGGATTCTCGGTGCTGACTGACTCTGGCTGGTCCAGGGATGCGACCGAAGTGTTCATCAGCGCACCTCCCCTACCGAGCCCTTGCCCAGGCTCTGATACACACCGAAAAGGCGGCTACCGGCTGGCAAATAGACCAGACTGGTTTCGACTGCTTGTCGTGCTGCCCTTTCGTCCAGGCACTCTACGATGAGCATCGGGGTCATTGGCCGGGGGTTTTCGGCTTCTTGGGGTAACGGCAGGCTCAGCGATGGCACGGGGCTCACTAAGTAGCTCTGGACATACCCAGGAATCTCGGAAAAGGCCGGTTGCAGCGTTTTCAGCGAGCCAGGGGCGGTTGCTTCGGCGGTTGCTTCGGCCGCTGCGACGACTGCCACCCATTCACCCTCAGGCTGATCGAATTGCCCAATTGCCTCGCCGATACGACGGGTGGGGTTTTGCATGAGCGGGAGGATCTTCTTGGACCAGACGGACTGATACTTGAATGCATGGGCGTATTCCGGGCAATCAAAAGCGTTGATACCTTCCGCCCAATAGAGAGCGAGATATTTTGGGGAGTCGCAAGGCGATCTGAAACGGGTTGCCTTGATCACCCCGGCCATGGATGCGCGGTCTGGAAGATGCTCTTCGTCGTACCAACGATTGAATTCTAGTTCGTGCGTCGCATCAATGTCTGATGCAACAAATAACATACCAAAGGGTGAGCCGTTCATTGTTATTTTCCTCAGGATGGCTTGACCGTGAGGCTATGTTCAATGATAGAAAAAACTTAGGCAAACGAGTTTTTTTACAGCTGTTTGATAGGAAAAACTGTTCAACCACGGGGGTACTGCTGCCCCTTTTTGAGTCCCCGAATATCGTATAAGCACCACTGCAGAGCAGTTTCCAAACAAAAGGCTGCACTACCTTAATCGCAGTCCTGCAATTGAGGTGGTGCAGCCTTCTGGCGCTCTACTTCAGTAAAGCGGTGGTCGTGAGACTATCGTGCGTCCACACAAAAATCGTGGATGGCCTGACAAGCCGCACGCAGCGATTCGTCATCAAGTGCGTAGGCAATGCGCAGGTAGCCTGCAAGGCCAAATGCGCTACCTTGCACAACCGCAACGTTGGCCTCCTCGAGCAAAGCCAAGGCGACTGCCTCATCGTCTACCAGCTCTCGACCAGCTGGAGAGCGCTTGCCGATCAGACCAGAACAGTCGGCAAAAGCGTAGAAGGCTCCACCCGGAACTTCGCAGCGGATACCCGGCGCCTGATTAAGCAGCTCGACCATGAAATCGCGGCGTCGCTGGAATACTTCGCGGCTGTGAGCGATGAAGTCTTTCGGACCGTCCAGGGCAGCGATTGCAGCGTGCTGCGAAATGGAACAGGCGCCAGAGGTCTGCTGGCCCTGGAGCTTTTCCATCGCATCGAGCAACCAGCGAGGACCGGTGGCAAAGCCGATCCGCCAGCCGGTCATGGCGTAGGCCTTGGATACACCGTTCATGGTCAGCGTTCGCGCTGCCAGTCGCGGCTCAACCTGAGCGAGCGTGAGGAAGTCACGACCGTCGAAGATCAGGTGCTCATAGATGTCGTCGGCCAGAATCAGCACCTGCGGATGGGCCAGCAGCACCTCTGCCAAAGCCTGCAACTCGTCGCGCTGATACACGGCACCCGTAGGGTTGGAAGGCGAATTCAGGATCAGCCAACGTGTCTTCGGCCCGATGGCTTCGCTCAGAGTTTGCGGCGTGAGTTTGAAGCCCGACTCGGCGCCACAGGCAACGATCCGCGACTTGCCACCGCACAGCTCAACCATTTCCGGATAGCTGACCCAGTACGGCGCTGGAATCACCACTTCATCACCATCGTTGAGGGTCGCGGCTAGGGCATTGAAGATGACCTGTTTGCCACCGCTACAAACCAGCGTGTCCTGCCAACTGACGTCGAGGCCGTTCTCGCGCTGGTATTTGCGCGCGATGGCTTCACGGAGCAAGCGAAGGCCTGCTACCTGAGTGTAACGGGTGTGGCCATTATTGATCGCACTGACGGCCGCGTCACGAATATGCTGGGGCGTGTCGAAGTCCGGCTCTCCGGCACACAGCGAAATGATCTTCGCCCCCTCGGCGCGGCGCGCAGCAACCCGGTCGATGATCTTGTAGGTCGCCGAAGGCTTGGCAGCCTCCAGGCGACGATTCAGTGTCTCCAGACTCACGCGTGCTCCTCCGGGTGGGAAAGACCCATCAGGTCCATGGTGGTTTTGCCTTCGCGCAATTTGTTCATGAACACGGCTTCTTTGTCTGCGCGCTTCTGCCCTTCACGCAGCGTATGCTCGACTTCGTCCGCCGGGATGATGATCACACCGTCCTCGTCCGCGACAACCAGGTCGCCAGCGCTGACTTGCGCGCCACTGAAGTCGAACGACTTGCCTACCGAGGGCGTGGTCGCCTTGACGGTGCCTTTAACCGAGATGCCCCGAGCAAACACAGGGAAGCCATGCGCTTCAAGCGCGGCGATGTCGCGCACGCCACCGTTGATCACCAGGCCAACGATGCCTGCGGCTTCGGCCGCTACCGTTAGCACCTCACCCCAGTAGCCGGCAATGAAGTCGGCGGTATCACAGACCAGAACGCTACCACGCGGCGCCTTGGCCACCGCCAGGTGCAGGCCCAGGTTATCACCTGGCGAGCACTGTAGGGGGTATGCCGGCGCAGCGATGAACGCCCCTTTCCAGACTGCGCGTATCTCGCGGTCTACTGCGCATGGCAGCCCAGAAGCCTCGTACAGGGTGGAACTGCCAAGCACCTTGGCAATGTTCTGAAAATCGTGGGGGAGGCTCATGCTTGTTTGCTCTGCAGCGAGTGGTAACCGAGGGCGGCACGAGCTTCCTTGAGGCTCTTGCCAGTGGCGATCTGTTCGCGGATCTGCGCTTCGACGTGTTCAATCCGACGTGCCGTCTCGGCGACTTCCACAGCACGATTGCGCGGGACGATGACGACGCCATTGGCGTCAGCGACCACGATGTCGCGGGCACACACCCGGGCTTGGCCAACTGACACCGGCTGGTTGACAGCCACGACTTCCACACGGTCCTTGCCGGTACGCATGAAGCGGCCTTTGCTGAACAGCGGGTAGCCTTCGCCCAGGGCTTTGTTCACGTCGCGGCAGACGCCGTCGATGACGGTTGCGGCGATGCCGCGAGCCAAGGCGTACTGGGTCATGATGTCGCCCCACACCGTGCAATCGGTACGGCCTTCGTTTGCGATGACCACAACGTCGCCTGGCGCAACGTCGTCGATGAAGTCACCGACAGTACCGGGTGGCGTGCTCGCACTGACGTACTGAACGGTGAAGGCCGGTCCGACGACGACCTTGTTGTAGTCGGTAAGGGGGGCGATCCCGAAGGCCTGGCCTGGCAGGCCCAGCTTGTCCATGGCGTCGGACACGCCTGGGGTATCCAGGCCCTCGAACAAGGCGACGAGGTCTTTATCGGAAAGGCTCATATCAGTGCTCCACCTTGATGGCTTCGAATTGAGTGTCGTGCATCACTTCCTCGACCGAACGGCCTGCGCGCACGGCATCCACCATGCCGGCCTGGCGGCGGTCGATGCGCTCAGCCAAATCAAGCACCTTGTCGATAGCACTGGCCGGGACAAAAACGGTGCCGCATTCGTCGGCAATCACAAAGTCGCCCTCCTCGACCTCAACGCCAGCCATGCGAACTTTGACGGCCGCATCGATCTGGATAAGTCGGTTGCGCGCGCTGATCATGGTGACCCCGCGACCGAAGACCGGGTAGCCGATATCGGCACTGCCGCGGATATCGCGGCTGAATCCATCAATGATCGAGCCTCGAATACCTTTGCGTTGGGCTGCGTTGGCCAAGATGTCGCCCCAGCTGGAGATACCGTCGACGCCACCTGCGATCACCAGCACGCGGTCATCGGTGGTGATCTGCTCGACTACCGGTGTAATCAGGTGAACGGTGGGCGCCACGTCCTGCTTCGGCCCCAACTGCACAGTGCTGGCTCGGCCAACAATCTTCGGGCAATTCCAGAGCGGCATCAGGCCGTTAGTGGCGCCAGGGAGCTGGAGGAAGTCCAGCGCGTCGGACACCGTATTGGTATCGAGCGCGGCCAGGCGATCAAGCGGGGCTTTCAAGCTCATCGGTTGCAGACCTCTTGTAGGTGAAGCTTGAGTATCTGTGCCGAGGTTTGATACGTATATTACGAAGAAGCTAAGCTTGTCATATCCAAAACCTATGGAAGATTGCCGTGATCAACTTTCGTTTGATACGCCACCTCTGGCTGTTCCTGGCAGTTGCTGAAGACCAGAATTTCAGCCGCGCGGCCAGGCGGCTGGGTATGTCTCAGCCGCCGTTGACCGAACAAATACAGGCGCTGGAACAGTCCCTACGCGTTCAACTGTTCACCCGGTCCCGCCGTGGCGCACAGCTGACCGCCGCCGGGGCCGCAATCCTCCCCGCGGTTCGCAAGTTCGCGGATCAGCTGGAGCGTTTGGAGCTGGCGGTCCACGAGGCCGTAGCCGGCCACGCCGGCGTAGTGACGATAGGGGCGATCACATCAGCCATGATCGACGTGCTACCCCCGCTGATCGAGCGGTTCAAGCAAGACCATCCATTGATCACGGTGTCAGTTCGGGAAATCGATAGCGCCGAGGCAATTCCCGCGCTTGAAGCCGGCGATATCGATATCGCGTTCGCACGCCTGGAGGGCAACCTCGGCCGGCATTTGCAATCCCTGCCATTGTCCGAGGACCGATTGGCAGTCGCGCTACCCAACAATCACCCTCTCGCCGCGTGTGTGTCGATCTCGCTCAAAGCCCTCGCTGACGAAACCTTGGTCATGGCGTCACGAGATGTCAGCCCGGTGTATTTCGACTATCTGGTCGGACAATGCAAAGCCAGCGGATTCGCCCCGCGCATCGTGCACCAGGTCCGCTCGGTGTCATCACAAGTCGCGTTCGTCAGTTGCGGCCAGGGCATAGCGCTGGTCCCCACGTCGATGGACAAACTCGCCCCTGAAAACGTGATCATTCGCCCTCTTCAACCCGAAGTGAGGGTGGTGACCACGGCCATGGCCTGGCATGGCGAGCATAAAAATCCGCTGGTGGAGGCGATGATCGATCAGGCTAAGCAAGCCTTGCTGTCATAGGCCAGGCATATAACAGGGTTCGTGGCTTCGTATTTTACAAATAAAACAGCGCGCTCATCATTGGGGAGTCAGAAATAGGAGCTCCCATCCGTGTCCCATCCAGCTCGTTTCACTCGCGAGAAAATCCCGCTGAACATCGACGGTGTGCAGCTTGACGTGGCGGTGATACACCGCAGCGGGCCGAAAGCGCCGATTCTATTTCTCCACGGATTCGGCTCCACCAAAGAGGACTACGCCGACATCACGCTGCAGCCCCCTTTCGATGGGCACCCCTTCATTGCCTACGATGCGCCAGGCTGTGGTGAGACCGAATGCAGCGACCTCTCGCGCATCGATATCCCGCTTTTGGTCAAAACCGCACAGGCGGTACTCAAGCATTTCGGTATCGACACCTTCCACTTGGTGGGCCACTCCATGGGGGGGCTGACCGGCCTGATGTTGGCCCACGAAGAGCCTGAACGGGTACTGAGTTTTGTCGACATCGAGGGCAACATCGCCCCTGAGGACTGCTTCCTCAGCCGCCAGATCCATGACCACCGCCGTGAAGATGATGCACGCTTCTTCAAAGATTTCATCGAGCGTACTCGACTGGCTTCGGACCCTGCGAGCGCCCTCTATGCCGCCAGCCTCGCGCACAAAGTGCGTACTGGGGCAGTGCGCGGTATTTTCGAATCGATGGTGGATCTGTCCGACAACGGTCAGTTGATGGACAAATTCCTCGCGCTGCCATTCCCGCGCCAATACATGTATGGGGTGACCAACTCACACCTTTCCTACCTTAGCGACATCGCCGCGCAGGGCGTGCACTTAGCGTGCATTCCTGACTGCGGCCATTTCCCGATGTACTCGAACCCCAAGCTGATGTGGCAGCACATCAAGGCCCTGCAAGACCGCGCCTAAGCGGACCGAACCCCTCTGCGCGGCTGTGTAGGCCGCGTGATGCTCGCACTACCCCCAGTAAAAATAATAATGAGGTTGCGCCATGCTCGAAGCCATCAATGGTTTTCTCTCGGGAAAGCTGCTCATCGTCCTGGTCGTTGGATTGGGCGCCTATTTCACAATCAAGACCCGCTTTGTGCAGCTTCGCTACTTCCTGCACATGTTCAAGGTATTCAAGGACAGCCTCACCAGTAGCTCGACGCAAATCAGCTCGTTCCAGGCACTCATGCTCAGCCTGGCCGGGCGAGTTGGTGCGGGAAACATTGCCGGCGTTGGTGTGGCGGTCACGCTCGGCGGCCCAGGCGCCGTGTTCTGGATGTGGGTCACCGCCTTGGTGGGCATGGCGACCACGTTGATGGAGTGCAGCCTGGCCCAGTTGTACAAGCGCAAGGATGCTAAAGGCCAGTTCTATGGCGGACCGGCCTTCTACATTGAGCACGGTCTGAACAAACGCTGGCTCGGCATGCTGATGGCGGCTCTGCTGATCGTTACCTTCGGCTTCTCCTTCAACGGCCTGCAATCCCATGCCGTGACCCATTCTCTGGAAAATGCATTCGGCATCAACCCAGCTTATTCAGGCATTGCGCTGGCCGTGGTGCTGGGCCTGGTTTTCGTCGGCGGCATCAAGCGGATCGCCAAGGTGGCCGACCTGCTGGTACCCGTCAAAACCCTGGCCTACATCGCGGTAACCGCGTACGTCATCGTCTTGCAGTTCGATCATGTGCCGATGATGCTGCTGACCATCATCAAAAGTGCCTTCGGGCTGGACCAAGCCTTCGGCGGTCTTATTGGCAGCGCCATCGTGATGGGGGTCAAGCGGGGTGTATTCGCCAACGAGGCCGGGCTGGGCAGTGCACCGAACGTGGCAGCGGTCGCCGAGGTCAAGCACCCGATCTCGCAGGGTGTGGTGCAGGCGTTCAGCGTGTTCTTCGATACATTCATCATCTGTACCTGCACCGCGCTGCTGATTTTGCTATCGGGCTTTTACACCGCCGGGTTCGCGGGTGACGGCCTGGTACTGACCCAAAACTCGCTGGCTGCGGTGGTAGGCGATTGGGGGCGCGTTTTCATCAGCGTCGCGCTTGCCTTGTTCGTGTTCACCTCGATTCTCTACAACTACTATCTCGGCGAGAACAACCTCAAATTCATCCTTGGTGAAAGCCGCAAGGTGCTGCTGGGCTACCGAGCGCTCGTACTGGCCTTGATCCTGTGGGGATCGGTACAGGACCTTTCGACCGTATTCGCCTTCGCCGACATCACCATGACGCTTTCCGCATTGGTGAACCTCATTGCTCTGACACTGCTGTGCAAGGTAGGTCTGCGGTTGCTCACAGACTACGACAAGCAACGCAAGGCAGGCATTGCCGAACCCATCCTGACGGCCAGTGCGTTCCAGGACGTGAATATCGACAAGAGCATCTGGGCCAACCCGGTTCCAGAGCCCGTAGACAACCCAGCGACAGTACCTAGCCATCGCTGAAACTCGTTGGGCTGATGGGGCCTTTGCTGGCCCCATCATGCTGAACGGCCTTGGAGGTCAGATATGAGCACCACCCCGCTACCAACGCCGCAGATATGCTTTCCGGGAGGCAACTATCTGCACTTCGACGTGACAACCAAGAACTTCAACCTGTCGGCTCAGGCACAGCTCAAGCGGATCAAGACCAAGATCTCGAATAGACTCCAGGGTATCGAGGACATCAACCTCGGGCTCAACTTCATGACGATCCGCTACAACCCGTTCGTCATCTCCCCCATTAGCCTGGCCAAGTATCTACGCAAACAATGGCCCGCCAATTGAGCCGCTGAGCACATGTCGTCTTCGCAGCGTTACCCGTGGAAGGTGACGCTCTGCGAAACCGGAATACGACCAACGGCCATGTCGTTTGCGGCTGCAGCGCGGTCTGCGTAGCCAAATGAGATGCCAAACAGCATCTTCATTTCCGGATCAATTCCCAACACCTCGCGCACGGTATCGGCATACATCCCCAGAAGTGTCTGAGGGATGCCAGCCAAGCCATGGGCGGTCAATGACAGCAGGAATGTCTGGCCGTACATACCCATGTCGCTGGCGACTCGAACACTGTCGCCCAGCGCAGGCATGAACAGCAAGGCCACGTGCGGGGCACCGAAGAAATCCAGATTCTGGCGCATGGCCTTGGCGCGGCCTTCCTGATCATCACGGGTAACCTGAATGGCATCGTAACGAGCCTTGGCGCTGGATCGAGCACGCTCGGCATAAATCTCGGGGTACTGCGCCATATCGAAGTAATAGTCCGGCGTGAAATGGCCGGCATCGTCAGCCGCCATCAGCGCAGCCGCCAACTCATCGCGCTTTGCACCGGATACGACATGGACTTGCCACGGTTGGGTGTTGCAATTGGAAGGAGACTGCTGGGCATCCTCCAGTATCAACTGGAGCATTTCGCAAGGCAGCGGTTTGGGCAGGAACTCACGCATGGAACGGCGGTGGCGCACCACATGGCTAAAATTCGAGTTAATAGCATTCATCGTATAAATTTTCTAAATCAAAACGGGTGGGTAGCCTAAATCGCTACCAGGAGAGGGATAAATGCTCGAGGAGTGAGTACTTTAACTACTCACAGTTGTGAATTCATGATTGTCGAAACTCGGCACGCGCTTGTACTCGAAACACTAGAAAGAATCTGCCTCTTCTCTGCTCAGGTGAACAAGCGGTGATGTCACGGACATTCGTAGCATCCTGAAATACATCAATGGTCAACGATTGTCCTCCGCGGTAATCATTTCCTTGCAAGATTGCCCTGACCACAGCCTTTCCAGGAGGACCACTGCATGGCAATTGACCGTCGGACATTGCTGCAACTCGGTACACTCGCGGGGGCCAGCCTTGCCCTTCCCTCCTTTGCCAATACAGCTGCTCCACAGCAGCAACGCATATTGGTTCGCAACGCCACGCTGATCACCATGGATCCGCAGTCAAAGGAACTCTACAACGCCGATGTGATGATCGAGCAGGGCGTGATTCGCCAGATCGGCAAGGCATTGCCAGATGGCGCGGCAGAGGTGATCGACGCCACGGACATGATCGTCATACCCGGCCTTGTTGACAGCCACTGGCATCTGTGGAACAGCCTGTTGCGCAGCAGTGCGCCAGTGCCTGGCGGCCCAGCATTCTTCGTTACGCAACAGGCCACCAGCAAGCGGTTCTCTGCCGCCCTGTACGGGCTAAGCGTGCGCCTGGGCCTGGCTGAAGCGGTTAACGCCGGCTTTACCACGGTAAATAGCTGGTCGCACAACCTGCGTAGTCCCGAATACGCGCAAGCAGAGCTACAAGCATTGACGAACAGTGGCCTGCGTGCACGCCTTTGGTATGGCTATGCTCAAGACCTCGCTGCATCGTCCGCCATGGATTATCAGGATATCCAAAAGGTACAAGCCCAATTCAAGGGTGCTGCGTACCATCGCATTGATCTTGGCCTGGCCATCCGTGGTCCGGAACGTACCGAGGCAGCGATATGGCAGGAGGAATTTGCGTTTGCCAAGACTGAATCGCCCCTGGTTTCCTAGACACTCTCCAAGCTCAGAAAATAGCGTTTCCCCAGTCGAATCAACCAATCCACCTCAACCCTCACGAAGCTAACCTGACTAGAGCTTTCCGCTTCCGCTGGCGTGACCGACTTCGCCGCCGGCGATGTTGTCAGCGTTGTTCCTGCCTTCTCATTCGCTGGATAGATTGTGCGATCCGGCTGGGTGTGAGTGTTCATTGAATGGGTGGGTAAAATGCTCCGGGACTAAGGCGCCTACGGTTTCTGCTGTTCCGAGAGGCTTGCCTGAGCTAGTCGATGCTGAAAAGTCTCCAGGAACACCGCCTCCGCCACGGTCATCTTCTGCTCGCGGTTCCACAGCAGGTGCAAATTAACATCGACGATGCCTTCCTCCGGCGGCAACCGCCACAGAAGGCCTTTTTCCACATCCTCACGAAGCAAATGCTCGGGTAGGCACCCTACACCAAACCCTGCGCAAACCAGGCGGTGAATTTCCTCGAAACTCGACGATGACGCAACGATCCGACCAGTAAACCCATTTTCGTCACGGAACATCGCCAGAGGTGACAAGTTACCGCCCAACTGGTCACTGACGAAGCTCACGAAGTTTTCGCCACGCAGCGATTCCAGCGTCACATCGCTGCGCCCAAAAAGACGGTGCCGCACCCCGCAATAGAATGCATACCGCTGGCGTAACAACTGGCGCTGCTCAAGCTTGGGTTGAGCAATCCGGCACAAACCGAGCCCGGCAGTGGCGGTTTTCTGCAGCAACGAACTGATGATGTCGGCACTGCGCAATACTTCGATCTCCAGTTCCACCCGCGGGTGTGCCTCATGAAAATCAGCCAGGAACTCATCGTATAGCGTCGATTGCACGCGGCTGATGGTCAGCAGCCGCACCTTCCCTGCCACCCCATCGTTCTGCTTCTCCACCGCCGTGCTGATGCGCGAAACGTCCCCGTAGATATCGGTGGCAATGCGCAACACTTCTTCCCCCGCAGCCGTGAGGTCAAAACGAGGCCCACCGCGCAGGATCAATGCACAACCGAGCTGCTCCTCCAGGCGCCGAAGGGCCTGGCTGACAGCCGACTGGGTGACATGCAGCCTGGCCGCGGCGCGGCTGATGCTGCCTTCCTGGCCGATCGCCAGGTAGGTACGGAGCAAGTTCCAGTCCAGGCGGTCGTTGAGGAAACGACGCCCCTCCCATTTGTTGACCAATACGTCAGAACGCGAGCTCGGCGGATTCATTTTGGGCCTATTAGTAGCACTGCTAATACGATGGATAAGAATTAGCAAATTGACTAATCATAGCCCCAAGGCGATAAAACCCGAAAGCGCCAAACAGAGCGCGACCGGCTTAGCCAGTTCAGACCCCTGCCTATAACTCCAAAAAGGGCCTTGCATGCACGCCTCCAACCAGCCGCGTCGAGCGGCGGCTGCCGCATTTGTCGGCACTACCATCGAGTTCTACGACTTCTATATTTACGCCACAGCGGCTGCGCTGGTGCTCGGGCAGGTGTTCTTCCCCAGCAGCGATCCGTTGCTCAGCACGTTGGCAGCCTTCGGTACCTTTGCGGTGGGCTTTATCGCCCGTCCAATGGCTGGCATGGTCTTCGGCCATCTTGGCGACCGCCTGGGCCGCAAGAACATGCTGCTGGTCACCATGCTGCTGATGGGCCTGGCCACCACCGGTATCGGCTTGCTACCCAGCTACGCCAGCGCCGGCATTTGGGCGCCGATCGGGCTGATTGCGCTGCGCATCGTCCAGGGCATCTCGGTGGGCGGCGAATGGGGCGGCGCAGTGCTGATGGCCAGCGAACACGCACCGGCCAAACGCAAGGTGTTCTATGCCTCCTTCGCCCAACTGGGCAGCCCGGCCGGCCTGCTGCTTGCACTCATCGCGTTCCGCCTGGTGTCGACGCTTGAGCCTGAGGCGTTCCTCAGCTGGGGCTGGCGTCTGCCCTTCCTGGCCAGCGGCGTGCTGATGATGGTGGGGCTGGCGATCCGTTTCGGTGTGGAGGAAAGCCCGGAGTTCAAGGCTGCCAAGGCCAAGCAGGAAGTGGTCAAGTACCCGGTACTGGAAGTGGTGCGCGACTGCTGGCGGCAGATCCTGTTCGCCGCCCTGGCCGTGACCATCGGCTCAGCCGGGTTCTTCTTCACTAATACTTTCATGATCACCTACGTCACCACCTACCAGGGCATCACTCGGGCGACGATCCTCGACTGCCTGTTCCTGGTCACTATCCTGCAGTTCCTGAGCCAACCCCTGGCGGCACTGCTGGCCGAGCGTATCGGTGAAGGCCGCTTCCTCAAGCTCGTGGCCCTGCTCTGCATGGCCGTGCCCTACCCCATGTTCCTGCTGGTCGGCACGCAAAACCTGGTGCTGATGACCCTTGGCATCGCCCTGGCGGTCGTGACCCTGTCGGCGCTTTATGCCGTGATTGCCGGCTACATGACCCAGGCCTTCCCGGCGCACCTGCGTTACTCCGGAATCTCCCTGGCCTATCAGCTGATCTGCGCCATCGCCGGGGGCAGTACGCCGATTATCGGCACCCTCCTCGCCGATCGCTTTGCCGGCCAGTGGCTGCCGTTGGCGCTGTTCTTTACCGCCCTGTCCACGCTTTCCCTGATCGGTGTCTGTGGCCTCGCTCGCCTGCGTGGCGAGCTGCAGCAACCCACCGTCGCCCTCGCCCGTTAAACCAGGAGTTTTCATGAGCAAGCCGCACAACATCAGCGATGCCGAATGGCAGGCTCGCTGCGAATTGGCCGCGCTGTACCGGATGATCGCGCACTTTCGCATGACCGATCTGATCGACACCCATATCACCCTGCGGATTCCCGGGCCCGAGCACCACTTCCTGATCAACCGCTATGGCGTGATCTTCGACCGCATGAGCGCCAGTGACCTGGTGCGCATCGACCAGCACGGCAACGTGGTCGACCAGGCTTTTGGCGAACGCCGGGTGAATGCTGCCGGCTTCGTGATCCACTCGGCGATTCACATGGCGCGCCCTGACATGCACTGCGTGATTCACACCCACACCGCCGCCGGCATCGCGGTGTCTGCCCAGGAGCAAGGGTTACTGCCAATCAGTCAGCATGCGCTGAAATTCTACGGGAAGCTGGCCTACCACCAGTACGAAGGCATCGCCCTGTCGCTGGACGAGCGCGAACGGCTGATCGCCGATCTGGGCACGCACAAGGCGATGATCCTGCGCAACCACGGCCTGCTGGCCGGTGGCGCCAGCGTCGCCGAGGCGTTCCACGAGATTCACTTCCTCGAACGCGCCTGCCAGGCCCAGATCCAGGCCCTGGCCGGTGGTAGCCAACTGATCTACCCAAGTGAAGCGGTCTGCCGCCATACAGCCGCTCAATTCGAACGTGACGAGTCGGCGCAGATCATCAGCCTGAGCTGGAACGCTGCCCTTACCTTGATCGAACACCAACGCGAGTCGTACTGCTCATGAAACCGCTGGTTCTATTGTCGACCGACCAGGCACTGCTGGGGCAACTGCAAAACGCCTTTGCCCGTAGCGCCCCGCAATTGCGCGTGGTGTTGGCCAACGACCCCGCCGCCGTGGAGGCGCAGATCGCCGCCTGCTGGTTCCCGCCGGCGGGCAGCCTGAGCGCGCTGCCCAACCTGAAACTGATCCACTCGGTTGCCGCCGGTATCGATCACTTGGCCAACGACCCGAGCCAACCGGCCCTGCCGGTATGCCGTGTGGTTGATCCCGCACACCGCCAGGGCATGGCGGAGTATGTCCGCTGGGCAGTGATTCACTTCCACCGTGACTTCGACAGGGCTTTGGCTCAACAGCAACAGCACGTTTGGCGTCGTCATCACCAGCGCCCCGCCGCTGAGTATCAGATCGGCGTCATGGGGCTGGGCTCTCTCGGGGGCGCCATTTCCGCCGAACTGGCCGAGGCTGGCTACGCAGTTCGAGGCTGGGCCAGAAGCGCCAGGCAATTGCAGGGGGTGCGTACGTTTGCCGGCCCTCGCGAGTTCAACGAGTTCCTGCAAGGCCTGGATTTGTTGATCAACCTGCTGCCGCTGACCGAAGCCACCCGCGGCATTCTCTGCCAGGACACCTTCCAGGCCCTGGCCCCGGGGGCCGCGGTGATCAACTGCGGACGCGGTCAACACCTGCAGGTGGATGAGCTGATCAGCGCGGTCAACAGTGGCCGCCTGCGAGGCGCTGTGCTCGATGTGTTCGACAAGGAGCCGCTGCCATTGGACAGCCGCCTGTGGAGCACGCCCGGGATCATCGTCACGCCGCACATGGCGTCCTGCGCCTCTCACGACTGCATTGCCCAGCAAGTGGCGGAAAACGCACGACGCCTGGCTTGCGCCGAACCCCTGCTGAACCGGGTAGACCCCGCGCTCGGCTACTGACTGGCTTACAGAGGATCAGCATGATGCATACCTGCAATGGCCCACGGCTGTGGAACAGCCTCATGGAGATGGCCAAGGTTGGCCCCACGGCCAACGGCGGAAACTGCCGCCTGGCGCTCTCGAAGGAAGACCGCGAAGGGCGTGAGCTGTTCGCACGCTGGTGTCGGGACGCGGGCATGAGCCTACAGGTCGATGCCATCGGCAACCTGTTTGCGCGCCTGCCGGGCCGCAACGATGCCCTGCCCCCCGTCGTCATGGGCAGCCACCTGGATACGCAACCCAAGGGAGGCCGTTTCGACGGTATCTACGGCGTGCTCGCGGGCCTTGAAGTGGTGCGCAGCCTTCAAGACAAAGGCCTGACGCCCGAGCGGCCGCTGGAAATCGCCGTATGGACGAATGAAGAAGGCGCCCGCTTCACCCCAGCCATGCTCGGCTCGGCAGTGTTCACCGGTGAGCTGCCACTTGAACAGGCACTGGCCAGCCGCGATGCCCAAGGCATCAGTGTCGCTGAAGCGCTGGCGCAGACTGGCTACGCCGGCGAGCTGCCGCTGGGCCGTGAGTTCGACGCCTACTTCGAAGCGCACATTGAGCAAGGCCCCATCCTTGAGGATGCCGGCTTGCCGATCGGCCTGGTGACTGGCGGCCAGGCCATCTGCTGGCTGGACATCGAGGTGCGCGGCCAAGCTGCCCATGCCGGCACCACGCCCATGCCCCTGCGCCATGACGCACTGTTCGGGGTCGGCGAAATGATCACGGCGCTTGAGCAGTTGGCACGCGACTTCACGCCCAAGGGCCTGGTGACGGTCGGTCAACTGCAGATCGCCCGCTCCTCGCGAAACACCATTCCCGGGCACGTGGCATTCACCCTCGACCTGCGCCACCACGAGGATGCTGACATCGCCGACATGGAAGCCAGCGCCCGTGCCCTGATCGATCAGATCGCCACGAAGCGCGAGCTGAATGTACAGATCGACCGCCACTGGCTCAGCCCGGCGACGCCCTTCGACCCGGCGTGCATCGCCAGCGTCCGCTCGGCCATCGAAGGCCTTGGCTACCCGTACCAGCCCATCGTCAGTGGCGCCGGCCATGACGCGATCCACCTGGCCCGCCATTGCCCCACCACCATGGTGTTCATCCCCTGCGTTGGCGGCCTGAGTCATAACGAGGCCGAGGACGCCTTGCCCGAAGACGTGACCATGGGCTGCGACGTGTTGCTCAACGCCGTGCTCGCCCGCGCCGACCGAAGCTGATTCACGCATGACACCCAGGCGCCCGGACAGCTTAAAGCCGGGCCCTCAGGGAAGCTTTGCCCAAAAAACAAGAAAGCCCCGCTCCACCTTCAGCTGCCAATAACAAACAGAACCCATCTTTCGGGAGAAAAAGGCAATGACCAGTCCTGCGTACACCGAGGTTGCCGGCGTGCAACCAGAACGCACCGCCGACATGAGAAAAGTCGCGGTCGCCAGCGTGATCGGCACCACCGTCGAGTGGTATGACCTGTTCCTCTTCGCCACGGCTTCGGCCCTGGTGTTCAACAAGATCTTCTTCCCCGGGTTTGACCCGTTGGTCGGTACATTACTGGCTTTCGGCACCTTCGCCTCGGCCTATGGTGCACGATTGATCGGCGCCGCGTTGTTCGGCCATTTCGGCGACCGCCTGGGACGCAAGTCGATGCTGCTGATCTCGCTGCTGACCATGGGCGCGGCCACCTTCGCCATCGGCCTGTTACCCAGCTATGAGTCGGTGGGCATCTGGGCCCCCATCATGCTGCTGACCTTGCGCATCATCCAGGGCCTCGCCCTGGGTGGCGAATGGGGTGGCGCCGTGCTGATGGCCGTGGAGCATGCGCCCAAGCACCAACGTGGCCTGTATGGCTCGTGGGTACAGATCGGCGTACCGGCAGGCACGATGCTGGCCAACCTGGTGTTCCTGCTGTTCGCCACCACCTTGACCAGCGAGCAACTGCTGGATTGGGGCTGGCGGGTGCCGTTCCTGCTCAGCGTCCTGTTGATCGCGCTGGGCCTCTACATCCGCCTCAACATCCATGAAACACCGTCGTTCAAAGCCGTGGAGAACAAGGGGGCGCAGGTCAAGGTGCCGCTCCTGGAGGTGTTTCGCAAATACTGGAAGCAGGTGATCCTCGGGGGTGTCGCGGCCATGTCGACGGGCACTTCTTACAACCTGATCGTCGCTTTTGGTCTGACCTATGGCACCCAGACCCTGGGTTTCTCCCGTGGCGAAATGCTCAGCGTGGTGCTGGTTGCCTGTGCCGCCTGTATCGTCATGCTGCCCGTTTTCGGCGCACTGTCCGACCGGTTCGGTCGCAAGCCGATCATCATCGGCGGGATCATCGCCGAGGCCCTCGTGGCGTTCCCGATGTTCTGGCTCATGGACACCAAGGAACTGGGACTGGTGTTCGCCGGCTATTTGCTGATGATGACCGCCTTCGCAGCCAACTACGGTCCCATCGCCACGTTCCTCGCCGAACTGTTCGGTACCCGGGTGCGTTATTCCGGACTGTCGATCAGTTACATGCTTTGCGGCTTGCTGGGCAGCGCCGCGACCCCGTTGGTGACCACTGCACTGCTGTCGCTCACCGGCAAGGGCTCCTCGATCGCCTGGTACATGGTCGCATCGGCAATCGTCTCGCTGATCGCCCTCCTGCTGCTCACCGAAACCTTCAAACGGGACATCGACCACGCACGGCAGTAAGCCGTGGCTTGCCCCTGAGTCGCCCGCCAGTCGAGCGGGCCCTTCCTGACACCGTTTGCAGAGTTTCAAGATGAACAAATACCTGATCAGCGCAGGCGCCTTCGCCTTGGCGCCGTTTGCCCAGGCTGACGTGCTGGGTGATAGCCACGCCACCCTCGGGCTGCGCAACTTCTACTTCAACAACGATTTCCGCGACCAGGCCGGTAGCCTGGGTCAGAGCAAGACCGAAGAGTGGGCACAGGCCTTTGTCCTTGATTTCAGGTCTGGCTTTACCCAAGGACCGGTAGGTATGGGCCTGGATGCCCTGGGCATGCTGGGCATGACGCTCGACAGCGGCGACGGGCGCCATCGCGGCAGCAACATGATCCCCGACGAGGGTGACGGTGCCGCCAGCCAATGGAGCCGCCTTGGCGTGACGCCGAAGTTGAAGGTGGCGAACACTGAACTGCGCTACGGCACCCTGCTACCCAAGCTGCCGGTACTGACCTACAACGATGGTCGCCTGTTGCCGCAGACCTTCGAAGGTGCGCAGATTACCTCCTCTGACCTCGACGGACTGACGTTGACTGGCGGTCGTCTCAACCGGGCCACGGGGCGCGGCTCCAGTGACCGCACCGGGCTGGCGGTGGCCGGTGGTAGCCGCGAGAGCGACCAGTTCCTGTTCGCCGGTGGCGACTACCAGTTGGGCAAACAGCTCACGGCGCAGTACTACTTCGCCAACCTGGAGGATTACTACAACCAGCATTTCGTTGGCCTCATCCATACCTTGCCGCTTTCTGCAGGTCAGTCACTGCGCACCGATCTGCGCTATTTCCGCACCCTCGCCGACGGCGCCAATGACTCTGCTGCCGGACGTGCCAGTGGCTATCGAGTCGGCGGCTACACCGAGGACGGTGACGGCAAAATCGATAACCACACCTGGAGCGCCTCGCTCACCTACGCCGTGCAGGGCCATGCGTTGATGGCCGGCTACCAGCAGGTGTCCGACGCCAGCAACTTCGTGCAGCCAAACCAAGGCGCGCTCGAAGGCAAAGGCGCATCCGGCGCCAGCATCTACCTGCTCACCGACCGCATGCTCGCCAGCTTCAACCGTGCTGGCGAACGCACCGCGTTCGCCCAGTACAGCTACGACTTCGCCGCTGCCGGCCTACCGGGCCTGAAGCTTTCGTTGATGTACCTCAAGGGTGACGATATCCGCACCAGCAACGGTCATGAAGCCCGCGAATGGGAGCGCGACCTTGGCCTTGACTACGTCATCCAGGATGGCGCGTTCAAAGGCCTTGGCCTGGCCTGGCGCCAGGGCCTGCTGCACTCGCAGATCGACCCCAACCAGGAACAGAACCGACTCATCGTCAGCTATAGCCTGGCGCTTTTCTGACCTACGAACCCATGCCGCCGGTGCGCCGGCGGCATGAACCAGCCAACAGGAGAAAACATGCAACGCATTCACAGCGCCCCAGGCACCATCAGCCCCGTGGGCCCCTACTCCCAAGCGGTAATCAGCGGCCATCTGGTGTTCACAGCCGGGCAGATTCCATCACTCGGCAGCCTCGACGAGCAACCCGAAAGCTTCGAGGATCAAGTCCGGCAGACATTCGCCAACCTGGCCGCGATCCTGGAAACCGCAGGTTCCAGCTTGTCCCACATCGTCAAGGTCAATGCTTACCTGACTGATCCGGCTCAGTTGCTGCCTTTCAACCAGGTCTACCAGGAAATACTGGGGCATGCGCCACCTGCTCGCACCACTGTCTGTGTACAGCTCTGGGGCGTGAGCCTGGAGATCGACTGCGTCGCCGAACTGATCGACATGGAGTGTGCCAAATGACTCACGAATCATTGACCGCAAAGCTTCGTGAAGTGAGCTTCGCCACACTCGGCCATTTCCTGGAGCGCGGGTTCGTCAATCACGCCATCGGTGCCATGGTCCCAGGGGGGCGAATCGTCGGTCGTGCAGTCACCCTGCGCCTGGCAGAAGCGGATGCGTGCGCAGTAAACCGCGCCCTGATCGCCCTGCAATCCGGCGATGTACTGGTGATCGACATGGTCGGAGATCACGCCCACGCGTGCATTGGTGCGGTGACTCAGTTTGCCGCTCGCTGTGCGGGTGCCGCCGGTATCGTTGTCGATGGTCTGGTAACCGATCTGAACGAACTTCGTGCTTGCCAGTTGCCGGTATTTGCCCGCGGCACCACTCAACTGACCACCAAGCGGGTGGGTGGCGAGGAAAGCGAGCTGAACGTTGCAGTGACTTGCGGTGGCGTTGTCGTACACCCAGGCGACATTGTGCTGGCAGATGACAACGGCGTGCTGATTTTGCCCGCCGAGGAACTGACCAAGGTAATCGACCGCGCATTGGCCTCGGATCTCGCCGAACCTGAGCTGCTCGCACGCCTGCGCGACGGGCAGCCGCTAAGTACTGTACTCGTGACACATCGGAGCGTTGAGTAGCGAAGATGTACTTCCACTAGCTCAGTCCGGTGCCCTTCTGGATTGCGCATCGGGTGAATGTGCCGTTAGCTCGGGCCTGCCTGTCGCAGGCTGGCCTTGAGCCTAAAGAGAACATTTGTACTCCCGCCATTTTCTGACCATGACCTTGGAGGTTCTAGCAGGTAATATCCTGGATTTGACGCTCCAGGAACAAGATCACACTATGACCTTCGATGATTGCGATCACGTACCTCCAGTCGCACTCACGGCTCGGGAAGTATGCCAAGTCCTGCGAGAAGTCGTGTTTGGACGCCGGACGATGGCTAAGGTAGGCAACCAAAGCTGGGACGAGGTGTACGCCTGCCACTTTGATGTGGACATCGAAGGGTGGCGAGTCACGCTCTATAACGATTGCGAAGCACTCGACTACTGCGAGCACTGTGTGAGTCCGGATGGGAATCGCTGGGCTTTCGATCCAGGTGATCGCACAGATCCGATAGCGCTGTTATCTACCTGGGAGCATCTATGCCTTGAGCGGATGCTGAAGGCCCTGTAACGAGTCTGTTCGGGACCTCAATGCGCGTCTTCGCTGCTTGGCAGTGAATGCTTGTCCTGCGCGCTGCCTTGACTGTGTAAGCTACTCACCTTTTGTCGTGTACCGTTGGAAGACCTGATGAATAAATTGATCCTGCCTGTCGCCATCTTCGTTAGCGTGATCATCGCTGGGAAGGTATCCGAGCATTTCGGCCTGGAGGGCAACTGGAAAATCGGATTGCTGTGTCTGGTTGCTGCTGTCGTGCAAATAGCAGTGACCCGCTTTCAGCGCTCGCGACAGAAATCGGTGCTCGACTCGCGCAGTTGATGCGTAGGAGCTTCCGTGCGTAGGGTGGGCAACGCCCAAGCTTGGTTGAGGAACAGATGCCAGACCTTGAATCACAACTGACCCGGATCCGCTCCGGTCAGATGTACAACGACCTGACGCCCGAACTGGTAGCGGCCAGGGAGCAGACGGTGCTGCTGACGAATCAGTACAACAGCGCATTCTCCAGGCCCGCTAGCGAGCGTGAGGATATCCTCCGGCAGTTGGTGGGTAGCCTGGGTACCTCTGTACATTTTGAACCGACCTTTCGATGCGAGTTTGGCCGGCACATTCACATCGGCAACAACTTCTACGCCAACTTCGACTGCGTCATGCTCGATGGAGGCGGAATCACCATTGGTGATGACGTGCTACTGGGCCCGCGCGTCGGCATCTACACCTCCAACCATGCCATCGACCCCGCCGAGCGCGCAGCGGGAGGTTGCTATGCCAGACCCGTGAGTATTGGCAATCGCGTCTGGGTGGGCGCAGGCGTGCACATCAACCCAGGCGTGACCATCGGTGAAGGATCGATCATCGGCTCCGGCAGTGTCGTCACTTCGGACATACCACCGCACGTCATCGCAGCCGGTGTGCCTTGCAGGGTCATCCGAGCGATTACCGAAGCAGATAAGACGGGATACACGCCCTGAGCGTTGTTCGCCAGGAGTGACGCCACCCCGCCAGCTACACTCAGTCGACACATGTCTGCACAGAGACAGTCGCCATGGCTACGCAAACCGCAATCGTGTTCGCTGGTGGCGGCAGCCTGGGAGCGGTGCAGGTAGGCATGTTGAGGGCCTTGGTCGAGGCCGATGTTCAATTCGACAGGGTGATTGGCGCTTCGGTAGGCGCTATCAACGGTGCCTATTTTGCGGCACGCCCCAACGCCCAGGGTGTCGAGACGTTGGCCGAATTCTGGCGAGGGCTGAGTCGAACTGACATCTTCCCCCTGTCTTGGCTCGATACCTGTAGGGGGCTGATCAACCGACGTGGTTTTCTGCTGCAGCCGGCAGCATTGCACCGATTGCTGGGTAACGCTCTGCCTATTCATCGCATCGAGGATGCGCAACTGCCCTTGCACATCGTCACCACCAATCTGCTCAGTGGTGCCGAGACCGTTCTATCCAGTGGCGAACTTGAGCAAGCATTACTGGCCAGCGCGGCCATTCCGCTGGTGTTCCCTTGCGTACAGATCGGCGACCAGTTTCTGGTGGATGGCGCAGTGGCCAGCAATACGCCCATTTCGACTGCCGTAGCACTAGGCGCCAGCAAGGTCGTGGTCATCCCCACCGGTGTCAGTTGCGCCCTGACACGGCCGCCGAGAGGGCTGGTTGCCCTGGCCCTGCACACCGTCAATTTGATGAGCATGCGTCAGCTGGTGAGTGACATCGAACACTTTTGCACGCACACCAGCCTGCACATCGTTCCGCCCCTGTGCCCTGTTGATGTCTCCGTGTTCAACTTCGAGCAGACCGAATCACTGCTGGAGCGTGCCTATGAGCAGACGCTTCGATGGCTGGAGCACGGTGGGCTTGAACGAACCAAGGTGCCGGGTGCCCTCACCCTTCACTCTCATGCCCATGAGCACTGAATGAGGTACTTCAGCGCAGGACGCTATAAATCTCAGCGACAATCTGCATCGTTGCGTCTTGGATCGTTCCTTCATTCCGGCATAACACCCAGCCGTGATCTGCGGCCGCTCGCTCGAACGCCTGGGTACTGGCAACTTGTTCTTCCAGCTTGTACATCACGGTACTGCTCAGCCCACGCGTTCGTGCCGCTGCCCTCGCCCATGAAATTTCCGGGTCGGTGAAAACCCCGACATGCAGGTCTGGCACGCGCACGTTTCGATCCATGTTCAGCTGCAGGATCTCTGCAAAGGGGAGCATCCGGCGAAATGCGGCATCAGAGGGGTACCAGCGATCGATCAGGATGATGCTATCGGCTGGCTGTTTAGGCAGCACGTGCTGGGATATCCAGGTACGGCTATCAGCAAAACGCTCGCAAACCCCCAACTCCAGAGCCCGGCTGGGATGTCTGACGAGTTGATTGACCAGGGCCATGGTTTCACCCCTGAAGGGATCGCTCTTTTTCTCACAAAGCCGGATCACCTTCTTGTTGTCCGCCCTCAGTACTGCCGTAACGGCTTCCAAAAGCGTGGTCTTGCCGGTGCCCTTGGGCCCATCTAGCGAAATAAACAGCGGACGATTCATTCTTCAAATTACGATTGAGGGTTCAAAACCAGCGCTTGCGCAGAAGCGGGCTTACCGAGGTACCGGACCGCCCGCTCCTGCTGGTGCGGCGTTAGCGCCCGAGCATGACTGTTTTCAGTCGCGCCTGAGCCTGCTGGACGGTCTGGGCCTGGGTATTCAGGTCCGCCAGCATAGCATTGAGTTCAGCCTGAACCTTGGGATCCGACACCTTCACGATCGGCCCGTTGATTTCGATCTTGGCCTTGTTCGCGTCCACGTAGTCGGCGATTTTCAGGCTGCTGTCGAGGGTGCCATTGATCTGCGGCAGCACCTCCAGGAAGGTATCGGCCGGTACGCTGACGGTGCGCTCGAAGGCCTTGTCGTAGACCACCTTGAGGTCTTCTGGCTGCTTGAGCTGGGCATGAGCCGTGTCGGCCTTGGCCTTCTGCTCCTGCAGCTGGCTGCCCATGTCGTTCAGGCCGGTCTGCACCGCCTTGATGTCGTCACGGCGGGCGGTCACATCGTTCAGCGAGCGCACCGCGCCTTTTTGCATCAGGTTGCCCAACGGTTTGACAGCAGCATCCATCGCGCCATTGAAGTGGGTGATGACCGCATAGTGATCGCTGTAGGGGCCGAACGCCTGCGTCTCGTCCGTGGTCAGCTTGGGCACGTGTACGCCTGGCTTGTCGACGATACGGGTCTGCAGGAATTCGCTGAAGGCAGCGCGTTGCTTGGGTTCATTGTCGCCACAGGCAGCGAGGGCGAGAGGCAGGGCAAGGGCGAGCAGCCACTTAGGGCGGAACAAGACGTTCATGTCGGTGAATCTCCTGAGGGTAAAGTAAGCACCATCCGGCGCTGAGCGCGGCGTGGCGGGACAAGAATAGTGCTTTATGCCAATGGGTCCAACAATCTCGCGCACACCGGCGGTGGCTCGATTCCCTTATACCCCTGCATGCGGCGCCAATGGAGAACACTTGTACTCCACCCTCTTCAGTAACCCGCTTAAACGTGACACGCATGAAAAAGGCCGCTCGAGAGCGGCCTTTCGACATGCTGCTACGGCTACTCGATGGTGCCGTTGATGACTTTGTCCACGTAGGCCTCCATAAACCAATCTGGCTGGTCCTCGGTTTTGTACTCAAAAGAGGTGCCGTCAGTAATCTCGGCCAACCAGACAGAGCTTTCCCCCATTTGCACCGCCCGCTCTCGTAGCGGATCTGCTGGTGAACTCCGAGTCCCAATGAGCGCCTCTGCGTCCGGACAAAATTCATCAATGTGTCAACAATCATGTTGCATTTAGCGACATTTGCTTTTAGATTTCGCCACGCAGTGCGAATGTGTCAACAATAATGAATTCAAAAGGTTTTCAGGAGCAGGGTTTCTCGGTGCTACCTCGGGTGGTCACCCTCGGAACCGGAACCTTGCACCTGTTTTATCCAGGTAACGGCCCTCCGTTACCTCACCTCGCGTGCCCACCGCCAAGCGCGCTACCTGCAGGAGATTACCGTGCTCCAAGCCTATGACCGTCACGTCCAAGAGCGCGCCGAGGAAGGCCTGCCGCCCCTCGCGCTGAACGCCGAACAAACCGCAGGCCTGATCGAGCTGCTGAAAAACCCGCCGGCCGGCCAAGAAGCCTTCCTGGTAGACCTGATCACCAACCGCGTTCCACCAGGCGTGGACGAAGCTGCCTACGTCAAGGCCGCCTTCCTGTCCGCCATCGCCAAGGGCGAAGCCAAGTCGCCGCTGATCGATCGCCAGCACGCCACCGAACTGCTGGGCACCATGCAAGGCGGCTACAACATCGAGACGCTGGTCGCGCTGCTGGATGACGCCGAACTGGGCGCCGTCGCGGCCGAACAGCTCAAGCACACTTTGCTGATGTTCGACGCCTTCCACGATGTGGTTGAAAAAGCCAAGGCTGGCAACGCCCACGCCAAGGCCGTGCTGGACGCCTGGGCTGCCGGCGAGTGGTTCACCTCGCGCCCGGCCATCGCCGACAAGTACACCCTGACCGTGTTCAAGGTGCCTGGCGAAACCAACACTGACGACCTGTCCCCTGCCCCGGACGCCTGGTCGCGCCCTGACATCCCGCTGCACGCCCTGGCCATGCTGAAAATGGCCCGCGACGGCATCGAGCCGCGCCAGCCTGGGTCGGTCGGCCCGCTGGCCCAGATCGAAGCAGTCAAGGCCAAAGGCTTCCCGGTCGCCTACGTCGGTGACGTGGTCGGTACCGGTTCCTCGCGCAAATCCGCCACCAACTCGGTGCTGTGGTTCTTCGGCGACGACATCCCCTACGTGCCGAACAAGCGCGCCGGTGGTTTCTGCTTCGGCAACAAGATCGCCCCGATCTTCTATAACACCATGGAAGACGCCGGCGCCCTGCCGATCGAGTTCGACGTCTCGAACCTGAACATGGGTGACGTGATCGACGTCTACCCCCATGCCGGTAAAGTCTGCAAGCACGGTACCGACGAGGTCCTCGCCACCTTCGAGCTGAAGACGCCGGTGCTGCTGGACGAAGTTCGCGCTGGCGGCCGTATTCCGCTGATCATCGGCCGTGGACTGACCGGCAAGGCTCGCGCCGAACTGGGGCTGCCACCTTCGGACCTGTTCCAGCAGCCTGAAGCTCCAGTGCAAAACACCAAGGGCTTCACCCTCGCGCAGAAAATGGTTGGCAAGGCTTGCGGCGTGGCCGGTATTCGTCCGGGCACCTACTGCGAACCGAAGATGACCACCGTGGGTTCCCAGGACACCACCGGCCCGATGACCCGCGACGAGCTGAAAGACCTGGCGTGCCTGGGCTTCTCTGCCGAGCTGGTGATGCAGTCGTTCTGCCACACCGCGGCCTATCCAAAGCCTGTGGACGTGAAAACCCATCACACCCTGCCGGACTTCATGCGTAACCGCGGTGGCGTGTCATTGAACGTTGGCGACGGCATCATCCACAGCTGGCTGAACCGCATGCTGCTGCCAGACACCGTGGGTACCGGTGGCGACTCGCACACCCGCTTCCCGATCGGCATCTCGTTCCCGGCAGGCTCCGGCCTTGTGGCCTTCGCCGCCGCCACCGGCGTCATGCCGCTGGACATGCCTGAGTCGGTCCTGGTGCGCTTCAAGGGCAAACTGCAGCCAGGCATCACCCTGCGCGACCTGGTCCATGCCATCCCTTACTACGCCATCCAGCAAGGCCTGCTGACCGTCGAGAAGAAAGGCAAGATCAACGCCTTCTCCGGCCGCATCCTGGAGATCGAAGGCCTGGACGACCTGACCGTCGAGCAAGCCTTCGAGCTGTCTGACGCCTCGGCCGAACGCTCCGCCGCCGGCTGCACCATCAAGCTGCCAGAGAAAGCCATCGCCGAGTACCTGCGTTCGAACATCACCCTGCTGCGCTGGATGATCGGTGAAGGCTATGGCGATGCCCGCACCCTGGAACGCCGCGCCCAAGCCATGGAAGCCTGGCTGGCCAAGCCTGAGCTGCTGTCGGCCGACGCCGATGCCGAATACGCCGAAATCATCGAAATCGACCTGGCCGAGATCAAGGAGCCTGTGCTCTGCGCGCCGAACGACCCGGATGACGCCCGTTTGCTGTCGACCGTTCAGGGTCAGGCCATCGACGAAGTGTTCATTGGTTCGTGCATGACCAACATTGGCCACTTCCGCGCAGCCGGCAAGCTGCTGGACAAGGTCGAAGGCGGCATTCCGACCCGTCTGTGGCTGGCCCCGCCCACCAAGATGGACGCCCACCAGCTGACCGAAGAAGGCTACTACGGCATCTTCGACAAAGCCGGTGCGCGCTTGGAAATGCCAGGCTGCTCGCTGTGCATGGGTAACCAGGCACGTGTGCAGACCGGTTCGACCGTGGTCTCCACCTCGACCCGCAACTTCCCGAACCGCCTGGGCGACGCTACCAACGTGTACCTGGCATCGGCGGAGCTTGCCGCTGTCGCTTCGATCATCGGCAAATTGCCGACCGTCGAAGAGTACATGGCGTTCGCCAACGACATCGACAGCATGGCGGCCGACGTCTACCGCTACCTGAGCTTCGACCAGATCGCCGAGTACCGTGAAGTGGCGGCAAGCGCCAACATCCCGGTCGTTCAAGCCTGAGTCGTACTACTGGCGCCCGTTGCGTGTAGAAACGCAACGGGCGCCAGCCCACCCTGCGAATCAGTACTCCGAACGCTTGCGAAAGGCCCAGCTTGCTGTTGGCTGGGAAGCAGTTGATCCTCGATCCGGTCAACGCTCATGCTGGTTTCGCGCACGATCTGCGTCAGAAGATCGCCCTGATCTCGCAGCAGATACACCAGCAGCTCAATGGGCGAATGAAACAGCTCACCCAGTTTCACCGACGTCCGCAGTTTGTCCACTGAATGCAAGGGGCCGAGTCGATTTCCGTGGATAAGGTCAGCCTGTTCGCCTGTCGAACTGCTGGATTTCAACACGAAATCGCAGACTGGCCCTGGTTCCCTTGGGCGACAGGCTCTGCAGGGTTGCATGCCCGCCAAAATGCTCCATGACCTGCCTGACCATCACCAGGCCGATCCCCAGCCCGCCCTGCTTGGTCGAGTAGAACGACTTGAATGCCGCCATCTGCTGCTGGCGCGTCAACCCTGGGCCTGAATCGTCAATGAACAGCAACACATCAGGGCCGTTGCGCTGCAACGTCAAGTGCAACGTGCCGCCGCCGGGCATGGCCTCGATGGCGTTGGCCAGCACACTATTGAGGACCTGGCCCAGCAGCAATCGGTGGCTGATGACCGCAACCGGTCCGTCGATATCCAACACCGTCTGTATGCGCAATTGATCGAGTCGGGGCCAGAACACGCTCAAGGCCTCATGGATGCTGGTCACCAGGTCGACCGGTTCCGCCTCGCCTTTCAACGGACGCAAGCACTGCAGCAGCTCGCCAACCCAGTCCGCCATCCGGTCGACCTGAGCAATGATGTCGTTGATGTTTCGAACCGCAGGCTGGCCGGGCGTGGCCTGGGCCAGTTCAGCGCTGCTGCGGATACTGGCCAATGGATTGCGCAGGCTGTGGGCGACAGCCGTGGACATCTCCACCAGTCCACCATACGTCTTGTTGGCTACCAGATGGTCCTGTTGCTGAGCCAAAAGGCGCGACGCGCGCAAGACGATCCAGAACAGCCCTAGATAAATGATCAGCCCCCCGATCGCCGTGGCGCCCCAGATGAGCCCGCGCCCCCGCTCCAGGCGCTCGATCAGGTCGACTGGCTCCTTGTAGATTTCCACCATGGCCAGGACCTTGCCCTGGTCGTCCAGCAGCGGAATGTAGTTTTCCACGAAGAACATCTTGGCCGGTCGGGTGAATTGCTGTTCGGTGCGTTCAGGGTCGACTTCATCGTACCGGGCGCTGACACGCCCGCCCGAACGGAAGGCAGTCTCCAGTGGACCATCCCCTTTCACCTTGCGCCCTATCAACTGGGGGTTGGTTGACCAGATAACCTCGCGATTCGCAGAAAAGATGCTCGCCAACAACAGATCCGGCAGGTTGGCCAAATGGTCGAGAAACTCCGTGCGCGCCCGGTGGCGATTCGCGAGGGTTTGCGCATCGAGCATGCCAAAGCGTTCAGCGGAGAGCACATCGCCCATTTTCATCCCGGTCAGATCATGGTGACGGATTTCGCCAACGGCGATCGACTGAATGAACTGTGCTGAAAGTAACGCATCGCGCTCCAGGCTTTCGTTGACCAGAAAACGCGTCGAGAACCAGGCCAAACCAATGGCCACACCGCTGATGATCGCGAAGCTGGTCAACGAGAATCGCCGCATGAGGTGGAACGGTTCGGTGATTTCTGTGAACGGGGTCTTCGCTTCGTCAGCGCGCCTCCATGCTGAAAATGATCTCATCGCGCCTCCAGTTGTGCAGGCCTGGCTCACGCGCGCTCATGAACCAGGTGGTGAAAATTCCCCACTTTCGGGCAAACACTGCAAGCCACGGAACACGCAGGAACACCGCAGTCCTTGGCAGGGCGGGCTGTGATCCAACTTCACAGTGCAAACCACTCCTTTGAACAGAGCAAATTAAGTGCCAAACGTAAGATGCCGGAAAGTACGACGAGCAATGCCGACCGAATTGATCCCGGACGTGTAATAGGCGGGAGAGCCCCCGGTGTAATCCGGGGGCCAGACTTGATACCTGGCAACTACCGGTATTTGTCGAGGTGCGTTTCAGGGCCATCCTTGACCACCGCTTGTGCTTTGCCAAAGCTCTCCATCAGGCATTTGTATTCCGGGCACACATGGTCGGCAAGAATCTGGGCAAAGCGCGAGCCCTCTGGCCGGTTCCAGGTTTGCATCAATTCAGCGACGATGGCGAATGTATCGGTGGGAATCGCGCCAGCCTGTGCGACCCGCGCGATGGTGGTGTCGGTTGCGAGCTTGCTCCAGTTCCCCGACGCGTCCACGACGCAATAGGCCTTGTACCCCGCTTGAACCGCGCTGACCGCAGGGAACGCCATGCAGACACTGGTCAGCGTGCCAGCGATGATCAGCGTCTTGCGCCCCGTCTTTTCAATCTCCTTCACGAACAATGGGTTGTCCCAGGTGTTGATCTGCCCCGTGCGTGGCACATACACCGCGTGCGGTGCATGTTCATGAATCTCCGGTATCAGTGGCCCATTGGGCCCGTCAGGCACGGAGGCGGTGGTGATCACCGGAATGTTCAACAGCGTCGCTGTCTTTGCGATAGCGATTACGTAGTTGCGTAGATCGGGAATAGGGACATCACGAACGGTGTTGAACAAACCGCTCTGATGATCGATAAGCAGAATGACCGCATCATCCGGGTCCAGCATTCCGTTGAGGGTAGCCATGATGTTACCTCGTAGGTCTGAGATTGACGCTGCGTGCCTCGCCGGTCTGGTGAGGCTCGTCAATCATAGACCACTAACATGCAGGGGCTATTGTCCTGGTCTGCGCCGTATTTGGATTCATCGCACGGAGATACTACTCTCCTGAACAGGATTAGCCAGATTGGCTGCTGCAGGGCCGCGCAACGATGGACATGTATCGCCATATCTTGGAGACGCAGCTGCTTTTTAGGTGATTCGCGAGAACCATTCATGACTTTGCGAAAACGATTATTGTGCCTGTTTACGCCCCCCGTGTTGTTGGTGCTGCTGGTGATGTGGATTTTGGGGCACAACCTCCTGCTCGCCAGGCTGGACCAAGAGGACAAGCAACTGCTCACGATGGAAGGCGATCGGTTGCGAGCGACGCTGGACATCTTCTTCGAGCGTGATGCCGACCGGTTGCGAGACCTGGTGCAGGTGCTGGATGATCCTGCGGCGCCGCTCACCTTGCGCCGCACCGGTTTCGACTTCGTGATCCAGGCCGCAGCCGCGGGGACACCGTTGGTATTGCAACCTGTGTCTGGGCACCGCGTTGCTTCGTTGAATGCGAGTCAACCGTTGGTTGCCGAATCGTTGCAAGCGAGCATCGAGCAAAGGCTGAGCGAACTGGCTCAGGCAGTGGTTCAACTACCGATGGGTCAACTCATCACCATCGAAGGGGTGCCGGTGATGCTCGTGGCTGCGCAGGCGAAGCGCGGCTACCTGTTTGCTGGCACGTTCCTGGACACGGCGCGCATCAATGATCTGAGGAGGCAGTTAGGTGGGACCTTGCTCTGGGCCCCACCCGTCGAAACCGAGCGAAAGGCTGCAGTCCTGGGTGATAGCGGGCAAATCAGCGTCACCCACCGGCAACTATTGGACGGCAAGCGCCACAGTATCGATCTGGTGTTCTACGACAGCGTCGGTAACCCACAACTCAGTTTGCAGTTGATACGCGACCGGCACTTGTACCTCGAAGGTATTCGCCACCTCAACATTTTCACTGCCGTGCTGGCAGCCTCCTTGATTCTGGCCTGGGTCGTCATTCACCTGGGCCTGGAGTGGTTCTTGCTGCGGCGCATCAGGCGCATGCACAGCCAACTTTCATCTATCGGCCCCGAAACGACAGGCATTCGCCTGCAAGACCGAGGCAATGACGAACTTGGCGCGCTGGCCAAAGAGGCGAACCAGATGCTGGATCGTCTTGAGCAGAGCGAAGCGCGGGATGCTGCGATCCTGGCGGGAATCCAGGAAGGGTATTTCGAGCTCGATGCCCTTGGCCATTTGCAGGCGGTCAACCCGGCCTTCTGCAGGCAGCTTGGGTATTCGCAGGAAAACGTGCTGGGCGAGCCCTTCGCCGCCTTGCTTGAAAACGACGAGGATCTGGCAGTGGTACTCGGCAGCGCAGGACAGCACAGTGGGCCGGTGTTCTCCGGCCGTATGCGTCGTGCTGACGGCAGTTTCGGGCATTACGAGGCCGGTGTTACACGCATTTTCGACAACAACGGAAAGCCTTGGGGCTACCGTGGCATCCTGCACGATGTCAGTGCCCATGTTGACTATCAGGATCTGCTCTATGACATGGCGCACAAAGATGCATTGACGGGCCTGGGTAACCGCAAAGCCTTTCACGAATACCTTCGCGGCAGGATGAGCGATAACGCGCAGCCTCTGGCGCTCTTGTTCATCGATCTGGATCGCTTCAAACAGGTGAACGATACCTACGGCCACGAAGTGGGCGATCAACTGCTCATCTGCATCGCCCGTCGCCTGGAAAATGCGGTGCGTGAACCCGATCGAGCGTTCAGGTTGGGTGGTGATGAGTTCACCCTCGTCGCGGTCGGATCCGATGCGGACGGCGCCCGGCTGTTGGCACAGCGTCTGCTTCGGGTCCTGGGCGAGCCTATTCGCTTGAATGACCACTTCATCGACTTCGTCACGCCCAGTATCGGGGTTGCACTTTCGCCGCCTGATTCCAGGGACACTGACCAATTGATAAAAGACGCCGATGCAGCGATGTACGAAGCGAAGCGGCAACGGAATCAGTACTGCATGTCGTATGCAGAGCAGTGAATGCTTGCCGAATAGCCGATGACCGGTACCGGTTCGGCTCCCCCTTTTGACCTGAGGCCCTTGAACTTGAGTTTCAGCATTGTCCTCTAATGTAAACTTGATCAGACTTTTTCTGTACACAGTTTGAGGACTGAACAATGCGCAAGATCGTATCCGTAGTGGCATTAACCCTTGTCGTCGCCCAAGCCGCAGTCGCCGGAGAGAACACCAACACTGCCGTGGGCGGCGGCCTTGGAGGTACCTTGGGCAGTGTGGTTGGCAACGCAGTGGGTGGCTCCACCGGCGCTACGATCGGCGCTGGCCTCGGGGGTGCTGCCGGTGGCGCGATGGGCGCCAAGGATGGGAAAAAGACCGAGGCTGCCATCGGTGGCGGCTTGGGCGCCGCGGGTGGTCAAGTCATTGGCCACAGTGTCGGTGGGTCGACAGGTGGGGCCGTGGGTGCCGGCCTGGGTGGCGCGGCAGGCGGGGCGATTGGCAACAGCATGGCTGATGATGATCACGACCACGGCCACGGCCACGGCAAACATAAACATCATAAAAACAAGCACAAACACTGACCCGAGGTTCGTATCGACCCGGTTTGCGGCCGACACTGCTTTGGGGCAAAGTGCCGCAACGCTCGGTTTGGCGGAACTCAGGGCTTAGGCGTAGCGTTGCTGCTGCGCGGTGACGCATCGGTGAAGCGTTGACCGAGGAACCCATACAGCAAGTAGCCGATCGCCAGCACCAGGGTGCCGCCCATCACCGCTTCCAGGCCGCAGGCGTGCAGGGCATACAACGAGTAGCCCACGGCAATCAGCAGCACCACCATGTTGCGGGTGTAGACCCCCGGCGTGACGCCAGCCTTGTGCATGATCACCAGCAAGCCAGTCAATGCAGTGATATAGGGGATCAGGTTGGTGACCGCCGCCAGGCTGACAAGCCTTGCGAACTGGGCGGCGGCATCGGGCGAGATGGTCGACAGGGCCATCACGGTTTGCAGCAAGGCACACACGGTCATGCCGATGACGGGCGCGTTCATCGAATTGACCTTGCCGAACAGCTTGAGGAAAAGGTCCTGGTCGGCCGTCATCTTGGCGGTTTGCGCCAGGGTGAATTGCCAGCCCAACAGCGAGCCGATACAGGCCACGACCGCCAGGGCCATGATGATATTGCCCACGGTCGGGTTGAATATCGTGGCATAGACCAGCGCGAAGGGTGCCGAGGAGTTGGCCAGGTCGGCGTTGGGAATGATGCCTTGGATGACCGTGGTGGACAGGACGTACACCACAGCAGCCCCCAGGGTGCCGAACAGGCAGGCCAGCGGCACGTTGCGCCGGGGGTTTTCCACCGCGTCGGTGGCCTGGGCGGCAGATTCCATGCCCAGGAACGCCCACAGGGTCAGGGGTATGGCCTTGCCGATGGCCTCGGAGATCGGCAATTGGTTGGGGTTCCAGGCCGCCATGAGGATCTCTGGCTTGAACCAGTACCAGCCGAAGATGCTCAACCCTGCGACGGGAATGATCACCCCCCATACGGTGAAGGCGCCGATCTTGCCGGTGATTTTCGGCCCGCCGAAGTTGGCGAGCGTGGTCAGCCAGATCAGCGTGATCGTGCCGACGCACAGCGGCAACGCACCGGTACCCAGCCAGGGCACGAAAGCCGTCATGTAGCCTACCGCGGAAATGGCCACCGCCACGTTGGCGATGGCCAGGGACAGAAAGTACAGATAGGAGCAAAGGAAGAACCCTGACTTCGCATGCGCTTCTTCGGTGTAGGCCGACAAGCCGCCGGAACGTGTACAGAAAACCCCGCATTGCGCCAGGCAGTAAGCGATGGCCATCGAGCCGATGGCGGTAAACACCCATGACAGCAGCGAAACGGCACCCAACTGCGCCATGCTGGTGGGCAACAGGATGATCCCAGAGCCCATCATGTTCACCGTCACCAGCGTCGTGAGCCCCATCAGGCTCATTTTCCTGCTTGCCTCAGCCATCGCAAACTCCTTGCGTCTACAAAGGTTCTGGACGTGCGCCTGGCGATTTGCTGCAACGGGTCAGGAGCGATTGCCGTATTGGGTATAGATCATTTTGACGACTTATCGCTCTGACCCCAGGTTCGCGGCGCTAGCCGGCATGCACCTCAGAACTTCACCTTGATGCCGATCATGCCTTCATGGCTTCTGCTGTCCTTGCCAAAGGCCTTCTGTACACCCAGCGAGCCGGTGATGGTGGTGCGTTCGTCGATCTGATGGTCCAGCCCCAGGTTGAGTTCGCCCCAGTTACCGCTCATGTCGGTGCCGAACGGAATGTAACCGTTGGCGGACGAGAACTCGGTCTTGGCCTTGCCCCTGAACTCATGCCACACGCTTGGGCGTACCCAGGCGTTGGTGCGCTGTACCTTGCCCTTGTCATCCGCGCGCGACCAGTCCTTGGCGATCCGCACGCCCAGTCGACCGGTCAACGAATCGACATCCTCGAAACGCACCTCGGCAGCAGGGTCACGGGCGTCATCCACGTTGAGCTTGCTGAAGATCAGCTGGACCTGCGGTTCGATATGCAGGTCGCGGTCGTTTGTGGCATCGAACGGATAACCGCCTTCCAGTGACGCGGTAACACCGCGCCCGCGGGTCTTGAGCCCGGCCAACTGGTTGGAGTTGGCCTTGATGTCGAACCGGTTCAGTTGCAGCACGCCATCCAGGTACCAGCCTTCTGGCCCGAAATGGGTCCAGTAGCCCCCCACACCGTAGGCGCGCAACAGGTCATCACCCGCCTGGATACCGTCACGGTGCTCGACGCTGGCGGCTACTCTGCCGATATTCAGCGACAGGCCCGCCTGATCGGTGCTGCCGTCCGTGTCTTCCTTGCGGTACAGGTCACTGCCCACCTGGAAGGCCTGGATGCGGTAGTCCGTGCGGGCGCCCTCGCCCAGGTCATCCTTGCCCTTGCGGTAGATCAGGCGTCCCCAGCCCAGGCTCGGGCCGTACTCTTTTTCGACGGACGCTGGCACGGGGTCACTGGCCAAGCGGCGCTCCTCGCCTACCCGCTCATGCAGGGTATCGACCATGGCATGGCTGTAGCTCAGCAGCATCGACGGCAACGCACGGTACAGCGAGGTTTCCGGGCGGTAGTTGGGTACCTGTGGCGCTCGCGGCACCTGGGCGGTATCGGGCACTTGCGCCGTGTCGGGGATTTGCGGGGTATCGGGTGTTTGCGGATTATCGGGAGTCCGTGGCGTGTCAGGCGTTTGCGGAGTATCGGGCGTTTTTGGCGTGTCAGGTACTACGGGGGTATCGGGTACCGTCTCAACGGTCGAGCGCAGGTACCAGGCCTGGCCGTTGCTGTCGTCCTGGCTGCCACGATACAGGTTGTACTCGTATGGGCCGGCGACCACCCGGTTCAACAGGCGGAAGGCCGTCGGATCGGTGACGGCGCCGTTCAGGGCATCCACCACCAGGATGCCGTTACCCTGGGTGATCGCGCCTGGGCCGCCAGCATTGGTGATCAGCAGATTGCTGCTGCCTGTGGCTGCGCCGCCATCGATGACCACCTTGTCCGACGCAGAACCGTCCGTGTAGAGGTAGGTGTTAAGCCCGATCGTGCCGTTGCTGCCGTTGTAGCTATTGACGGTGAGGGTCTTGAAACTGCCGGCCAGCGGCGCGCTGAAGTCGATCACACTCGCCTGGTTGCTCAAATGGCTGAGGTTCGAGTCGCCCGTCAGGTTCCACAGGCTGCTGTCGCGCAGGGTTACCTGCGAACTGCTGCCAGGCGCGGTGCGGGCCGAGCCGTCGAGTACCGAGCCTGCAACGTCGACATTCGCCCTGCCGATGCTCTCCAGGGTCTTGCCAACGCCCTGCCACTGGCCAGTGCCCATGTCCGGCAGCTGGGTAGCGTCGCTGGCCACCGCCTGATCGACGTTCAACCACTGGCCACTGCCGCCGACGATGCTGTCCGTGAGGCTGATATCCGCCACACCGGCAACGCCGAGGGTGGCGCCGGACTGGTTACGCAGCACGCTGGAATCGATGTCGACCACGCTTTCGAGTGCTTCGGTGCCCTGGGCATACAGCGCCGCGGCCTGTTGGCCAGAAGCACTGAAGGTACTGGCGCTGGCCGCTAGCAGGCTGCCGTTCTTGGCGACGGCGGCATGGCCCAGGTCACCGTGGGAATTGAGGCTGACATGGTCCAACTGGATGCTGGAACGGTTATTGGCCAACGCGCCAAGGGCACTTTCACCTTGGGTGACGACGCTGGTGTCACTGGCGCTCAGGCGTGCACCGCCCTCCGCTTGCAGGCCATGGGAAAGCCGTCCGGAGGTGGCAAGGGTCGAACCGGTGAGGTCCAGCGTCGCTTCAGGGGCCTGGTTGTTGCGGCTGACCATGGCAGCGGCGGCTGAATCGCCCAAGGTCTGGACGCTCACATTGCGTGCAACCAGGCTGACCGCCCCCGGTTTCAGGGTGCCGATACCGGCATAAAGCCCGGTCGAATACTGCCCTTCGGTTTTCACCTGAAGGTCTTCCAGCAGCATGCTGCCGCCGTCGTCCACCGCGGCGCCATAGGCCTGGGTGCCGGTGGTGTGCAGCGAAGTGCCGTAGGCATTGAGTTGGGCGCCCTCGTTGCGTGAAACCAGGGCGTGAGGGAACGTGAGGTTCCCAGCAACAGGCGAGCCGTTACCGCTGGTGCTGACCGTACCGCCATACAGCGAGACGGTGGAGCCGGCATCGGCCACCACGCCCATCGCGTTGTCGTTGCCCGAGGTGCGCACCGTCAGGTCGCGGGCGACCACCGTGGCGCTACCCGCGCTCAGGCCTGCCGAGTAATTGCCCTGGGTATCGATCAGGCCGCCGTTCAGCTCCAGCTGCGCGCCGGCCAGGGCACGCACGCCATAGCTGGTTCTCTGGGTGGTGAACACCACGCTGTCATTCAGGATCAGGTGCGATCCACTGCCCTCCACCTGCGCGCCGAAGCCCCACGGGCCGGGCAAGGTGCCAATCGGGTCGAGGCTGATGCGGCTGCGGCTGACCACAGCGTCGGCACCGCTATTGACGTAGACACCGTGAGCGCGGACCCCGCCCACGTCTACCTGGCTGTCGCTGACACTGGCGCGGCTACCGCTGCCCTCGACCAATACGCCATGGCCATAGGTGCCCTGGGTAGATAGCCGGCTGTCTTCGAGGACCACCTGAGCGCCATTGCTGGCCCGGGCCCCGGCAGCGATCTCTGCGGCGTTGCCGGCCCCCGAGATGGCCACGTTGCTGTCGCTCAGGCGCACCAGGCTGGCGCTCCCGTCGGCCCGCACGCCACCCACGAAGTTGCCGGTGGCTGTGGCCTGCACCGCATCGGCAAGAATGCTTGCACCGCCAAGCGCATGCAGCACAGCCGTGCCGGTGGTGCTGGTGGCGGCACCAACGCTGGTGAACTGGCTACGCTGGAGCTGGATTTGCGCGCCGTCCTCGGCGCGAGCGCCACTGGACGAGCTGGCACTGCTCTGCACCTGGATGTCGCTGGCGTCTATCCGGCTGCCTGCGCCCGTCGCCTTGAGCGCATGGCTGGCCGTCGTCGGGCTGCTGGCGCCAGTCACGGTGATTTGCGTGCCTTGCCCGAGCGACAGGCTGCCACCCTCCTGGGCAAGTGCCGCCACCGAACCCTTGGATTGGGTGCTGACGCTGCCACCGGTGAAGGCGATGTGGCTGTCTTTACCGCTTGCCACCAGCCCCTGGTTGTTCAGGCCGCTGGCGCCACCCCCGAGGGTGACCTGGGTGTCGTGCAAGGTGACCTGGCCACCCCCGGTGGCACGCACGCCCGTCATGTTGCTGGCGGTGACCGCGGTACCATTGGCGGCCTGGGGTACCAGGCTGATGGTGACATGCGAACCGCTCAGCTGGCCGCCATCCCGTGCCACCAGGGCGCTCTGACCATTGGCGTTGGCAGCGGTGAGCGCACTGGAGACGACGCTTGCGTGATCGAAACCGATGCTGCTGGCTGCCGGCGCCAGCACACCGATGGTGCGGGCTGCGGCCAGTAGCACACTGGCCTGGTCATGGGGGCCACTGACGTTGATGCCGATACCGTCTGCCGTGTTGACCACAAGGGGTGCCGGCGCGCCCAGCAGCAGGCCCGGAAACGCCAGGGGCACGATACGCGTGTCGGCGGCCCAGCCGTCGATCGGCTGCAGGGTGAACAACCCTGCAAGCAGCAGGCCCAGTGCTTGGGCAAGGCGGGTTCGCTCAAATCGCGGCGAGCCGGAATGGGTGGTGTGGGAGTGGTTCATGGCAACCTCGCGGGCGCTGGAAAAGTGATGCCAGAAGCTTGCGCGCGCGACTTCGCAACAGATGTCGGAACAGTTTCAGTGCAGTTGTAGGAATGTTTCCCGACTTGAGGGCTGGTCTATGCTTGGCAGCGGGGAATGGACGCGAGGAAACAGTGCATGAGCAGCGTGCTGGTCGTGGACAACCAGCCCATCGTTCGCGACGGCCTAAGGGCGCTGCTCGAACGCACGGGCCATCAACTGCTCGCCGAGGTGGACAACGGCCAGGATGCTCTGCTGCAGTGCCGGCTGCTGCACCCGCAAGTGGTCATCGTCGAGCTGATGGTGCCGCGTTTGGGTGGGCTGGACCTCGTGCGACGGCTAAGGGCGAGCCATGAAGGCATCAGGCTGCTGGTGTACAGCGGCCAGGAGCCGGGGATCTACGCCGCAAGGTCATTGCAGGCCGGTGCCGATGCCTACGTCAGCAAGTCCGACGCCGTCGATGAACTGCGCAATGCCCTGCATGCGGTCAGTCATGGGCGAAGCTACTTCCCCAGCGACGCGACCCACCCGGCGACGCCAGCGGTGCCAGCGGGGACGAGTGAACTCACCCAGCTGTCGGCCCGGGAACTGAGCGTCCTGCAACTGCTCAGCCAAGGGCTGAGCAGCAAGGAGGTCGCGGCGCAACTCAGTCTCAGCTACAAGACGGTCAGCACCTACAAGGTCCGGCTTTATCAGAAGTTGGGGGTGGACAGCCACTTCCAGCTGCTAGAGGTGGCCCGCAGCCACGGCATGTTTGCCGGAGAGCAGTCCGAGCGCCCCACGGCAGATGCCCTGGACCCGGCTCTGACGCGTGAGTACGGGTTCTTGCGGGGGTTGCTGGATTCGGCGCCCTATCCCATGTTCGTACGCGATCTGCAGGGCCGCTTGCTGATGTGCAATCGACGCTATCTGATTTATGCCGAAACCACCTTCGAACAGATACAAGGCCAGACGCTGCACGAAGCGCGTTGGCTGCCGGAGGCGATGCGCAACCGTTCCCATGACCGGCTGCGTGAAGCGATCGTGCGCGAAGAGCCTTTCATGACCGAAGTCGTAATCGACTACGCGGGGGTAGCCACGTCGTTTTTTGTCTGGTGCACACCCTTTCGTGATGCAACTGGCAACCAGGTGGCGATGCTCGGCGGGATGAGCGACCTCACTGAACGTGACCGAATGTTGGCGACCTTGCGCCATGAAGGGGCGCAAGCGCGCCTGCAGAGCACACTCAAGAGTTCGACCCTGGTCGCCATCAACAACCAATTGCGTATTGGGCTTGAACGTATGCAAGAGGCGATCGACCAGGCACGGCGGGCCACTGCGGCCAACACCCAGCCAGCCCTTGACGCGCTGGTGGTCGAGATCGATCAGATGGGCCGCAGCCTGGACAGGATCAACGCCCTCGCCTCGGTCGAGCGTCACGAGCTGCAGACACAGGCCCAAGCGCACAATCTGGGCATTCTCACCGAGGAAATCCTGGCGCCGCATCGTCACCAGTTGGCGCTGCTGGGCTGCACGCTCGACGTCGGCCCAAGCCTGCGCGCACTGGCCCGTGCCTGGATCGATGCACATCATTACCGAAAGCTGCTCGACTGCCTGTTCGAGCAGGTGCGCCAAGGGCCGTTGCCCGCGCAGCTCGACCTGCGCGTGATGACTCGCACCCTGCCTCGCGGATGGCTTTGCCTGACTCTGGAGCTGAGCCCATGGTACGAACCGGCCGAGGCGGACTCGGCCGCCAGCTGGGCGTTCGCCGAGCTGCAACATGTGCTGCAGATCCTGCATGCCAGTGCCCGTAGCATTCCCGGGCAACTGGGGGCGGAATCCACTTGGCACTTCGAACTGGAACTGCCGTTGGCGTTGTCTGAGGCCTGAACACTGCCAGCCTCTCACACCGCTTGGCGAAGAGGCTGGCGCGAGCACTGCAAGCCGCTCAAGAAGGGAAGCCAAGCCCCGACGAAAGGTCAGATCCTTCACCTTTGCGCTCAGCCGGCGTCGCCTGTTCGTCAGTCACCCGTTCAAGCGACTGCTGCACGGTATCCTTGACCTCTTCGCCCTTGGCTTTCAGGGTTTCCGTCAGCCGATCGCTAGTGGCCCCCATCAGCTGATCTTCCCTGCGGGTACTGGGTAGCGCCGCCCCCAGTGCTGCCCCTAGCGCAATGCCCAACGCGGCCAGCACCAGCGGCTGCTCTTCGAGCAAGTGGTTGAACTGGCCTTTGAGCGCGGAGGCCTGGTCCCCTACCCTGTGCGCAGAACTGCGCAGCGTGTCGGCAGAATGGCCCATGCTTTCGCGTGCGCCCTGGCCCAGCTCGCTGGCCCGGTCGCGCACATCATGGGCCTTCATGCGCATCTTCTGGCTGGCATCGTGCACAGCGTCCCCGGCATGGGCGACGGCATCCTTCACCGAGTCGACCGCATCACCGAGCTTCTCGCCCAGCCCAGGCCCTTGAGAGGCAGGCCCGGGGTTGAACGGACGGTTCTGGTTGAGCCCCAGCCACGCCAGGCCCAGGACAGTCAGGGTTGCCGGCACAGGGTTGTTCTTCAGCGTAGTGCCCAAGTTCTGGAAGAACTCGCCACCATTGCCCCTGGTGTATGCCAGTACCCTGTCGACCAACTGGCCCGGGCTCAGGCGCTGCTCCAGGGCATCGACCAGGTCACTGATGTGCTCGCGCTTGGCATTGACTTCCTGTTCGAGCAGGTCCGGGTCCTTGTGCGATTCATGTTCGAAGGAAGTGGTCATGGCAATTTCCTCTTCAGCGCGTCCTTGTCTTGCTGCATGGCATGCAAGGTACGATCAGGGGCCAGATGCCCGGGCTCGAACTGCTTCTTTCCCGACTGCAGCATGATGAAGCCGATCAGCACCGTGACCGCCCCGACGATCAAGGCCGCCAGCCACGGCTGGACCACCAGTGCCAAGGCATACACCGCTGCCAGCAGAAGAATGATGAAGCCCGCCAGAAGCACTATCGCCCCGGCCGCTACCGCTGCTGTAGCCGCCTTCAAGGTGGCCAGGTTCTGTTGCAGCTCTGCCTTGGCCAGTGCCAGCTCCTTGGTGAACAGCTCCGGCACTTCCCGCATCAACTGGCGCAGCAGGCTTCCGACGCCGACAGGGTCGCTATCGGCTGCGTGCAACCCGGGACTCGTGTGCAAAGTATCCTTGTTCATCATTCGCCTCCTTTGAGCGGGTCACGCTCGAACGGGCTTGCGCCTACCGAGGTGCCAGCACCGACCCCGACAGGGTCGACCGGGGTGTAGGGCTTATGGGTGGACACGTCGCTCGCCCTGTCTGGCGTGGCTGACAGCGGGTGACGAGACGCGTTGACGCCTTGAGCCGGTGCGCCAGGCGTATCTGCAGTGGGATGGCTGGCGCTGGCACGCAGGAAACGCGATAACGCAAAGCCCACCGCTACGCTGCCTGCCAGAAACACTGCCGGGTTGCCCCGCGCCAACTGGGCGCCGCGCTGCAGCAGGCTTTCGGCACTCTCATGGCGTACCTGTTCGGCGAAACTGCCGACGCACTCGGCCGCCTCGCTCAGGTATCGCGAAAGGCCCAGGCTGTCATGGCCTTCCAGCGCCGTGGCTGCCGACCGCGCGCCTTCCTTTAGCGAATCGAGCTGTTCGGCTGCGCTGTCGCGGTAGTGCTCGTACTGCTCGCTGCTTTTTTGCCGGGCTTCTCCCAGCAGCGCTCCGGCTTCGTCGCCGAGGGTGTGAAGGTGGTCCTGGGTGCTGCCAGGTGGGGCGGTTGAACCTTGATCGGTCTTTTCCATTGTGACGCCCTCGAAGCTGATGGGTGGACGAACGCCGAGAACATGCGGCATTCATTCGGGGGACGTAGGCACTGGCGTGGGAGTTCAGTCACGTCGATCTATGACAGGTACCTGATCCACCAATGAACGGCACCCGGTTTACCGCAGGAACATCCGTTGGCGTCCGATCACTGAGCGTGGGGGTAATGGGTAGCTGTGGCACGTCGCCAAGGCATTTACGACGCAACACATTGAGCCTCGGGAACTTTCGCGCCTCTGGTCCGCTAGTACGAAAGTTGTGGGAGCACTCCTGCGAAGGCCGGCATCGGAAGTAAACACAGGTTTCCCTGTGTCAACACACGAGGTGCGAGATCATGGCCAACGACCAAGGCAAGACCGGACAGCAAGGCGGCACCCCTCAGACCACCCCTGGCAACGTTCCGAATGACCGAGAAAAAGCCTCGCAACCGGGTCAGCAAGGAGGCCAGTCGTCGGGAGGAACCAACGACCCGCAACGCGGCTGGGACGAAGGACAGAAAGGCGGGCAGATGCCAGGCGGTCAACCCGACAGGCAAGACCAGTGGGGTACTCAGCAAGGTGGACAAGGTGGCGGCGTGAATGATCAGGACGATCCTCAGCGTGCCGGTGGTGGCACCCAGCAGGGCGGCAAAGGAGGCCATCGTTCTGGCTCCAAATCCGACACAGAGCAAAGTGACATGGACGATGCATCCCAGGCTGTTCAGGACGAGGACAGTGGAATGAACGACGAAAACCGTTAAAAACGTGCTGCAGGCCAGGGTGAAGGAATCGCCCTGGCCATGCTTGGCAGAAACCGTCAGGGAGTTCTCAAGCGCGTGCCCGTTTCCCACCCTCCTCGCTCGCAAGCCATCTGGCACGCCCAACACCCCAGGCCAGCGCCCGCGTCATCGATTCCCCGGGCCGTGAATCGAACGCTTCTTCGTGAAGCACCATGCCACTGGCGGCGTACACGCCAATGAACATCTGTGTGTTGCCTGTGCGCGACAGGCGCACCTGAACCTCCAGCATAGTGCCATCGTCCAGTGTCTCGCCATGAGTTCGATGGTGAAGCGTAGGATCTGCCCAACCCCAGAAAACCTCACCGCGTATGCGCATGCCGCCCTCCTACGACTTTAGTATTAGATGTGGGTTATCCCACCTTAGCCCAGCAACGCGGCAATGCAATCGAACAGACGGAAAACGGTGCAAGCGCGTCCTGCGAAGCAGTCCGCACCGTTTGTCGCGCCAGTGTGTGATCCATTCCAACACTCCCTGTGCGGATCATTCGAAAAGGTAAGAGCGTTCTCAACCGAAGGAGCTTTCACCATGCGCGACTTCCCAACGCCTCCGTTTCCCTCGCAACCACAAGACGTCCCAGGTTCACAGCGCAAGATGGAACCCTACCCCGACTGTGGTGAGAAAACCTATGCCGGCAACGACCGGCTGGAAGGCAAGGTAGCGCTGATCACCGGTGGCGACAGCGGCATCGGGCGGGCCGTCGCCATTGCCTACGCCCGCGAAGGTGCGGACCTTGCCATCGCCTACCTGAACGAGCATGAAGATGCACAGGAAACCGCGCGGTGGGTCAAGGCTGCGGGGCGACAATGCCTGCTCCTGCCGGGCGACCTGGCCGAGAAACAGCACTGCTATGACATCGTCGACAAGACCGTGGCGCAGTTCGGGCGCATCGATATCCTGGTCAACAATGCAGCCTTTCAGATGTCCCACGAGACCCTGGACGAAATCGACGATGACGAATGGCTGATGACCTTCGATGTCAACATCACGGCCATTTTCCGCATTTGCCAACGGGCATTGCCGTCGATGCCCAAGGGCAGTTCGATCATCAATACCAGTTCGGTCAACTCCGACGATCCCTCGCCCAAACTCCTGGCCTACGCCACGACCAAGGGTGCAATTGCCAACTTCACCGCAGGCCTGGCGCAGTTGCTGGGCAAGCAAGGCATTCGGGTCAACAGTGTGGCGCCGGGCCCCATCTGGACACCCTTGATCCCGGCCACCATGCCCGACGAGGCCGTCAGGAACTTCGGTTCGGGCTACCCGATGGGGCGGCCGGGCCAACCCGTCGAGGTCGCGCCGATCTACGTGCTTCTTGCTTCTGATGAGGCCAGCTACATCTCAGGCTCGCGCTATGCCGTGACAGGCGGCAAACCCATCCTCTGATCGACCAGCCCAATGCCTGCCATGACCGGCCTTGGGCTGTCCGAGATCAGGAAGCACGGCTCTTCAACGCTTCGTATCGGGCAAGCAGCGGCTGCACGCTGAGCCCGTGCAGCAAGATACTCAACCCCACGACCGACAGGACCAGCTGGGTACTCTCCACCGCGAAAGCGGGCAGCAAGCCGTGGTTCAGCGCGTAGAACAGGTAGTAGAAGCTGCCGATGCCGCGGATACCGAACCACCCCATCAGCCCCCGCTGCAGTGAATTCAACATCCCCCGCGACGGAATGAGCAAAATGCTCAGAGGGCGGATCACGAAAAACAGCGCCCCGGCGACGATCAGCGCACGCCAGTCCCAATGCTCCAGCAGCACCACGCCGAGCAAGGTCACCAGGAAAACTTCCATCGATCGCTCCACCAGGCTGCCAAAAGCCAACATGTCGCCCAACATGATCCCGGCGGCGATCTGCGAGTCGTCCAGATGCGCCACATCCCCTTTCACCGCTAGCTCTGGCGCGACGTGCTGGTGCCCTACCACGGGCTGCACCAAGTGTTCGGCAGCAGGTTCATGTGGGTTGGTTGACGTCTGCACTTCGGCCTGGCGCAATCCCAAACCGGCGGCGAACACGGCCAGAAAGCCATAACCCTGGAGGGACTCGGCAATCACGTAGGCCATGGCAATCAGCGCCAAGGCAAGATAGTCGTTCGGCGAGACGGTGCTGTCGTCGTTGCGCAGCCGAAGGTAGAGCGTCAGCTTGCCCAGCCCGCGCCCCATCCAGTAGCCGCAGAGCAGCCCGGCCAGCACCGCCCAGAGCATGTCCTTGATCAACCAGTCGCTCAGCCACGCCTGCCCGGTATCCTGTTGCAGCAGCAAGCCCAGGATGACGAAGGGAAAGGCGATGCCATCGTTCAACCCCGCCTCCCCCGACAGGCTGAAACGAACCGGGTCGTCGTCCCGGGCATCGACCACCTGCACCAGGGTCGCAAGGACAGGGTCGGTAGGGGCAAGAATCGCCCCGATCAACACCGCCAGGCCCCACCCCAGGTTCAGGCCGTAATGCAGCACCAGGCTCACGCCCCCGATGCAGATCAACATCACAGGCCCAGCCAGACAGAACGCCAGCCACCATCTGCGATTGCACAGCGGCAAGCGCAGTTTCAAGCCGCTGAAAAAGAGTGAGAACAGTACCGCGACCTCGGTGAGGTGCTCCATCCAGCCACTCGATTTGGCGACGTCGAGCTGCAGCAAGCCCAGCCCGGAAGGGCCAAGGCCTATTCCCAGCCCCAGGCACACGACCGACGACGTTACCGGCATCCAGCGCAAGTAGGAGGAAGAGAGCGCCAGCATCAACAAGACGGCGCCCAGCATGGCGAACCAGACGATGAAGGTCATCTGCGCGGCTGCCTTTCAGAGTGGTGCATCGAGTCCTTTTTCGACTGTTTCCCCGTTCCGGTCGTTCCGTACGCTGCGGTTCACTCGGTTGCCCATTCGTCAACCTTGCTGAACCCGTTCGACGTGGCCCCGGTCGTCAGTGATGAGTGCACGAATGAAGGATGCCCCCGTGAGTGACATTCGCATTGGAATTTCCGGTTGGCGCTATGGCCCATGGCGCAAGGACTTCTACCCCGAGGGATTGCGCCAGGATGACGAGCTGGCGTTCGCCTCGCGGGCGGTCAACAGCATCGAGATCAATGGCTCGTTCTACGCGCTGCAGACCCCCGAACGCTACTGCCAGTGGCGCGACCAGACGCCAGACGACTTCGTGTTTTCGGTCAAGGCACCGCGCTATATCACCCATGTGCGCAGGCTCAAGGAAATCGATGAAGCGCTGGCCAACTTCTTTGCCTCGGGCCCGCTGTTGCTGGGCGACAAGCTTGGGCCCTTCCTTTGGCAGTTTCCCCCGACACTGAAATTCGACGCCCAGCGTTTCAGCGACTTCCTCGACAAGCTGCCCAAAGACCGCAAGGCCGCCCGGGCCTGCGCCAAACAGGCAGCCGAACGCCTGCAAGGTAACGCAGGGACCGCCATTGGCGGCAATGCGCGTCTGCGCCATGCCGTGGAGATCCGCCATCCGAGTTTCCTCTGCGACACCTTCATTGGCTTGTTGCGCAAGCACAAGGTGGCGCTGGTGGTCGCCGACAGTGCCGGCAAGTGGCCCTATGTCGAGGATGTGACCGCCGATTTCATCTACATGCGCCTGCATGGCGATGTCGAGCTCTACAGCAGCGGCTACACCGCCAGGGCGCTGCGCCGTTGGCGGATGCGCATCCAGGCGTGGGCCGAGGGCGGCCAGCCGGAAGATGCCGAGCTGGTGGTGCCCCGCGCCCCGACCAAGCGCACCACGCGTGACGTGTACTGCTATTTCGACAACGACCAGAAGGTGCACGCCCCCTTCGATGCGCGTCGCCTGCTGGGCAAGCTCGGCCTGGACGGCGAGTTGGTCACTGAACCTGGCGTCGAACCGCACGTGCAGCTGTAAACACACACAGAAGCAAAAGGAGAATCACCATGCCCCGTGGAGACAAAGACAAGTACACCGACAAGCAGAAACGCAAGGCCGAGCACATCGAAGAAGGCTACGAGGCCAAGGGCGTACCCAAGGAGGAAGCCGAGGCACGCGCCTGGGCAACGGTCAACAAGCAGTCTGGCGGCGGCGAACGCAAGGGTGGTTCGGGGCAGAAGAAAAGCCCGGCGGCCAAGGCCAAGGCGCGCGAATCGTCGGCGCGTCGGGCCGTGGCCACCAAAAACGGCGTGCCCCGGCCCGGACAGCCGTTGGAAGACATGACCAAGCAAGCGCTGATGGATCGGGCGCGCCAACAAGGAATCGCCGGTCGCTCGACCATGCGCAAGGGTGAACTCATCGAGGCATTGCGCAAGGCAGCGTAGGCATTTTTCGAGGTGAATACCCAATGGCGCTGATGATAGACCTGCTGCAATGGCCTGCCATGCTGGTGACCCTAGCCGCTGCCTGGTGCATCGGCTCGCGCCGCCCCGGCCGTCGCCGTGTCGGCTTCTGCTGCTTCATCGTCAGCACTGCCGCAAGTTCATCCTCGTCCCCGGGGCCGCTGCCGGCATACTGGGGCCTGACACCATCTGACGCGAGAACAGGAGGATTGACCATGTTAGCGACGGCAACCGGAATGAAACCAGGCAAGCGCTACCGGGTTGAAGCACTGGAGCGCGCACATCAGTTCCCCGGCTTCTTCCTCGACGGCAAGTATTTCCTGGGCCCGGAGCTTCTGACTGCTATCGGCTGGCTGGAGGGCCAGCGTTTCATCTATGACAACCTCGATGCCACGGGCGAGCCGGTCTTCGCCGATCGGATCGCTGGGGATATCGCCGACCTCAAGCTCACCCTGGTGGACGGCACGGTACTTGAGCTGATCAGCATCCAGGACTGGGCTCGCGAGCCCATCATTGATCAGGCCGAGACGCCCACGCTGGTGCAAGCCGACTGGCGACACAGTGGCTCACTGCGCGGCAAGCGGCAGCCATCTGCACCCTGGTTGATGATTGCAGCCGTGACGATTCTGGGAGGCTGCGCGCTGGCGCTGCTACGCGGCAAACGGCACTGAAAGCGCAGTGACTTAGCGCGAACTCTGTGGGAGCCGGCTTGCCGGCGAAGGGCCGTAACAGTCACAGCACTTTCGCCCAGCGTAGACAGTTCGGGCCCTATCGCCGGCAAGCCGGCTCCCACACGGAAAACTACCGCTTTCAAAACCGCATTCGTACCTCAGAGGACAGGCCCGCTCCCACAGGAATCGCGCCAGCTTTGTGGCAGCAGGTCTTACCGCGAACACCGGCCATCGTCAGCATTGAACCCTGCCACTTGCGGCCCACTCCATGGCAGGTAAGCCGCGATCTTGTTACCCACGATGAGGTACCACCATGAATGCCATCGAGCTGCTGATGCAGGATCACAAGCTGGTCAAGAAACTGCTTGAGGAACTGTCCACCACCACCGAGCGGGCCGTGAAGAAACGTGCCGAACTGCTGCAGCGCATCGAACACGAACTGCAGATCCATACCGCGCTGGAGGAAGACATTCTCTACCCGGCCATCAAACAGGCCGGGGGCAAGGAAGAAGCGAAGATGTACTACGAGGCCAAGGAAGAACATCGCACCGTCGATTCGCTGGTACTGCCCGACCTGCTGCACACCGAAACCGGCACCGTGGCCTTTGCCGGTCGGGTGAAGGTCATGAAGGAGCTGCTCGAACACCACATCGAAGAGGAAGAAGTCGAGCTGTTGCCGACGGCGAAGAAGTTGCTGGGCAAGGATGTGCTGGAGCAACTGGGCCAAGCCATGCAAGCACAAAAGAAAATGCTCAAAGGGACGGCGCACGCTGCTTGACGATCACCTGCGCGCCCTCTGTGGCGCGCGGCTCACCATTAAAGGCACATTGCCACTGCGTCATTCACCTGTCATCTGCCTGTCGTATTTTTCGCCCACTACCCAGGGTCGGGAATACCAGCCGTGATACGCCGTTCGCTCTCGTCCACAGGCCTTCTACGCCTGTTGATCCTGATGCTCTGCGCCGCCACCTTGACGTTTCTCTGGGGGCTGCACTTCTCCCAGAAGGCCGCCTCGCGCCAGGATGCCTTGTCGGCCAAGGCAGCTGCGCACCTGAACCTGGCCAGCCTTGTCGCCGAGAGCTTGAGCCAGTTGGTCGACCGGGCCCAGGCCGTGGGCCGGGTGACCCAGGACGACCTGAAGGTGCTGCGCCAGGACAACCACAGCCTGGCCCGTCTGCTCGCCGAGGACCCGGTGTTCAAGCGCATGAGCCTGTATGACCGGCAGGGTCGGCTACGCTCGGCGAGCCATGGCGGCGAAGCTACGGAACTGCCGGCAGACTGGCTCCAGCAATTGAACCTGCACGTCGCCCGCTACGGTTTCAAACCCTTCCTGCCCCGCATCACGCCCGACAGCAACCCTGGCGCCATGCCGAACTGGCGCCTGCCCTTCCTGCTGCCCTTGACCGACCTGCAAGGTCGCGAGATCGATCATATTCTCGTGGTGCAATTGGACATCGCTTACCTGGCCGTACTGTTCCAGCACATCGACCTGGGCAATAGCGGGCTGATGCGCCTGCTGCAGGACAACGGCGAGGAACGCCTGCGTATCGACAGCAGTGGCGTGGTGGTGGCGGACGACAGCTTCGAACCAGGCCTGCAGGACGCCGAAAACGCATCCGGGCTATTCACCCAGTATGCTGCCGGCACCCCTTACCAGAGCGTCTACCGGCGTGTCGCCGAGCGCGGTTTCAGCGTGGTCGTCAGCCAGCGTCATGACGAGATCCTTGCGCCGTCCGCGCTGGCCTACACGCGCCAGTACTGGCTGAACCTGAGCATGACCCTGATGATTCTCGCCAGCCTGGCCTGGACCCTGCGCCTGCTGCGCAAGCGCCAAGAGGCCTTCAGCGCCCTGGAGCATGCGCAGCAGATCAACCAGCAGTTGATCGGGCGCCTGGAAGACGAACATCGGCGCAGCAGCCACGCCGCCGCCACCGACCACCTCAGCGGCCTGCACAACCGCCGCCAGTTCGTCGAGGTCGCAGGCCAGGCCCTGACCCGGCAACGCGGCAAGCGCCAGTTGATGGCGATCCTGTTCATCGACATGGACCGCTTCAAGTCGATCAACGACTCACTCGGGCACAAGGTCGGCGATCTGCTGTTGCAAGCCGTGGCCGGGCGCATCCAGCGCCTGCTGGAGCCGGGTGACGAAGCCTCGCGCTTTGGCGGCGACGAATTCGTCGTGCTGCTGGCCGGTGAGCGCAGCGAAGAACAGATCAACACCTGGGTGCGCCACCTGGTGCAGAAGCTGTCGGCCACCTATGCCCTCGATGGCCAGGAGGTCAACACCAGCCCCAGCGTCGGCGTCAGCATCTGCCCCCGGGACGGGCAGGAAATCGACAGCCTGATCCGTTTCGCCGATGCCGCCATGTATTCCGCCAAGCAGGCCGGGCGCGCCCAGTACCGCTTTTTCGATCCTTCGTTGAACGTTACCGATATCCAGGCCTTCACCCTGGAACAAGCCTTTGGCAGCGCCCTGGCCGGGCGCCAGTTCGTGCTCCACTACCAGCCGCAGATACGCCTCGACACCCAGCGCGTGCTGGGCTACGAAGCGCTGGTGCGCTGGGACCATCCCGAGTTCGGGCTACTGTACCCGGACCGTTTCATCGACTTGGCCGAGCGCAGCGGGTTCATCGTCGAGCTGGGTTGGGAGGTATTGCGCCTGGCCTGCGAAGAGCTGGCCCGTTGGAACGCCCAGGGCCGTGAGAGCCGCCTGGCGGTGAATGTGTCGGCATTGCAACTGCGCCAAGGCGATTTCAGTAGCCGTCTGCTGGCCAAGCTGCAGCGCCATGGCATCGCCGCGCAGCGGTTGGAGCTGGAGATCACCGAAACCACTATCCTCGATCCGGAAGGTGCCGCCGTCGAACACCTGCAGCGCCTGCGCGCGGCGGGCCTGGGTATCAGCCTGGACGACTTTGGCCGAGGCTACGCCGGTTTCGCCCATTTGCAGTCGCTGCCCCTGAGCAAGCTGAAGATCGACCGCGCACTGATCGCCCCCCTTTCCAACAGCTACGACGACAGCCCGATCGTCTCTTCGACCATCATCCTGGCCAAGCGCCTGGGCCTGGAGGTCGTGGCCGAAGGTGTCGAGACCCGCGAGCAGGTGGTGTGCCTGAAGCTGGCCGGCTGCGACATTGCCCAGGGCTATCACTTCAGCCGGCCGTTGTCGCCCGTGCAGTTGCGTGAGTACCCGCCTTTCAATGGTGTCGAGGAAAAGTCATGCATGCTGTGAGGGCCCTATCGCCGGCAAGCCGGCTCCCACAGGTACCCCACAGTTCTTGAATGCTGTGGGGTACCTGTGGGAGCCGGCTTGCCGGCGGTAGGGCCGGGACAGACACGCCAATAACCTTTATCGTGTCACCCACCATCACCACCTCACCGACCATGACTGACATCGAGCGCTACGTCCGCGCCGCCACCCGCGACAACACCCGGCGCAGCTACCAGGCCGCCATCGAGCATTTCGAGGCGCACTGGGGTGGCTTTCTGCCGGCCACCGCCGAGAGCATTGCCCGCTACCTGGCCGACCACGCCGAACAGCACGCGGTCAGCACCCTGCGCCAACGCCTCGCAGCGCTCAGCCAATGGCACATCAGCCAGGGCTTTCCCGACCCGACCAAAGCGCCGCTGGTGCGCCAGGTACTGCGCGGCATCCGCACCTTGCACCCGACCCCGCCCAAGCAGGCCGCCCCCCTGCTGTTGCAACACCTGCAGACTGCCGTCGCGTGTTTCGAGGAAGAAGCCCGCCAGGCCCGTGAGCGCCACGATCTGCCCACCCTGCGCCGCGCCCGCCGCGATACCGCGCTGCTGCTGTTGGGTTTCTGGCGAGGCTTTCGCGGTGACGAACTGGCGCGCTTGCGCATCGAGCACATCCAGGCCGAAGCCGGTGTCGGCATCACCCTGTTCCTGCCACGCAGCAAGGGTGACCGCGAAGCGCTGGGCGTACAGCATCGCACGCCGGCGCTCAAGGCGTTGTGCCCAGTCACGGCCTACCTGCAGTGGATCGAGGTGGCCGGGATTGCCCACGGCCCGGTGTTCCGCAAGCTCGACCGCTGGGGCAACCTGGGCGAGGCAGCACTCAACAGCAACAGCCTGGTCGGCCTGCTGCGGCGCATGCTAGCGCGGGCTGGGGTGCCTGCTGCGCTGTACACGGGCCACTCCCTGCGCCGCGGCTTTGCCACCTGGGCCACGGCCAACGGCTGGGAGTTGAAGTCATTGATGAGTTACGTTGGCTGGAAAGACGCCAAGTCGGCGCTGCGCTACATCGACTCGGCGCAACGCTTCGGTGAGCTGGCCATGCTGCCACCCAGCCAGGGCCAAAGCCTCATTCCTTGAACGCGAAGCGCGCGAGGCCGCCTACTTCCGGGCGAATCGCATAGAGGTCGCCGGCATCGGGGTAATGGCGTAGTTCGGCAGGCGACATACCGAAGCGCGCGGTGGTGATGTACAGCGTATCCATGGCCGCCCCCCCGAAGCAGCAACTGGTCGGGCGAGGCACGGGCATCACCACCTGGTCGGTCAGGTGCCCGTGGCGGTCATAACGCAACAGGCAACTGCCATTGAACTGGCAGACCCACAACCCGCCTTCACGGTCCAGCGCGATGCCATCGGGGCGTCCCAGTTCTGCCGGCGTCTCGGCGAACAGCGTGACATGCTCCAGGCGGCCTTCCTCAAGGTACTCGGCGCGATAGATCGAGCGGCTGACCGAATCGACGAAGAACAGCGTTAGCCCGTCCTGCGACCAGGCCAGACCATTGGGTAACGCCAGGTCATCGTGGATCACTTCGTCGTGCAGCTCGCCATCGAAACGGAACAACGCGCCGGTCTTGCCGCTTGGCCCTTCATCCATCAAGCCCGTGACGAATCGCCCCTGCGGATCGCACGCACCATCGTTGAAGCGGTAGCTGGAGCGGTGGTGCACCGATGCGGAGTACTGCCGCACCTTGCCCCGCGCAACGTCGAGGATCGCCACGCTGGCGTCTTCGGTGAAGATCAGGTTGCCCTGGTCGGTCAATGCCAGCGCACCGATCCGCGCGGCCGATTCGTACAGCACCGTCACCTCGCCATCGGGCAGCAGCTGATGGATGCGCCCGCCGGTGAGGTCGACGAAGTACAAGGCACCGCTACGGGGATCCCAGACCGGGCTTTCGCCCAGGTCGGTGCGGGTGTTGGCGACCTTGAACGGCAGGTAATGGCATTCCTTGATGCTGCTCCAGCGCTCGGCCACTTCAGCCAGGCTCGAGGCCTCGACCCGCGCCAGGTCACGCGGGTAGCTGACGCCGCTGTTCTCGCTGAAGCGCGTGGCAGTGAACTGGCCGTTGCTGGCGCGCAGGATGTAACCGGTGTCGCGGCACAATGCGCTGGCCAGGTAGAGCACGCCCGGCGTGACCCACTCGGGCTTGAGCTCCTCCGGCGGCAGCGTCACGCCCCACATGCGGGTCTTGGCCACCGGCGAGATGGCGTTGACCAGGATGCCGTGCGCCAGGCCCTCCATGCTCAGGGCGTTCATGATGCCGACCTGGGCCATCTTGCCCGCCGAATAGGCCACCAGCCCAGGCTGCGAGTAGCGCTGGTACATGGCGCGGTCCGAGGTCGTGAGCACAATGCGCGGGGCTGCGGAATGCTTCAGGTGCTTCCAGGCATGCTTGGCCAGCCACACCGGGGCATGCACGCTGATGCCCAGGGCACGATCGAGAAAGGCTTGCTCCTGGGTCTCGATGCCCTGGTAGTCGACCCAGCCGGCGTTGTGAATGAGGATGTCCAACGCGCCGAACTGGGCGATGGCCAGTTCCACCAGCTGCCGGCATTCGTCTTCGTTTTCCAGCTGGCCGACATGAGCGATTACATCGAAACCCTTGTCCTTCAGGGCTTGCAAGGCGACGCTGACCGCCGAAGGGTCCTGCCCTTCGCCAGACCGGTCGGTCCCCAGGTCGCTGATGACCACACGGGCGCCGCGCGCGGCCAGCGCCGCCGCATAGTCCAGGCCAAGGCCTTGGGCAGCACCGGTGACGATGGCCACTTTGTTCATGAAGGGGTCTGTGCTGGGCATTCTAAAGCTCTTCGAATTCTCCTTTTTACGATAACAATAAAAAAATCAATGACTTAATATTAAAAGCATGCAACTTTGATATCTCACGAATATCACCCAGCGCCCCCGCACCTATATCATGGCCGCCTTGCACGGCTGGGCGCTGGAGAACGCAACACCGGCCCCCGCTCGACTCGATGAAGGAACGTAGAATGATCGAGACACGTTTGCTCAGGCAGTTCATTGCCGTGGCCGAGGAACTGCACTTTCACAAAGCAGCCATTCGCCTGCACATGGCGCAACCTCCCCTGAGCCAGGCGATCAACCGACTCGAAGAGAAGCTGGGCTTCAGCCTGTTCCTGCGCAACAAACGCGGGGTCAAGCTCACCGCGGCCGGCACGGCGTTCCTGGAAACTGCCTACCGCACGCTCAAGGAGCTGGAACAGGGCATCGAGTACGCGCGCAACGTGTCCGAAGGCATCTGCGGCAAGCTGACCATCACCGCCATCTCCATTGCCTATTACGAGTCGTTGCTCACCACCCTGAAGCGATTCCGCGAAATCTACCCGAACGTGCGGTTGACCATCCGCGAGATGCCCTCGGCCTCCCAGGCCAAGGCCCTGATGGCCGGCGAGGCCGACATTGGCTTCATGCGCAAGCTGCCGATGCCCCCCGAGACCATCGAATCGCGCCTGCTGCTCAACGAGCAGATCGTCATGGCCCTGCCCGCCAACCACGCCAAGGCGCAGCATGCGCTGGTCGACCTGCGCGACTTCGCCGAGGAGGACTTCGTGTTCACCCCGCAGCCGCTGGGCAGCGGTTACCACAGCCAACTGATCGCCCTGTGCGAATCGGCCGGTTTCTACCCCAAGATTGTCCAGGAGGCGGCGCAGATCCACACCCTGATCGGTCTGGTGGCCTGTGGCTTCGGCGTCGCCCTGGTGCCGGAATCGATTGCCTACTCCACGTTGCGCGACCGCGTGCAGTTCCGCCCGATCCGGCCGATCAAGGACCAACCCACGCCGACCATGGGCCTGTACATGAACTGGAACATCCAGAACGCCTCCCCGGCCCTGGGCAGCTTCATCTCCATGCTCGACCTGGGGGCGCCACGGCGCTTCACCGACACCATCCAGAACCCGGTGATTCTGGATGGCAGCGCGCTGCCCGAACTACACCGCTAGCCGGTACTCGCGCAGCCAGGTATCCAGTGCCAGCGCCGTCTCCAGGTTGTTGCGCCGCAACTGCGAGTTGAAGTACCCCTCGGGCTGGCGCAGCTCAGCCGCCAGGCGCGCCCGGTCGATGACCTGGAACGCCGGGCTGCCCGTCTCCCCCAGCAATTGCCTAACCCGTGCACGCAAGAACCGCTCGTAGGCCAGGTTGGCCGAGGTCGGGTACGGGCTCTTGCGCCGCTGCAGCACCGCCGGCGGCACGATGTCCGCACAGGCCTGCTTGAGCAGCCACTTTTCCTCCCCGTCCTTTCCCTTGATCGCCCAGGGCACGTTGTACACGTACTCCACCAGTTCATGGTCGGTGAACGGCACCCGCACTTCGAGGCTGGCAGCCATGCTCAGGCGGTCCTTGCGGTCGAGCAGGATCGGCAGCCAGCGCTGCACGTGCATATGGCCGATCTCGCGCATGCGCCGCTCCTGCGCGCTGTCGCCCGGCAGGTGCTCGACGCTGTCCAGCGCCTGGTGGTAGCAGGTGTCCTGATACTGGGCGAAGTCGCACAGGCGATTGAAGTCCGGGTTGATCAGCGCCGGCTGCAGCAGCTGCATGCGCGACAGCCAAGGGAAGCGCGCCGCCGCCAGTGCCTCGGGGTCGCGGAACCAGGCGTAGCCGCCGAACACCTCGTCTGCCGCCTCGCCGGAAATGGCCACCGTGGAATGCGCGCGGATGGCCTTGAACAGCAGGTACAGCGAGGTGTCGACGTCGCCGAACGTGGCCGCCGAGTCGTTGGCCCGGTACACCGCCCTGCGCGCGGCATCGTCCACCAATTCCCGGTTGTCGATGAGGATGGTCTGGTGCTGGCTGCCGATGTACTCGGCAGCGGCAAAGGCATAGGGCTGGTCGCGCTCGGGGCGAAACGCATCGCCCTGGAACTGCTCCGCTTGGCCAACGAAATCCACCGAGAACGATTTGACCTTGCCGCCCTGCGCCGCGCCCAGGCGCTGCTGCGCCAAGGCGGTCAGGGCGGTGGAATCCAGCCCACCGGAGAGCAACGAACACACCGGCACATCGGCGTACAGCTGCTCGCCCAAGGCCTTGCTCAGCAGTTCGCGGGTGCGCAGCACGGTCGTCGCCAGGTCGTCCTGATGCTCACGCCGCTGCAGTTGCCAGTAGCGGCTGAGCTTCGGCTGGCCATTGGGGCGCCAGGACAGCCGGTGCCCAGGCGGCAGTTCGTCGACCCCACGCAGTGCCGAGCGCACGGTGCCACGCGACAGGCTCAGGGCATCCACCAGGCCGACCACATCCAGCGCGCGGGTGAACTCCGGATGAGCCAGGATCGCCTTGATTTCCGAGCCGAACAGCAGCCCCTGCTGGTGCCGGGCGTAGTACAGCGGCTTGACCCCCAAACGGTCACGCGCCAGCAGGAAGTGGCCGTCACGCCCGTCGAACACGGCGAAGGCGAACATCCCGGTCAGGTGCTCGCAGCATTGCTCGCCCCACTCCAGGTAGGCGTGCAGCACCACTTCGGTGTCGCTGCGGGTATGGAACAGGTGGCCTGCCTTGCGCAGGCGCTCACGCAGTTCGTTGTGGTTGTAGACCTCGCCGGTATAGACCAGGGCGATTTCCTCGCCGCTGGCACAGCGGTAGGTCATCGGCTGGACGCCGCCACTGAGGTCGATGATCGCCAGCCGTCGGTGGCCCAACCGGGCATTGCGGTGCTGCCAGCTGCCACTGGCGTCCGGCCCGCGCAGGGCCAGGCTGTCGGTCATGGCGCCAATGGCCTGGTCGGCCAGGGTCAAATCGCGGGTGTAGTCCACCCAGCCTGTGATTCCACACATGCTCTGTTCCTTACGCCTGAAGTCGACGGGTTGGCAGCAGGCCGGTCACGGCCTGCAGGCGTTTGGCGATGTCCAGCAGCTGTCGCTCGCTGTCGCGTCGGCCCATGATCTGCACGGCCAGCGGCGCCTGGCCGTCGGCGCTCAGGCAAATCGGCACGGTGATCGCCGGCAGGCCGCTGAAGCTGGCCAGCGGGGTGAAGCTGATCTTCTGCTCATAGCCGGGCTCGGCCGGCGATGGGATGGTCGAGTCGCCGGGCTGCGGGTGGCGCCGATCGAACGGCCGGTTGGGGTCCATCGGGAACACCACGAAGTCCACCTGGGCTTCGTCGAACCAGGCATCGATGCCAGCGCGGATGCTGTCCATGCGCTGATGGATACGCCGGTAATCACCGTCACTGACGCCCTCGCCCACCTTGAGCGCGCTGAGCGTCGACCAGTGCAGCTCGCAGTCGAAACGGCGCGCCCAGGCCGCCGAAGCCAGCCAGGCATCGCGCGCGCACAGCTGCCAGGCGTCGCCCCGGCAGGCCCACAGCTCAGGCATGGCGACAACACCTCCGGCCATGCCCAGGTCGGCCAGTGCGCTGCGAGCCTGACCGAGCATGTCGAGCATCGCCGGGCTGGTCAGTGCTGGGTCCAGCGCATGTTCCAGAACCGCAACGCGGTAGCGGTCCTTGAGCGGCTGTTGCTGGCCGAGCAGCGGCTCCAGGCCCAGCAGCGGGAACAGCAGGTCGAGGTCATCGGCGCTGCGGGTCACCCAGCCCAGGGCGTCCATGCGCGGCGACAGCGGGAATACCCCGACCAGGCTCGCGGCCTTCTGGGTCATGCGCAGGCCGACCATGCCGCAGTGCGACGCCGGCCAGCGCACCGAGCCGAGCACATCGGTGCCCAGGGATATATCGCACAGGCCGGCAGCCACCGACACCGCGGAACCTGTGCTGGAGCCCGACGGGTCGATGGTCGGGAAATGCGGGTTGCGGCAGCCTGCACCAAACGCGATGTTCAGTTCGGTGGTGGCGACCTTGCAGGTCAAGGCGATGCGCGGGTCGAGGAAGGTCAGTGCCTCGGCGCTGCGCTGGGGATAGTGGCGGTAGCTGCGCAGGCCCAGCCGGGTCGGCAGGCCCGCGACATCCACCGTGTCCTTGACCCCCAGGCGATACCACGGTGCTTCGGCCACGCGAGTGCTGGTCAGGCAGCGGTAGTGACTGTCGGCGTGTACGGACCAGTGTGCGTACTGGGCTGCCCACTCGGCCGCCAGGGCCGGGGTACGCTGCAGCACTTCATGTCGCTTGCGCAGGCTGAGCCCGAGGTATTCGGGTTGCTCGCGGCCGGTGCTGGGGTCGGCGCCGCAGGTGGCCAGGTAGTCGGCGATGGCCGCTTGGGTATCAGCGTGGGTCATGGGTGTATTCCTTGACAGAGGTAGAGGCCGCCCACGGCTGAGGTTTGCCGGTGGCGGATAAAGGCAGATGGTTGACGCGGCGAACCGCAACCGGGCGCGGATGGCCTGGGGGCAATTGCGCGAAGGCATCCAGCACCGCACGCTCGCTCAGCGTGGCCGAACTGAACAGCACCTGGAAGGCTTCGCCGCGCAAGGCATCGCGCACGGCCACGCACGCCAGCGCCGGGCAATCGAGGTGCTGGCCGAGTTCACTGGCCATGCGTGCCAGGTCCAGGCGCAGGCCGTTGACCTTGATCAGGCTGCTGGCGCGGCCCAGCCACTGAAAGCGGCGCGGGTCCAGCACCCGTACCTGGTCATCGCAGCGGTGCGTGGCTGGCGCGCTGGCCTGACCGTATTCCCGCGCGATCCGAGGACTGGCGACTTCAAGGGCGCCGACTTGCCCAGGCGGGCTGAGCAAGCGGACATCGTCCAGCAGTGTCCAAGCTTGCTCGGCGGTGCTGTTGGCATCCAGCTCGCGGTAGGCCATGGCACCGGTCTCCGTGGCGCCCAGCAATTCGACGAAGCGCACCTGGGGCCCGGCATGCCGCTGCACCGTGACCAATGCCCCTGGCGGCAGTAACGAAGCGCTGTGCACCACCAGCACCGAGCGCCGTGGCGCAAGGCGGGTCAGCAACGCCGGCAACAGGTGCCAGGTGCTGGCGATGGCGAGGATCACGCAGGTGCCTTCACCGTCGAGCACCGGCAGCCGCTGCTGCTCCAGCGAACAGCGTTGCAGCCGCGCGTTCACGACCCGCGCACCGACTTCGCCGAGAATCTTCCCGTAGCTGTGGCTGGTTGGCGCAAAGGCCAGGATCTCCCGCGCCTCGGGCGCCCAGCGGCCGAGAATCAAGGCCGCCTCGCGCTCCATCTGCGTCAGGCTGCGCAGCCATTGGCGCGGCGCACCAGTGGAGCCGGAGGTGGTAAACAGATGCTCGGCGTTCACTCGGCACCTTGCAGGGTCAGTTGATCTTCACGTTTCTGCGCCACGAACTGCGCCATCTTTTCCAGCGTTTCGAACCAGAAGCGTACGTCGTCGCTGAGGTAGTCCACCTCGATGTCGAATGCCCCTTCGATGGCGGTGATCACTTCGACGGCCATGAGGCTGTCGAAGCGCTCGCCGAGAAAGTCGCGGAAGCTGTCGCGCGGGCCGATGGTGTCGATCTGCTCGCCAAGCAACTGGCCGAGGGTCTGGTGGATACGCTGTGCAATGCTGAGGTCGTTCACGAGTCGGTGTTTCCTTGCGGGTGGGCGGCGTTGAGCAATGGCGCGCCGGCACTGAAGAACACGTGCTCGGGCAGGATCGGGTCGAACTGCAGGTAGATGAAGGCGTTCGGGTAGTGCCTGCGCAGGCACGCGTGCAGCCCTTCGGCCAGTGCCTGATGGGCCAGCCGGTCACGCGCCGCCGACAGGGTGATGCGCACATGGAACTGCGCAGGTGCCCCCTCGCGGTCGGCAATGGGCATCGGCATGCCGGCGCTGAAGACGCAGTCCTGGGGCAAGGGGTTGAAGAACACCATGCAGTGGGCGGTCTCGGCGCTCAGGTCCTTGAGCTGGCGGGTAAACGCCAGGGCCAGGCGCTTGCGCTGCAGCGGTTGCAGCGGCGCGCAGGAAACATTAAGGGTGGGCATGGCGGCTCCTTACGAAAGCTGCAGGTTGGGCAGGCGCTCACGTTGGCCGTCCGCAAAGGCTTCGAGCAGGCGGCCCAGGCAGCTGGACAGCGCATCGACTCCTTGCAGGAACAATGGCGACCAGGCATGCCCGGCTGCGCCGCGCACCTTGTCGAGGAAGAAACGCAGGTGCGGCAGGTCCACCGGCAGGCCGAAGTCGGCGGCCAGTGCCACGGCCTGGTAAGTGCTGAGCAGGTCGGGAATGCGCTGGCCGTGGTTGGCGTAACCGCCCTGGCGCACTTTGTGCTCTGCCAGTAACTCGGCTGCTGCCTGAGTCACGTCGTGGCCGATATAGGCAAGACAACCCAGCGCCTGCAGCCCGGCGCGCAAAGAGGTTTCGCCACGCGGGAACACTGCATGACCCTGCACTTGCCTGCAGCTGGCCACGTAGGTTTCGATTGCCGCGAGGTCTACACCGCTGTTGTCACCCAGCTGACGCAAGATCGACACCGCCGAAGCCGTGGACACCATGTCCGATCCGCGGCCCTCCCAGAAGCCGAAGCCGCCGTCGGGGTTCTGCAGCGAGGCCAGCCAGTGACCGATCGCCTGGCGCGGCCCGGCCTGCCCTGTGAACGCACCGGCAGCCAGGCCCCAATTGGTGCAACGCACTTCGGCACCGCGACCGGGCATGTACATGATCCCCGGCTCGTTGGGCATCTGGCAGCCCTCGATCCAGCGCAAAGCAGCTTCACTTTGTGCCGCCGACAGGCTGCCACCCAGCACGGCAGCCGCCGTTGTGAGCACATCGGCGGCCGTGTCTGCCTGGCGATAGGTGAAGCCGCCCTGGGGCATCGCCAAGGTGGCGATGAACGCCGCCACGTCATCGGCCAGGTGCGCAACCGGCTCGCCCAGCGCCTTGAGCGAACCCACCGCGCAGAAGGCCGCCCAGACATCCTCGCCGTCGTAGCCGGCCCAACGCACGAAGGCACCGCTCGGCCCGCGCAGGCCGTCGATCCACGCGACGCAGCGCCGGCGAGCCAAGGGTTGCGCCTGCAATGCGGCGAGGCTGGCCGTAGCGCGATAGGTCGCCCACAGGCACGGCACTTCTGCGGCTTCGCTGAAACGAAAGCCGCCACAGTCCAGCTGCTGCGCCTGCAGCCAGCCGATCAGCTGCGGCAGGTCCCATTGCGGCGCTGGCAGCCCTTGACGTGCCAGGGCCCGCGCTGCCATCACCCCGTAGAAGCAGGCGCGGGTGTCGGCCAGGTTGCGACGGGCGAAATCGGCCGACCAGCTCAGGCCGCCGTTGGCGCACTGCAGGCCCTCCAGCCAGGCATACAAAGGTGCGGTATCCAGCACCTGGCCCTGGCACACCTCGATCAAAGTGCGCAGCGCATAGTGGCTGGCCCAGACGTCGGCCGTCTGACCAGGGCACATGGCATACGCATCGCCATCGAACAGTGTATGGAGCCAGGCAGCGGTCTCGTCGCTGCGCTCGACAGCAACACCCAGGTCCTTGAGCGTTTCGGTGCAGTAGAAGGTTGCCCAGGCGTCGGACGGCATGCCCTTGCTCCAGGCAAACCCGCCATCGCGGTTGCGCCGCGACTGGATGTAAGCCTGCAATGCCGGAGCGTCGACCTGCTCAAGCCGTTCGGTCCATGCCAAGGTGCGTATCGCTGCATAGGTGCACCACAAATCAGGCTGGCCGTTGGCCGTGCCCTGCCCTTGCGGAAAGCGCGGTGGCGTCATTGCTGGCCCCCGACAAAACGCAAGTTGGTCTTCTTCCAGCTCTTTTGCGAGGCGCCGCTCTTGTTCAGCGCGGAGAGGTTGTTGACGAACAGCACACGGCTCCAGCGCAGGCCCATGTGTTGCTCGGAGCGTTCGATCAATCGGGCTTGCAGGTGGGGTTCCTGGCTGCTGTCCCAGCTCACGTCACGCTCGAGAATCAGCGCGGCGCTGTCGCTGCGGCGATCGACTTCGATGACATAGCCGGTGGCATCGCAGGTGCCGTACACCACCTCCTCGACCGCACGGATCTCCAGACCGACACCGCCCACGACGATGCTGTCGTTGTCGCGCCCGTTGATCAGCACGGTCGGGCTCGCCCTACCGGGCTCCCATGGCGCGGTGATGGTTACGCTGTCACCGGTGTCCAGGCGCAGCAGCGGGCGCGCATAAAGGTTGAGTGGCGTGACCACCAGCCGGCCGGTCAGGCCTTGCGCCGGGGTGACCAATCGGCCGTCGGGCAACAGCAGTTCGAAATAGTTGGTCGCGGTGGCCAGGCGCATCTGCTGATCATCCCCCACCGCCGCCAGGGTGCCGGTTTCGGTACTGCCGTAGCTGGCATCGAACACCTCGCACTGCCACCAACGGGCCAGGCGTTCACGGAACGGCTGGGTATTGACCTCGCCCAGCAGCATGATCGACCGCACCGACTGGGCGAACGTCGCCAACAGTTCGCGCTGTTTCAGGTAGCGGGTCAGCTGCACCAGCACCCCGGGGGCGATGAACATCACACTGGGTCGATAGGTGGCGAAGGTGCTGCACACCCGCTCCCAGTCGGTGATACCCGTGGTGAACGGGTATAGCCGCACGTGGGATATGTCCAGGTATTCGCAGACGTTGGCGATCAGGTCACCCACCGGAACGATGTCCGAGGGCATCAGGTTGGCCACCCGGGCGCCAGGGCGCAGCACCGATCGCCAGTGGCTGGCGACGCTGACCGCGTTCCAGATGATGTCCTCTTTGAGCCGCGGTGTCGGCGTTGGCTCGCCGGTGGTGCCGGTGGTGGCGTAGTACTTGGCGGCCTCGCCAAGTTGCACCGTGCAGAAGTTCAAGGGTTGGCCCTTGAGCAAGGCCTTGGGTGTCGGCGGCAATTGTTCGAATGCCGCGAAACTGTAGTCGCCGATAGGTCCGTAGTGGGCGCTTTGTTGTGCGCGCGCCCAGACTTCCTGCAACTTGCGTTGATAAAACTCGGTGTCGGGAACATGCCCCACTTGCTGCTCAAGCTCGCGCTGCGCAGCCTTGAGCACGCCGTAATCCTGGTCGGTGTGAACTAACATCGACTCGCCCTCTGGTAAAAGTGGCGCTGAGGATTGGCGAGCGGAGGGCGCAAGTAAAATATTAATTTGCGGGTGGCGGTGATAGTTGCAAAGTATTAATCAGCAGTTTCAAGCGTTTATTCTGATCGATGAGCAGGAAAAGCCTACTCAAGGTTGTCGATTCGCTCCCTGTTTACGGCCAGATATCAGACAAAGACATTTATTGTATTTCCAGAGCCGTACCCGATCTGGGCACTATGTCCGCCACCTGTCCTCCGGCAGGTTGAGCAACGACACGCTCAGAAGAGATACCCCATGCTGCCCTCTACCGCTGCGTCGTCCCAGCAACCTGCACACTTGTTTAATGGCGCAGTCGCCCTGCCATGCAGCAGCCAAACAGTAAGCCTTCCACCGCATTACGGTGATCCCTGGATCGTACTGGCAGAAGGAGCGCCGGCCCCAGTTTGGTAGGTTGCAGGTCCCGCTTCGCAGCATTGCCCTTGACTCCAACCAACAACAGAAGCCCTGCGCCCGTGCCAATGTTTGTTGGCGAAGCAGTTCGCTGCGCAGGCGACGGGGGTGCCCTCAAGACTCGATATTGCGCATTCAATCTGAAAACGACGCGGGGTTGCGGAACGGCTGGCTGCGTGACCGAGCACGCTTGGTCGTGTATTTGCCGATCTCCGGTGTTGCGGTGGAGGAAAGGACCGCTCAAACCGCCCTCAGTGACGCAGCCAGTGTAGACACGCCAGGCCTCAATCAGAAGAGCGAATCTTGCAACGGTAACAACTGCTCTTCATATTTCAGCAAATCCAGCAACTCAATATCATTCAACGTAAACAACAAATCATCCGGTAGTTTTCTTTCAAACTCCTCAAGTGCAGTTTCACCAAACTGACCGACCTTATTGTAGTAGCTCCAGATAGCCGTTAGCTCGGGCGTTTTGTCTTTAACCTTCCCCTCCGCGTCCTTCTCATAAGCAAGCGCCAGAAAACCCGGATCACCGCTACGCAACGCAAGACGTTGCCAGGCAGCCGCTTCGTTCACCGGCCTATCAGAGCTTCCCGCGCGCACCAGGCCGAGCACTCTCATGTTCTTCACGCACTCGAGACATCCTTTGTTGACCCCTTCTGCCCATAACCGATAGGCATCCAGCCTACGCCCTTCACTTTCCGCGATCTGCCCCAACGGTTCATACGCCGCACCATGCCCCTGACTTACAGCACATTCCAAGAGCTGCTTGGCCAAAGGGCGCAATTCCTTCGTTCTCTTCAGAATTCGACTGGCAATCGAAGTCATCGAATGCGGGCTGCCACGATCAATAGCAGCATCATGGGCGAAGTACGATGCCTTCCTGTCAACAAAAATATACGAAGCGTACTTGTGAATAGCAATCGGTATGCCCTTTTCAGCCAGACCCCGAACTCGCGCCAGCCCGTCAGCGGTGGTTTCACCTTTTTTAGGGAAGCGCGCTGACCACACAGCATCCACATAAGCGGCTTTCCAGCTCCCGGCTTCGAGCGCAGTAGTTAATAACGCCTCTCGCCGCTCCCTATTCCCTGCGTCCATGAAAAATTTATCATCTGACTCTGAATGCTCTGAATGCTCTGAATACGTCACAAACTGCTCAAAGGCACGCTCTGCTGCTACATCGTCTTTAGGTGTAAACTGATTTACATTTCGGCACTCGAATTTTTTGCTTTCAAACTGTGCAGTTAAAAAATCATCATCAATGGGTATCTCCCCCACGGGGTTTCCGGCAGATTATTAAACCTCTGCAACTCATCTTCAAGTAAAGACTTCTGCTCGACTCCCCGATTAGCCACCTCACCTATACTGCAGGCAGACAAGAGCAAACATGACATAAAAATCAAGAACTTCATCCCAGCATCCCCCAATTAACACGCTCATCGCGCTGCATGAGCTTGTCCCGCAGTGGCCATGGGCGATAATCAGTCCAAGTCATCAAATATGTGGGCATGACCTCTCCTTCATTGAAATACTGAATGTGATCTTCCCAGCTATTGATCATAACTTTCCAATAACCACTTTCAGGACAAGGTTGACCACTGGCGCAAACCATGATCGGGAAGTTGGCCTTGCTGAAGGCGGGTGAGCCTGGCATGGGTTTGCCGGTGGCCGGATCGAGCACTTTTTCTTTGGCCAGCTTGTGGATCAGCGCTTCGCTAGGTTTCTCAGGCGGAATGTTTGCCAGGCGAGATTCAAGCCATTGGAGCTTGCCGTCCCATGGCGGCAGTTTGGCCGGAGGGAGCGGGACGATGTCGTTAATTTCCGGAACTTTAGGATCGGCGTAGGAGTAATTCGCAAGTACTTTCCAGATTTTTTTGTAGCGATCCGCGCGCTCAAGATCTTGCTGCTGTCCAAGAAAATGCAGCGTATTAGTCGGCTCAGGGCCGCTGAATCCTTTGGCCAAAAATGAAGCAGAAGTGCTATTCCCTGCAGAAATTCCGAGCTGAAAAACCTCGATAGCATCTCGATACAACCCCTTCCGCTTCAAGTTTACCGCTAATGCAACAGCCGCCTCACGGTGGCCCTGTTCTGCAGCACATCTGCGCATCTGCTGAGCAATCTCTGGTGCAATTTCAATTGGAGCTAGCTTCTCGGCAACGTAATACTGGGCTTGTGAACTACCTTCATCAGCAGCTTTGCGAAAATAACGCAGTGCCATTTCAGGGTCTTTCTGCAACCCTGCAGCCCCCTGCTGGAGGAAGTATGCTACAAATAGATATCCGGTCGCGACCCCCCTTTCAATCAACTGCTCACTCAAGCGTAAATGTTCATGACCTTTCAGCTTGAAGTGACCTCGCATCGCGCCATTTTGTAAATTGATATTGGCCTTGAAATGACCATGCTCAGCACCAATACGGTATAACCGCTCAATCTCTGCATTAACGACAGAATCTCTTCTGAGCTGGTTATTCTTTTGCAACCACCGCGCATACTTGAAGACCATATCAGCCTCACTCGTCATCTCGGGCGTTTTTTCATGAGCACAGAAAAACGCCAGCTTGGCATTAACGCCATCCAATGAGTCCACAATTTGATCCTTATCATAACGGGTAGCGCCACCCACATTGCAAGCGCTTAAAAGCCAACAAAAAAATAGAACAAACCAATACCTCAATCTAAATTCCTCAGATTTGCTTTATCGTAAACAAAATTAATTACAGGGCATCTCGGTGAGTCTTTGAGATTTAAGCGATCTTTGTTGTCCTGAAGAATTTCCTCCCAAGATTCAAATGCCTGACCAGGATCATCCTGCACTCCCTCACCGCCCGTATGAAGCTTCCACAACCGCCGTCTCAACTTCTGCGTTTCACTCGCCCACTCGTGGGCAATATTGAGTTCGCTGTCTACCTGCATACTTCGCGTATTGATATTCGCCGAGCCATGGGTGGTGAACACATCGTTCACAATCATCAACTTCGAGTGGATATACACCGGCGTCCACGGCTGCCCCGCAGGGGAATCCGGCGCCACTAACGAGCACAAATGCACCTTCAACCCCGGTATCTCCTCCGGCGTGATCGTGCTCTCTTGGATTTCCTTGATCTGCCCATCCAGTTCGGCCTGCCACTTCTCCTGAGCACGCCGGCCCATGTAGTCATTCGGCCCATCGAGCCTGGGGCGCGGTGGCGCGTTCTTCTTCACCTGCTCGATCCGCCGCAGCTTGGTCACCTGCGGGATGGTCTCGGCCCGCCCCAGGCCCTCGATCATCCGCTGGGTGTTCACCGTGCCCGCGCCGATGCCGTCGTCAGTGGCATTGGTGACCACGAACAGGTGCAAGGCCCCATGCAGACCTGGATCGCGCCCGCCGCAGGTCTGGTCCATTGCGGCCTGCTTGATCGCCTCGGCCAGCGGCGGCCAACGGAAGTACTGGTTCTCGATGTAGATGAACTGGGTGGCGTTGTTCACCGCCTGCAGGTACAGCGGTTCGATCTCGAATTTCTTCTCCTGCGGCTGGGTTCGCAGCAGTTGGCACATCAGCCGCTGGCCGCTGCCCGTCTTGAGGTTCAGCGCCTTGCCCACCACTTTCGCCTGTCGAGTGATGAACAAGTCTTCCCCGGTCTCCTTGCGCCACGCCGAGGCAAAGTTCGCGTGCAGGTGCTCCAGCACCGGGCCACTGATTTGGCTGGAAATGTCCTGGCGTGGCTGCACGCCACGTGGACCGCGATCAGGGGCCGGTTTGGTCTGCTCGCTGCGGTTGAGCGCCGAGTGATCGTCGGTGTCCCAGTATTCGTCGAGGAAGTTATGCCCCATGACGAACCCGACGGCGATGCCGGGCAACTCGTAGTCGACCAGCACGCTCTTCTGGTGATGAGTGGCAGCCGACATCAACGCCAGGTGCATGCTGCTGCTGATGTGCGGGTCGAGACTGTGGTACTTCGCTCGGTAGGCGATTTCGGCGCGCTCACCCCCGCTGAAACCACGGCTGACGAACACTGGGTAGCCACTGTCGACGCGAGCCGCGGCCTTGCCGTCAGCGGCCTCGCATAACTTGAACCAGTCACGGTCGAATGCATACTGCGCCTCGGTCGAGCTCTGCAAGGTGCGATCCCAGAGCCGCAGCAGCCCCTTGCCTGGTAGGTTGGCCTCGCCAGCGAAACCGGCGGTGTTGAAGGGCATTTCCCAACCCAGCAGGCGCACCTGCACGCCTTCACGGGCCTTGGCCAGCAGCAACTCGCCCAGGCACGGGGCACTTCCGTCGCGGATCAAGTACATCGACGGCTGAAAGCCCCAGCAGATGATGTCGATCGACTTCTGCGCGTCGGCTATGGCCAGGTGCACGGCGCGGAAGGTTTCCTCGCCGTTGACCAGAGGGATGTAGCGCGCAAGTGCCATGGGGTAACAACCTTCTTGGTCGAGGAACCAGGGCGGGGTCAGCGTGCATTCGTTGGTGTGCTGGAACGCGATGGGAAAAACGGCTTCATGCTGGCTCATGCTGGGTCGTCCTGAGTGAACAGAGTGGCGTACTCGATACGCTGCGCATCGAGCTGATTGACTTCGCTGTCGGTACTTGAGCCATGGCGTCGCAGGCCACGATTGGCCAGATGACCTTGCTCGACGTTGCGGTACTGCTCCGGGACCGGAATCCGCAGACTGACGTTGTTGGCAAAGCGCACCTGGTACTGACGGGTCACGACTTGATGGTCAACTTCCAGCATGCCGCTATCGTCCATCACCCCCTGTTGCAACACAGACCCGCCTGCCAAGAGCGTGTAGGGCATGCCGTTCCAGGTGGCCGTAGGTGCGTTGGGGACTTGGGGTAGCTTCAGTGTCATCCGCTGCGGTGTCTGGCGCTTGGGATATTCCGGGTGCGCGGCCTTCATGCTGGCCGGGCCGCTGTAGTCGAAGTACGCCGACTTGACGTTGTAATCACCCTCGGTCCCGGCCTCGATGCAGCAGGCGTCCAGGGTGAGGTAGCTGCCCCCAGCATTGAGGGTGATCTTCTTCTTGGCCGTGATGCTGATTTCGTCTTCCGTGCTGGTGATCGACAGCCCATTGCGGGCCAGCAGCTCCAGCGTGTCGTTCTGCGCCTGCACGGTGACCGGGCCCTGGTTGGCGATCAGCTTGATCCCCAGCTTGCGCACGAACAGGCTGAGCCCCTGACCAACGCCGATGAACAAGCGCTTCATCACACTCAAGTCCGCTTCACCACCGGCGTTGAGCATCAGGTTGTCCTGCGCGGCTACCTGCAGGTGCGAGCCGCTGCTCAGGGCAATGCC
>NZ_JBIVIC010000002.1:560235-636522 GCF_044749545.1 Pseudomonas sp. NPDC089396 | reverse complement strand
CGCAGCGCCGTTGGGCCGACATCCATCGATGCGCAGACGTCAGGGATCGAGCAGTTGTCATCAAGAACCATGCTTGCAGCACGTTGCTTGAACTCGCGGGTATAGGTCTTTCGTTCTTGCATGGAACCTCCTGATTGGGCGAATCATATCGCCCTTAAGAGGTGTCCGGGGTCATTAGGCCAGTTCAAGCCGGCTCCCACAGGTACAGCGCAAGCCTCAAGGGTTGTGATATCCCTGTGGGCTCCCACAGCTACAGCGCAAGCCTCAAGGGTTGTGATATCTCTATGGCCCCCCACAGCTACAGCGCAAGCCTCAAGGGTTGTGATATCTCTATAGGGCCCCCACAGCTACAGCGCAAGCCTCAAGGGTTGTGATATCCCTGTGGGAGCCGGCTTGCCGGCGATAGGGCCAGCACAGGCAACCCATCAATCAACAGCAAGCACCGCCTCGATCCGGTTCCCCACCTTGGCCTTCTCCAACCGAATCGCCACAAACTTCGAAGTCGGTGTATAGGTCCCTTCCCCATAACTGTCCAACGGCACCAGCGGATTGGTCTCCGGGTAATACGCCGCCGCCTGCCCATCCGGAATGTCATAAGGCACCAGCCGGAACCCCGACACCCGCCGCTCCACGCCATCTTCCCACAGCGACACCAGGTCCACGTGCTCGCCCGGCTCGAAGCCCAGGCGACGGATGTCCGCCTCGCTGACGAACACCACCTCACGCAAGCCGAACACCCCGCGGTAACGATCATCGAGCCCGTACAGCGTGGTGTTGTACTGGTCATGCGAGCGCATGGTCTGCAGGATCAGGTCTGGCTTGTCGCCCCGCGCCAGCACCTTGGCATTGACCAGTTGCTCAGGCAGCGGGCTGGGGCTGAAGCGCGCCTTGCCGGTGGCGGTACGCCAATTGCGTTGCGCCGCGCTGTTGCCCAGGTGGAAGCCGCCCGGATGCTGCAGGCGCTCGTTGAAATCGGCGAAGCCCGGGATGACATCGGCGATCATCGCGCGAATACGGCTGTAATCGGCGACCGCATATTCCCAGTCGATCGGCTTGTTGCCCAAGGTGGCCTTGGCCATGCCGGCCACGATCCACGGTTCCGAACGCAGGTGCGGCGAACGCGGGCGAAGCTGGCCGTGGGAAATGTGCACCATGCTGAACGTGTCTTCCACGGTCACCCCCTGCGGGCCGTCGTCCTGCAGGTCAATCTCGGTACGGCCCAGGCAAGGCAGGATCAACGCATCGCGGCCGGTGACCAGGTGTGAGCGGTTGAGCTTGGTGGAGATCTGCACGGTCAGCGCGCAGTTGCGCAGGGCCGCGTGGGTGCGTGGCGTATCCGGCGTGGCCTGGGCGAAGTTGCCACCGAGCCCGATGAACACCTTGGCTCGCCCCTCCTCCATGGCCTTGATCGCCAGCACCGCGTTATGCCCGTGAGCACGTGGCACGCGGAAGTGAAAACGTTTTTCCAGGGCATCGAGCAGCGCCGCCCTGGGCTTCTCGTCGATGCCCATGGTGCGGTCGCCCTGCACGTTGCTGTGGCCACGCACCGGCGACAGCCCGGCCCCCGGCTTGCCGACGTTGCCGCGCAGCAGCTGCAGGTTGACGATTTCCTGCACGGTCGCCACCGAGTGGCGGTGCTGGGTCACGCCCATGGCCCAGCACATGATCACTCGCTCGGCCTTTCGGTACATGCGCGCGGCCAGCTCGATCTCGGCCAGGGTCAGGCCCGATTGCTCGACGATATGCGCCCACGGGGTGGCGTCCACCGCTTCCAGGTAGGCGTCCACGCCACGGGTGTGCTCGGCGATGAAGGCATGGTCGAACACCGCCGGCTCGCCCTTGGCCTGGGCCTCGCGCTCCCACTGCAGCAGGTATTTGGCGATACCGCGCATGGCCGCCATGTCGCCGCCCAAGGCTGGGCGGAAGTAGGCGCTGGTGGTCGGTTCGGAGCCGTTGCTGAGCATTTCGAACGGGTGCTGCGGGTGCTGGAAGCGCTCCAGGCCACGCTCCTTGAGCGGGTTGAAACACACCACCTGAGCACCGCGCTTGACCGCTTCACGCAGCGGTTCGAGCATGCGCGGGTGATTGGTGCCGGGGTTCTGGCCGATGACGAAGATCGCGTCGGCCAGCTCCAGGTCATGGAACACCACCGTGCCCTTGCCTACCCCGAGCGTTTCCGACATGCCCACGCCGCTGGCTTCATGGCACATGTTCGAGCAGTCGGGGAAGTTGTTGGTGCCGTAGGCGCGCACGAACAGCTGGTACAGGAACGCCGCCTCGTTGCTGGCCCGCCCCGAAGTGTAGAACTCGGCCTGATCGGGCGAGTCAAGCGCCTGCAGGTGCCGGGCGACCAGGGCGAACGCCTCTTGCCAGGTGGTTTCGACGTAATGGTCGGTGGCGGCGTCATAGCGCATGGGGTGGGTCAGACGGCCCTGGAACTCGAGCCAGTAGTCGGTCTGCTCGGCCAGGGCACTGACGCTGTACTTGGCGAAGAAGGCCGGGTCCACCGAACGCCCGGTGGCCTCCCAGTTGACCGCCTTTGCGCCGTTCTCGCAGAACTTGACCATATCGCTTTCCGGCGACTCGCCCCAGGCACAGCCCGGGCAGTCGAATCCGCCATTCTGGTTGGTTTTGAGCATGGCCCGCAGGTTCTTGAAGGCGTTCTCGCTGCCCAGCCAGCTCTTGGTCACGCTCTTGAGCGCACCCCAGCCGGCGGCGGGGCCTTTGTAGTCCCTGATGTGTTGGTCCTGGCTCATGCGGGTGAATCCTCACGCGGGCGTGTAAAAGATGCAGCGGGTCGTCGCCCGGTGCTTTTTTCCAGCCTAGGGAGGGCGGCGTAGAGCCGTCCAATCGATATGGCCTACGGCGTGATAAACCGCGTCGATCATGGTTTGATGCTCGCGTTTTTCAAGTCGCGGGTAACGCGATCAAGGCTTCGAGATACAAGGGCTGCAGCCGTGATAGAGGATATTGATCGAACAGTCGGGCAAAGCAATTTGACGGGGGGCCCGGCAGGTAATAGCTTGAACCTAACACCCCAACCCTGCCGAGCGCCCACGTGGAACAGACCAGCCGCCCCCTGATCGACGGCTTCAACCGCAAAATCGACTACCTGCGGATGTCGGTGACGGACCGCTGCGACTTCCGTTGCGTCTACTGCATGGCCGAGGACATGCAGTTCCTGCCGCGCCAGCAGATCCTCAGCCTTGAAGAACTATTTCAGGTGGCCGAGCGCTTCGTCGCCCTGGGCACCCGCAAGATCCGCCTGACCGGTGGCGAGCCGCTGGTGCGCCAGGGCATCGTCGACCTGTGCGGGCGTATCGCCGCCCTGCCCGGCCTGCGTGAACTGTGCATGACCAGCAACGGCTCGCAACTCGGGCGCCTGGCCCAACCGCTGTTCGATGCCGGGCTGTCGCGCCTGAACATCAGCCTCGACAGCCTGGATGCCGAGCGTTTCAAGCAACTGACCCGCACCGGCGACCTGCAGCAGGTGATCGCCGGCATCGACGCCGCACGCCGTGCCGGCTTCCAGCGCATCAAGCTCAACTGCGTGGTGCTCAAGGGCCGCAACGACCATGAATTGGTAGATCTGGTGCGCTTCGCCATCGACCGCGAACTGGACATCACCTTCATCGAGGAAATGCCGCTCGGGGTGATCAGCGAGCATGAGCGCGGCGAGTCGTTCTGCTCCAGCGATGAAGTGCGCGCGCGCCTGGCCGAGCACTTCACCTTGATCGAGTCGACCGAATCGTCACAGGGCCCGGCACGCTACTGGCGCCTGGCTGAAGCCGCGCACACCCGCGTCGGCTTCATCTCGCCGCACAGCCACAACTTCTGCGCCACCTGCAACCGCGTGCGCCTGACCGTCGAAGGCCGCCTGCTGCTGTGCCTGGGCAACGAACATTCGGTGGACCTCAAGCAAGTGCTGCGGGCTCACCCGGGCAATGCCGAGCGTCTGGAAAAAGCCATCCGCGACTCGCTGCACCTCAAGCCCTACCGCCACCACTTCGAAGTGGGTGGCGATGTGCAGATCCTGCGCTTCATGAACATGACCGGCGGCTGACCCGCTGCCATTGGAATTCCATGATCGTCCACCCCCATTCCGATGTCCTGCGTGTTCTGTTCACCCTCAAGGGATCGATCGTAAAGCGCATCGCTATGCGCTGCCTGATGGTCACCTTGCTGGCTGCGCTGATCGTGCTGGTCGAACGTCACTTCCCGGCATTCTTCTACCCGGTCAGTGCCACGCCCTTCACCTTGCTCGGCCTGTCGCTGTCGATCTTCATGAGCTTTCGCAACAACGCCTGCTACGACCGCTGGTGGGAAGGGCGCAAGGCCTGGGGCAAGTTGATTATCGAAACCCGCTCGTTCGTGCGCGAAAGCGTGGTGATCGACGATGCCCAGCTGCGCGACCAGCTGTTGCGCAGCCTGTGCGGGTTTGCCCATGCGCTGAGTGCGCGGTTGCGCAGCGAAGATGAAGTAAGCGCCGCAAGGCCGTGGCTGGGCGACGCGGCGCCAATGGCTGTGCACAACGTCTGTGACGGCATCCTGCGCGAGATGGGCGAGCAATGTTCACGCCTGGCCGAGCAGCAAGGCATCAGCGAATGGCGCTACACCTTGCTGGAGCAGCGCCTGGCCGGCCTGACCGAGGTACAGGCCACCTGCGAGCGCATCAAGGGGACGCCGCTGCCTTTCCCCTATACCCTGCTCCTGCACCGCACCATCTACATCTTCTGCCTGCTGCTGCCATTCGCCCTGGCCGAGCCGCTGGGTTGGCTGGCACCGCTGTTCACCACCATCGTCGGCTACACCTTCTTTGGCCTGGATGCGATTGGCAACGAGCTTGAGGACCCGTTCGGGCGGGACGAGAACGACCTGCCGATGGATGCCATGGTGCGCACGGTCGAGCGTGATGTGCTGGGGGCATTGGGGGTGGAGCCGCTGCCACCGGCGTTGCAGCCAGTGGATCATGTGTTGAATTGAGGGCCCTATCGCCGGCAAGCCGGCTCCCACAGGAAGTGCTTGCCCCGTACCTGTGGGAGCCGGCTTGCCGGCGATAGGGCCAGTGCGGTCAGCCCCGACTCTCGCAGGCTTGAATAGGCTTCAGATGCTTCACAAAATTGCAGGGCATATGCCGCGCATCCAGCTGCTCGACCAGAATCCCCTCCCAGGCCGTCCGGCAAGCCCCGGTCGAGCCTGGCAGGCAGCACACCAGGGTGCCATTGGCCATGCCCGCCAGTGCGCGGCTTTGCACGGTCGAGGAGCCAATATCGAGAATCGACAGCGCACGGAACAGCTCGCCAAAGCCATCGATAGCCCGGTCGAACAGGCACTGCACGGCTTCCGGCGTGCTGTCACGCCCGGTAAAGCCGGTGCCGCCGGTGATCAGCACCACCTGCACCTGGTCATCTGCAATCCAGGTGGCGACCTGGGCGCGTATCTTGTACAGATCGTCCTTGAGCAGCACCCGCGCCACCAGGCGATGGCCGATCTGCACCGAACGACTGGCCAGCAGTTCGCCGGAGGTGTCGTTGTCGAAGGTACGGGTATCGCTGACAGTCAGCACGGCGATGTTGAGCGGTACGAAGACCGCGTCGGGTTTGACGCGCACGGTAGGGCTCCTTGAATGGGCTGTGCCGCCACGCTAGGGCCGCAGCGCCGAGGCGTCCAATCGATATGGCGAACCAGCCGATCAATGACATCTATCGCAGACTTGGTTAAGGTCTGCCCAACCAACCCCAGGCCCCCCCATGGACATCAAGCAGCTCAAGTTCCTCATCGCCCTCGACCAGACCCGCCACTTCGGCCAGGCCGCGGCGCTGTGCCACATCACCCAGCCGACCCTGTCCATGCGCCTGCGCAACCTGGAGGACGAGCTGGACCTGATGCTGGTCAAGCGCGGGCAACGCTTCGAAGGCTTCACCGAGGCCGGCGAGCGCATCCTGGCCTGGGCCCGAACCCTGCTCGCCGCCCATGACGGCCTGCAGGCCGAGGCCGCCAGTTGCCGTGGCCAGGTGGTCGGCAGCCTGCGCCTGGGTAGCGTGCCGCTGGCCAGCTTCAACACCATGAGCCTGCTGATGCCGCTGCGCGAAAAATACCCCGAGCTGCAGTACCAGCTCAGCACGCACAGCACCGAACAGATCATGGATGGCCTGAGCCGCAACCAGCTCGACCTGGGGATCTGCTACCTGGACCAGGTCAACGCCAGTTTCTTCGAAGTGATCGAGCTGGGCACCACCACCATGGGCCTGTTACACGATACCCGGCACTTCCAGCTCGATACGCCGCAACTGCAATGGAGCGAACTGGCCGACCTGCCGCTGGGCCTGCTCAGCAAGGGCATGCACTACCGCCAGTCGCTGGACCTGAGCTTACGCAGCCGTGGCCTGGAACCCATGGCCGTGCTGGAAAGCGACTCCAGCTTCCAGCTGATCCAGGCCATCACCGCCGGCGTGTGCTGCGCGGTGATGCCGCTGAACTTCGGGCTGGAAGACTTGAGCGAACACCTGCGCATCATCCCCATCGCCGACGCCAGCATCCACAGCCCGGTCGGCCTGCTGCTGCGCCGCAGCGAGCCGCGCTCGGCGATTGCCGAGCAGTGCTTCACCGAGGCGCGCGCCCTCTTTCAAGCCTCCTGAAGCGCCGTCGCCTGGCGGTACTGGCGAGGGGTAAAACCCGTCAGTTGCTTGAAATGCCGGCTGAACGCGCTGTGGTCGGTGTAGCCGCATTGCAGGGCCACCTCGGTGATCGGCAGGTCGCTGTGCAGCAGGCGATGGGCCTGCTCCAGGCGGGCCTTGTGGATCATCTGCCGCGGCGTGAGGTGGAATACCCGCTTGCAGTAGCGCTCCAACTGCGCCACGGAAATCCCGGCGATGCGGGTCAGTTCGCCCATGCTGATCGGCTGGTGGAAATGCCGGCGGATGTGCTCGTCCACGGCCGCCAGGCGCTGGTAGGCGGGGTGGGTGTCGGCGGCTGACTGCAGGTCGACGGAGATGCCCACCAGGCCGATGATCGCGCCCGCGGGGTTGTACAGCGGGCGCTTGTGGGTCAGGCACCAGCCGGGTTCGCGGCTGCCGTACAGGTGCAGTTCCAGCTGGTCCTCCAGCACCATGCCCTGTTGCAACACTCGGCGATCCTGCTCGGTGTAGCCGGGCCCCAGCTGCGCCGGGAAGACCTCGGCGCTGGTCTTGCCCAGCAACGGCTGCAGACGCTTGAGGCCGCAGCGCTGGACCAGCGTGGTGTTGGCCAGCACGTAGCGGGCGTCGGGGTCCTTGATGAAGATCGCGGCGTTGGGGATGGCGTCGAGGATCGGCAGCAGCAGGGAGACACCGGCGAGCAACGCCTCGAGGGTGGCGGGGCGGTGCTGGGCGAGGGACTGGTAGAGGGTTGCCAGGGGCTCGGTTGTCATCTGTCGGTTCTCTGTTGTCTTTACCGCCGCAATCGCCGGCAAGCCGGCTCCCACAGGTACTCCACACACCTCAGGTTCGACGGGATACCTGTGGGAGCTGGCTTGCCAGCGATTGCGGCAGCATGCCCAACATATCTCTCCAGCCCTTACCCTGCAGGCCCTCCAGCCTATCCACCGAGCCCACCCGGCTGCCAGCCTTTTCTGCAACTGTGCCGATTTCGTCATCCAGCTTGCAGAAAACCATCAAGAACCGACGCCCCCGCCCGGTCCACTCTATGCCCCACGCAAGCCGCCCCTACCGACAAGAGCGCGGCTGTAAAAGCCGTATCACGTGACATCAGACCTGCCTATCCAAAACCTACAAAAAGGCGCACCCATGTCAGGCAAATTCAAGAAACAGCTGTCATTGCTCGACCTCACCTTCATCGGCCTCGGCGCCATCTTCGGCTCCGGCTGGTTGTTCGCCGCCAGCCACGTGTCGGCCATCGCCGGGCCCGCCGGTATCCTCTCCTGGTTCCTCGGCGGTTTCGCCGTGTTGCTGCTGGGCATCGTCTACTGCGAGCTCGGCGCCGCCCTGCCGCGTGCCGGCGGTGTGGTGCGCTACCCGGTGTATTCGCACGGCCCGCTGCTTGGCTACCTGATGGGCTTCATCACGCTGATCGCCTTTTCCAGCCTGATCGCCATCGAAGTGGTCGCCTCCCGCCAGTACGCCGCCGCCTGGTTTCCCGGGCTGACCAAGGCCGGCTCCAGCGACCCCACCGTGCTCGGCTGGCTGGTGCAGTTCGCCTTGCTGGGGCTGTTCTTCTTGCTCAACTACCGCAGCGTGAAGACCTTCGCCAAGGCCAACAACCTGGTCAGCGTGTTCAAGTTCATCGTGCCGTTGCTGGTGATCGGCGTGCTGTTCACCTTCTTCAAGCCTGAGAATTTCGAGGTCCAAGGGTTTGCCCCGTTCGGCCTGTCGGGCGTGGAAATGGCGGTGTCGGCCGGTGGCATCATCTTCGCCTACCTAGGCCTGACGCCGATCATCTCGGTGGCCAGCGAAGTGAAGAACCCGCAGCGCACCATCCCGATCGCGCTGATCCTCTCGGTGCTGCTGTCCACCGCGATCTATGCCCTGCTGCAACTGGCCTTCCTCGGCAGCATCCCGACCGAAATGCTCGCCAACGGCTGGGCCGGCGTGACCAAGGAACTGGCCCTGCCCTACCGTGACATCGCCCTGGCCCTGGGCGTCGGCTGGCTGGCCTACCTGGTGGTGGCCGATGCGGTGATCTCGCCCAGCGGCTGCGGCAACATCTACATGAACGCCACCCCGCGCGTGGTCTATGGCTGGGCGCAGACCGGTACCTTCTTCAAGTACTTCACCCGTATCGACGAGCAATCCGGCATCCCGCGCCCTGCCCTGTGGCTGACCTTTGGCCTGTCGGTGTTCTGGACCCTGCCGTTCCCGTCCTGGGAAGCGCTGATCAACGTGGTTTCCGCCGCCCTGGTGCTGAGCTACGCCGTGGCCCCGGTCACCGTCGCCGCCCTGCGCCGCAACGCACCAGACATGCCGCGCCCGTTCCGGGTCATGGGCATGGGCGTGCTCGGCCCGCTGTCGTTCATCATCGCCGCGTTGATCGTCTACTGGTCCGGCTGGAACACCGTGTCGTGGCTGCTGGCCCTGCAGATCGTGATGTTCGTGCTGTACCTGCTGTGTGCCCGTTTCGTACCTACCCAGCACCTGTCGCTGGCTCAACAAGTGCGCTCGTCAGCCTGGCTGATCGGTTTCTACGCAGTGACCATCCTGCTGTCCTGGCTGGGGAGCTTTGGCGGCCTGGGCGTGCTTGCTCACCCGTTCGACACCCTTGCCGTGGCCGCCTGTGCACTGGGCATCTACTACTGGGGCGCGGCCACCGGGGTGCCGGCTCACCTGGTGCGCCTGGAGGGCGAGGATGAAAGCGAAAACAGCCACGAGGTGCATGTAGGCAAGCGCCCGGCGGCACTGGCTTCTTGAAGGCTGCTGGCCCTATCGCCGGCAAGCCGGCTCCCACAGGGTTCGGCGTGCACATTACTTGTGGGAGCCGGCTTGCCGGCGATGAGGCCCGCAAGCGCACCACACACTCGGAGATGTCCATGAAACACGTTCACGTCATCGACTCCCACACCGGAGGCGAACCGACCCGCCTGGTGATGAAGGGCTTCCCCACCCTCAACGGCCGCAGCATGGCCGAGCAGCGCGACGAACTGCGCGAACTGCACGACGACTGGCGCCGTGCCTGCCTGCTGGAGCCACGTGGCAACGACGTGCTGGTTGGCGCGCTGTACTGCCCACCGGTGTCGGCCGACGCCACCTGCGGGGTGATCTTCTTCAACAACACCGGCTACCTGAACATGTGCGGCCACGGCACCATCGGCCTGGTCGCCTCGCTGCAGCACCTGGGCCTGATCGCGCCCGGCGTGCACAAGATCGACACCCCGGTCGGCCAGGTCAGCGCCACCCTGCATGAAGACGGTGCGGTCACCGTCGGCAACGTACCGGCCTACCGCTACCGCCAGCAGGTGCCGGTGGACGTTCCAGGCCATGGCGTGGTGCACGGCGACATCGCCTGGGGTGGCAACTGGTTCTTCCTGGTGTCCGAGCATGGCCAGCGCATCGCGCTGGACAACCGCGAAGCCCTCACCGAGTACACCTGGGCCATGCTCAAGGCCCTCGAAGCCCAGGGCATCACCGGCGAGCACGGCGCCCTCATCGACCATGTCGAGCTGTTCGCCGATGACGCCAACGCCGACAGCCGCAATTTCGTCATGTGCCCCGGCAAGGCCTACGACCGCTCCCCCTGCGGCACCGGCACCAGCGCCAAGCTGGCGTGCCTGGCCGCCGACGGCAAGCTCGCCGAAGGCCAGACCTGGGTCCAGGCCAGCATCACCGGCAGCCAGTTCCACGGCCGCTACCAGCGCGAGGGCGAGCGCATTCTCCCGTTCATCACTGGCCGCGCCTACATGACCGCCGACAGCACCCTGCTGATCGACGAACAGGATCCGTTTGCCTGGGGTATCTGACGCCCCTGGCCTTTTTCTTCGCAACCCCGACTGAATACTGCAAGGAGTGACACCCATGAGCGACAACATCTTCACTGGCTGCATGCCCGCCCTGATGACCCCGTGCACCGCTGCGCGCAAACCGGATTTCGACGCCCTGGTGCGCAAGGGCCTTGAGCTGATCGAAGCCGGCATGAGCGCGGTGGTGTACTGCGGCTCGATGGGCGACTGGCCGCTGCTGACCGAGGCCGAGCGCCAGGAAGGCGTGGCGCGCCTGGTGGCCGCCGGCATCCCGACCATCGTCGGCACCGGCGCGGTGAACACCCGCGAGGCCGTGGCCCATGCTGCCCACGCCGCCAAGGTCGGCGCCGCCGGCCTGATGGTCATCCCCCGTGTGCTGTCGCGCGGTGCTTCTCTGATCGCCCAGAAGCACCACTTCTCGGCGATCCTCGCGGCCGCGCCGAAGCTGCCGGCGGTGATCTACAACAGCCCCTACTACGGCTTCGCCACCCGCGCCGACCTGTTCTTCGAACTGCGCCGCGAATACCCGAACCTGATCGGTTTCAAGGAATTCGGTGGCGGCGCCGACCTGCGCTACGCCGCCGAGCACATCACCTCCAAGGATGACGACGTGACCTTGATGGTCGGCGTCGACACCCAGGTGGTGCATGGCTTCGTCAACTGCAACGCTACTGGCGCCATCACCGGCATCGGCAACGCCTTGCCGCGTGAAGTGCTGCAACTGGTGAGGCTGAGCAAGCAGGCCGCCAAGGGCGATGCCCGGGCCCGCCGTCTGGCGCGTGAGCTGGAGTCGGCGCTGGCGGTGCTGTCGTCGTTCGATGAAGGCTGCGACCTGGTGCTGTACTACAAGCACCTGATGGTGCTCAACGGCGACACCGAGTACAGCCTGCACTTCAATGAAACCGACGCGCTCACCGATGCCCAGCGCAACTACGCCGAGCAGCAGTACGCGCTGTTCCGCAGCTGGTACGCCAACTGGTCGGCCGAGCAGAACCTGGCCTGATCCGGGGGGCTGCTTTGCAGCCCATCGCCGGCAAGCCGGCTCCCACAGCCTGAAACCTGCGATGACCCTGTGGGAGCCGGCTTGCCGGCGATTGGGCCGCGCAGCGGCCCGCTTTCCTGAACCCAACCCCTAAGGACGCCCCATGTCCCTGACAGGCAACCTGCTGATCGGCCAGCGCGCCGTGCCCGGCAGCCAAGCAGCCATCCGCGCCATCGACCCGGCCACCAACCATACGCTGGAACCCGCTTACGCCGGTGGCACCGGCGAGCACGTTGCCCAGGCCTGCGCCCTGGCCTGGACGGCGTTCGACCGCTACCGCGAGACTTCACTCGAGCAACGTGCAGCGTTTCTCGACACCATCGCCGAACAGATCGAGGCGCTGGGCGACGCCCTGATCGACCGCGCCGTGGCCGAAAGCGGCCTGCCCAAGGCACGTATACAGGGCGAGCGCGGCCGCACCTGTACACAACTGCGGACCTTCGCCCGCGTGGTGCGCGACGGCGAATGGCTGGATGTACGGGTCGACAACCGCCTCCCCGACCGCCAGCCCCTGCCCCGTGCCGACCTGCGCCAACGCCAGGTGGCCCTGGGCCCGGTCGCCGTATTCGGCGCCAGCAACTTCCCCCTGGCCTTCTCGGTGGCCGGGGGCGACACCGCCTCGGCCCTGGCGGCCGGTTGCCCGGTGGTGGTGAAAGCCCACGGTGCCCCCCCCGGCACCAGCGAACTGGTCGGCCAGGCCGTGGCCCGCGCCGTGCAACTGTGCGGGCTGCCCGAAGGCGTGTTCTCGCTGCTGTATGGCGCAGGCCGTGAAGTCGGCATTGCCCTGGTCAGCGACCCGCGCATCAAGGCCGTCGGCTTCACCGGTTCGCGCAGCGGCGGGATTGCCCTGTGCCAGGCCGCCCAGGCGCGCCCGGAGCCGATCCCGGTGTATGCGGAAATGAGTTCGATCAACCCGGTGTTCCTCTTCGATGCGGCCCTGCAGGCCCGGGCCGAGTCGCTGGCCCAAGGCTTCGTCGCTTCGCTGACCCAGGGGGCCGGCCAGTTCTGCACCAATCCTGGCCTGGTCATCGCCCGCCAGGGGCCGGCGTTGCAGCGCTTCATTGCCGCTGCCAGCGAGCACGTGCGCCAAGCCGCTTCGCAGACCATGCTCACCCCTGGTATCCACAGCGCCTATGCAGCCGGTATCGCTGCCTTGGCCGACAACGCCAATGCCCAGGTCGCCGCCAGCGGCCAGCCGCCGCAAGGCCCCAACCAGTGCCAGGCGCAGCTGTTCGTTACCCAGGCAGGTGCATTCCTCGCCGACCCGGCGCTGCAGGCCGAAGTGTTCGGCGCCGCCTCGCTGGTGGTCGCCTGTGAAAACGACGCGCAAGTGCACCAGGTTGCCGAGCACCTGGAAGGCCAGCTGACCGCCACCCTGCACCTGGACGACGGCGACCTGGACAACGCCCGCGCCCTGCTGCCGACCTTGGAACGCAAAGCCGGACGCATTCTGGTGAACGGTTGGCCAACGGGGGTGGAAGTGTGCGATGCCATGGTCCACGGCGGGCCGTTCCCGGCCACGTCCGATGCCCGCAGCACCTCGGTGGGCACGGCGGCGATCCTGCGCTTCCTGCGCCCGGTGTGCTACCAGGACTTCCCGGACGCCCTGCTACCGCAGGCGTTGAAGCACGGCAACCCGCTGCAGCTGCGGCGCTTGCTCGACGGCAAGCGGGAACGCTGAATCATGCTCGATGCCTCCCCTGAAACCGATATCGCCGTGGTAGGCGCCGGCATCGTCGGCGTCGCCTGCGCCCTGCAACTGGCCCGCCAGGGCCACCGGGTGCTGCTGATCGACCGCCAGGCGCCGGGCCACGGCGCGTCCTACGGCAATGCCGGGCACCTGGCCACCGAGCAGGTGTTCCCCATCGCCGACCTGTCGATCCTCAAGCGCCTGCCACGCATGCTGCTGGACCCGATGGGCCCGCTGCGGCTGGACTGGAAGTACCTGCCAAAAGCGCTGCCCTGGTTCACCCGCCTGCTGCTCAATCTGCGTCCGGCCCCGTTCCAGCGCAGCGTGTCGGGTATTCGCGCGTTGAACGAGGGCAGCCTCGGGGCCTGGCAACGCTTGCTGGGCTCGATCGGGCGTAGCGACCTGTTCAAGGAGGATGGTTCGCTGCTGGTGTTCGAACGGCCCGAGTCGCGCCAGGCACTGGAAGCCTTGCGCACACGTATGCAGCAACAGGATGTGGCGGTGGACATGTGGTCTGCCGGCGCTGTGCACGAAGCCGCGCCGCAACTGAACCCTTCGCTGCTCGGCGGGCTGTTCTTCCCTCGTACCGGGCACTTTCTGGACCCCTATCGGGTGGTTTGCGAACTGTTCGAGGCGGCCAAGGCCAGTGGCGTGCGTTTCGCCCAGGGGCAGGTCGACGGCGGGCAACTGGACAGTCAGGGCGTCAAGCTGGCCAGTGACCGGGGCATCTTCAGTGCGCGCCAGGTGCTGATCAGTTGCGGCGCCCATTCTGCGCAACTGACGGCCACGCTGACGGGCAAGCGCGTGCCCCTGGACACCGAGCGCGGCTATCACCTGATGTTGCCTGGCGAGTACCAGCGCCTGCCGTTCGCGGTGACCTCGCTGGAGCGCAAGTTCATCATGACACCGATGGCTGACGGGTTGCGTTTGGCTGGCACGGTGGAGTTCGCCGGGCTGGAGGCGCCACCGAGCATGCAACGGGCGTGGCAGCTGCACCGGCTGAGCAAGGGGTTGTTCAAGCGGGATCTGGAGATCGAGGGGGCGACGCCGTGGATGGGGTTCAGGCCTTCGCTGCCGGATTCGTTGCCGGTGATCGACCGGGTGTGCGATGGGCGGGTGTTGCTTGCGTTTGGGCATCAGCACCTGGGGTTGACCCAGGCGGCGGTGACGGCGCAATGGGTGGGGCGATTGGCTGAGCGGGAGGCAGGCGCTGATCTTGGGGCTTATCGGCTGGATCGGTTCTGAGACAGGGGCTGCTGTGCGGCCCAATCGCCGGCAAGCCGGCTCCCACAGGTACAGCGCTACCCTCAAGATCGGCGCGGAATCTGTGGGAGCCGGCTTGCCGGCGATTGGGCTGCGCAGCAGCCCCGCCTTCACTCAGCGATAACGCTCAAGCCAATGCGCGTACGGCGCAGGCAACGTCCACGCCGCTTTATCCACGCCCAACGCCTTGGCCGCAAAATACGCCCAATGCGGGTCGGCCAAATGCGCACGCCCCACCGACACCAGGTCGAGCTGATTGGCCTGCAGCGCCGCTTCCGCCAACTGCGGCGTACCAAAGCCCCACGCCGAAGTCACCGGCAACCCTGCCTCGCGGCGCACGCGCTCGGCAATCGGCCCCATGAACGCCGGGCCCCAAGGAATGCTGGTTTCAGGAATGGTGAAGCCGACGCTCACACTCAGCAGATCAAGGCCACCAGCCTTGAACATACGCGCCAGCTCAATAGACTCCTCCAGGGTCTGCTCATCACGGCCGTCATACTCCAGCACGCCGAAACGGGCCGTCAGCGGCAGGTTTTCCGGCCATACCTCGCGCACGGCAGCCAGGGTTTCCAGCAGGAAGCGGCTACGGTTCTCGAAGCTGCCGCCATAAGCGTCGGTACGCTGGTTGGCGTGCTCGGAGAAAAAGCTCTGGCCCAGGTAACCATGGGCAAAGTGCAGCTCGATCCACTCGAAGCCGGCGTCCCGCGCCCGGCGGGCGGCATCGACGAAGTCCTGCTTGATCCGGGCGATATCGTCCAGGGTCATCTCACGCGGCACTTTCGGCAGGTGCGCACCAAAGGCGATGGCCGAAGGGGCGATGGTTTCCCAGCCACGGGCATCGTCAGCGGCGATATGGTCGTCACCTTCCCACGGGCGGTTGGCGCTGGCCTTGCGCCCGGCATGGGCGATCTGGATGCCGGGTACCGAGCCCGCGGCCTTGATCGCCTGCACCACCGGCACGAAGGCCTGGGCATGGGCGTCGCTCCAGATACCGGCGCAGCCGGGGGTGATGCGCCCTTCCGGCGCCACTGCAGTGGCCTCGACCACCATCAGGCCGGCGCCACCCCGTGCCAAGCTGGCGTAATGCACCTGGTGCCAGTCGTTGAGCATGCCGTCCTCGGCCATGTACTGGCACATCGGCGGAATGGCAATGCGGTTGCGCAGGGTGACGTCCTTGAGGGTATAGGGTTCGAACAATGCAGACATGAGCAGACTCCAGGGTCTTACGAATACGATTGTTCGATCATATTCGAACTATGGCAATTTGTGAAACCCCCGTTATCATGACGACCATGCGAGCCTACAAACATCCCAACCCCGAAGACCTGATCCTCGAGCGCGTGCTCTATGCGCTGAGCGACCCCGTGCGCCTTGAGATCGTGCGCCACCTGGCGGGCGTGGCCGAAGCCAGCTGCGGTGAGCTGGACGGTGGCCGGCCGAAGTCGAGCATGTCGCACCATTTTCGCGTGTTGCGCGATGCGGGGCTGGTGCATACGCGCAATGTGGGGACCACCCATATGAATTCGCTGCGCAGTGAAATGCTCGACGGGCGGTTCCCTGGATTGCTGGGGTGCATCCTGCGGCAGCAGTGATTCGGTGCTGACTGTGGGAGCAACTGTCTTGCTCAATTTCTAAAAGCTGGCGCGATTCGTGTGGGAGCCGGCTTGCCGGCGATAGGGCCCGAACAGGCTGTACAGGGCTATCGTGTCGTGCCTGCCCCGGCCTCATCGCCGGCAAGCCGGCTCCCACAGGGATCGCGCAAGGATTGGGATTTCCTTATGGAGTGTCGTGCTTGCGTAGCGCGAAGCGGCACACCTGGCCGCCGCGCAGCATGCATTCCTGATGCTCCACCTCTCCCCCACCCAAGGCCCCGATCAGCGCAAGGTCCAGCTCGCAGACCACCGGGTGCGCCTTGGCCAGGTGATGAAACACGCAGTTGTGCGCAACGATCTGCGGTTCCCCGCCTGAGCGAAAGAACACTTCGGCTTCATACCCGGCCGCATTCATGTGCTGCACGATCTGCGCTTCATCGACCACCTCGGGCTGCAGATCCTTGGCCAGCTTGCGCCCCAGTTGGCGCATCAGCGCCAGCAGCGCCTCCTCGCCCAGCAAACCGGCCACTTCACCGATCAGCAGGTTGGCCAGCAGCGGGTACTGGCGGGGGAACAATTCACGGCCATGCTCGGTCAGCTGGTGCAATTGCTCTGGGCGTCGGCCGGTCGGGCGTGTAGCACCCCGCATGACCAGCCCGTCGCGCTCCAGTGCGGCCAGGTGCTGACGCACGGCCGTACGGGTGACGGACAGGGCCTGCGCCAGGTCGTCGATGCTCATGCCGGTTGGCTGACGCAACAACGCATGGAGCAGGTCCTGTTGGGTACGGCCCAGTCCTTCGAGCATCAGAACTTGTCCGGGAACTGCTTGACCAGCGCCCCGGCGAGGGCGTCGGACAAGGCCAGGATATGCTCGCGCATCATCGCCCAGGTGCGCGCCTCGCCCGTGTAGTCACCGGCGGCCAACTGGTCGATCTGGGCAACGTGATGGCCACCGTGGGCGCTGAGCAGCGTGAGCAGGGTCGGCTCGGGCAAATAAGGGTTGGCCTTGGCCAGGAAAGCAGCGATGGCCTTGGCGTTGCTGGTCAGCTCATCGACGGCGGCCTGCTGGCCTTTCTTGTCCTTGGCCACGGTGGCATCGCTGTAGTGCTTGATCGCGCCCCAGTGGCCGGCGAGCAACTTGAGCAATTGATCGGCGGCGGGCTGGCCGTAGAACGGGGCGATGCTGTTGGCTATCTTGGTGGCGTCGGCGACGACTTCATTGGCGGCGACGGCAGACTGCTTGGCATTGCCGGCCTGGTTGGCCACGGCGTAGTTGCGAACCCAGAAAATGTGCTCGACCCACAGGTCGCGCAGGGCCAGGCGCGTGTTCAGTGCAGCGGATTCGGCGGGGGTTGCGGTGGAGTAGCTCGCGCTCCACGCCGGTTGGGCGCACAGGGCGAACAGCAGTAAGGCGACAATCTTGAGGTTCATGACGGCACCCTCCTGGAGGGGATCGGCTGACAAGATTAATTTAAGCATCAAAATATGTTTTTATTGGGTTGAGGCTGGATTTCCGATCGATGGTCTTCTGTAGCGGCCCTATCGCCGGCAAGCCGGCTCCCACAGGTTCATCACTGTTCGCGAGAACGGCGCTGTACCTGTGGGAGCCGGCTTGCCGGCGATAGGGCCGCTACAGACAACAAAAAAGCCACGAGGTCACCCCCGTGGCTTTCGATCCCAACAAGGCTGCTACTTACAGCGCCATGTCGTTCTCAGGCTTGCTCTCTACCGGCTGGCTGGCAGCAGTGCTGGTACCGACGCTCTGGTCGATGACCGGCGGCTTGGCCAGCTGCAGCACCTCAGCGGTGTAGTTCCACTCTTTCTGAGTAGCGGCAGCCGAATCATTCAGCTTGGTACCGTAGCTGGGCACGATCTCTTTGATCTTGGCCTGCCACTCCGGGGTCGCGACCTTCTCCTTGAACACGGTTTCCAGGACGGTCAGCATGATCGGCGCAGCGGTCGAAGCACCTGGCGATGCACCCAGCAGGCCGGCGATGGTGCGATCTTGCGAGGCCACCACTTCGGTGCCCAGCTTCAGCACGCCGCCCTTCTCTTCGTCACGCTTGATGATCTGCACGCGCTGGCCGGCCTGCCACAGCTTCCAGTCTTCCTTCTTGGCGTTCGGGAAGTAGGTGCGCAGGGCGTCGAAACGGTCGTCGTCAGACTGCATCAGCTGGCCGGCGAGGTATTCCACCAGCGGGTACTGGTCGATACCGACTTTGGCCATCGGCCACACGTTGTGCGTGGTGGTGCTTTTCAGCAGGTCCAGGTACGAGCCGTTCTTCAGGAACTTGGTCGAGAAGGTAGCGAATGGCCCGAACAGGATCACGCGCTTGCCATCGAGCACGCGGGTGTCCAGGTGCGGAACCGACATGGGTGGCGCACCGGTCGAAGCGATGCCGTAGGCCTTGGCCATGTGCTGCATGGCCACGGTCGGGTTCTCGGTCACCAGGAACGAACCGCCAACCGGGAAGCCTGCGTATTCCTTGGCTTCAGGAATGCCCGACTTCTGCAGCAGCTTCAGCGCGCCGCCGCCGGCACCGATGAACAGGAACTTGGCGTCGGTGGCCGTTTCGGTACCGTCCTTCAGGTTCTTGTACTCGACGTGCCAGGAGCCGTCCTCGTTGCGGGTGATGTCCTGGACTTCGCTGGACAGCTGCAGGTTGAAGTTGTCCTGAGTCTTCAGGTGGCCAACGAACTGGCGGGTGATTTCGCCGAAGTTGACGTCGGTGCCAATCGGCGACCAGGTCACGGCCAGCTTCTGGTTCGGGTCGCGGCCTTCCATCATCAGCGGGACCCACTTGGCGATCTGCGCGTGGTCCTCGGAGTACTGCATCGAGCGGAACAGCGGGCTGGCCTGCAGCGCGTCGTAACGTTTCTTGAGGAACTTGATGTTGTCATCGCCCCAGACGAAGCTCATGTGCGGGGTGGTGTTGATGAACGAATGCGGGTTCTTCAGCACACCCTGGCGCACTTGCCAGGCCCAGAACTGGCGGGAAATCTGGAAGGATTCGTTGATGTCGATGGCTTTGGAGATGTTGACGTTGCCGTCTTTGTCTTCCGGGGTGTAGTTCAGCTCGGCCAGGGCGGAGTGGCCGGTGCCGGCGTTGTTCCAGCCGTTGGAGCTTTCTTCGGCGACGCCGTCCAGGCGCTCGACCATTTCCATCGACCAGCTTGGCTCCAGCTCGTGCAGCCACACGGCCAGGGTGGAGCTCATGATGCCGCCGCCGACCAGCAGCACATCGACTTTCTTGGTTTCTGCGGCATGCGCTTGCATGAAGCTCGCCGCAACAGCCAGACCCAGCAAGGTCTTGCCAGCTTTCTTGAACATTGATCAATTCCAGTCTGTAGAACGGAGGACGGGCCCGTGGCTGGCCCAGGTGTTTCATGTTCTTCCGCGCAGGCTTGTTGTGGTCTTTGTTCAGCGGCCAGAGAAACAGAAAACGACCCAGGCTATTGTCGAATTGACCGACAGGGCTGAATCGTTTCGCTGATTGTATCTTAAATGCCAGCACAAACAAATTGCGTGGCCAGAGGCAAGACGGCAGGTTGTCCCAGCGGCAGGTTGTCACGCCCGAGAAACAAAAACCCCCGGGCATCTGCATGACCGGGGGTCTTGGATCAGGTCGCAAGCGACGCGATCAGGGTATCGCCAAGATTACTGCGGCTGAGGCAGTTTATCGATCGGGCCGCAGCCACCGATGACCTTGGAAATGGAAACCGAAGGGTGGAACAGGTAGTCGTACGAGCAGTTTTTCTGCTGGTTGTAGACTTGACCCGTGCAACCGGACAGCAGGGCAACGCCGGAAACGACAGCAACGGCGACGGTGGCCTTGAACAGCTTTTTCATTACTAAGTCCTTTAAATGAATCATGGCCATCTTTCTGATGGCGCCGGGATGATACAGAACCGAGGCATTGGATCCAAGTTTCGTAGGCAATTGGCTTTATTGTTGAAAAGCAGACCGGCGCAAACGATAGTTCCTGTCTGTGCCCTTGCTCTGCCCTACGACAGGAGTTCCCCCATGCTCGGCGTCACCGATTACGGCGCGTTCGTCATTGCCTTCATCATCGTGCTGGCCATTCCCGGCCCGGGTAACTTCGCCCTGATCACCGCCACCGGCAAGGGCGGTATCAAGGCCGGCCTGGCGGCGACGTGCGGGGTGATTCTCGGCGACCAGGTGCTGCTGTGGCTGGCGGTGGCGGGCGTTGCCACCCTGCTCGCGGCCTACCCTGCCGCCTTCCACGTCGTGCAGTGGGCGGGCGCTGCCTACCTGGCCTACCTCGGGCTGCGCATGCTGCTGAGCAAACCCGGTGGTGCCCCACGCGCCAGCCGCATGGACAACGGCCACTACCTGCGTCAGACCATGCTCATCACCCTGCTCAACCCCAAGGCGATCATGTTCTACATGGCGTTCTTCCCGCTGTTCGTCGACCCGGTGAAGCATCAGGGGCTGGTGACCTTCGGCTTTCTCGCCGCGACCGTGGCGGTGGTGACGTTCCTGTATGGATTGATCGCGGTGGTGCTGACCCACCACCTGGCCGAGCGCATGCGCGCCAATCCACGTATTTCCAACCTGTTCGAACGTTTGGCGGGGGCTTGCCTGGTGGGGTTTGGCATCAAGCTGGCGGCGATGCGCTGAATTTTAGAGTGACAGGCCGTGGCCTCAACCACGGCTTTCAACCCTGCCTTGGCCGAAACGCTGTAGGCCAATTCGTAAAATTGTCGGTTACCCCATCTAGTAATTGCTGATGCTCTACGGCAGTGACAAAACTGACCAAGGCAGAGGCATCAAACGAGCAAAGGAAATCCTGGACAACCTGCGAGGTGGGAAAAGATGAGTGATAAATACAGCCACGAAGAAATGCCAATCCTCGATCTGGACCTGAGCAACACGCAGCGCTTTGAAGCTTCCCGCTTTCTCGATAGCCCTGAAACCATTGCAGCATTCTTGGCAGAAGCACTGAAAACCAACGACACACACGTCCTGATGCATGCAATGGGCGAAGTGGCAAAGGCGAGAGGCGTGAACAAGCTCGCTCAGGACGCAGGCGTCAATCGCGAGTCTCTCTACAAGACCTTCAAGGGTGGCAGCAAGACACGCTTTGATACCATCCAGAAGCTTATGCTGGCCTTGGGTGTAGAGCTGACCGTAAAACCGCTGGCTGACCCGGTTCTTTCGCCTGCGACCAAATAGCCGCGCTCACCTGCGAGTCAGCCAGCCCTCATCAGAACAACTTGACCGTATAACTCAGGATCAAGCGGTTCTCGTCGATGTCGGTCCGATAGTTCGAGCGGGCCATCACATTGCGCACCCGCACCCCCAACCCTGCCAGGGGGCCGCTCTGCACCACGTAGGCCAGGTCCAGATCGCGCTCCCGGTCACGCCCTTCGAAACCCAGGCCAGTCTCGACGTCGCGCCCCTTTACATAGCGCAAGGTCGAGGTCAGCCCCGGGATCCCCTGCGCGACGAAGTTGTAGTCGTGCCGCACCTGCCACGAGCGCTCCCCCGTCGCCGAGAATTCATAGGTTGGCAGCGTATTGCCCATCGGGTTGGTGTTGGCACCGACCTGGATGAACCCGTCGTCCCCGCCGATCTGCTGATACCCCACATAGAAGGTGTGCCCACCGGTCTTGGCCGAGAACAAACTGAACAGCGCATGGTTGTCGTATTTGCCAGCGATCTGCCGACCATCCTCCTGGGCATCGAAGTAACCGGCATTCACCCCCAGCGTCCAGTCACCCACGGGCTGGGCGTGCTTGAGGCTGTAAAAGCGCTGCTGGTAGATATCTTCCAGTTGCGCCTGCCACACGCCGACACTGGTGCGGTTGTCGTTGAAGGCATAGTCGGCGCCGACATAGTTGAAGCGGTCACTGGTGAACCGCGCCAGCCGCGCCGGATTGATCGGGTCGTTGACCAGCGCATACATCTTCTGGCTGTTGGACGAGTCACGCAGGCTGGTTGACCTGAACTGCCCCGCGCTCAGGGTCAGCCCGGGGAACTCGCGGGACTCGAGCATCGCGCCCTGGTAGGTCGGCGGCAGCAGGCGCAGGTCACTGAACAACAGCACAGGCAGGTTAGGCATCAACTCGCCCACTTTCAGTTCGGTGCGGGAAACCTTGAACTTGGCCGCTGCGCCCATGCGGCTGTATTCGTCTGCCGACTTGCCGCTTTCGAGGCTGGGCAACAACCCCGACTTGGCGTGCTCCGGGCTGCTGTCGAGCTTGAAACCGAGCAGGCCAATGACGTCGACACCCATGCCGATCATGCCCGGGGTATAGCCGGAGGTGGCATTGAAGATGAAGCCCTGGGCCCATTCCTGGGTACGCGACTGGGTACTCGGGCCTTTGATATCGGCATAGTCACGACTGAAAAAGTAATTGCGCGCTTGCAGCGTAGCGCTGGCGTCCGCGATGAAACCTGGCTCTTCGGCCGTCGCCTCGGCGCACAGGGCGGCGGCGATGCAACCACCGGCCAGGCGAGCGGTCGGGGAATAACGCTGTGGCATGTAACCGAGCATGAAAGCAACTCCTGGATGCGGGCAACAGCAGCCCGCCGCGGCGGCCCAGGGGCCATCCACGTCGGGTTGCGTTGAAAGGGATCGGCAGACGAGCTAGGTGCCCGCCTGCGCTGCCGTCAAAAGAAGCGCTGGACCGTTAACGGTTGACCAGCTTTGCCGGCAAGGCGATGACCAGGAAACAGCTGAGCAGCAGGCACAGGGCAAACACCCACAAGGCCGCGTGGGAGGTGCCGGTCAGATCAGTGACCATGCCCATCAGCGAGTTGCTCACCAACCCCGCGATATTGGCCACCGAGCACGCCAGGGCAAAACCGGTAGCGGCCGCGGTGCCCTTGAGGAAGGTCGCCGGCAGGCTGAAGAACACCGGCACCGCACCGATGATCGCCGCCGAGGCGATCGCAAACAGCACCACCGTCATCACCAGGTTCTGGCTGAACAGGGTGCTGCTGGCCATGGCGATCGCGCCGATGATGAACGGCACGATGATGTGCCAGCGGCGTTCGCGATGCCGGTCGGAACTGGCGCCGATCATCAGCATGCCAGCCAACGCCGCCAGGCTCGGAATCGCCGTGAGCAGGCCGATGTGGAAGGTATCGCTGACACCCGCGTCGCGAATGAAGGTCGGCATCCAGAAGCCCATGGCATAGGCGCTGAGCAGGATCGAGAAGTCGATGCCACCGAGCATCCACACCTTGAGGTTGAAGAAGCCATCGCGGAAGCTGTGCTTGCTGTCCTTGCCCTCGGCATCGTCGGCGGCAAGGTCCGCTGCCAGCTGCGCCTTGTCGTCATCCGACAGCCATTTCGCCTGCTGGAAAGTGTTCGGCAGCGCCCAGAACGTCAGGATGCCCAGCAGCACGCTGGGGATCGCCTCCAGCAGGAACAGCCACTGCCAGCCATGCAGGCCGTGGACCTGGTCGAAGTGGCCCATGATCCAGCCAGAGATCGGCCCGCCAATCACGCTCGACAGCGGCAGCCCGATCATGAACAGGGCGATGATGCGCCCGCGTCGGTAGGTCGGGTACCACATGGTCAGGTAGAACAGCACACCCGGCAGGAAGCCCGCTTCGGCCGCGCCGAGCAGAAAGCGCAGGATGTAGAACTGCGTGGTGCTGGTGACGAACATGGTGCAGGCCGAGAGCAGGCCCCAGGTGATCATGATGCGGGCGATCCACAGCTTGGCGCCGACACGCTGCAGGATCAGGTTGCTCGGGACCTCGAAGATGATGTAACCGACGAAGAACAGCCCGGCCCCCAGGCCATAGGCCGCGGTGCTGAATTGCAGGTCTTCGAGCATCTGCAGCTTGGCGAAGCCGACATTGATGCGGTCCAGATAGGCTGCGAGGTAGCAGAAACACAGGAAGGGGATGAGCTTCCAGGTGATCCTGCGGTAAAGCGCTTGAGTACCCCGGTCGACTTCAACGTGGACCGCGGTTGCATTCGCAATTGGCATTTCCTGTCTCCTGGCGGGCGACTTTGTGGTTGTTTTAAGGCCAGCAGTTTTCGACGCTCTGGGCGCGCCGCGCACTATACGCGGCACGCCAAGGAGGCGTCACAAGACCCCGAGTGCTCCTGCGGGGCGACCGCCTGGACAGCGGACGGTCATGGAACGGGCTTCCCGCGCCGTTACTTGATTGTTATGGGTGCAAGGTGACGGGTTGATTCAGTTCTCCAGGCGTTGAAGCTGCTCCATGGCCTCCTGCCGGCTGACGACATCGCCGTACTTGCTGTCGATGTCGAACAGGTTGGCTTCATGGGGATCGTTGTGGCGATCACCGACACATTCTCGCACCACGATGGTTCGAAAGCCGTGCTGCAGGGCATCCACCGCACTGGCGCGGATGCAGCCACTGGTGGAGCAGCCGGCCAGCACCACGGTATCGACGCCTTGCGCATGCAGCAGCGAGGCCAGGCTGGTACCGAAGAAGGCGCTGGCGTACTGCTTGCTGAGCACCACCTCATCCGCCCGTGGCACCACGGCCTCGCAGAATGCCGCCAGCGGGTTGCCTTCGACCATGTCCTTCATCACCGGCGCCTTGCGCACCCACACGCCGCCGTCGGCGAAGTGCGGGGCCTGGTAGCGGATGTTGGTATGGACCACCAGCGTACCGCAGTCGCGGGCCAGGGCCAGCAGGCCGGCGGCCTGCTCGACGGCCGTCACCACGCCGGGAGCGTAGAGCGGCGCACCAGGGGTGGTGTAGCCCTGCATGAAGTCGATCATCAGCAGGGCCGCCTTGCGGCCGAAGCCGATGCGCTGGCCCCATACGCCCTGGTAGTTGTCGCTGGCGCTTTGTGCGTCGCTCATGTTCGTCTCCCGATTCAGTAAGCGCCCGACAGCAATGCGCCAGCACCTGGAACCACCGGTTCCAGGTCCAGCGCCTTGAGCATGGCGTAGGTGGTGGCGATGGCAGCGGTGACCACCGGCTTGCCGGTTTGCGCCTCGACCTTGGCGACCGCCGGCAGCGATTGCATCTGCACGCAAGCCGAAAGCACCACCACATCGACGCCTTCAAGGTTCATGCCGGCGACGATGCCCGGCAGATTGGCCGGGTCGTGGCGGGCCACGGCGAGGTTGTCGGGGATTTCCAGCGCGCGCCAGTCCTGCACTTCGAAGCCTTCCTCGCGGATGTAGTTGACCACCAGTTCGGTCAACGGCTTCATGTAGGGCGCGACGATGGCGATGCGCTTGGCCTTCATCACATGCAGGGCCTCCACCAGCGCACCCGCACTGGTGATCACCGGGGCCAGCGCGTCGTTGTCAGCGGTGGCTTTCTGCAGTCGTTTCTCCGACTGGCGGTGATAGCCCAGCCCCATGGCCATGATCGCCACCAGGCAGGCATAGCCGAGCACGTCGACCTTGGCGTCGGACAACTCCACCGCGCAGCGGTCGGACTCGCCGTCCATCGCTGCCAGTTCTTCCTTCTTCACCTGCTTCATGCGCATGCGGCTGGAGTGGAAGGTGAAGCGTTCCGGGCGGATCGCCTGGCGCGCCAGGAGCATCGCCGGGATTTCGGTTTCCATGGTGGTGTTCGAGCTCGGCACGATCTGGCCGATCCGGTAAATCTTGCTCATGTCTTGTGCTCCGTCAGTCGAAGGTGTGGTCGAGGAAATCACCGAAGGCGGCGAAGAAGCCTTCGAGGTCATCCCAAGGGATCATGTGGCCGGCGTTGTCGACCTGAACGACCTGGATGTCCGGCTTGAGCTCGCGGATCTCCGCGATGTCCTGGGGCTGGATCACGCCGCCCCGCCCGGCCACCATCAGCAGTGCGGGCTGGCGCACGCGGGGCAGGTCCTGATGGATGTCCACCTGGTGGAAATCGTTGAAGGCACGCACGATCGCCGGCTCATGGCAGGTGTGCAGCCACTCGGCGCGCAGGGCCAGTTGCTCATCGGTCCAGGTCGCGCAGAAGGCGCGCATGTCATCGCCGCTCATGCCAACGGTGGCCTGGCGGATCGAGTCGACGTACCACGGCAGCTTGCTCGGGTACTCGCGCCGACCAGGCCCGGACACCGGTGGATCGACCAGCACCAGGCGCTGCAGCCCTGGCGCGCCTTTGGCAGCGGCGCGGATGGCGAAACGTGCCCCCATCGAGTGGCCGACCAGGTGATAGCGCTCCAGGCCCAGCGCCGCCGCGAAGGCCGGAATGTCCGCCGCGCAGGCGTCGGTGCCGTAGTCCAGCTCAGGGCCGCTCGAAGACAGGCCGCGGCCACGCACATCCAGCACATAGGTGTCGAAGTGCTGACCAAGGCGCTCGGCGACGAACCCCCAGGTGATCGCCGGGCTGGTGATGCCCGGCACCAGGATCAGCGCATGCCCCTTGCCGCCGTAGCGCAGGTAATGCTGGCGGATGCCGTTGGCGCTGACGTTGCCGCCGGCGACGAAGGTGCTCATGCCGCCTCCCCGCTTTTCAGTTCCTGGCCGTAGAGGTCATAGCCATATACCCAGGCCGGGTCTTCCTGGTTGTAGAGGAAGGTGTTGGCGTTGGATACCGACTGCACCCGCGATGCGCGTTCCTTGCGGTTGGCCTCGTACAGCGCGAAGGCGGTGCGGTGGTCGGACAGTCCGGTCTCTTGCAGGCAGCGGGTCAGCATCGCCGCATCTTCGATCGCCATGCACGCGCCTTGCGCCATGTGCGGTTTCATCGGGTGGCAGGCGTCGCCCAGCAGCACCAGGCGGCCACGGCTCCACAGCGGCAGCGGGTTGCGGTTGCGCAGCGGCCACTTGGTAATCGATTCGGTGGCGCCGATCAGCTTCTGCACGGTGGGGTGGTAACCCTCGAAGGCCGCGCGCATTTCTTCCTGGCTGCTGTCGACGAAGGCGCCCTGGAAGTCCCAGGCTTCGTGCGGTACGCCGGTGACGAAGTAGTACTCGTCGCGCTTGCCGGTGGTGTAGTAGACCATCATGTGGCGGTCTTCGGTCCACCACTTCACGCAGTCCTCGAACACGTCGGCATGCTGGGCCAGGTGTTCGCCGCGGATCAGCGCGCGGTGGGCGACCCAGCCGCTGTAGATCGGCGCTTCGACACCCAGCAGCTCTTCACGGATCTTGGAGTGGATGCCGTCCGCGCCAATGACGATATCGGCCACGGTGTGGGTACCGTCGGCGAAGTCCAGGCGCACCTGGTCGCCCTCATCGACAATCTTTTCCAGGCGCTTGCCGAAGTGCACGGTGCCCGGCTTGATCGCATCGATCTGCAGTGCGTGCAGGTCGCCGCGGTGAATGGTGATGTACGAGGCGCCGTACTCACGGCGGGCGAACTCACCGAGCGGGATGCGCGACAGGTAGTCGCCCGTGTTGCCGTCGCGGCTGAACCAGAAGTCCGGGTGCGAGCTCATCAGCTCCAGCTTCTGCTCCAGCCCCATGCGGCGGAAGATCTTCATCACGTTGGGGCCGATATGGATACCCGCGCCGAGGCGGGTGAATTCCGGTGCCTGCTCGTACACGTCGACCTCGAAGCCGGCCTGTTGCAACAGCGTGGCGGCTGCTGCACCACCAAGACCTGCACCGACGATTGCGATTTTCTGCCTGCCCCGCATAGGTATATCCCCTCTTGTTCTGTGATGTGGTCAGTGGTTCGATCACCTGACGATTTAGAGTGTATACGCTGTATTTTTTTAATTGGAAGGGCATGACTCAAATATTTTCAAACGGCTGATCGAATGTAACAAACGGCCTCGTGTAACCGATTTATCTAGGGATTGTGTGAAATAGTAACGTTTGGAAGTACGGCTTGCGCTTGTCGAACGGATGCGATTACATCTACAAGAATATGGCGTATACACTATTAATTCGCACCGAGATGACGCGCCATGCACCGCCGCAGTGCAGCATCTCGAGCCCACCAAGGCCTGCCCAGGAGAAAGCCGATGCCCGTTAGCAACGCAGAACTGACCCAGATGTTCGAACACGTGCTGAAACTGTCCCGCGTGGATGAGACGCAGAGCGTCGCCGTGCTCAAGAGCCACTATTCCGATCCACGTACGGTGAACGCCGCGATGGAAGCCGCGCAGCGGCTCAAGGCAAAGGTCTACGCGGTGGAACTGCCGTCGTTCAACCACCCCACTGCCATGGGCAACGACATGACCGCCTACTGCGGCGACACGGCCCTGACCGGCAACCTGGCGGCGCAGCGGGCGCTGGAGGCCGCCGACCTGATCGTCGACACCATGATGCTGCTGCATTCACCTGAACAGGAGCAGATCCTCAAGACGGGCACGCGCATCCTGCTGGCCGTCGAACCCCCGGAAGTGCTGGCGCGCATGCTGCCCACCGAGGACGACAAGCGCCGCGTGCTGGCCGCCGAAACCCTGCTCAAGCAGGCGCGCAGCATGCATGTGCGCTCCAAGGCCGGCAGTGATTTTCGCGCCCCGCTCGGCCAATACCCGGCCGTCACCGAATACGGTTACGCCGACGAGCCCGGCCGCTGGGACCACTGGCCCAGCGGCTTCCTGTTCACCTGGCCGAACGAGGACAGCGCCGAAGGCACGCTGGTGCTGGATGTCGGCGACATCATCCTGCCGTTCAAGAACTACTGCCGCGAGCGCATCACGCTGGAGATCGAGAAAGGCTTCATCACCGGCATTCATGGCGGCTTCGAGGCCGAGTACCTGCGTGACTACATGAAGTATTTCAACGACCCCGAGGTGTACGGCATTTCCCACATCGGCTGGGGCCTGCAGCCACGCGCCCAGTGGACCGCCATGGGCCTGCACGACCGCAACGACGGCATGTGCATGGATGCCCGCGCGTTCTATGGCAACTTCCTGTTCTCCACCGGCCCCAACACCGAAGTCGGTGGCAAGCGCAAAACCCCCTGCCACCTGGATATTCCGCTGCGCAACTGCGATATCTACCTGGACGACAAGGCCGTGGTCCTGGCCGGCGATGTGGTCGCACCTGAGGAGTCCAAGGCACGATAGTGGTTATACTGGCCCGGCGCTCCACTTCGGGGCCCGGCCAGCCCAACCCATACAGCCCAAGCCCTCCCATGTCGAAGAAAACCACTGAAGCGCCCGCTGCACCTGACACCGCCCCCTATGACGTCACCGAACAGGTCGGCCACCTGCTGCGCAAGGCGTATCAGCGGCACACCGCGATTTTCCAGCAGCAGGCGTGCGACCCGCAGCTGACCTCGATCCAGTTCGTCACCCTGTGCGCCTTGCGCGACCACGGGCCCAGCTCCCAGGCCGAGTTGATCAAGGCGACCGCCGTCGACCAGGCGACCATTCGAGGCATCGTCGAACGGCTCAAGGCGCGGGAACTGGTGAAGCTGTCGCCGGACCCTGATGATCGACGCAAGGTGATCGTCGAGCTCACCGACAGTGGCGCGGCATTGCTGGATGCGATGATTCCCTGCGCCCGGCAGATCAGTGAACTGAGCATGGGCTGCCTGAATGCTGCGGAGCGGGTGGCGATTCTGTTTTTGCTGCGCAAGATGATCGACGGGGATGAGATGGCGGGGTGATCGCGGCGCCTCGCTTTGAATTTGTGGTGATGCGTAAATCGAGCGCCGCCCGCGCGGCGCTCGATTTCAACGGCACTAAAAATCTCAAACCCTGCACTTCGCGATACACCCCTCCCCCCCAAAAATCATCCCTGGCCTGCTTCTTGCCTGACCCTTTCATGTAGTGAGTACTTACCGAAACAAGCGCCCCCGTTGAGTGGTTTGGTAGCGCGCTGGTACTCGCTTTCGAATGGCAAGCAACTTCCAGAGATGATCCAACAATGCAAACAACCATCTCCCTGCGGATCAACGGCCAGAGCATCGAAGTCAGCGCCATGGCCGACACGCCCCTGCTGCTGATCCTGCGCAACGACCTGCGCCTGAACGGCCCCAAGTACGGCTGCGGCCTGGGCGAATGCGGCGCCTGCACGGTGATCATCGACGGCGTCGCCGCACGCTCCTGCGTGATCCCCCTGTCCGGCGCCGCCAACCGCGACATCACCACCCTCGAAGGGCTGGGCAGCAAGGCCGCGCCGCACCCCGTACAGCAAGCGTTCATCGATGAGCAAGCCGCCCAATGCGGCTACTGCATGAACGGCATGATCATGACCGCCAAGGCCCTGCTCGACCGCATCCCGGACGCCAGCGACGAACAGATCCGCAACGAGCTGTCCGGCAACCTCTGCCGTTGCGGCACCCACGTCGAAATCCTGCGCGCCGTGCGCCGCGCTGCCGGCCGCCAGGCCTGAGAACCGGAGAAGAGCATGAACCACTCGCAACACGTTCCCACCCGCGACCAGTTGCTGGGCAAAACCGGCGTCCTGCTGATCGTCGATGAGATCACCCCGCCCTCGGGCCCTGTGGCCAAGGGCGTGACGCCCACGGTCAAGGCGCGCGAACTGGCGTTGTTCCTGGCGATCAGCGATGACGGCAGGGTCTACGCCTTCAACGGCCACGTCGACCTGGGCACCGGCATCCGCACGTCACTGGCGCAGATCGTTGCCGAAGAACTCGACCTGCGCATGGACCAGGTGCACATGGTGCTCGGTGACACCGAGCGCGCGCCGAACCAGGGCGCCACCATCGCCAGCGCCACCCTGCAGATTTCCGCCGTGCCGCTGCGCAAGGCGGCGGCCACCGCGCGGCGCTTCCTGCTGCAACAGGCGGCGCTGCGCCTGGGCTGCCAGGCCGATACGCTGCGCCTGGAAGAAGGCACGCTGATCGCCAGCGATGGCCGCACCCTGAGCTTTGCCGAACTGGTGCAGGGGGAGAATCATCAACTGCGCATTGCCGACGATGCGCCGCTCAAGGCCATCGAGGACTACCGCCTGGTCGGTCGCAGTGCTGCGCGGGTGGATATCCCCGGCAAAGCCACCGGCGAGCTGACCTACGTCCATGACATGCGCCTGCCCGACATGCTCCACGGCCGCGTGATCCGGCCGCCCTACGCCGGCCATGACAGCGGCGATTTCGTCGGCAAGAGCCTGCTGGCGGTGGACGAATCCTCCATTGCCCATGTGCCTGGCGTGATCGCGGTGGTGGTCATCCGCGACTTCGTCGGCGTGGTCGCCGAGCGCGAAGAGCAGGCGATCCGCGCCGCCGAGGATTTGAAAATCAGCTGGAAGCCGTTTACCGGCAAACTGCCCGACCTCAGCGATGTGGCCCAGGCGATCCGCGACAACCCCCGGGTGCAGCGCACCGTGCTGGACAAGGGCGACGTCGATGCCGGCATCGCCAATGCCAGCCAGCGCCTGAGCCGCAGCTACCTCTGGCCGTATCAGCTGCATGGCTCGATCGGCCCGTCCTGCGCCCTCGCCGACTTTACCGAAGGCCAGATCCGCGTCTGGTCCGGCACCCAGAACCCGCACCTGCTGCGCGCTGACCTGGCCTGGTTGCTGGCGTGTGACGAACAACGCATCGACATCATTCGCATGGAAGCGGCCGGCTGTTATGGCCGCAACTGCGCCGATGATGTCTGTGCCGACGCGGTGCTGCTGTCACGCGCGGTAGGTCGCCCTGTGCGGGTGCAACTGACCCGCGAGCAAGAGCATGCCTGGGAGCCCAAGGGCACTGCACAGCTGATGGAAATCGATGGCGGCCTGAACGCCGATGGCACGGTCGCCGCCTACGACTTCCAGACCAGCTACCCCTCCAATGGCGCCCCCACCCTCGCCCTGCTGCTGACAGGCGCGGTGGAGCCGGTACCGGCCTTGTTCGAGATGGGCGACCGCACCTCGATCCCGCCCTATGACTATGAGCACATGCGCGTCACCATCAATGACATGACGCCGCTGGTGCGCGCCTCGTGGATGCGGGGTGTGTCGGCCATGCCCAACAGCTTCGCCCATGAGTCGTACATCGACGAGCTGGCCTTCGCCGCCGGTGTCGACCCGGTCGAGTACCGCCTCAAGCACCTTTCCGATCCGCGTGCCATCGACCTGGTCCAGGCCACCGCCGAACGCGCCGGCTGGCAGCCACGCACCGAGCCCATGCAGGTGCCCGCCGAAGGTGATGTATTGCGCGGTCGCGGTTTCGCCTACGCGCGCTATATCCACAGCAAGTTCCCCGGCTTCGGCGCCGCCTGGGCGGCCTGGGTCGCGGATGTCGCGGTGGACCGGCGCACCGGTGAGGTCGCCGTGACGCGCGTGGTGATTGGCCATGACGCCGGCATGATGGTCAACCCCGAAGGGGTGCGGCACCAGATCCATGGCAACGTGATTCAGTCCACCAGCCGCGTGCTCAAGGAACAGGTGAGCTTCGAGGATTCAAAGGTGGCGAGCAAGGAATGGGGTGGCTACCCGATCCTGACCTTCCCCGAGGTGCCGGCCATCGATGTGATGATGCTGCCGCGCCAACATGAACCGCCGATGGGCAGTGGCGAGTCGGCCTCGGTGCCGAGCGCGGCGGCCATCGCCAACGCCATCTTCGATGCCACCGGGATACGCTTTCGCGAGTTGCCGATCACTGCCGAGCGGGTGCGCGCAGCACTGGGCGCAGAAGCCCCCCGCGCTGACGGGCCGGCGCCAGCGCCGCCCGCGCCGAAACGCTCGAAATGGTGGTTCGGCTCGCTTGCCGGCGTGTTCGGCGCCGCGTTGGGCATGGCGGCCACCGCCCTGCCCTGGCGCGCCGAAATCGCCCCGGTAACGCCGCCCGCCGCCGGTAGCTGGTCGGCCTCGATGCTCGAACGCGGACGCCAAGTGGCGGCTGCCGGCGACTGCGCAGTGTGCCATACGGTCAGCGGCGGCAAGGTCAATGCCGGTGGGCTGGCGATGGATACACCGTTCGGCACGCTCTACAGCACCAACATCACCCCCGACCCGGAAACCGGCATTGGTCGCTGGTCTTTCGCCGCGTTCGAGCGGGCCATGCGCGAGGGCATCAGCCGCGACGGTCGCCACCTGTACCCGGCCTTTCCCTATACCTCGTTTCGCAACATCACCGATGCCGACATGCAGGCGCTGTACGCCTACCTGATGTCACAGACGCCAGTCCAGCAGGAGGCGCCCGCCAACCAGATGCGCTTCCCTTTCAACCAACGCCCGCTGATGGCTGGCTGGAACGCGCTGTTTCTCTCGCGCGGTGAATACCAGCCCGACCCGCAGCGCAGCGAACAATGGAACCGTGGCGCCTATCTGGTCGATGGCCTGGGCCACTGCACGGCGTGCCATTCGCCGCGCAACCTGATGGGCGCGGAGAAAAGTGGCAAAAGCTACCTGGCCGGCGGTATGGTCGATGGCTGGGAAGCGCCTGCGCTCAATGCCTTGGGCAAGGGATCGATACCGTGGAGCGAGAACGAATTGTTCACTTATCTGAGCACGGGTTTCTCCGACAAACACGGCGTCGCTGCCGGCCCCATGGGGCCGGTGGTCAGCGAATTGGCGACACTGCCGCAGAGTGATGTACGCGCTATCGCGCACTACCTGGCGTCGCTCGACGGCACACCGCAGACGCTTGCAGCCAAGCCAGCGCCGCAAGTCGATCCGCAGGTTTCGCTGAGCAATGGCGAGCGGGTGTTCAAGGGCGCGTGCATGGCCTGCCACAGCGACGGACTTGGACCGAAGCTGTTCGGGGTCAGCCCGTCCATGGCGGTCAACAGCAACGTCCATGGCGACCTGCCGGACAATCTGCTGCGCATCGTCTTGCACGGCATTCCAACGCCGGCGACACGCGACCTGGGTTATATGCCAGGGTTCAAGGGCAGCTTGTCGGACCGTCAGGTAGCGGACCTTGCCGCTTACCTGCGCCAGCGCTTTGCGCCCGACAAACCGGCCTGGGCGGGGCTGATGACCAAAAGCGCTCAAGTGCGCGCCAACCCTGGCAGCCATTGAATCTCAGCAGCGCAGCCCGCGCAGGGCGAGATCGCTGATGAAGTCCAGCCAGTCGGACTTGGCCTGCTTTTCGGCCAGGTCCACGGCCAGGAACGAACTCAGCGTGTAGAGGTTGGAGTTATAGAAATAGCAGAGCGAAGCGATCATCAGGTAAGTGTGCTTGATGTCGATATCCGCGCGAAACAGGCCCTTGGCCTGGCCGGCCTCGATGATCGGCCGCAGCACACCGAACGCCTCGCCGGACAGTTCCTTGAGGTTCGGCGACTTCCTGGCGTGTTTGCCCTGATGGAGGTTCTCGGTGGCCAGGATGGTGACGAACTCGGGATGGCGCACGTAGTAGTGCCAGATGAATGCGACCAGCTCGCGCAGCGCGCCCTCGGGGTCGGAGAGGTCCAGGCGCAGCTTGGCTTCGGCCTGGTTGAAGCTTGCGTAGATGTGCTCCAGCACGCAGATGAACAGTTTCTCCTTGCTGCCGAAGTAGTAATAGATCATGCGGTCATTGGACTTGGCCAATGAGGAGATCTGCTCGATGCGCCCGCCGGTGAAGCCTTCCTTGCTGAAGACCTTCACGGCAGCCTGGAGGATGTTTTGCTTGGTGCGGTCGGCCTGCTGGGCGCGAACACCGGTTTTGCGAGTTTGCATGGGCAATCACTGTGGAGCTAGCCAGAACGCTAACACTGCCACAGACGTTGGGCCTTTGCGCGGCTTTTTCAGGTGTGCTCTCAACCCTTGGAACGAGGTAGCGGAACATGCAGCATCTTGACCTGCAGGTGATCGACCAGGCCCTGCAATGGGCACAAGCCGGCCAGACGATCTGGCTCTGCACGGTGCTCTCCACCTATGGCTCGGCACCGCGCTCGCCCGGGGCGATGCTGGTCAGCAATGGCGGCGTGGCGTACGTCGGATCGTTGTCGGGCGGGTGTGTTGAAGAGGAGTTTCTGCAAAGCCTCTGGCGCGGAGAATTCAGGCAGGTGGCGCAGGTGGTGCGGTATGGCGACGGGCAGGCGCAAAGCCGTCGCTTGCGTTTGCCGTGCGGCGGCGTGCTGGTCGTGCTGGTTGAGCGACGCGAGCCGAACGACCTGTGGCTGGCGCATTTGCAGGTATTGCGTGCTGCGCTGCTGGGCCAGCAACGCGTGACGCGCAAGGTCGGATTGGCAACGGGTGACTTTGAAGCCCAGGGTGACAGCAGGGTTGCCGTGCAAATGAGTGAAGATGCCGTGCATATCGGCATCGGCCCAGCCTTGCGCGTGGTGCTGGCCGGGCTGTCACCGGTGGCTGAAGCGTGCGCCGCCATCGCCCGCACGCTGGGCTGCGAGGTCGTTGCCTGCGACCCGCGCGAGGAGATGGCGCATGTGAATCTCGAGGGTGTGCGGATGCATCGCGTGCTGCCCTCGCTGTTCATCGCCGAGGGGGGTTGCCATGCAGCCACTGCGGTGGTGGCGCTGACCCACGATCCGAAGATCGATGACCTGGCATTGATGGAGGCGGTGAACACCCCGGCGTTTTACATCGGCGCCATGGGCTCGGCAGCCACGTCAGCCAAGCGCGCCGAGCGCCTGCGACGGATTGGCGGGCTGTCGCAGGCGCAGATCGAGCGGTTGCACATGCCCATCGGCCTGGACCTGGGCAGCAAGTCACCGGCAGAGATCGCACTGGCGGTGATGGCGGACGTTTTGCGGGTGTACAGAGGGAAGGCGCGGCACGCCTTATAGCTGCGCCAACCAGTACGCCACATCCACCTCGTCGATCTGCTCCTCCTGCAAAAACCGCTCGGCATACTGCCGATACACACCGCTACTCAGAAATAGCCGCAGTAGCTGCCCGTCGATGTGATTGCCCCGCGCCATGGACACCATGATCTTCACCGATTCGGACAAGGTCTTCGGCGCCTTGTACGGTCGGTCGGCAGCCGTCAGTGCTTCGAAGATATCGGCGATCGCCATCACCCGCTCGGCGATGCTCAGGTCAGCTTTGCCCAATCGCCTCGGATACCCGCTGCCATCCATCTTCTCGTGGTGGTTGCCGGCGATGTCCGGCACCCGCCGCAGATGACGCGGGAACGGCAAGCTGGAAAGCATGATGATGGTCTGCACGATATGTTCGTTGATCTTGAAGCGCTCCTCGTCGTTCAAGGTGCCGCGGCGGATCGACAGGTTGTACAACTCGCCCTGATCGCTGGCATTGGCCGGCAGGCTCATGTCGAAGCCCCAGGCATTGCGCGGATCGCCCTTGACCACCGGCGGCTTGCGCGCGCCCCAGTGCAACCGATGCTCGGGGCGGTCGGCCAGGAGCGGCTCATCCACCGGCAATGGCAGCGCGGGTACGCCCTTGAAGCGTTCCTCTTCGTCGCGGGAAATGCCCAAGCGGTTGTCGAAATGCCGCCGCCAGCGGCGCTGGCCGATCTGCTGCAAGCGTTCGATATCGCCCTCGTCCATGAGCTCGCTACCAATATTGGCCCTGGCAACGAACGCGAAATCCTCCTGCAACTGGGCCTGGCAACGCGTCAGGGACGCCTGCAGCACCTGCTGCTCTGCGCCACCTGCCAGCCCTTGCCAATAAGCCAGCTCGGCATCGCGCCAGAGCACCTCGAAGCGCATACGGATTTCGTGGATGCGGTTGTACAGGCCCTCCAGCTTGGTCGCTTTGTCCACCACATACTCGGGGCTGGTGATCTTGCCGCAGTCGTGCAGCCAGGCGGCCACCCGGAACTCGTAACGCTCGAGATCGGTCATGCTGAAGCTGGCGTAGGGGCCGCTGTCGGCCTGCACGGCCTGGTCCAGCAGCATCTGCGCCAGTTGCGGTACCCGCTCGCAGTGGCCGCCGGTATACGGGCTCTTGGCATCGATGGCATCGGCCAGCAGCTTGATCATGGCGTCCAGCAGCCGTTGCTGGGCTTCGGCCAGTTGCCGCGTCTCGATGGCCACCGCCGCAGCACCGGACAGCTCCTCGACGAATTGCCGGAACGGCTGGCCCGCTTCATCACCGGCCTGCCCCTCATCCAGCTGCAATACCAGGATACCCAGCAGCACCTGGCCACGGTCCCGGAGCACCACCGCAAGGCTGCGCCCACGCAGCTCCAGCGCGTGTTTCACGACAGCCACCAGGTGCTCGTGCTCATGCTCGGCGACCGCCAGTTCGTCCGGGTAGTCCTCGCCCCGGCATGAAGCGGCCAGACGCAGCAGGGATTGGTCGTCATCGAACAGGTAAACCGCACCCGCCTTTACCCCGGCGGCGTCCACCAGATGTCTGAGCACACCCTCGAGCATGCGCTCCAGCTGGCTTTCCCGGCTGAGCGTGAGGGTGATCGCCTGGAAATTGCGGATGGTGCCGGACATGCGGCTGAGCACCTGGCTCAGTTCACGCACCTCGGAAACCTGTGACGTCACCCCCACCTCGCGGCTGAAGTCGAAGTTGGCAAGGCCGTGCACCTGCTCGGCCAGCAGGCGCAACGGGCGGCCGATGCGCTGGCCGAGCACTGCGCCCAGCAGCAGTAGCAAGGCCATCAGCGCCGCCGCCCAGAGCAGCTGCTCGAACAGCACCTGGCGTGCACCGGCCAGCAACTCGTCGCCCGGCACGGCGATCAGCACCTGGAAGTCCTCGCCGACCAGCGTGGTGAGCGGTATGCGCATGCCATACCAGGTCTTCCCTTGCACCTGATAAGGTTGCGGCCGGTTGTCCTGAAGCGGGTTGGCGTGGATGCGCGCCAGGCTGGGAATCCCCAGTTCGTCGATACGCGACAGGCGGACCGCCTCTCCCTCCTGCAGGATGACCCGCTTCAGGTCCGGGTACGCCACCACATTCCCCCGCTCATCGATCACGGCGGTCTCGGTGCCGGGGGTCATGCGCAGGTCCTGGCTCTCGCTGGCCAGATCATTGACCGAAACATCCATGCCGATCACCGCCGCGCCATCGACGCTGCGCTGGGCCATGGTCATGCCGACTTCACGGGTGGTGAAGAAGGCGTAAGGGTTGGTAAGCACGGTGGTCGAGCGCCCTGAGGCTTCGATGAACCAGGGGCGCTGGCGCGGATCGTAGTGATACTCCGGCTTGACCTGGGTTTGCAGCAAGGTCAGCTGCGGATCGTAGAAACGCCACTCGCCAAGGCTAGTACCGTCATCGCCCTTGCTGATGCTCTGAACCAGAAAGCGGGTGCCGGCTGGCGCCGCGTAGCGCTGAAGCGATTGCGGGTCGTGCAACTGACGGACCAGCAGGAATTCGCCATTGGGGTAGCCGACATAAGCGGCGCTGAGCATCTTGTTGGCGTTCAGGCTCTCGACCAGTTGCGGCAGCCGCTCCAGGCGCTGAGCCAAGGTACTGGCGGCCGGGTTGAACGCGAGCAGCCGGATGCTGCTCTGCGCCGGGTCGAGCAAGCGCCGGGCGCGTTCGTCGATGGTCTTGCCCAGTTGCTGGGCGGAATCGCCGGCTGCAGCCACCAGTGCCTGCTGGGTGCCGCGATAACCTTGCCAGGCCAAGCCCATGCCGAGCAGCAGCATGCCCAGCAAGATGGCCAGGGTCACCAGCAGTTGTAGCGAGATGCTACGTCCTTGCTCATTCATGGCAGCAGGGTCTGCTAGTACGCATTTCCGGCAGCGGGAGCCGGAAACACTGAGTACCTCACCCGGAAATTTGCCAACCCGGCATCGTGACCAATTAACACATAGCCCATCCAAGGTGCTCCATGTGCAGCGAGTTCATCAGCGTTATCTGCCACATCGTCATGCCGGCTTTACACCTACCGCGAGGAGCTTAGCTGCTATGGGGCAGAATCGTCAGAGAAGATGAACCAGCCCTTAGCCATCACCACGGGACGATGGTTTGAAAGCACGACGAGCAAGGGATGCAAAGCGTGCCCGGAAAACCGAATACTGAAACGACGAAGCCCCCGAAAACTCAAGGTTTTCGGGGGCTTCGACTACTTCGCGTATGGCGGAGAGATAGGGATTTGAACCCTAGGTACTGTTGCCAGTACAACGGATTTCGAATCCGTCCCGTTCGACCACTCCGGCATCTCTCCAATGCCGCGCATCATACCAGCGAATTCTGAAAACGCAAACCTTTATTTTCAAAAAAATCGCGTGGTATCAGGCGCTTGCGTGAACGCGCGCCTTACAGCGGCACGCCCAGGCGCTTGGCAACTTCTTCGTAGGCTTCGATCACGTCGCCCAGACCCTGGCGGAACCGGTCCTTGTCCATCTTCTTGCGGGTCTCTTTGTCCCACAGGCGGCAGCCGTCCGGGCTGAACTCGTCACCGAGGACGATCTGGCCGTGGAAGACACCGAACTCCAACTTGAAGTCGACCAGCAGCAGGCCGGCGTCGTCGAACAGCTTGTTCAGCACTTCGTTGACCTTCAGCGACAGCTTCTTCATCTCGACCAGCTGCTCGGCGGTGCCCCAGCCGAAAGCAACAACGTGGGATTCGTTGATGAAGGGATCGCCCTTCTCGTCGTTCTTCAGGAACAGCTCGAAGGTGGACGGCTCCAGCTTGATGCCCTCCTCCACGCCCAGGCGCTTGACCAGGCTGCCGGCGGCATAGTTACGCACCACGCACTCGACCGGGATCATGTCCAGCTTCTTCACCAGGCACTCGTTGTCGCCCAGCAGCTTGTCGAACTGAGTCGGCACGCCGGCTTCTTCGAGCTTTTGCATGATGAAGGCGTTGAACTTGTTGTTCACCATGCCTTTGCGGTCGAGCTGTTCGATGCGCTTGCCGTCGAACGCCGAAGTGTCGTTACGGAACAGCAGGATCAAGCGGTCGGCGTCGTCGGTCTTGTAAACCGATTTGGCTTTGCCGCGGTAGAGTTCTTCGCGTTTTTCCATGATGGAGGGCTCCGCTTGCTTGAGTGTTGGGCTAGGCGATTTCGCGCCAGTCGAGCCCATGTTCCTGATTCGCCACCTGGAGCCAGTCCGGATCGCACCCGAGGGTGTCGACAAAGCACTGGCGGGCCAGATGTGGCAGGTTGTTCTTGCTGCTGAGGTGGGCCAGCACCAGGTGTTGCAGGTTGCTCCAGCCCAACTCCTCCACCAGGCGCGCGGCCTGGTGGTTGTTCAAATGACCTTGCATGCCGCCCACGCGCTGCTTGAGGAAGTACGGGTAGTGCCCGCGCGCCAGCAGGTCGCGGCAGTGGTTGGCTTCGATCAGCAGGGCATCCAGGCCTTGGTAGCGCTCCAGCAACCGGGCATCGTAGGAGCCCAGGTCGGTGAGCATGCCAAAGCGCCGGCGACCGTCGCTGAGCACATACTGCAGCGGCTCGTAGGCGTCGTGCTCGACCCGCGCCGCACTCACGTCCAGGCAGCCGATGCGCAGGGTGTCGCCACACGCGAGAAAACCGGCCACCTCCACCGGTTTGCGCATGCCGCGCAAGGTCCCTTGGCTGAGGTAGACCGGTACATTGTAGCGCCGTGACAGCAACCCCACCCCATGCACATGATCGGCATGTTCATGGGTCACCAGCACCGCGCTCAACTGCGCCGCCGACACCCCGAGCAGCGCCAGGCGCCGCTCGGTTTCGCGCAGGGAAAAACCGCAATCGACCAGGATGAACGTGTCACCACTGGCGATCAGCGTGCCATTTCCCTGGCTGCCGCTTCCGAGTACCGCGAAGCGCACTTAGCCCAGGTGGTCCTGAATGGCGCTCAGCACGCGGCGGGCGACATCGGCCGGGGCCACGGTGTTGATGTTCTTCTCGACGGTAACCTGCACGCTCTCGCCAACCTTGCTCAGGCGGACCTGGTAGCGCTCGGCACGGGCTTCACGCTCTTCCTTGGACGGCTCGCTGCCGAACATCCGGCTGAAGAAGCCCGGCTGGTTCTGCTTGTCGTCTGGTTTTTCCGACAGGTTGATGTAGTACAGGCCCAGGCTGCGGTTGATGTCCTCGACGCGCCATTCGCCGCCCTGCTCCAATGCACGGCCTACGCTCGACCAGGCACGGTCAAGGTCAGCACCCAGGTACAGCACCGGGTTGCCGCTGCCGTCCTCACTCAGGCTGACGCGGCTCGGCGCGTCGAAGTCGCGCGCGGCCAGCAGCGACACCGAACCGCCCTTCTCGGCGCTACGGTTCATGCTGGCGAGCATTTCGTCGACCAGCAGCGCATCGGCGCCGGTGTTGCTGGAAGTGGACGGGAACGCAGTATCGGCAGTGCTGCCCGCCGGGCGCTCGACGCTGACGATGTACACCTCGGAGGTGTTGCGTTGTACGCCAGGCTCCATGCGCACGCGAACGCGCACTTCGCTGTCAGCGCTGCTGGCAGTGCTGGCCAGGCGCTGGCCGAGCGATGCCGACAGTTCGTCGAAGCGCTGCCAGGTGGTGGTGAATTCGCCGGTTTGCGGGCGCTCTTCAGCCACTCGGAAACCGTTGTCCTCGAAGAACTGACGCGCCACCGGCCAGACTTCGGCAGGCGAACGCTGGGCCAGCACCCAACGGCTGTTGCCGCTGCGCTGCAGGCTGAAATCGCTGACTTCGGCACCGCCTACCAACGGTTGCGGACGCGGCACTTCGAACTCGCCAGCGACGCTGTCGTCGGCCACGTTGCGCGGGATTGGCAGCAGCGGATCAAGGCGCTTGGCGCTGCTGGCATCCGGCGGCAATTGCATCGGCGCGGTGGGATGGGCCTGCAGGTAATCACTACCGCGGTCGCGGAAATAGCCATCCTCGCCCCACAACCAGCCACACCCACTGGTGCTGGAGATGATCAGGGCGAGTGCGGAAAGACCAGCCAGTCGCTTCATGCGGTGTACTTCCTCTTAAACCAGTACGCCGGACTGGCGCAAGGCAGTACGGACTTTTTCGTGGCAGCCTTCGCTCAGCCAGGTCAGCGGCAGGCGAATGCCTTTGTGCATCAGGCCCATTTCAACGAGTGCCCACTTCACCGGAATCGGGTTGGCTTCGCAGAACAGGTCTTTGTGCAGCGGCATGAGTTTTTCGTTGATCGCGCGGGCCTTCTCGGCATTGCCCTCAAGGGCGGCCTCGCACAGATCGGCCATTTCGCGCGGGGCGACGTTGGCAGTGACGGAGATGTTGCCCTTGCCGCCCATCAGGATCAGCTCGACGGCAGTCGGATCATCGCCGGACAGCACGAGGAAATCTTCGCTGACGCCCTCGAGGATGGCCTTGGCACGGACCAGGTCGCCGGTGGCTTCCTTGATGCCGATGATGTTCGGCACGGTCGACAGGCGGATCACGGTCTCGGCCTGCATGTCGCAGGAGGTGCGGCCGGGTACGTTGTAGAGGATCTGCGGGATGTCGACGGCTTCGGCGATGTGCTTGAAGTGCTGGTACAGGCCTTCCTGGGTCGGCTTGTTGTAGTACGGCACGACCAGCAGGCAGGCGTCGGCGCCAGCGTTCTTGGCGTTCTGGGTCAGGTGCACGGCTTCGGCAGTGGAGTTGGCACCGGTACCGGCGATGACCGGAATGGGGTTCTTGCTGTGCTTGACGCGCTCGACCACATGCTTGATGACCAGGATGTGTTCTTCGACATCCAGCGTGGCGGACTCACCGGTGGTGCCGACTGCGACGATCGCGTGGGTGCCGTTTTCCAGGTGGAAGTCTACAAGTTTGTCGAGGCTGCCCCAGTCAAGACGCCCTTGTGCATCCATGGGTGTGACCAATGCCACCATACTGCCCGCAATCATGTAACTGCTCCTGCCGGAAAAAGAGAGCGGTAATGGTACTGGGGGCATCGACCTTGCACAAGCGAAGCAGGCGGGCGGAGCATTCCCCTCGGCGCCTTATTTCGCTACCCTTGATCCTTTGATCGGTGCAGCGCGGCCCGCCGGGCCGTCGACCTTGCTCCCCGGCCTGCGTCCACGTCCTCGCTTGCGAGCCCCGGGCCCTGCCGACAGGAGGCTTTTGCCCGTCCTGTGCCGACCGCTCATCGCTTTAGGAATGCTGCATGTCCACCCCCACCGTCCGCGAACAATTCCTCGTCATCAGCGCCTTGGGCCCCAACCCTATGGAGCTGGCCAATGTCCTCAGCCGCGCTGCCTTCGAAAACCGCTGCGCGGTCGTCACCTCGCGCCTGAGCCGGCATGGCGAGACCAGCGCCCTGGTCTTGCAGGTGGGCGGCAGCTGGGACGCCCTGGCGCGTCTCGAATCCACCCTGCCGGGCCTGGGCAAGAAACACGGCCTGACCCTCGACGTGGTGCGCAGCGCCGACCAGGAGGTGCGCCCGCAGGCCCTGCCTTATGTGGCCTACGTCAGCGCCGCCTATCGCCCGGACATCATCAACGAACTGTGCCAGTTCTTCCTCGACCACCGTGTCGAGCTCGAAGCCATGACCTGCGACACCTACCTGGCGCCGCAGACCGGTAGCAGCATGCTCAATGCCCAGTTCACCGTGATCCTGCCGGCCGGCACCCAGATCAGCTGGCTGCGCGACCAGTTCCTCGATTTTGCCGACGCCCTGAACCTGGACGCCCTGATCGAGCCTTGGCGCCCACAGAACCCCGTGTAAGGAACCCCGTCATGGCTGTAACACTCGACCAACCCGTCGCCGACTTCCAGGCCCAGGCCACCAGCGGCCAGACCTTCAGCCTGAGCGAGCTCAAGGGCCGCCAGGTAGTGGTGTACTTCTATCCGAAGGACAGCACCCCGGGCTGCACTACTGAAGGTCAAGGTTTCCGTGACCAGCACGCAGCCTTTGAAGCGGCCAACACCGTGGTGTTCGGCGTATCGCGCGATGGCATCAAGTCGCATGAGAACTTCAAGGCCAAGCAGGGCTTCCCGTTCGAGCTGATCAGCGACAAGGACGAGGCCCTGTGCCAGCTGTTCGACGTGATCAAGCTGAAGAAGCTGTATGGCAAGGAATACATGGGCGTGGACCGCAGCACCTTCCTCATCGACAAGGACGGTGTACTGCGCCAGGAATGGCGTGGGGTGAAGGTGCCCGGGCATGTGGATGCTGTGTTGGCGGCGGCTCAGGCGCTGGACAAGGCTTGAGATCGGGCGGGGCCGCTTCGCAGCCCTTTCGCGACGCAAGGCCGCTCCTACAAGGATTGCGCTGTACCTGTAGGAGCGGCCTTGTGTCGCGAAAGGGTCGCGAAGCGGCCCCGATAACATTCAGAGTATCGGTGAAACACTAGGCTCCTGCCGCGGCCAGGCATCCAGCACAGCCTTGATCAGCGTCGCCAGCGGAATGGCGAAGAAAATCCCCCAGAACCCCCACAGCCCGCCAAACAGCAACACCGCGCAAATGATCGCCACTGGGTGCAGGCTCACCGCCTCGGAGAACAGCAGCGGCACCAGCACGTTGCCGTCCAGCGCCTGGATGATCGCGTACACCGTCATCAGATAGATGAACTGGTCGCCCCAGCCCCACTGGAACAACGCAATCAGCGTGACCGGCACGGTGACCACCACCGCCCCCACATACGGCACCACCACCGACAACCCCACCAGCAGCGCCAGCAAGGCAGCGTAGTTGAGCCCGAGGCTGATGAACGCAATGTAAGTGGCAATCCCGCAGATCAGGATCTCGATCCCCTTGCCTCGGATGTAATTGGCGATCTGCCGGTTCATCTCGCTGCCCACCCGGTTGAGCAAGGTACGCTGACGTGGCAGGTAGCCGCTGACCCAGCGCCCGATCAGCTCACGGTCCTTGAGGAAGAAGAACACCAGGATCGGCACCAGCACCAGGTAGATCATGGCGCTCACCAGCAGCGGCAGGCTCGACAACGAGAAAGACAGCGCCCACTGGCCGAACTTGCCGATCTCGCCTCGCACCGACTCGATGGCGCGCAGCACCTGTTCGTCCGATACCAGGTGCGGGTAACGCTCCGGCAACAGCAACAGCAGCGACTGCCACTTGCCGAGCATGCCCGGCAACTCGTTGAACAAGGTGATCAACTGATGCCACAGCAGCGGCACCAGCACCAGCAGGAACACCGCCAGCGCCCCCATGAACAGGGTAAACACCAGCATGACCGCCAAGCGTGTCGGCACCCGGACGCGCTCCAGCGCATTGACCAGCCCCTGCATCAGAAACGCGAGCACCATGCCCGCCAATACCGGCGCGAGCATGCCACCGAGGGTCAGGACCGTGGTAAAGGCCAGGAACAGCAGCACCGCCAGCACCACTGCCTCCTCGTCGGAGAAGTAGCGATGCAGCCAGTCGCGAAGCACTTTGAACATTGACGATCCTTGATTGAGACTCAGGCCTTGCGCAGCCAGTAGGTATAGGTGCCGGCCTCGGCCGTTTCACGTAGCAGCGTATGACCGGCCAACTGGGCGAAAGTGCGGAAGTCGCGCTGGGAACCGGCGTCGGTGGCGATCACCTTGAGCACCGCACCGCTGGCCAGGCGATTGAGCTCCATCTTCGCCTTGAGCAAAGGCAATGGGCAGTTCAGCCCGCTGGCGTCGAGTTCGGCGTCGCAGGTCAGGGTGTCAGTCATCGGGGTGTTCTCCACAAGCGGGGCAGACAGGTTGGCTAGGATACCGCCACTGGTCGTCAACGTGTGAGCCGGCTACAGTAGAGCCTTTATCCGACGCGAGCTTCATGCATGAATCTACTGCGCCCTACCCTGCTGACGCTGGCCTGCCTGATGGCCCTCCCCGGCCATGCTGACGACCTGCCGTCATTGGGCGACGCCAGTTCCGCAATCGTCTCGCCGCAACAGGAACATCAGCTCGGCCGCGCCTGGCTGAGCCTGTTGCGCGGTAACGTCAACCAGTTGAACGATCCGCAGCTCAAGGACTACGTCGAGACCACCGTGTACCGCCTGGCCGAAACCAGCCAGCTGCAGGACCGGCGCCTTGAGTTCATCCTCATCGACAGCCGTGAACTCAACGCCTTCGCCGCCCCCGGCGGAATCGTCGGGGTCAACGGTGGCCTGTTCCTCAATGCCCGTACCGAAGGTGAGTACGCCTCGGTACTGGCGCACGAACTGGCGCACTTGTCGCAACGCCATTTCGCCCGCGGCGTCGAAGCCCAGCAACGCATGCAGTTGCCGATGATGGCGGCGTTGCTCGCCGGTATCGTGATGGCTGCAGGTGGCGCTGGCGATGCCGGTATCGGCATGATTGCCGGTACCCAGGCGGCGGCGATCCAGGAACAGCGGCGCTTCTCGCGGCAGAACGAACAGGAAGCAGACCGTATCGGCATCCAGAACCTGGAAAAGGCAGGTTACGACCCGCGCAACATGCCGACCATGTTCGAACGCCTGGCGCAGCAGTACCGTTATGGCGCCAAGCCGCCGGAATTTCTGCTGACTCACCCGGTGACCGAATCGCGTATCGCCGATACCCGCAACCGCGCCGAGCAGGCGCCCAAGGGCGGCGTAGAGGACAGCCAGCGTTACCAGCTGATTCGCGCTCGCGTGGCCCTCATCTACGAAGAAACGCCAGGCCTTGCGGCCAAGCGTTTCCGCACCCAGCTCGATGATGACCCCAAGCTCGATGCTGCCCGCTACGGGTTGGCCCTGGCCCAGATCAAGGGCGGCCAGCTCAATGAAGCGCGCGAGAACCTCAAGCCGCTGCTGGCCAAGGCGCCCAACGACATCACCTACAACCTGGCGCAGATCGACCTGGACATCACCAACAACCGCCTGGCCGATGCCCAGCAGCGGGCCCAGCGCCTGCAAGGCTTGTATCCGGGCAACTACCCGCTGAAGCAGGTGCGCGCCGACCTGCTGGTCAAGCAGAACAAGCCAGACGAGGCGGAGAAGGTACTGAACGACCTGATCAAGAGCCGCCCGGACGATCCGGACGTGTGGTACGACATGGCCGAGGTGCGCGGTTTGTCGGGCAATACCATTGGGCTGCACCGGGCGCGGGCCGAGTACTTCACCTTGGTGGGGGATTTCGACCAGGCGATCCAGCAGCTGGATTACGCCAAGCGCCGCGCGGGCAACAACTTCCCGTTGGCCTCGCAGATCGACCAGCGTCAGCGGGAGATCATGGAACAGCGGCGTATGGTTCAGGAGATGATGGGGCGTTGAGCATTTTGGGGGCGCTTTGCGCCCCTTTCGCGACACAAGGCCGCTCCTACAAGGGTTGCAGCGTCTGTGTAGGAGCGGCCTTGTGTCGCGAAAGGGCCGCAAAGCGGCCCCAACAATATCAAGCGTTACCGGAAAGCTTCAGCCGCGCCGCCTGGGTAAAGTCGAGCATCCGGTTCAAAGGCTTGATCGCCTTCGGCACCAGCGCCGGATCAACAAAGATCTCGTTACTACCCGTGCGCAAGCAATCCAGCACCCGCTCCAGGGTATTCATCGCCATCCACGGACAATGCGCGCAGCTGCGGCAGGCCGCGCCGTTACCGGCAGTCGGCGCCTCGACGAACTCCTTGTCCGGGCACAACTGCTTCATCTTGTAGAAGATGCCGCGATCGGTGGCGACGATGAAGGTCTTGTTCGGCAGCGTCTGCGCGGCCTTGATCAACTGGCTGGTGGAGCCAACCGCGTCGGCCAGTTCGATCACCGACTCCGGCGACTCGGGGTGCACCAGAATCGCAGCATCCGGGTACAGCGCCTTCATGTCGGCCAGCTGGCGCGACTTGAACTCTTCGTGGACGATGCAGGCACCGTCCCACAGCAGCATGTCGGCACCGGTCTGCTTCTGGATATAGCGGCCCAGGTGCTGGTCCGGCCCCCAGATGATGGTTTCGCCGTTATCCATCAGGCTTTCGACGATTTCGAGCGCGCAGCTCGAGGTCACCACCCAGTCAGCCCGCGCTTTGACGGCAGCCGAGGTATTGGCATAGACCACCACGGTACGCTCGGGGTGCTGGTCGCAGAAGGCCGAGAACTCTTCGACCGGGCAGCCCAGGTCGAGCGAGCAGGTAGCCTCCAGGGTCGGCATGAGCACGCGTTTTTCCGGGGTGAGGATCTTGGCCGTTTCGCCCATGAAGCGCACGCCGGCGACGATCACGGTGTCAGCCGGGTGATTCTTGCCGAAGCGGGCCATTTCCAATGAGTCGGATACGCAACCACCGGTTTCTTCGGCCAGCGCCTGGATGACCGGATCGCAGTAGTAATGGGCGACCAATACGGCATTCTGCGCCTTCAGCTCGGCAGCGATGGCCGCACGGTATTCGGCCTCCTGCTCGGCGGTCAGCGGATTGGGCTGCTTGGCATCAAGGTGGGCCTGAACCAACAGGCGTTCGGAAATCTGGGTCATGATCGCTGGACCTGCAGGCGCGCGTGCGCGTCAAATCGAGTGTACCACCCGGCCCTGACAGATCGGCTAAGGGTGCCGGACGGCTAGCACGCCGCCACGGCCCTCTGCGGGCGCGGATTATTATCGGACGCCGAAGGCTACAGACAAACAAGGGATTTCTAAAGGGGTTTTTGTGTTGCCTGCAGGGGCCCTATCGCCGGCAAGCCAGCTCCCACAGGGATCGCACCGAGCCATCGGGCAGTGTTGTACCTGTGGGAGCCGGCTTGCCGGCGATAGGCCCTACAGATCAGCCCTGAGGCTGCATCGCCGCAAAGTGCGCCGCCAGGATCATGGCAAACGCCTCGACGGTCATCTTCTTGCCGTTGAAGTCGACCATGCCGTCGGCATAGTGCAGGCTCGACACCACCTCATTGCCCTGCACGGTGGCCATGCCGCTCTGCAGCGCCATCATGCCGACCATTTCACCGGCCTGGCTGGACTGCATGGCAATCGCCTGAGCGTCGGTCTGCCCTTCCAGCAAGGCCTGCAGGGTCGCCAGGTCACCGATCATCGGCTTGGACAGCGAGAGCTTGCTCTTGACCTGGGTGATCAGCTGCTTGCTCAGTTGGTCAGGCGGCAAATCGAAGGAAGTCGGGCTGGCGAAATCCATCGACAGGTTGAAGCGGCTCTCGCCATTGGCGGTCTTGAACGACAGGTTCTCCACCGCCAGCTGCGGCTTGGACGCCAGCAACTGCTGCAGGTTGCCCTGGAACTTGGCCTTTTCCGCCTCGTTCATGCGGATTTCCGGCACCGGCTGGCCTGCCGCAGCCGCCGCCTCGAACTCCGGCAAATGTGCCTGGTACCACAGCGACAGCGCCTGGAAGGCCGGGGCATTGAGCGACTTGATGGTCACCGCCATCTGCCCGCTGCCGACCGCGCGGCCGTCCCAGGTAATGTCCGACACCTTGTAATCCACTCGCCCACCGAGGGTGTTGGGGCCGTCGAGGGTCTGCACGACATTCTGCTCGAGGTTTTTGAGCAACAGCACTTGCTGCTTCGGCCCCAGGGTGGCTTTGGCCTGCGCCAGGTGCAGGTCGATATTGCCGACGTAAATCATTTCATGCTCGGTAGCCGCCAGCTTGCCGTCGATCTTCAAGCCCTGGAGCTCGAAGGTCGCCGGCGGGTGGTCTTCGCCCACCAGCTTGATGTCCAGGCGCTCGGCGGCACCCTGGAACTTGGATGCCTTGCCATCCTTGTCACCCGTGGCCTCCAGCTTCAACCCCGAAAAATCGATGCTGCTGCCGTTGGCCTGGTTGATTTTGAACGGCGCCAGCTGGATGGTGCTGTCAGCACTGCCGCCGTAGCCCAGGCTGACATGCGTGGTGATCGGCGGCTGTTCACCGGTGGCGGCGAACCAAGGGGCCGTGAAGTCGTCTTTCTGCAGCACAGTGTTGCTGGTGGCCATGACCGGCATGAGCTTCAGCGCCTTGACCCGCGACCAGGGGAATGGGCCATGCTCGATCTGGTCGGTGAAGCCGACTTCGAAGTTGACCGCATCGCCACTGCCATCGCCAAGGTTGATGTCCTTGGCCTTGAGCCGGTATTGCGCAGTGCTGGAGAAGAAGTGCTGCTCCAACCCGACCCGCTCGATGATCATGCTGCCGCCAGTACCCACCAGGACCTTCTTCAGCTCGGCATTGGCAAGGTTGACGGAGCGTTCCAGTTCCGTGGGCAGCTGCTTGCCGGTGTACCAGGCGCCAGCGGTGGTTGCGACGGCAATGGCGATGGCCAGGCCGGAAAGGATGCCTACTGATTTCTTCATGAATAGAACCGTTCGATGTCCGTATGGCTTGCACGCGACCCGATGGTCGTGCAGAGGGCAAAAGAATATCACTGCAGCTTCGATCCGGTGCTCGCAGCTGAAGCAAATTCGCGCTTTAAGAAATGCCCTACGCAGGACGGGAAAACCTCCCAGTCGTTCATTTTTACGAACATCAAAGTCGATTCAAATCCGCAAAAAACCGCGCGCAAAGTGAACATTTCGGCCTTTTAATCGATAAAAATTTCAATTTCGTAACATCTTGTCATATTTAACTTGACACCCATGGGCCCATCGTTTTTTATTTTCACCACCTCGCCCAGCGCCCGATCCACGAAGAAGAAAAAGTCGCGCCGTCATGATGCTCGGATGCCCCTGCCCGCACGCTTCACTCTCCTCGTCAAGGCACTGCCAGCCTGACATCGGCGCCTAGCCCGCGCCTACCTCTGCTCCAAACAAAAAAGGTGAACAACATGGAGCCACACCAGCATGCAGACTGACCACAACGCCACCGGCAACGGCCAATTCCGTAAATCCCTGCGCCTCTGGCACGTGGTCATCATCGGCTTGGCATACCTCACGCCAATGACCGTGTTCGACACTTTCGGCATCGTTTCCGGCATTACTTCCGGTCACGTTCCCAGCGCCTACCTGCTGGCCTTGGCCGGCGTCCTGTTCACTGCCGTGAGTTACGGAACCCTGGTGCGTCGCTTCCCACAGTCGGGTTCGGCCTACACCTATACCCAACGCGCCATCAACCCTCACGTAGGCTTCCTGGTCGGTTGGTCGTCGCTGCTCGACTACCTGTTGCTGCCCATGGTCAACGCGCTGCTGGCCAAGCTTTACCTCTCGGCCATGTTCCCTGAGGTGCCGGAGTGGATGTGGGTGGCCGGCTTCGTCACCCTGATCAGCCTGATCAACATGCGCAGCATCAACCTGGTGGCGCACTTCAACCTGCTGTTCGTGGTCGTGCAGCTGGTGATCATGTCGGTGTTCATCTACCTCTGCGTGCGCGGCCTGGGCCAAGGCGAAGGGCTGGGCACCACCTGGAGCCTGACACCCTTTACCGACTCGCAGACGCAGTTCAGTGCCCTGGCTGCCGGCGCGACCATCCTGTGCTTCTCGTTCCTGGGCTTCGACGCGGTCACCTGCCTGTCGGAAGAAACCAAGGACCCGGGCAAGATCATCCCGCGGGCAATCTTCCTCACCGCCCTGATCGGCGGCGTGGTGTTCATCGCGGTGTCGTACTTCATGCAGGCGTACTTCCCCAACAACGCCCGCTTCCACGACCCGGAAGCGGCCTTGCCGGAAATCGCCCTGTACGTCGGTGGCAAGCTGTTCCAGTCGATCTTCATTGCCTGCACCGTGATCAATACCATCGCCTCGGGCCTGGCCTCGCAGACCAGCGTGTCGCGCCTGCTGTACGTCATGGGCCGTGACAACGTGATCCCCAGCAGCGTGTTCGCTCGCCTGCACTCGCGTTACAAGACCCCGGTGGTGAACATTGCCGTGGTCGGCGTGATTGCCCTGTCGGCCATCTACTTCGACCTGGTGACCGCCACCTCGATCATCAACTTCGGCGCGCTGGTGGCCTTCAGCTTCGTCAACCTGTCGGTGATCTGCCACTGCTACCTGCGCGAAGGCAACCGCCAGGGGCTGGCCAACAAGTTGAAGTACCTGGTGCTGCCGACCATCGGCTTCTGCATCATTGCCAAGCTCTGGCTCGACCTCAATGAGCACTCGCTGGTGTTTGGCGGCCTCTGGGCGTTGCTGGGGCTGGTGTACCTGGCCTGGCTGACCAAGGCCTTCCGGGTCGCACCGCCGAACTACGTCGCCGAATGACACTTGCCACCGACAACGCCCGCGCCTGAACGCGGGCGTTGTTCATCTTCGATAAGGAAAGCCAAGATGCCGCTGCGCCGCCTGTCCATCCAATGGAAGATCACCCTGCTCGCCGGCCTCTGCCTGCTGGCCATCGTCGCCTTGCTGGTGGCCACCTCGCTGACCCAGGCTCGGCGTAGCGCGGCCCTGGTCAGCCAGGCCAACAGCGAAATGCTCGATCTCAGCGCACGCCTGCGCCTGCAAGCCCACGCCGAAACCCAGGCCCTGCGTATCCAGCGCTACTTCATGGATGGCTACCAGTACGCCAATGGCTTCGCCCGCCTGGCACAGGTACTCAAGGCCCGTGGCGGCAGCGACCTGCGCGCCGAGCTGACCCGCCAGGCCCACGCCAGCCTTGCCGGCAACCCCGACGTGATCGGCCTGTACCTGGTGTACCAGCCCAACGCACTGGACCATCAGGACAGTCAATTCGTCGGCCAGGACGCGCTCGGCAGCAACGAAAGCGGGCGCTTCTCGCTGTACTGGTCGCAACCACGCCCAGGCACGTTGGAACTCGAGGCCATGCCCGAATCGATGCTCAACGACAGCAGCCTCGGCACCAACGGCGCCCCCAAGAACCGCTGGCTGACCTGCCCTGAGGAGACGGCCAAAGCCTGCGTGCTGGAACCCTACCTGGACGAGGTCAATGGCCACCAGGTGCTGATGACCAGCATCGCGCTGCCACTGCTGGAGAATGGCAAGGTGGTCGGCGTGGTCGGCCTGGACATCGGCCTGGACAACCTGCAGCAGTTGAGCCTGGAAGGCCGCCAAGACCTGTTCGACGGCCAGGGCCAGGTCAGTATCGTCAGCGCCAGCGGCCTGCTGGCCGGCCACAGCCGCGACAGCTCGAAGCTGGGCGCACCGCTGGACCAGGCCGTGGCCAGCGGCCTGTTGCGGGTCGCCCGGCCGTTCTCGCCGATCCCCGGCGCAGCCCCTTGGCAAGTGTTTCTGGAGCTGCCTGAGGCCGTGCTCCAGGCGCCCGCCGTGGCCCTCAACCAGCGCCTGGACGCGCACAACCAGAGCGCCAACCTGAACGGCCTGCTGATCGGCCTTGGCGCTGCGGTACTCGGTCTGCTGCTGGTCTGGCTGACCGCGCGTGGCGTGACCCGGCCGATCCTGGCCGTAGCCGCGCGGCTGGAAGACATCGCCAGCGGCGAAGGCGACCTCACCCGCCGCCTGGAATACGCCCGACAGGATGAACTGGGCCAGCTCAGCGGCTGGTTCAACCGCTTCCTCGACAAGCTGCAACCGGTGATTGCCCAGGTCAAGGGGTCGCTGCTCGAAGCCCGCGGCACCGCTGACCAGTCGGCGGCCATCGCCAGCCAGACCAGCAGTGGCATGCAGCAGCAGCAACGCGAAATCGAGCAGGTCGCGACGGCCGCCAATGAAATGAGCGCCACGGCCCAGGATGTCGCCCACAACGCCGCCCAGGCAGCTCAGGCAGCACGCGGTGCCGACCAGGCCAGTCGCGAGGGCTTGCAACTGATCGCCAGCACCCGCGAGGCCATCGACCAGCTGACGGCCGGGATGAATACGGCCGTGGATGAGGCCCGCGCCCTGGAGAGTCGTAGCGAGCAGATCGGCTCGGTACTGGAGGTGATCCGCTCCATTGCCGAGCAGACCAACCTGCTGGCACTCAACGCGGCCATCGAAGCGGCGCGCGCCGGGGAAGCCGGGCGCGGCTTCGCTGTCGTCGCCGACGAGGTGCGCACCCTGGCCCGGCGCACCCAGGTGTCGGTGGAAGAAATCCGCCAGGTGATCGAAGGCCTGCAACAAGGCACCCAGGATGTGGTCGGCGCCATGCACGCTGGCCAGCGCCAGGCGCAGGCCAGTGCAACGCGCATGGAGCAGGCGCTGCCGGCCTTGCAACGGATTGGCGAAGCGGTGGCGGTGATCAGCGACATGAACCTGCAGATTGCCTCGGCGGCGGAGGAACAGAGCGCCGTGGCCGAGGAAGTGAACCGCAACGTGGCCGGGATCCGCGATGTGACAGAATCGCTGTCGGGCCAGGCGGATGAATCGGCGCGGATCAGTCAGGCATTGAACCGATTGGCCAATCAGCAACAGGCTTTGATGGAACAGTTTCGCGTCTAGTCTGTACGGGCCCTATCGCCGGCAAGCCGGCTCCCACAGGTACGGCACAGGTTTTGAAGACTGTGCTTCACCTGTGGGAGCCGGCTTGCCGGCGATAGGGCCACAACCTTTTTGAATGAGTTTTACCCATGGAATCACCCAACAAACCACCCTTCTTCGACATCACCAGCGAACAGGGCCTGCTACGCACCTCGATCGCCGTCACCCTGTTCATCGCCACCATCGGCATCGCCTTCGGCCTGGCTTCAGGCTCGTTCTCGATCGTCTTCGACGGCGTCTACTCGCTGGTCGACGCCAGCATGAGCGGTCTGTCCCTGGTGGTGGTCAAGCTGATCACTTCGCACGCCACCAGCCTGCAGCTGTCACGCAAGCTACGCGAGCGCTTCACCATGGGCTTCTGGCACCTGGAACCGATGGTCCTGGCGCTCAACGGCATCCTGCTCAGCGGCGTGGCCATCTACGCGCTGATCAACGCCGTCAGCAGCCTGCTCGAAGGCGGTCGCCACCTGGAGTTCGGCATCGCGATGATCTACGCGGTACTGACCGTGATCGCCTGCGCCACCATCGCCGTGGTCGAGAACCGCGCCAACCGCAAACTGAAATCCGACTTCGTGCGTATGGACGTCAAGGGCTGGATCATGTCGGCGAGCATTACCGCAGCCTTGCTGATCGCCTTCTGCTTCGGCTACGCGGTGCAGGGCACGCAGTGGGAATGGGTGTCGCCTTACATTGACCCGGCGGTGCTGGCACTGGTGTGCCTGGTGATCATCCCGCTGCCGCTGTCGGTGGTGCGCCAGGCCATGTCGGAAATCTTCCTGGTGACGCCAGGCGACCTCAAGCAGCACGTGGACGAAGTGTCGCGGGCGTTCGTCAGCAAGCACGGGCTGCAGTCCTACCGGGCCTATGTGGCCAAGGTTGGGCGCTCGCGGGAAATCGAACTGTACTTCATCGTGCCCAAGAGCATGGGCGCCAAGTCCATCGACGAGTGGGACGCGCTGCGCAACGAGATTGGCGATGCCGTGGGTGGCGAAGGGCCGGATCGCTGGATCACCGTGGTGTTCACCGGGGATCCGGAGTGGGCGGAATAGGGGCCGCTCTGCGGCCCAATCGCCGGCAAGCCGGCTCCCACAGGATCTGCACAGCCATTGAGGGCAGTGAACACCCTGTGGGAGCCGGCTTGCCGGCGATGAGGCCACGACAGAACGCCAGAAACGACAAAGCCCGCCACCGTTTCCGGTAGCGGGCTTTGACTTACTGCATATGGTGGGTCGTGTAGGATTCGAACCTACGACCAATTGGTTAAAAGCCAACTGCTCTACCAACTGAGCTAACGACCCGTTGGATGGCGCGTATAATACTGATTTCTAACGGGAAATCAACACCCCATCAAAACTTTTTTCAAAAATAACGGGTTGGATCCTCCACCCCGGCTGCGTTGAAGCCGTCCGCGCGCAGGCGGCAGCTGTCGCACTTGCCACAGGCGCGCCCTTCGTCGTCGGCCTGGTAGCAGGAAACCGTCAGGCTGTAGTCGACACCACGCGCGATGCCCGCCTGCACGATCTGCGCCTTGCTCAGGTTCTGCAGCGGTGCCTGGATACGGAAGCCCTGCCCCTCGACACCGGCCTTGGTGGCCAGGTTGGCCATGCGTTCGAACGCTTCGACAAACTCAGGGCGGCAGTCCGGGTAGCCGGAGTAGTCCACGGCATTCACACCAATGAAGATATCGCGCGCTTGCAGCACTTCCGCCCAGCCCAGCGCCAGGGACAGGAACACCGTGTTGCGGGCCGGCACGTAAGTGACCGGGATGCCCTCGCCGGGGGTTTCCGGCACGTCGATGCTGCTGTCGGTCAGGGCTGAGCCACCGATGCCGTCGAGGTTCAGGCCAATCACCTTGTGCTCGACCACGCCCAGGTCGCGGGCGACGCGAGCAGCGGCATTCAGCTCGGCACGGTGGCGCTGGCCATAGTCGAAGCTCATGGTGTAGCAGCTGTAGCCCTCGGCCTTGGCCATGGCTACGACGGTGGCCGAGTCGAGGCCGCCAGACAGCAGGATTACTGCGCGTTTCTCAGTCATGTGCTCTTACTCTCAATTCAACGTCCGGGTTCGTCGTTCCACAGCAGCTTGTGCAGCTGCATCTGGAAGCGCACGGGCAGGTTGTCGGCAACGATCCAGTCGGCCAGTTCACTGGCGTTCACCTGGTGGTGGCTGGGCGAGAACAGCACCTCGCCGGCACGCTCGGCGAGGTTGTACTGGATCAGCTTGGACACTGCCCAGTCATAGTCCTCGCGGGAGCAGATGACGAACTTGACCTGGTCGTTGGCGGTCAGGTGCTCGATGTTCGCGTAGAGATTGCGATGGGATTCTTCAGAGCCCGGGGTCTTGAGGTCGACCACACGGCTGACGCGCACGTCGGTCGCCGAGATATCCAGCGCGCCGCTGGTTTCCAGCGAAACCTCATAGCCGGCATCGCACAGGCGCTGCAGCAGCCGCAAGGCATTCGGCTGGGCCAAGGGCTCGCCACCGGTGACGCAGACATAGCGCGGCTTGAAGCCCGCCACCTGCTCCATGATCGAGTCGAGGGTGCGTACGGTGCCGCCACTGAAGGCGTAGGCACTGTCGCAATACTGACAGCGCAGAGGGCAACCGGTCAGGCGCACGAATACCGTGGGCAGCCCAGCCGTTCGCGTTTCACCCTGCAACGAGTAAAAGACTTCGGTGATGCGTAGTGTTTCTTGCATGATCGCCACGGGCGTGACAGCTAAACAGGCTGTCCGCCTCCGTCAGGCACTGCAGCGAACTCGACAAGGCGTTATCCGCTGCAGCGTGTTTACGAAAAAAGGGCTGTGATTCTAACGAAAAAACCCGCGGCTAGCGCGGGTTTCTTTCCAATGGCACAGCTCAGAGCTTCTGCAGGTCGCGTTGCGCCAGCTGCGCGGCAGAGGTGCCGGGATACTGGGTGATGACTTGCTGCAGGATACCCTTGACCTTGTCGGTGTGGCCCATGCGGCGCTCGACGTCAGCGAGCTTGTACAGGGAATCCGGCACCTTGCTGTGCTTGGGGTACTTCTGGCTGACCTGGGCGAAGGCCTGGCTGGCAGCGGGAAGATCACCCTTGGCCAGGTTCACCTCGCCCAACCAGTACTGGGCATTGCCGGCGTACTGGCTGTTTGGGTACTTGCGCAGGAAGGCATTGAAGGCCTGGCTGGCCTTGTCGAAGTCCTTCTGCTTGATCAGGTCGAAAGCGGCGTCGTAGTACAGCTTTTCTTTCGCCGGATCGCCCGGTTCGCTGCTGGCGGCCGGTTGTTGTGCAGCAGCGCCTGCGGCGCCAGCTGCGGCACCGGCGGCGGCATCGGGAGCTGCACCGGTGGAGGAATTATCGGGGGTCGCGGCAGGCGCGCCACCACTGTTGATGCGACGGTCCAGATCCTGGTAACGCTCCAGGTTTTCCTGCTTCATGCGCGACACATCGTTCTGCAACTCTTCGATGATGCCTTGCTGGCGGGAGATCTGGTCCTGCATCTGTTGCAGCTGCATGAACAGCTGGCCCTGTGCCGAGGCAGGGGTCGAAGCCCCTGCCCCGGCATAGGCGCCGCTCGTGCCATAACCCGAAGGTGGGTAAGCACCTGCGTTGTCATCTACTACAGGAACCGCAGCCCACGCTGAAAGCGGAAGGCTGAGTGCGAGGACGGTTACAGCACGACGGCACTTATGCATAGGAACTTACTTACGCAGTTCTACGCGACGGTTCTGAGCCCAGGACTGCTCGTCGTTGCCGGTGGCAACTGGACGCTCTTCGCCGTAGGAGACCAGTTCCAGCTGAGCAGGGGAAACGCCCTGCAGAACCAGGTAACGTTGAACGGCCTTGGCACGACGCTCACCCAGAGCCATGTTGTACTCGCGGGTGCCGCGCTCGTCGGTGTTGCCTTCCAGAACAACGCGGTTGCCGTTGGACTTCAGGTCCTTGGCGTGAACGTCCAGAGCGCGCATGGCTTCTGGCTTCAGGTCCGAGCTGTCGTATTCGAAGTAGAAGGTGGTGATTGCGCGCAGGGCCGCTTCTTCGCTCAGGGAGCCGTCGACAGCACCAGTGTTGGCGCCGTAACCAGCGTTCGGATCAACAGCGCCTTCACCAGCGTTGTCACCGCCTTTCGAGGAGCAACCTACAGCTACGGCCATGGCCAGAGCCAGCGCAGCAAATTTACCAAACTTCAGCATTTCCATCGTGAAACTCCTAATGAAACCCCAGTGTGTTAAGCAAAAGTATTACGCCGCAATCAGTTCAGGTAAGGGGACCAGGACGGTTCTCTGACTTCGCCTTGAGCGGTAGGAAGTGGGAGCCTCACGCGGCCATTAAGCGACACGAGCATCAAGACTCCCCGGCCCTGCTGGCGGGTGGCGTAGATTAGCATGGTGCCGTTTGGCGCGACAGTGGGAGACTCGTCAAGACTGGTCTCGGAGAGAATCTTTACACTTCCGCGTTGCAAGTCTTGTGCCGCCACTTTGAAGTTGGTGAAACCCTGCTGGCGATGAATCATTACCAGGGTCTTTTCGTCCGCCGAAAGTTTCGGGTTGGCGTTGTAGTTACCCACGAAAGTCACGCGCTCGGCACCACCACCGCTGACCGACTGTTTGTAGATCTGCGGCTTGCCGCCACGGTCGGAGGTGAAGTACAGGGTGTTGCCATCCTTGCCCCAGAACGGCTCGGTGTTGATACCCGGGCCGGCGGTGACACGGCTGATCTGGCGAGACGCCACGTTCATCACATAGATGTCCGGGTTGCCGTCCTTGGACAGCACGAACGCCAGGCGCGAACCATCAGGCGACCAGGCCGGCGCACCGTTCAGGCCCTCGAAGTTGGTGACCTGCTCGCGGCGACCGGTATCGATGTGCTGGACGAAGATGCGTGGGCGCTTCTGCTCGAACGAGACATAGGCGATCCGCTTGCCATCCGGGGCGAAGCGCGGCGACAGGATCGGCTCGCGCGACTGCAGCAGCGTCACTGCACGTGCACCGTCGTAGTCCGAACGCTGCAGGGTGTAGCGGGTATTGTTGGTCGAGAAGCGCTCGGCAGTCACGTACAGCATGCGGGTAGAGAACGCACCCTTGATGCCGGTGAGCTTCTCGAACGACTGGTCGGCGATGTAGTGCGACATGTCGCGCAGCTGGTCGGTGGTGCCCGCGACGCTACCGGTCAGCACTTGCTGCTCGGTGGCGACGTTGAACAGCGCGTACTGCACCTGCAGGCGGCCGCCCGACGGCACGATGCTGCCGACCATCACGTACTGGGCGCCCAGGGCTTTCCAGTCGCGGAAGATGACTTCGCTGGCCTGGGTCGGCTGGCTGATCATGTTCTGCCGCGGAATCGGCGAGTAGTAGCCGGAGTTGCGCAGGTCGTTGCCGATGATGTCGGCCATGTCTTCCGGCAGTACGCTGCCACCCTGCAGACCGAACGGCACTACCGCGATGGGCGTGGCCCGATCGCTGCCGCTGGTGACCAGGATGTTCTTTTCCTCTGCCATGGCCATGCCAGCCACGCAGCAGAGCATGACCAACATTCCTCGAAGGAGTTTAATCACAACGCTAGATCCTCAGGTGTAAATGTCATCTTGAACGAACGATAACGATTGAAATCGCTCGGTTTCATACCCTGCATCTCGGTCAAACGACCAATGTTCTTGACCGCAGCCACCGCCGAACTGTCAAACGGACCGTCCCCACTGGAGCGGATCACGGTAACACCGGTGATAGTGCCGTCCGGCAACATGTTGACCTGCAGGGTCACCGTCATGCCCTTACGCGCGGAAGGTGGTCGCGCCCAGCCCTCGGCCGCGCGCAAGCGGATCAGGTCGTCGAAGTCGCCGGCCACCTGGTCACCCTGCTCGTCGGCCAGCGCCTGCTGCCGCTCGGTGGTGTCGGACAACAGCTCGGCCAGGGCCTGGGCTTTCTTGTCTTCCGCCGCCTTGCGGGCCGCTTCCTGTGCCTTTTTCTTCTGGGCGTCTGCAGCGGCCTTTTTCTTGGCCTCTTCAGCTGCCTTCTTCTTCGCGTCCTCGGCCGCCGTCTTCTTCTTGGCGTCCTCGGCTGCTTTCTTCTTCGCTTCCTCGGCGGCCTTTTTCTTGGCCTCCTCGGCGGCTTGTTTCTTGGCTTCTTCTTCGGCCTGCTTCTTGGCCTCTTCTTCAGCTTTCTTCTTGGCGATGTCGGCCTGCTGCTTCTCGGCGGCCTTCTTCGCCTCCTCGGCCTTCTTGGCTTCGGCGGCTTTCTTGGCTTCCGCGGCCTCGGCTTTTTTGGCTTCGGCGGCCTCGGCTTTCTTCGCCTCGGCAGCTTCGCGAGCTTCTTCGGCCTTTTGAGCAGCGTCAGCTTTCTTTTGTTCCGCAGCCTTGATGGCCTCCTGCTCGACCTTCTTCTGCTCCAACTGCTCGACTTCGGTCTGGCGCGAGGCGGTTTTCTTCGCTTCCCCGGCAATCTTCTGATTGGTCTGGGTAGTCGCCTGGCTCTTGGACTTGAGCTGATACAGGGTAGCCTGAACGATCGGCTTGGAAGGCGGCAGCTCTGGCGTCATGGCAAAGCTGACGAACAGCATCGCGAACACCAGCACATGCAGGCCGATGGCCCAGACGCTGGGCCAGAAGTAGCTTTCCGAGGCGGATGGCTCTCGCTGTTGCATCAGGGCGCCTCGGTAATCAGGCCAACGTTACCGACACCGGCCTTCTGCAACCCGCCCATGGCACCCATGACCGCGCCGTAGTCGACAGCCTTGTCGCCACGAATGAAGACCTGGGTCTGCTTGCCCTGGTCGCGACCGGCGGCAATGATCTTGGTCACCGCGCTGGTCATGTCGGGCAAGGTCATGGCCTTGTCCATCTGTTTGTCGGTATCGACTTCACTGCCGAGGTTCCAGTAGTAGGTCTTGTCGGCTTTGATGGAGATGGTGAGGATCTGGACGTTGTTGTCCTGCGGCAAGGCTTCACTGGAAACCTTGGGCAGGTCGACCTTCACCCCCTGGTTGAGCATGGGGGCCGTCACCATGAAGATGACCAGCAGCACCAGCATCACGTCGATGTAAGGCACCACGTTCATCTCGGCGACCGGCTTGCGTTTGTGGCGAACTCGGGCCATGGGTTTCTACCTGATTACTCTTCGCTGGTGTGCACTTTGCGGTGCAGGATCGCCTGGAACTCGTCGGCGAAGGTGTAGTAACGGCCGATCAGCACTTCGCTGCGGGCAGCGAAACGGTTGTAGGCGATTACCGCAGGGATTGCCGCGAACAGGCCGATGGCGGTGGCGATCAGCGCTTCGGCGATACCCGGAGCAACAGTGGCCAGGGTGGCCTGCTGTGCGCTGGCCAGGCCGCGGAAGGAGTTCATGATGCCCCAGACGGTACCGAACAGGCCGATGTACGGGCTGGTGGAACCGACGGTGGCGAGGAACGGCAGGCTTTGCTCGAGCTTTTCTTCTTCGCGCGAAATGGCCACGCGCATGGCACGGCCTACACCTTCCATCACGGCATCAGGGTCGACGCCCGGCTGCTGGCGCAGGCGCGAGAATTCCTTGAAGCCGGCGCGGAAGACCTGCTCCACACCCGAATCCGGGTCTGGGTTGCTGCCTGCCTGACGGTACAGCTTGGACAGGTCGATACCCGACCAGAAGCGCTCCTCGAAGGCATCCAGCGCACGACGACCGGCGCGCAGCATGGTGCTGCGCTGGAAGATCATGATCCATGAGGTGACCGAGGCGGCCACCAGGATCAGCATTACCAGCTGTACCACCACGCTGGCATTGCTGACCAGACTCCACATGGAGGTATGGTCGACGACGTTAGCTTCCACGCTTATTCTCCTGCATTCGATTGATTACCCGAGCCGTCCGCCATAAAGGCGTCGCGCAGCTCCGGGGGTAGGGCTCGGGGTTTGAAAGTGTCGGCGCGTACGGCGGCCACCAGGAACTGCCCTTCGCAGAGCAGCGTTTCATCCTTTTCTCGCCAGACCTGCTGTACGAAACGCAGGCTGGCGCGATTGAGTTCAAGTACTTGCGCGGTCACCCGGAGCTCATCGTCCAGGCGCGCCGGCGCGTGATAGCGCGCTTCGCTGGAATGAACCACGAACAACAGGTTGTCCCCGGCCAGTTGCTGCTGGGAAAAGCCCAGGTGTCGCAGCCGCTCGGTACGCGCGCGCTCCATGAATTTCAGGTAGTTGACGTAATACACCACGCCACCGGCATCGGTATCTTCGTAATAGACGCGACAGCGGTGTGCGAAAGGTTCCAGGCCATTTTGCGCGCGCATACTCTAGTGCTTACTCCTCAGCTTGCCAATCCGCTGCGGCAACTGTTTTTTGCTCATTAATGTCGAATTGCCAGCGCACCCAGGGCATGCCAGCGGTAGGACCACGAAAAGCCGGTTTCGATCTGTCATTCATCGCCTGCTTCGGAAAAATCTCCCCCCTCGCCCAGGCGCCCGGGAACATTCAGACCAAAGTGCAGGTAGGCATGCCGGGTGACCACACGGCCACGTGGCGTGCGCATGATATAGCCTTGCTGGATCAGGTAGGGTTCGAGCACGTCCTCGATGGTGTGACGTTCCTCGCTGATCGCCGCCGCCAGGTTGTCCACCCCCACCGGGCCACCGTCGAACTTCTCGATCATGGTCAGCAGCAGGCGCCGGTCGGAATGATCGAAACCGCGCTCGTCGACATCCAGCAGGTTCAGCGCCAGGTCGGCCACGGCCTTGGTGATCTGCCCTTTGCCGCGCACCTCGGCGTAGTCACGCACACGGCGCAGCAGGCGGTTGGCGATACGCGGTGTGCCACGGGCGCGGCGAGCGATCTCGTAGGCGCCCTGGTCCTCGATGGTCAGGCCGAGAATGCCGGCCGAGCGGCTGACGATGGTCGCCAGGTCCTTGTCGCTGTAGAACTCCAGGCGCTGGACGATACCGAAGCGGTCGCGCAACGGGTTGGTGAGCATGCCGGCACGGGTGGTGGCGCCGACCAGGGTGAAAGGTGGCAGGTCCAGCTTGATCGAGCGCGCCGCCGGGCCCTCGCCGATCATGATGTCGAGCTGGAAGTCCTCCATGGCCGGGTACAGCACCTCCTCCACCACCGGCGAGAGCCGGTGGATCTCGTCGATGAACAGCACATCGTGGGGTTCGAGGTTGGTCAGCATGGCCGCCAGGTCGCCCGGGCGCTCCAGGATCGGCCCGGACGTACTCTTGACCGACACGCCCATTTCCTGGGCGATGATGTTGGCCAGGGTGGTCTTGCCCAACCCGGGCGGGCCGAAGATCAGGGTGTGGTCGAGCGACTCGTTGCGACCGCGCGCGGCCTGGATGAACAGTGCCATCTGCTCGCGCACCACCGGCTGGCCGATGTACTCGTCCAGGCGCAACGGGCGGATCGCACGGTCCTGGACTTCTTCACGGTCGCGGCCACTGGCGGCGATCAGGCGGTCGGCTTCGATCACTTGGTAATCATCCCTTTAAGGCTGCGGCGGATCAGGTCTTCGCTGCTCAGGCCGGCCTTGTCCTTGATGGCGGACACCGCCTTGCTCGCTTCCTGTGGCTTGTAGCCCAGGGAAACCAGGGCACTGACAGCGTCAGCCTCGGCCGTGGAGGCACTGCTGACCGGCACCGGGCCGTCGGACACCAGGGTGAACATGGCCGGGGACGTTTCCCAGGCCTTGAAGCGGTCCTTGAGCTCGACCAGCAAGCGCTCGGCAGTCTTCTTGCCGACACCGGGTACGCGCACCAGCGCCGAGGTGTCCTGGGCTTGCACGCAGCGCACCAACTCGTCTGCCTCAAGGCCCGACATCAGCGCCAGCGCCAGCTTCGGGCCCACCCCGTTGAGCCGAATGAGCTCACGGAACAGCTCACGCTCGCGCTTTTCATGGAAGCCGTACAACAGGTGGGCATCTTCGCGCACCACCAAGTGGGTATGCACGGTCACGCTTTCGCCCACCTTGGGCAAGCGATAAAGGGTGGTCATGGGCACTTCGAGCTCATAGCCCACACCGTTGACATCGATAACCAGGTGCGGTGGCTGCTTTTCCGCCAGGGTGCCGCGCAAACGTCCAATCACGTTCCGATCCTTCCTCTCGGGGCCGGTCAAAGACCGGTCAACCCTATCAGCAAATGCAACGGGTGAACGTTTCACCCGGACAAAAAATGTATCAGCGCATGAAGCGCGCTACAGACGCAAGCGCCCGCCACGCCGGCGTGCCGTGGCCAGACCGTGGGGCACCAGGCTGGAGCGGGTATGGGCATGGCACAGGGCGATGGCCAGGGCATCGGAGGCGTCGATCTGCGGCTTCTGGGTGAGCTTGAGCAGGTGCATGACCATCAGCATCACCTGTTCCTTGTTGGCGCCGCCGGTGCCGGCGACAGCCTGCTTGACCTGGCTGGCACTGTATTCGGCGATTTCCAGCCCCGCTTCGGCGGCTGCGACGATCGCTGCGCCACGTGCCTGGCCGAGCTTGAGCGCGGAATCGGCGTTGCGCGCCATGAACACGCGCTCGATGCCCATGGTCACGGGCTCATGGGTGCGGATAATTTCGCTGACACCGCGAAAGACGATCAGCAAACGCTCGTGCAGTTCGCCGCTACCGGTGCGGATACAACCCGACGCCACGTACTCGCAACCGCGGGCATTCTGGCGCACTACGCCATAACCGGTGATGCGCGAGCCGGGGTCGATACCAAGAATCAGAGTCATAACGCCTGTCGTGTAGAGAGATGCTTTAAAGCCTGAGCTCGACTCAAGGCCATTGGGGCCGCTGCGCGACCCATCGCCGGCAAGCCGGCTCCCACAAGTAGTGCGCAGCTATTGAAAACTGCGCGGTCTCTGTGGGAGCTGGCTTGCCAGCGATGGGCTGCACAGCAGCCCCAATTACGGCCTTACAGGCGACACCTTAGCCGAGTTTTTCCATGATCTCGTCGGAAATCTGCGCATTGGAGTAGACGTTCTGTACGTCATCCAGGTCTTCGAGCATGTCGATCAGCTTGAGCACCTTCTCGGCACCCTCCTGATCCAGCTCCGCGCTGGTGGTCGGCTGCATGACGATTTCCGCGTCAGCCGCCTTGAAGCCCGCTTCCTCCAGCGCATTGCGCACGGCATAGAAGCTGTTGAACGAAGTGAACACCTCGAACGAACCGTCATCATTAACCACCACGTCGTCGGCATCGGCTTCCATCGCCGCTTCCATCAACGCATCTTCGTCGATACCCGGCGCGAAGCTGATCTGCCCCTTGCGCTCGAACAGGTAAGCCACCGAGCCATCGGTACCGAGGTTGCCGCCACACTTGGTGAAGGCATGGCGCACGGCAGCCGCAGTCCGGTTGCGGTTGTCGGTCATGGCCTCGACCATGATCGCCACGCCGCCCGGACCGTAACCCTCGTAGCTGAGCTCTTCGACGTTGTCGCTCTCATTGGTGCCGGCACCACGGGCCACGGCGCGATCGATGATATCGCGGCTCATGTTGGCACCCAGGGCCTTGTCCAGCGCCAGGCGCAGGCGCGGGTTGGAGGCCGGATCGGCGCCACCCTGCTTGGCCGCGACCGTCAGCTCACGGATCCACTTGGTGAAGATCTTGCCTCTCTTGGCATCCTGGCGCTCTTTGCGGTGCTTGATGTTCGCCCACTTGGAATGACCAGCCATAACAACTCCAAATCCTTGAAACACAAACAATTACGCCCCGAACGGGGCGCAACGACAAATTCCTGCGCCGTAACGCAAAGGCGCATCCATGTGGATGCGCCCGGGGTCCGCTTACTCGACCTTGGTCTGTTCGCGCAGACGGATGTGCAGCTCGCGCAGGGCCTTGGCGTCGACCATGCCAGGGGCCTGGGTCATGACGCACGCGGCGCTCTGGGTTTTCGGGAAGGCGATCACTTCACGGATCGACTGGGCGCCGGTCATCAGCATCACCAGGCGGTCCAGACCGAAGGCCAGGCCACCGTGAGGTGGTGCACCGAACTTCAGGGCATCGAGCAGGAAGCCGAACTTCTCTTCCTGTTCTGCCGCTTCGATACCCAGCAGACGGAACACCGCCTGTTGCATCTCTTTACGGTGGATACGGATCGAACCGCCACCCAGCTCGGTGCCGTTCAGGACCATGTCGTAGGCACGGGACAGGGCCGTGGCCGGGTTGGCCTCGAGCTCTTCCGGGGTGCACTTCGGCGCGGTGAACGGGTGGTGCAATGCAGTGAAGCTGCCGTCTTCGTTCTCTTCGAACATCGGGAAGTCGACGACCCACATCGGTGCCCACTCGCAGGTCAGCAGCTCGAAGTCGTGGCCCAGGCGGATACGCAGGGCGCCCAGGGCTTCGCTGACCACTTTGAACTTGTCGGCACCGAAGAACACGATGTCGCCGTCTACAGCGCCAACGCGGTCGAGGATGTTGTTGAGGTTGGCCTCAGGGATGTTCTTGACGATCGGCGACTGCAGGCCTTCGACACCCTTGGCGCGCTCGTTGACCTTGATGTAGGCCAGGCCCTTGGCACCGTAGATGCCGACGAACTTGGTGTACTCGTCGATCTTGCTGCGCGGCATGCTGGCGCCGCCTGGCAGGCGCAGGGCGGTCACGCGGCACTTCGGATCGTTGGCGGGACCTGCGAATACCTTGAAGTCGACATCCTTCAGCTGGTCGGCGACGTCGACCAGTTCCAGCGGGATACGCAGGTCAGGCTTGTCGGAACCGTAGCGGCGCATGGCTTCTTCGAAGGTCATGTGCGGGAATTCGCCGAACTCCAGGTCCAGCACTTCCTTGAACAGCTTGCGGATCATGTTTTCGGTCAGGCCCATGATCTCGGACTCATCGAGGAAGCTGGTCTCGATGTCGATCTGGGTGAATTCCGGCTGGCGATCGGCACGCAGGTCTTCGTCACGGAAGCACTTGGCGATCTGGTAGTAGCGATCGAAGCCAGCGACCATCAGCAGCTGTTTGAACAGCTGCGGCGACTGCGGCAGGGCGAAGAAGCTGCCCGCGTGGGTACGGCTCGGTACCAGGTAGTCGCGCGCGCCTTCCGGAGTAGCACGGGTCAGGATCGGCGTTTCGACGTCAAGGAAGCCGTTTTCGTCCAGGTAGCGACGGATGCTGCTGGTGATGCGCGAACGCAGGCGCAGCTTGTCGGCCATTTCCGGACGACGCAGGTCGATGAAGCGGTAGCGCAGGCGGGTTTCCTCGCCGACGTCGGAGTATTCGTTCAGCGGGAACGGCGGGGTTTCAGCTTCGTTGAGCACGGTCAGCTGATAGCCGAGGATCTCGATGGCACCGGAGGCCATGTTGGCATTCACCGCACCTTCAGGGCGCTTGCGCACCTTGCCGGTGATCTGCACGACGTATTCGCTGCGCACGCGGTCGGCGGCGGCGAAGGTGTCGGCGCGGTCCGGGTCGAACACGACCTGGGCCATGCCTTCGCGGTCACGGATGTCGAGGAAGATCACCCCGCCGTGGTCGCGGCGACGATGGACCCAGCCGCAAAGGGTGACTTCCTGGCCGTCCAGGCTCTCGTTCAGTTGGCCGCAATAATGGCTGCGCATCATGATGGTGGTTTCGCTTCTCGTGATTCGTGTATTCGGTGGAGGCCTTGCCCAGAGGGTTAATACTGCAAGACCCAGCTACTGCATTCAACTCAGTCGGCCTTGTCGCCGCCTGCCAGATTCTTTTTTGCCCCGGTCTTGAAGTCGGTTTCGTACCAGCCGCTACCGCTCAGGCGAAAGCCAGGGACCGACAGCAGCTTCTTCAATGCCGGCGCTTCACAGGCCGGGCAATCGGTCAGCGGCGCGGCGCTGATCTTCTGCAGCACCTCCATCTGGTGATTGCAGGAAGCACATTGATAGTCATAAAGGGGCATGGACGTCTCTCGTCAACCACTACGCGGGCTGCCTGGGCAGCAAAAAGCGAGATTATATATGGTTAACAAGCACTGCGCAGCCCGCCCGGCGATCAGCGTACACTCGGCGGGTCGAGCAACCAGGCGACGCAGATCACCCGGATGAGCCCGCTGAAGTTACGCACTCCGCCCTGGCGCAGGTGCACCTCGCGGTCCACGTACGACAATACGGCGCTGACCGAGCAGTCATTGGCCTCGGCGATACGGTGGAGAATCATCCAATAGATCGATTCCAGGCGCAAACACGTAGAAAAACCGTTGAGCCGGACCGAACGTGATACTGGCTGAACCTGCAACATGTCGAAATCCGCCTTGAACGGATCGATGCACTGCTTGCCTGGCCATCGCCCCTGGCTTTCCCGCCGCTTATTCGCTTGCATCACGCGCCCCACTAACTGGCTACCACCGAAATCCCTGCGCAACCCGCGCAGGGCCCTGGGGCTAAATCAAGCGCGCACGAACGAACACAAAGCAGCGGCAAAGCCTTCCTGCACAAACGAAAAAGCCCGGCCGAGGAGTAATCGACCGGACTTTAGGACAGCGCCTGCAACAATTTTCGATTATTCGCCGTCGAGCAGCACCCGCAGCATCCAGGCCGTCTTCTCGTGCACTTGCATGCGCTGGGTCAGCAGGTCGGCAGTAGGTTCGTCACTGACCTTGTCCACCACGGGGAAAATACTGCGCGCGGTGCGCACCACGGCTTCCTGTCCCTGTACCAGCTGGCGAATCATCTCGTTCGCAGCCGGCACCCCCTCCTCCTCCTTGATCGAGGAATGACGGGCATAGAAGGCATAAGACCCAGGTGCCGGAAAGCCCAACGCACGAATCCGCTCGGCGATCGAGTCGACCGCCAGCGCCAGCTCGTTGTATTGCTCCTCGAACATCAGGTGCAGGGTACGGAACGACGGACCCGTGACGTTCCAGTGGAAGTTGTGGGTTTTCAGATACAGCACGTAGGTATCCGACAACAGGCGGGAAAGCCCTTCGACGATGGACTTGCGATCTTCTTCACTGATACCGATATCGATTGCCATGAAGTTCCCCTTTCCATTTGGCTTGATGATCAAGCGGGCCTGAAACACTGTATCAACACTTTGACCAACCCGCCCATGACCCAGGGCAAACCACCGCCATCCGCCTCGTGCGTTTGAGAAGGCCCAGCCTTTGCTGTTAAATAGGCAAGGTGCCACCCGTGCGGACTGTTATTGCCGGGTGCATAGGCTGGCGTGCTGCGTGTTCGCGCTCTACACCTCATGCGCACCGTGCCGCCAGCTCTTCCTGTGATCGGCCTTATCAACTGTGAGCCAACCCATGTTCAAGATCGTCCACCTGGTGACGGGCGTTGCGGCTTTGCTGCTCTCGCTCATGCCCAGCCTGAAAACCGATGCAACACCCTTCCTGCAGCAACCCGATGCGGTCTACCTGGGCCTGCTCGGCCTGCTCAACCTGCTGCTGGCCCCGGTCGTGCCACTTTATTACCGTGGCGCACGTCAACAACTGCAACACCTGGCCTGCGCCCTGCTGGTCGTGGCGGTGGTTCTGCAAACCTTGACCCTGCTTGCGCGCCCGGAAATGGGCAACCTGGCCGCGCTGGTCTGCGCAACCCTGGCGGTCGCCCTGCACCTGGCGGTCGGCTTCGCCCGTAGCGGCCGTAAATCGCGCACCAGCCAAGCCACCCCAGTGGACGCCGGCAAGCGCGATACCGGCACCGTGAAGTGGTTCAACACTTCCAAGGGCTTTGGTTTCATCTCGCGCGATTCAGGGGACGATATCTTCGTTCACTTTCGCGCCATTCGCGGCGAAGGCCATCGCATTCTGGTCGAAGGCCAGCGTGTGGAGTTTTCGGTGATGCACCGTGACAAAGGCCTGCAGGCCGAGGACGTGGTTGCGGTACATCGCCGCTGACCACTGCCAGCCCTGGGGGCTCCCAGGGCTGGATCCCTTCTATCTAGTAGTGCGGCGGCGGCGCCTCTTCGCCTTCATTGCCGTAATGACCGACCATTTCTTCGTAGCGCTTGATCAGCTCGGCCATTTGCAGTTGCAGGCGCTCGATCACCTGCCCCTGTGCGACCACCACATCATTCAGTGCCTGAATGGTGTCATCCTGGAACGCCAGCCGGGTTTCCAGCTCGATGACGCGCGATTCCAACGGCATGTCAGGCCTCCTCGTAACCGGATTTGAGCAAATCGCGCAAGCGCAGCCGGATAGCCTCGACCTGCCCCGGCCCATACTCGACAGCGGGCACCTTGCCCCAGACCGGCGCCGGCCATGCAGCGTCATGCTTGTGGCGAACGATCACATGCATGTGCATCTGGCTGACCACATTTCCTAGCGTGGCAACATTCATCTTGTCTGCTGCAAACTCGCTTTTCAGCACCTCGGCCAGGTAAGTGGTTTCTTTCCAGAGCTGCGCCTGATCTTCCTGGCTCAAGTCGAACAGCTCACTCACGCCCGCACGCTTGGGCACCAGAATGAACCAGGGGTAGTTGGCATCTTTGCTAACCAGCAGACGGCACAGCGGAAAATCGCCAAGCACGTAGGAATCTTGCTGCAGACGCGAATCCATCACAAACACGGTAAACCTCCATCAAGCGAAACAGCCCGCGACCGCGGGAACTTGGGCGCAAGGATACATGGCTGCACGCTTTCAGTTCATCAAAGACTGACGGCTGCCCATCGGCGGTAACACAGCGCTACTTTTCGCACCAAAATGAGGCCGCAAACGTGCTCGCTAATACGCTTCTACTCACTCCCCCCACAGAACTTCAACAGTTCCCGGTAACACATTGACTTTTATGACAGCTTTTCAGTTTTCCTGTCCTATTTGTTTTGGCACACCATCAGACAAGAGATAACCCGTGTTTACGGCGTTTTCCGCGCTACCGCCGTGACGCTTGTGAAAATTTCATGAAGCGTTGTTAATTTTGAGCACAGTTGTTGCATTCTCTTCACGCCAAGTCGGCACGACACCTGCATGAAGCGGTGTACGCGACAAATAACAACAGCTGCATTGGACACACCAGAGAGTTTCCCTAGCCGCAATCGACACTTAGCGATTGCACAACGGCGACAGGAACAGCGCTGGGGTTGCACGCCCGAGAAACCGGAGCGTGATTTGCGACATGGAGATACCTAAAAGCGACATGACCATAAAGTTCCCGAAAGGATCTAAATGCCCATATCGCCAACAACAGTCTGCGTGCTATACATTTCCGCCGACATAACAAGAAAGAGCTGCCCCATATAACTAAAAGACTTGGGCGCAGCAGTACTCTTCCTAAAAACCAAAGGAGCAAGTCACGATGCGCGTGATGAAGTGGAGCATGATCGCCCTGGCCGTTTCGGCAGGGACCTCGCAATTGGCCCTGGCCTCTTCCCAGGACGAGTCCAAGGGATTCATCGAAGACAGCCAGCTGAGCGTCAAGACTCGCATGCTGTACTTCAGCCGCGACTTCCGTAACAACCCGGCCGGCAGCCAGAGCCGCGTCGAGGAAACCGGCCTGGGCTTCCTGGGTACTTATGAGTCGGGCTTCACCCAAGGCGTAGTCGGCGTCGGTGTAGATGCCATCGGCATGCTCGGCATCAAACTGGACAGCGGCAAAGGCCGCCACTCCACCGGCCAGTTCCCGACAGACTCCGACGGCAGTGCTCAAGATGAGTTCTCCGAAGGCGGCGGCGCGGTAAAACTGCGCTTCTCCGATACCGTGCTGAAGTATGGTACCCAGTTCACTGCCCTGCCAGTCCTGGCCACCGACGACAGCCGACTGCTGCCGGAAACCGTCGAAGGCGCCCTGATCACCAGCAACGAAATCAAGGGCCTGACCCTGCACGCTGGTCATTTCACCGCCCTGAACGCCCAGTCTGAAACCGACCACGACAGTCTGCACCTGACCCAAGCCGATGTTGTCGGTGGCACCTACGCCTTCACCGACAACCTCAGCACCAGCCTTTACTACTCCAAGGTCGAAGACTACTGGCGCAAGTACTACGGCAACATCAACTGGGCACTGCCGATTTCCGACAAGCAAGGCCTGGTGTTCGACTTCAACATCTATGACACCAAGAGCGATGGCGCCGCGCTGTACACCGCGTTCGATGGCGACAAGCTCGACAACACCGCCGTCAGCTTCTCGGGCGCCTACAACATCGGCGCCCACACCTTCACCCTGGCGTACCAGAAAGTCTCCGGCGACGGCGACTACGGTTACGGCGTGGACGGCGGCGGCACCATTTTCCTGGCCAACTCCGTTGCTCGCTCCGACTTCAACGCCGAAGACGAAAAATCCTGGCAAGCACGCTACGACCTGAACTTCGCCGAGTTCGGCGTACCAGGCCTGACCTTCATGACCCGTTACGTGCGCGGTACCGATGCCAACGTCACTGGCACCAGCAACGGCAAGGAATGGGAACGCGACATCGACGTCAAGTACGTGCTGCAAGAAGGCCCTGCCAAGGACCTGAGCTTCCGCGTACGTCAAGCCACCTACCGTTCTTCCGATGGCGTCTACTACGGCTCCCCATCGCTGGACGAACTGCGCCTGATCGTCGAGTACCCGCTGAGCATCCTGTAAGCCTGGCTTATAGCGTGCCCCGCACCTGAAAAAGCCCGGCGAACCCGCCGGGCTTTTTCTTGGCTGACAACTGCCCCCGCCTGGGGCATTCTGTACGCCTTCGTTTCGCCCCCGTACAATGCGGGGTCATTTCAATGTCTTAGGCAATCGACACGGCTAACCATGCGCACCAGTCAATATCTGCTCGCCACCCAGAAAGAAACCCCTGCCGACGCAGTGGTCATCAGCCATCAGCTCATGCTGCGTGCCGGCATGATCCGCAAACTGGCCTCCGGCCTGTACACCTGGCTGCCGATGGGCCTGCGAGTCATGCGCAAGGTCGAAGCCGTGGTGCGCGAGGAAATGAACGCCGCCGGCGCCCTGGAAGTGCTGATGCCGAGCATTCAGCCTGCCGAACTGTGGCAGGAATCCGGCCGCTGGGAGCAGTACGGCCCCGAGCTGCTGCGCCTGAAAGACCGCCACAACCGTGATTTCTGCGTCGGCCCGACCCACGAAGAAGTCATCACTGACCTGGCCCGCAACGAGCTGTCCAGCTATAAACAGCTGCCGCTCAACATGTACCAGATCCAGACCAAATTCCGTGACGAGATCCGTCCGCGCTTCGGCCTGATGCGTGGTCGCGAATTCATCATGAAGGACGCCTACTCCTTCCATGCCGACCAGGCTTCCCTGCAGGAAACCTACGACCGCATGCACCAGGCGTACTCCAACGTCTTCACCCGCCTGGGCCTGGATTTCCGCCCAGTGCAGGCCGACACCGGCTCCATCGGTGGCAGCTACTCGCATGAATTCCACGTACTGGCCGATTCGGGCGAAGACGACGTGATCTTCAGCGACAGCTCCGACTACGCTGCAAACATCGAGAAGGCCGAAGCCATCCCGCGCGAAACCGTGCGCTCGGCGCCTACCGAAGAGCTGCGCCTGGTCGACACCCCGGATGCCAAGACCATCGCCCAATTGGTCGAGAACTTCGGCCTGCCGATCGAAAAGACCGTCAAGACCCTGATCGTGCGCGGCGCCGAGGAAGGCAAGCTGGTAGCCCTGGTGGTCCGTGGCGACCACGAGCTCAATGAAATCAAGGCAGCCAAGCTGGAACAGGTCGCCGACCCAGTGGTCATGGCCACCGACGCCGAATTGCGCGAAGCCATCGGTGCCGGCGCAGGTTCGCTCGGCCCGCTGAACCTGCCGCTGGAATGCGTGATCGACCGTTCGGTCGCCCTGATGAGCGACTTCGGCATTGGCGCCAACATCGACGACAAGCACTATTTCGGCGTCAACTGGGAGCGTGACCTGCCAGTACCTCAGGTCGCCGACCTGCGTAACGTCGTCGAAGGCGACCCGAGCCCGGACGGCCAGGGCACCCTGGTGATCAAGCGCGGCATCGAGGTCGGCCACATCTTCCAGCTCGGCACCAAGTACAGCGAGGCGCTCAAGTGCCAGGTACTGGGCGAGAACGGCAAGCCGGTGACCCTGGCCATGGGCTGCTACGGTATCGGCGTGTCCCGCGTGGTCGCCGCTGCCATCGAGCAGAGCTATGACGACAAAGGCATCATCTGGAACGACGCCCTGGCACCGTTCCAGATCGCCCTGGTGCCGCTGCGTTACGAAACCGAAATCGTGCGCGAAGCAACCGACAAGCTGTATGCCGAACTGACTGCCGCCGGCTTCGAAGTCCTGCTGGACGACCGCGACAAGAAAACCAGCCCAGGCATCAAGTTTGCCGACATGGAGCTGATCGGCATCCCGCACCGTATCGTCGTCAGCGACCGCGGTCTGGCCGATGGCAACCTTGAATACAAGCACCGCACCGAGCAGGACGCCCAACCGCTGCCGCTCAATGAAGTGCTGAGCTTCCTGCAGGCCCGCGTTCGCCGCTGATAACCAAAGCACGAGTGATCATGTCCAAGCGAAGTACCTTTACCCTGGGGGGTGCCGCACTGTGCGGCACCCTGCTCGTCAGCGGCTGCGCCAACCAGATGTCCCAGCGCAGCGAGCATGAAGAGCGCGTCGAGCGCAAACTGCTCGAACACACCCTGCAGATCGATGTCGGCGAGCCGAAGGTGATGGAGCTTCCGCAACGACGTGTGCGCATCCATGAACAGAAGCGCTTCGAAGTCACCGAGTTCGAAGTCACCCGTCGCTACGATCGCTATACGCCATACCAGCCCTGGCGGGAGATCTACGAGATTCCGCTGGGTGCAGTTGCCGTGGTGGCCGGCGTCGGCGCTAACGTGGTCAATGTCTTCGCCTTGGGTAACCTGCCCGAGAGCGTGACTCACGACTGGTTCAGCTATGGCGTGGCCGGGCTCAACCCGTTCATGAACGTGCAGTCCAATGGTCGCGCCCAGCAGAACCTGGCCGGCATCAGCGAAGTGCAGAAGGACAAGCGCGAGGAATACACCAGCCTGCCGTGGAGCGAACGCCTGGTCGAAGTGAAGGCCGGCAAGCTGTCCCACGAACTGACCACCGACAGGAACGGCATCCTGCGCCTGAACCTGTTGGACAGCCCGTTCTCGGAGCAGCACCTCAACCACGTCGGCACCCTGCACTTGCAGGTGGTCGATGAGGACAACGCGGTGCGCGGCGATGCCAGCCTGCTGGTAAGCGCCACCTTGCGCAACAAGCTGCAAGAAGCCCACGAGCTGATCTTCGACGATCTCGAAGACGACGATGTCGGCCAGTGGGTGCACCGTGTCAAGCGCCTGTCGGAGCTGGGCCTGGAAGAGGAAGCCAGCGAGATGGAGCAGAGCCTGGTCGAGCTGACCCGCAACGACCCCGAGCTGCAACAGGAGTTTTTGCAGACACTGACCAAGGCCACGGGTCGGTTGGTGGCCGATCCGGGCGTGCAATGAATGAAAGGGCTGCCTCAGGCAGCCCTTTTCATTTATCCGAGAACAACTCCAGCTGCTCGTGCGCACCGCGCAAATCCCGCAGCCTCACCCCTACCCCCAACAATCGTACCGGTTTGCCACCCCGGGCGAAGGCCTGGCGCATCAGCTGCCGATAACTCTCCAAGTCCCGCCCTGCCCCCGCCTGCTCCAACGTGGTCTGGCTGAAATCATGGAACTTCACCTTGACGAAGGGTTTTTCCGGGCGGTAGCTGTCGTCCATGCGCGCAATCCGCTGGTTGAGGCTGTCGAGAAGCTCCGGCAAACGCTCCAGGCAACTGGCCAGGTCCGGCAGATCCGTGTCGTAGGTGTTTTCCACGCTGACCGACTGCCGCCGGCTGTCATTGTGCACAGCCCGATCGTCGATGCCCCGCGCCAGCCCCCATAGCCGCTCGCCAAAACTGCCGAACTCGCGCACCAGCGCCAGCCGAGACCATGCCCGCAGGTCCAGGCAGGTGTCGATCCCCAGCCGCGTGAGCTTGTCTGCCGTCACCTTGCCCACGCCGTGCAGCCTGGCGACGGGCAAGGCTGCGACAAACGCCTCGACCTGGTCCGGCGTTATCACGAAAAGCCCATTGGGCTTGCGCCAGTCGCTGGCGACCTTGGCCAGGAACTTGTTGGGCGCTACGCCGGCCGACACCGTGATATGCAAAGTGCGGGCAACGCGCCGACGAATGTCTTCGGCGATGCGCGTAGCGCTGCCGGCGAACCACTGGCTGTCACTGACATCCAGGTACGCTTCGTCCAGCGACAAAGGTTCGATCAGCTCGGTGTAGTCACGGAAAATCGCGTGGATCTCACGCGAGGCTTCGCGGTAGGCCTCGAAGCGCGGCTTGACGATGAGCAGATCAGGGCAGAGCTTGAGCGCATGGCGCGATGACATTGCCGAGCGCACACCGTAGGCGCGGGCCTCATAGTTGCACGTGGCGATCACCCCACGGTGGTCGGGCGAACCGCCGACAGCCATGGGCCGCCCCGCCAGACGCGGGTCGTCACGCATCTCGATGGCGGCGTAGAAGCAATCGCAGTCGATATGAATGATCTTTCGCAAAGACATGGACGACCGTCAGTACTGTAAATTCATACAGATAGTAGCGCATGCAGCCCCATGGCTCACAGCCCACCACGATAATCGGCCTGAAAGCCCCGCCGCGCCTAAGCTGCGGGTCATGGGCAAGCGCTAAACGTTTGAAGGAAAAAGGTTTTTTTGAAGTAAATGCTTGACATAGGGAAGTAAATCCGTAGAAT